>NZ_JAWOQQ010000007.1:24442-227902 GCF_033337405.1 Vibrio sp. YT-16
CCTAGGCTCGTCGGAATGACGGATTCATTCGTTTTTAGAAATAGCGGTGGCCAATCCCAAAGCTCGTCATTCTGAACTGCGAGGGACGGCGTGATTCAGAATCTACCAACAAAAAGTGCAGTGGCAGAGGAGTTTTCTCTGACGTCATAGCATGTCGATATTAGATTCCTGATCTCGCCTAGGCTCGTCGGAATGACGGATTCATTCGTTTTTAGAAATAGCGGTGGCCAATCCCAAAGCTCGTCATTCTGAACAGCGAGGGACGAGCGTGATTCAGAATCTACCAACAAAAAGTGCAGTGGCAGAGGGGATTTTCTCTGGCTTCACAGCACGTTGAGAGTAGATTCCTGATCTCGCTTAGGCTCGTCGGAATGACAGATTCATTCGTTTTTTAGAAAGAACCGAGGCCAATCCCAACGCTCGTCATTCTGAACTGCGAGGGACGGTCGTGATTCAGAATCTACCAACAAAAAGTGCTGTAGCAGAGGGGTTTTCTCTGGCTTCACAGCACGTTGATATTAGATTCCTGATCTCGCCTAGGCTCGTCGGAATGACGAGGTCTTTCTTCTCGCCTTAAACAATAAAGCTTGCGCCTTCTTCTGCACTCGATACGTTTTGGCGGATCACGCTAAACAAGCCTCGTCCCCAAGTTTGTTGGGTCAATTCGGTATCGAAATGAATCAACTCGCGACCAGTGGTATCGCTTAAGTTGTTCAGTTCGCCCGTTTGGCAATCAAGGCGAATCAAATCACCGTTGCGCACTAAACCAATCGCGCCACCACGAATGGCTTCTGGAGAAACGTGAATCGCAGACGGAATTTTACCGGATGCACCAGATAAACGACCGTCCGTCACTAGCGCGACTTTAAAGCCCGCTTTTTGCACGTTCCCTAAAATTGGCATCAGCTTGTGCAGTTCAGGCATGCCATTTGCCGCTGGGCCGTTGTGTGTGACCACAACGATGCAGTCTTTGTTCAGCTCGCCACGTTTGTACGCGGCCTCCACTTCGTGTTGGCATTGGAATACGGTCGCTGGTGCCACAATCACGCGTTGCTCTTCTTTCACCGCAGACACTTTCACCACGGCTTTGCCCAAGTTACCGTGAAGTACGCGAGTGCCGCCGGTGTTTTGGAAAGTGGCGTCTGGTTTGGCGATCACGTCACCGTCTTGGCTGCCTTGGCACGGCGTCCAAGTCAGTTGGCCATCGACAAGGCTCGGCAGCGTCATTTGGTCTTCAAATTCACCAAACACGGGTTTCACATCGCGATGCAAAAGCTCGGATTGGTTCAAGCGGTGCAATAACGCGGGCACGCCCCCCGCGTCTTGGAACGCGTTCATATCGGCTGGGCCGTTCGGGTAAACGCGAGCTAACAAAGGAACCACATCCGACAGATCGCTGATGTCTTGCCAGGTGAGCAAGATGCCAGCAGCACGCGCCACGGCGATCATATGAATGGTGTGATTGGTGCTGCCGCCAGATGCAAGTAGAGCGATGATGCCGTTGACCAAGCTCTTTTCTGTGACCACCTCGGCCAGCGGACGGAAGTGTGCAGAACCCGCCGTCATTGAGGCGATTTTCAGAGCCGAGTGATTGGTTAACGCTTTACGCAGTTGGGTATGGGGATGAATGAATGCTGAACCTGGCAGCATCAAGCCCATGGCTTCGAACACCAACTGGTTGGTATTGGCGGTGCCGTAAAATGTACACGTACCCGCAGAGTGGTAAGCGCGACACTCCATATCCAGCAGAGCGTCTTTGCCGACTTCTCCCGCTGCGTATTTTTGGCGCACGTCGACTTTCTCTTCGTTGCTGATGCCTGTTGCCATCAGACCCGCTGGCACAAACGCCGTTGGTAGGTGTGCGTAAGACAGCGCGCCCATCAGTTGCCCCGGTGCGATTTTGTCACAGATGCCAAGCAGTAATGTGGCATCAAAGACATTGTGACTCAAAGACAACGCCGTTGATTGCGCAATTAAGTCACGCGAAAACAGTGACATATCCATGCCGGCTTGACCTTGAGTCACCCCATCGCACATCGCTGGCACACAACCTGCGACTTGCGCTGTATGGCCGTAGTCCGCCAGCACTTTTTTGATTTGTGCTGGGTAGTCTTGGTACGGCTGGTGGGCGCTCAACATGTCGTTGTAGGCGCTGATCAGCGCGACATTGGCATGAGTAAAATCGAGAATATTTTTCTTTTCAGAAGAGCAAGAAGCGGCGACTGCATGGGCTAAGTTACCACAAGATAAACCAACGCGGCCTTTGCCCGCTTCGGCTTGCACTTCGGTGCGAGCAAGAAACGCAGCGCGCGCTTCACGGCTGCGCTCGGTCAAACGCTGTGTGACCTCAAGAACAACAGAGTGAGTCATTACGCCACCTCGATCGCTTGCATTTTGATTAGCTCAGCGGCAGAGCGTTCCACCACGTCGCTGATGTCTCCGTCGATACTGACGATCAGAGTTTGAGGCTCGTTGTCTGGGCGCTCTAGCGTCTCGAATTGGCTCTTCACCATGTTTTCTTTCATGAAGTGGCCTTTGCGCATACGCATGCGATTAAGGATCAACTCCCTATCGCCATCAAGGAACAGGAAGGTCACGTTGTTGTTGCCTTCGCGGATCTGATCGCGGTAAATCTTTTTCAGTGCTGAACAGACAATAATGCCGTGTTCGTTTTTGCTTTCTAGGCTGTACGCCGCATCACGAATGCGTTCTAGCCATGGCTTGCGATCATCATCGTTCAGAGGCTGGCCCGATGCCATTTTCTGAATGTTCGCTCGTGGATGAAGATCATCACCATCAATGAATTTACGCCCTAGCTTTTTCGCTAGATGCTCACCAATTGTGCTTTTACCACTAGCACAAACGCCCATAACGATGACACTACTACCAGCCATAACTTATCCTCATAACCAAATTTGCGCGTGATCTCAATTTTTGAATTCACTTTAAAATATGGGTTTATCTTATTCATGTTATCGGTAACATGTTACCGGTAACTGAAATAAATGTGAACCATAACACAAACAATAATTCTTAAAGGTGAACCTATGGAGCAATTAACCCAAGCCCCAGATCCTACGTTCCTACTGACGATTGCAGGCCTTGCCATTGCAGCGTTACTCGTTCTTATCATTAAACTGAAAGTCCATGCTTTTGCTTCCCTTACTATGGTGAGTTTAGGTACGGCAATCGCCACTGGCGTTCCTTCAGAGAAAGTCGTATCGACCATGATGGGTGGGTTCGGCGGTACTCTGGCTTCCGTGGCATTGCTGGTTGGTCTTGGTGCGATGATCGGTAAAATTCTTGAAGTGACTGGCGGTGCGAAAGTGCTGGCAGACACTTTGATTGGTCGCTTTGGTAAAGAGCGCGCACCATTTGCTTTGGGCGTCGCTTCATTACTGTTTGGCTTCCCAATCTTCTTCGATGCTGGCCTTGTAGTGATGATGCCTATCATCCTAAGTGTGGCGGCTCGTTTTGGTGGCTCACCAATTAAATACGCGTTGCCAGCAGCCGGTGCTTTTGCGGTTATGCACGCGTTTGTTCCACCACATCCAGGTCCGGTTGCAGCGGCAGAATTCCTTGGCGCAAATATCGGTCTGTTATTGGTGGTGGGTATTCTGGTGGCTATTCCAACTTGGTACCTTGGCGCTTACCTATTTGGTTTGTACGCGGGCAAAAAATTCGATATCCCACTATCTAAAGCCTTCTTTAATGGCGAAGCGATGGTGGATGAGCGCAACGCACCAAAATTTGGCACGGTTATGACCATCCTTGTGCTGCCAGTCCTGCTAATCTGTTTGGATACGGTATTGAACACACTGGCGGTTGCGGGTGTGATTGATGGCAAAACGGCACTGGTTGAGTTCCTACGCATGCTAGGTAAAACACCAGTTGCGTTGCTGATCACTTTGATTGTCTGTCTGGCTGTGTTTGCCAAAGACTACGGCATGGCAAAACTAGAAAAATTATGTGGTGAGTCATTGGCTCCTATCTGTGGTGTTATCCTAGTAACGGGTGCAGGTGGCATGTTTGGCGGCGTACTGCGCTCAAGCGGTATTGGTGATGCACTGGCTGACGTTCTTACAGACACAGGTATGCCTGTGATTGTGGCGGCGTTTGTGATTTCAACCTGTCTGCGTGTTGCTCAAGGCTCGGCAACCGTAGCGCTAACCACCACGGCGGCTCTTATCGCGCCGGTTGTGGCAGCATCAACAGGTTTGAGTGAACTCGACCTTTGCTTTATCGTAATCGCGATTGCGGGTGGTGCAACGGTACTGTCTCACTTCAATGACTCTGGTTTCTGGTTGGTATCTCGTCTCCTTGAGATGGATGAGAAAACCACATTAAAAACTTGGACGGTAATGGAAACGTTACTTGGCGGTATCGCGTTTATTATCGTCGCAACATTAAGCTTTATTCTTTAGAGGTTCCCCATGACAACACTTGAACAACGATTAAGAGAAATCAAAATCGTCCCAGTTATCGCAATCAACGACGTAGCACACGCTCTGCCACTGGCAAAAGTGTTGGTAGAAAACGGTTTACCATGTGCGGAAGTGACATTCCGCACCGAAGCGGCGGCGGAGTCGATTCGCATCATGCGTGAAGCGTACCCAGAACTGTTGATTGGCGCGGGCACCGTTCTGACCACAGAACAAGTGGATATCGCCATCGAAGCGGGCGTGGACTTTATCGTTAGCCCAGGCTTCAACCCAACCACAGTGAAATACTGTCAGCAACGTGGCGTGACTATCGTACCGGGTGTAAACAACCCAAGCTTGGTTGAGCAAGCGATGGAAATGGGTCTGCGTACGTTGAAGTTCTTCCCTGCTGAGCCATCAGGCGGCGTAAACATGCTGAAAGCGCTCACGGCGGTTTACCCAGTGGAATTCATGCCAACAGGTGGCGTAAGCCCATCCAACGTGGAAGATTACCTAGCGCTGAAATCGGTTGTAGCTTGTGGCGGTACTTGGATGGTGCCAACCGCAATGATGGACAACGGCGATTGGGAAGGCATTGCTGAATTGGTTCGCGCAGTTAAGTAAAACGCACAAACGGCTCCGAAATACCCCGAACGTTAGAAAAAGTGATACGAAAAAGGGTCATCAAGTTACTTGATGACCCTTTTGCTTTTTGGAATGAAACGGCTTTAGAAGTGATGCTTCATAAAGCGCTTAATAAAGTGAATGAAATCTGCTTCGGCTAGCTTCGCGCACTTCAATGTTTGGGCGTGAGACAATTCTACATCTCCCAAGCCTTCTGCCATGTTGGTGATCGCACATACTGCCAATACGGGTAAGCCGCAATGCGCCGCAGAAATCACTTCTGGCACGACCGACATACCCACCACATCACCACCGATGATTTGCATCATGCGGATTTCGGCTGCGGTCTCAAAGTTGGGGCCTGTGTAAGAGACAAACACGCCTTCATTGAGGTGAATACCATTGGCTTTGCCAACTTCAAACGCTTCTGCGCGCAGGTCTTTGTCGTACGCATTGGCGAGGCTGAAGAACCTCGGGCCGTACTCTTCATCATTCGGACCGATCATTGGCGATTCAGGCATGGTGTTGATGTGGTCATGAAATACCACCAGAGAGCCGACATCAATACGCTCAGGGCGAAGTGAGCCTGCCGCGTTGGTGACGAGCAGAAACTCACAGCCCAGCTTTTTAAAGGTTCGTACGGGTGTTGTCATGACCTTCATTGAGCCGTGTTCGTAGTAGTGACCGCGACCTTTCATGCACACTACGTCTACGCCGCCCATGGTGCCAAGTACCAACTCACCAGAGTGGCCTTGCACGGTGCTAACCGGAAAGCCTTCGAGCTCTTCGTATGGAATGACCACTTTGTCTTGTAGCTCGTCTGCCAATACGCCTAAGCCTGAGCCTAAAATAAACGCCGCTTTAGGTTGGAAGTTTGGTTTGCGTTCGCGAATGGTTTGTAGCGCGCCGATTACTGGATCGTGATTCATGTTAGTCACCTTCTGGTTGTGTGTTGATTCCATTGTGTGACTTTCTGCGCTGGTTATCTTTGCTTTATTCGCTACTATCATCCTTAAAAAGAGGATGATGAAATTCGCTAGGACTCAATGCATGAAGTCAGAACCATTTGAGCGCGTGACGCTGAAGATGCTGCGTTACTTTTACGAGGTCGCACAAACCAAGCATTTCACTAAGGCGGCCGAGAACCTTAATATCACCAATTCGCCGTTGAGCAATCGCATCAAAGAGTTGGAAGAGGTGCTTAACGTCAAACTGTTTGAGCGTGATTCAAGAAACGTCATGCTAACGGAGGCCGGACGATTGTTGGAGTCCAAATGCCAACTGATTTTTCAGACCTTGGATGTCTCACTCAATCAAGTGCAGCAAGTGGGTTTGAACCAGAGAAATATCTTGCGAGTTGGTGTGGTAAGTAGTGCATTTTGGGGCGGATTTGATCGTTTGTTACAGCGCTTCCATGCTGAGCATAGCACTTATCACGCCGACATTTTTGACCTTAACCCAGAGACGCAAAAGAAGCATCTGAGTGAGAAGAAAATCGACGTGGGCATTGTACGTTTTGCCGATGCACTCAACATTTATCCGTATCAGTCGGTGTCTTTGGGCAAAGATGTGTTTGTGGTGGCGGTGTCGGAGCAACATGAGTTAGTCAGCAAATCTTTGCTGCGGCTCCAAGATTTAAAGGCGTGTGAGTTTGCGTTTATGAGTTTGGCGAATTCTGCCTCGGCAAACTTCATCATCAATGCCTGTCTGCAAGAAGGCTTTTCCCCCCATATTGGCAAACAAGTGGTGGAGCCAAGCACCTTGATGGCGTATGTGGCAAACAGCAATACCGTGACGTTGGTGCCGTCGACGTTTTCTCAGCATCATTGGCATGGGATTCGTTTTATCAAGCTGAAAGAGTCACTGCGTGCAGACTTGTGTCTGATTCATGATGGTAAGCAGGAGAGTGCTATTAAAGCCGAGTTTATTCGCACGTTATTGGAAAATGCGAGTTAAGCATGGGATAACAAAAAAAGGTCACCCTAAGGTGACCTTTTCAAATGATTCGCTGAAATCAGCAATGCGATTAGCGCGTAATTAACGCATCGTTACGAACTCTTCAGAGCCCGTTGGGTGGATAGCCACAACAGAGTCGAAGTCTGCTTTGGTTGCGCCCATCTTCATTGCTACGCCGAAGCCTTGGATCATTTCATCTACCGTGAAACCGATGCCGTGTAGGCCAACAACCGTTTCTTCTTCGCCCGCACATACAAGCTTCATCTTACATGGTTGACGGTGCTTAGTAACAGCGGTGTACATCGCAGTAAAGCCAGATGTGTAGACTTTGATGTTGTCTTTGCCGTACTTCTCTTCTGCTTCTTGCGTTGTTAGACCGATAGTGCCGATTGGTGGGTGGCTAAATACCACAGTTGGTACCAAATCGTAGTCCATCTTCGCGTTTGGTTTGTTGTTGAAAAGACGCTCAGAAAGTTGACGACCCGCTTTCACTGCTACTGGTGTTAGTTCGATACCGCCTTCCATGATGTCACCCACACAGTAGATGCCTTTCACGTTAGTTTCTTGGTATTCGTCTACCTTGATGTAGCCTTTTTCGTTCGTTGCCACGCCGGTTGACGCTAGGTTGATTGCGTCTGTCGCTGGGTGACGACCGATTGCCCAAATCAATTGGTCAACGTTTTGGCTTTCACCGTTTTCTAGGTGCAGAGTTAGGCTGCCATCGGCTTCTTTTACCACTTCTTTTGGTACAGAGTGGGTGTGCAGTTTTGGACCTTCTGCGTCCATCACTTCAACCAACGTATCGATGATCATTGGATCGAAGCTACGTAGTGGTGACTCTTTACGTACGAACAGGTGCGTTTCTGTACCTAGCGCGTGCAGTACGCCAGCAATTTCAACTGCGATGTAGCCTGCGCCCACAACCGCAACGCGTTTTGGTTGCTCTGCTAGGTCGAAGAAGCCGTTTGAATCGATGCCGTATTCAGCGCCTGGAATGTTTGGAATAGTAGGACGACCACCAACCGCGATCAGGATGTGATCTGCTGTGTAGTGTTCACCGTTTACTTCGACAGTTTTTTCGTCAACAAACTTAGCAAAGCCTTTAATCACGTTTACTTTATTGTTGCCAAGAACGCGATCGTAAGATTGGTGAATACGACCAATGTACGCCTGACGGCTCTCAACCAGTTTGCTCCAGTCGAAACCTTTCACGTCGACATCAAAACCGTAATCTTCTGCGTACAGGTTCATTGCTTCTGCGATTTGCGCGCCATGCCACATTACTTTTTTCGGTACACAACCTACGTTGACACAGGTACCGCCAAGGTCTTGAGCTTCGATTAGCGCAACTTTCGCGCCGTACATCGCCGCACGGTTTGCAGATGCGATGCCGCCACTGCCGCCACCGATACAGATATAGTCAAAATGAGTCGCCATTACTTTCTCCAAGAGCTTATAAATTTTATCTGGTACATAGATAGATTGGGATGACCTTGTCCGAACTCAATGCCACCGTTATCCCACTATCATAAATCGAATTCGACTAATTCCTAAATGGGAAAAAGCGACAATACTTATGACAAATAGCGATGAGAGGCACAAAAAGAAGAATAAGCACGACTGGAGGGAGAAGGTGAGAGCATAAAAAAGCGCAACGAGAATATCGTTGCGCTTGAAGATATCGGTACTGAAGTGCTTACTCTGGCACAATCCAGTCCACTTTCCAGTGGCCAGTTGCTGGTGCGATCGCGTCTTGCAGGAATGGCAGAATCTCTTTCATCTGGCTTTCCAGTTTCCACGGTGGGTTAATCACAATCATGCCGGATGCCGTCATGCCGCGCTCGTTGGTATCTGGTGCAACACCTAACTCGATTTGCAGAATTTTACGAATGCCCAGTGCTTCCAAGCCTTCGATCATATCTTCGATGTCGTGGCGGTTTACCACTGGGTACCAAATCGCGTAGATACCGGTTGCCCAACGTTTATGGCTCTGATGAATCGCTCGCACCACATCGCGGTACTCTTTCGCGAGTTCGTATGGTGGGTCAATCAGCACCAAACCACGACGCTCTTGTGGCGGTAAGCTTGCTTTGAGGCGTTGGAATCCGTCTTCTTTGAAGATGCTCACTTGGCGATCACGATGGAATTCTTGCTCTAACAATGGGTGATCGGCCGGGTGCAACTCGGTCAGCACCATGCGATCTTGTGGGCGGATTTGCGCGCGCGCCACACGTGGTGAGCCTGGGTAGTAACGCAGCTTCTCGCCATTGTTGAGCACTTTAATGGCATCGATGTAGCTTTTGATGTCTTCAGGAATGCTTGGGTTATCCCAAATACGTGCGATGCCTTGTTTGTATTCGCCCGTTTTTTCAGACCATTCGTGAGTCAGATCGTAACGGCCCACACCCGAGTGGGTATCGTGATAAACGAATGGTTTATCTTTTTGTTTCAGCGCATCAAGAATGAGGCTTTGAACGATGTGTTTGACCACGTCGGCATGGTTGCCAGCGTGGAAGCTGTGGCGGTAACTTAACAAATTAAACTCTCGAAACACTCTTTGGCTGAGTGTGGTCTGTGATTTTCACTCTATGGCGGTATTATACTCAAGTAACTTAAAGATGTAGAACTTCCAATCAAATCTGTTCCTCTGATAAGGGGACGCTATTGAAATTTCTTTAAGTCACCCACACTTACTATTGGTAATCGAATTGAACTAGGTGAGTTTCTCGCACTCAAAAGGGTGTGAAATTTCATTTAGGTATAACAAGACTCAAGGACAGAGTAGCGCTGGTTGACTATATGATGGTCATCGCGGCATAGAGAAAGGGAACGGAGCTCCCCCAATCCATGTTGCTGGCTCGTCTGTACATTGAGTTGGCCTATCTACACAAAATAGACAGGCAATCACAGAGTCAAAACACAAAAGGAATTATTCATGTCTAATCCTCTTCTGACGTTTACGGACCTACCTCCGTTTTCTCAAATTAAACCAGAACACATCAAGCCTGCCGTTGAGCAAGCGATTGCTGACTGCCGAGCAAAAATCGATGAAGTTCTACAAGACAACGCTCACCCAACTTGGGACAGTGTGATTGCGCCAATTGAAGAAGCGGATGATCGCTTAAGCCGCATCTGGTCGCCAGTGGGTCACATGAACTCGGTAGTGAACAGCGAAGAGCTACGTGAAGCTTACGAAAGTTGCCTACCAATTTTGTCAGAGTACGGCACTTGGGTTGGTCAGCACAAAGGGTTGTACGAAGCGTACAAAACCATCAAAGCGAGCGAAGAATTTGCAACGTTAACTCGTGCCCAGCAGAAAACCATCACTGATGCACTGCGTGATTTCGAGTTATCAGGCATTGGTTTGCCATCCGATGAGCAGCACCGTTACGGCGAGATCAGCAAACGTATGTCTGAGCTGAGCTCTAAATTCTCTAACAATGTGCTGGATGCCACCATGGGTTGGACCAAGCACATCACAGACGAGAAAGACCTAGCAGGTATGCCAGAATCGGCGCTGGCAGCAGCGAAAGCTGCCGCAGAAGCAAAAGAGTTAGATGGTTACCTCATTACGCTAGATATCCCATCTTACCTACCTGTCATGACGTACTGCGATAACCAAGAGTTGCGTAAAGAAGTGTACGAAGCGTACGTGACGCGCGCTTCTGATCGAGGTCCAAACGCAGGCAAATGGGATAACTCAGAAATCATTACTGAGCAGCTAAAACTGCGCCATGAAATTTCACGTATGCTAGGTTTCAATACTTACAGTGAAAAGTCGTTAGCAACAAAGATGGCTGAAACGCCGGATCAAGTGCTGGGCTTCCTGAATGACCTAGCGACACGAGCGAAACCGCAAGGTGAACGTGAAGTCGAAGAGTTACGTCAGTTTGCGAAAAGTGAGTTTGGTGTTGAAGAGCTGAACGTTTGGGATATCGCTTACTACAGCGAGAAACAAAAGCAGCACCTGTTCCAAATTTCGGATGAAGAACTGCGCCCATACTTCCCAGAGTCAAAAGTCGTGAGCGGTCTGTTTGAAGTGCTAAACCGCGTGTTTGGCATGACCGTTACTGAGCGCGAAGGCGTAGACACTTGGCATGAGTCCGTGCGCTTTTTCGATATCTTTGATGCTGAAGGCACACTCCGTGGCAGCTTCTACCTAGATCTCTACGCTCGTGAACACAAACGTGGCGGCGCGTGGATGGATGATTGTCGTGGTCGTCGCGTTACGCTATCTGGCGAGCTGCAAACGCCGGTTGCGTATTTAACGTGTAACTTCAACCGTCCTGTAGGCGACAAACCAGCACTGTTCACGCACGATGAAGTCGTGACGCTATTCCATGAGTTTGGTCATGGAATCCACCACATGTTGACGCAAGTTGATACAGGTGCTGTTTCAGGTATTAATGGCGTGCCTTGGGATGCGGTTGAGCTACCAAGTCAGTTCCTAGAAAACTGGTGTTGGGAAGAGGATGCGCTGGCGTTCATTTCTGGTCACTATGAGACAGGTGAGCCGCTACCGAAAGCGATGCTAGATAAAATGCTCGCAGCGAAAAACTTCCAATCTGCGATGGGTATTTTGCGTCAGCTAGAATTCGGCTTGTTCGACTTCACGCTTCACACTGAATATGACCCAGAAGTGGGTGCGCGTGTACTGGAAACTTTGGCGAAAGTGAAAGAGAAAGTCGCGGTAGTTCCTGCGGTTGAGTGGGCGCGTTTCTCACACAGCTTCGGCCATATTTTTGCTGGTGGCTACAGTGCGGGTTACTACAGCTACCTATGGGCTGAAGTGCTGTCGTCAGACGCGTATTCTCGCTTTGAAGAAGAAGGCATCTTCAACAAAGAGACGGGTCTAAGCTTCCTGAACAACATCCTAGAAATGGGGGGCAGTGAAGAGCCAATGGAGCTGTTCAAGCGCTTCCGCGGCCGCGAGCCACAAATCGATGCACTGTTGCGCCATTCGGGTATTGCGGCGTAAATTGAGCAAAAAACATCAAGGCCAACCGAACGGTTGGCCTTTTTTGTACATTTTTTATAAAAAATTTTACGGATTTACGTTTCGGTTGATCGGGTTCTGCAACGATATCAATGTCTCCGTGGACTGAACCTCATCAATGGCTTGCAGCTTGTCGATCAGTACAAATTGCAGCTCTTCAATCGATTTGCACATCAATTTGACGAATATGTTATACGCGCCCGTGGTGTAGTAAGCTTCAACGACTTCGTCGAGCGCGTTGAGTTTTTCTAACGCGGAGTGGTAATCACGAGCTGCATTGAGGTTAATACCAATAAAGCAGCACACATCGTAGCCAAGCTTTTTAGTATTGATGATCACCTCCGTTCCTTCGATGATGTCCGCCGACTTCATCTTCTCGATACGCACATGGATAGTGGCAGGGCTGACATCGAACTGCTTTGCCATTTCTGCGTAGGGCGTTCTGGCGTCAGCCATCAGTGTTTTTAATATTGCGCGGTCAAGGTCGTCGAGTTTCGGCAGGCTCGCATTCATACTATGATTTCCGTTAGGGATAGAGTTTTACCTCCCTTTTATACTCATAGCGGATAGGATTCACAAGGTTTGGCAGGAGTAACTGCGGGTTAACTCCGAGCTATGGAGATAATGTGCAGCGTTTTCTGGTTATTGCCGCGCTATGTTGGAGCGCGTTTGCTACGGCCTCAGATCCGAAGGTGTTGGTCGTGCACTCCTATCATCAGGGTTTTTTCTGGACGGACTCCATACAGCGAGGCATCGAGCAACAGCTGGGCGATCGAGCGCTGGACATGCGTGTGCTCTATCTAGACTCGAAACGTAACCAGAGTGAGCAGTTTTTTGCACAACTAAAATCCTTATATCTTACGAAGTTACGCAAAGAGCGATTCGATGCCATTTTAGTGAGCGATAACAATGCGCTTGAACTCATGCAGCGTTTAGCCCCAATCATCAAAGACACCCCAGTTATATTTAACGGCATTAATAACTACCATCCTTCTTTACATCGTTCTCTGAATGCAACCGGAGTCATGGAAGATGTCGATTTGGAAGCGAATCTCGCTCTTATTGAGCGCTTACATCCGAACTACACACAAGTTCTCATCGTCAGTGACCACTCGGTGACCGGTGAGGTGTTGCGTTATCAAATCGACAATTTTGTCCTCAAGTTCCCGCAATATCGAGACAAAATCGTACAAGTTGTCCCAGACAGTATCATCGATCTAAAACAACAAGTCGCAAAACTGAGTTCCGATAAAGTCGTCTTGTTCTGGACCTATTACCGAGATAAACAAGGTATGGTTGGCAGCGAGCGTGACTGGGTTGGTGTCAACAAAGTCTCAAACGCGCCGCTGTTTATGGTGCATGACATTGGTTTGGGTCATGGCGCAGTTGGAGGGGTTATTCAAAGTGGTTATCGGCATGGTATTGAGAGCGCAGAGATGCTTGAGTTCGTTTTGGATAACCCTGATCAGCCTCTGCCTGCCGTGAAAAAAAGTGATTCTGAAATAAAGCTCGATTACCAAGCGGTAGCGCGTTGGGGATTGGGGGCTGAACAAGAGGTTTCTGCGGTATTTTTTAATAAGCCAATGAAGCTTTCTGAACGTTTTGCCAAGGAAATTCGCCTGTTTGGTAGCCTGTTTGTGGTGATGTCGGTGGTCATTTTGCTGATGGGTTATTATTTACAGCGGATGCGTCGAAGTGAGAGCGCTGCGCGAGAAAGCCAGGCTATTCTAGAATCGATTTTCGATCAGAGCATGCAGTATATGGGCATTTTGGATGCCAACGGTGTGCTTAAATCGGGCAACGATCACCTTCAATCCTTACTTTATCACCAAGGACTGCGTTTAGACCGACCACTTTGGTTTCACCCCAACTGGAGTGAAAAAGCACAAGCGTTGCTTGAGGAGTATTTCCACGCGCCTCACCATCAAGTGTCGACGTTTGAAGCTGAAATTTGGAGTAAAGAACACGGCGCATTGGTGTTAGAAGTTTCGCTCAAGCCTTTTTCTCAGCAAGTAGGGAATCATAAGCAATACTTGTTTGAAGCGCGCGATATTACCAGTCGTAAATTGATGGAGGACAAGCTCTACCAACGTGAGTCAACCCTACGCAACTATTATGAGCAGCAGCCCGTGATGATGGTGACGCTTGATAGTAATAACCGAATTCAAGAAGTGAATCGATTTGCTCAACTACTTCTTGGCTACAAACCGATGGACATGCTCGGACATCGCCTGAGGGAGTTCTATTTTGATGACAAAGTGCTGTTCCCTCGCCAAGTGTTATTGCAACCCAACCAGCAAGTGCATGGTGTTTGGCGACGTGAAGTCGAGTATCGTCATGCAAATGGTCATCGTGTTTGGGTGCGCGAGAATATTCGTCCGCTGAGTGAATCTGAGCAACTGCTGATTGTGGGCGAAGATATTACCGAAACCAAACTGCTTTCCGAGAAATTGGAATACCAAGCTCGCTATGACTTACTGACGGGGACTTACAACAGAAACCACTTTGAACTAGAGCTTAAGACCGCACTGTGCGAAGTGGACAGCCATCGTCGAGTCCACGCCATGTTGTACCTCGACTTAGATCAACTAAAAGTCCTCAATGATACGGTTGGGCATGATGCAGGTGATGCGGCGATTCAATTCTGCGCAAGTATGCTGGAAGGCGTTCTGCCGTACAATTCCATCTTGGCTCGAATGGGAGGCGATGAGTTTGCGGTGTTACTCAAAGACTGTGACGAATATGGCGCCATCAATATTGCCAAACTGATCATCTCGACACTAAGCGAACACCTCTTTATTTGGGAAGACACACGCCTGTTCATCAGTTGCTCAATTGGTATCCGTATCATCGATCATACCGCTGATACGCCACAAATGGTGCACGCTCAAGCAGACTCTGCTTGTCACGCCGCTAAAGAGCAAGGCCGTAACCGCTATAATCTATTCAGCTTAGATAACGAAGAGTTGCAGCGTCGTCAGATGGAAATGCAGAGCGTCAATTTGGTGCATGAGGCATTGTCGAATCAACGTTTAGAACTGTTTGCTCAACCGATAAAAAGCTTACAAAAGCACGAGACTCAAATGTATTTTGAGATTTTGGTGCGTATTCGCAATGGGTACGGTGATTATGTTTCTCCTGCGCTGTTTATCCCTGCTTCCGAGCGCTACAACATTGCCCATTGGATTGATAAGCAGGTTATTACTCAAACGCTAGAGTGGTTTGAACAGCGTCCTGAGGTGGTTGAACAGCTTGGTCGCTGTTCGATAAACCTTTCAGGCCAATCTATGGGGAATCAAGAGTTTATTGACTTCTTATTGGATCGATTGGAAAGTTCGACTCTGCCGTGTGAAAAAATCTGCTTAGAAATCACCGAGACAGCAGCGATGAGTAATCTGGATCAAGCCATTGAGCTGTTTACCAAGCTAAAGGCTTTGGGTTGCATGATTGCATTGGATGATTTCGGGTCTGGATTGTCTTCATTTGGTTACTTAAAGAAACTTCCTGTCGATATCGTGAAAATTGATGGTCTTTTCGTGCAAGATATCAACGTAAATGAAATGGACCGCGTGATGGTTCGTTCAATCAATGACTTGGCGAAACAGCTCGGCAAAGTGACGGTGGCGGAGTTTGTCGAAAATGACCAGGTCATGCAGCATTTGATAGACCTCGGTGTGGACTACGGCCAAGGCTACGGTATTGGCCATCCTAAGCCGCTTTCTGAGCTAGTGGAGCAACTGATGGCTGTATAACCTCTGCGTAGCAAGCTCAACCTAGCATTAATAGGTAACTTAGGTATACACTCAGCGCCAGTTACCTCGATTTTTATTGGAGCCTCCTTTTGCAACTGCAATTGATCTGTGAAAACCCGTCTCAACAATCTCATCTTGATGAACTCGCTGCGCGTTGGCAGCTCTCACACACTGACGATAGCGATTTTGCTTTGGTGCTAACCACCGAGCGTTTGGAGCTACGTAAAGTGGATGAGCCAAAGCTGGGTGCAATCTTTGTGGATTTGATTGGTGGTGCGGTAGGTCATCGTCGCAAGTTCGGTGGTGGTAAAGGCCAAGCAATTGCGAAAGCGGCGGGGTTGAACAAAGGGGCAACGCCAACCGTGTTAGACGGCACGGCAGGTCTTGGTCGTGATGCGTTTGTGCTCGCCTCGCTAGGTTGTAAAGTGCAGATGGTCGAGCGTCATCCAGTCGTAGCGGCTTTGTTAGATGATGGCTTGGATCGAGCGAAACAAGACCCAGAAATCGGCACCTGGGTATCTGAGCGCATGTCGCTAATCCATGCCTCTAGCCATGATGCGCTGGAACAATTGGCGCAAGATAAAGACTTTGTCCAGCCAGATGTGGTGTATCTTGACCCGATGTATCCGCACCCAGAAAATAAAAAGAAGTCGGCGCTCGTGAAAAAAGAAATGCGCGTTTTCCAATCGTTGGTTGGCGCCGATTTGGACGCCGATGGCTTACTAGAACCAGCCATGGCGTTAGCCACAAAGCGTGTAGTAGTTAAACGCCCAGATTATGCTAACTGGCTGAACGAGAAAAAACCGACCATGGCGATTGAAACGAAAAAAAATCGCTTCGATGTCTATGTTAAAGCATCGATGGCATAACTTCCTGACGGCTCAACTTTTCTTGTCACAGTACGGTGTGTCGTGCTGTGACTCAGCCTCTCTTTCCTCGTCTCTATTGATAGTTTTCTCTTGCTAATTCCCTTCCCTGACTGTATATCTAACTAAGAATTATTATTATTTCACTTGTTGTGATGCGGTCGATAACTGGGAAGCTGGAGTAGTAGAATGGCTAAACGTTTATGTAAAATGAGTCGCAAACAGATCGCGGCAGAACTTGGTGATATCCATCGTTTAGTTGTCGCACCAAAATTCGTTTGTCGTTCTTGCGCACGCTCTTCATCGGCCAAAGATACCCTTTGTAAGCCAGCCGCAATTCCTCCACAAAAATGCCAAGACAAGCCATTGAGTGAGCAACAAGCATGTGGCTTATTGGTTGAAGCTCTGCCAGCACAAGCGATTCCAGTGATCACTAAACAAAGCAACGAAAAAGCCGCGATTGTGAGGCGTGTTGTTGAGCGTGTGAAAGAGAAAAAACAAGCCGAAAAATCTCCGGAGCCAGTAAGAGCCGACGCACCAGTATGGTTTGATTTAGCGGATAAAAAATCGCTCAAGAAAGCGAAAAAAGCACTGAAAAAGCACTATAAGCAGCAAAAGAAGTTGCTAAAAGTGGCGAAAAAACAACAAAAGTTACTTAAGCGTCAGCGTAAACTGGAAGCGCGTAATGCGAAACTAGAAGTGTTGCTGCCAACGCCACCTAATGCTTTGATGAACGCAATCTCACAAGCCAAAGTGCATTAATCAAATAAAAAAACGCTCTCCAGTCGGAGAGCGTTTTTTATTGTCGAAATGTTTATAGGATTAGCTGCGTTACTTATTGGCGTAGCTCATCTCTACGCGCTTTTTCACCCAGGTTTCGTTAATCCATAGGGATAGCATGATGATCGCACCGCCAATGGCGAGTCGCATGACATCAACATCGCGGTTCCAAATCACAATGTTTACAATCAAGCCCGCCGGAACCAATGCATTGTTCATTACTGCCAGTGCACCTGCGTTCACCATAGTCGCGCCTTTGTTCCAAGCAAAGTAACCAAAACCAGAAGCAATCAACCCAAGGTATGTCAGAATGCCCCATTGTGTTGCAGTGGTAGGTAGTTTGTCGAGGTTACCCATGAGCGCGAAAGCCACGGTTGCTACACAAAGTGCACCTAAGTAGAAGTAGCCAAACACGGTGTGTTGTGGCAAATCGACGGGTTCACTCTCCATGATATATTTGTAGCCCACCTGACCGATGGCAAAGCAGAGGTTTGCTCCTTGTACGACCAAAAAGCCCAGTAGGAAATCTTCATTAATGCCTGCAAATTTAATCCAGGCGGCACCAAATACGGCTATTGCAGCGGTAACTAAGTACCAAGGTGAAAAGCGACCTTTCAAGAAGTCATAGATTAGCGTGACGTAAATGGGTGTGAATACGGTGAACAGCAATACTTCTGGCACGGAAAGGAGCAAAAAAGATTGGTAGTAGAAGCAATACATCAAGCCGAGCTGGAAGCCACCGACGGTCATCAGTTTCGCGATCAGGGGTTTGCTAACGCCACGGAATTTCAAAAAGGGAATGAAAACCAGGCTCGCCAGTGCCACGCGCATGAACACCGAGAACCAAGAATCAACCTGACCGGCGAGGTAAACGCCGATCAGGCTAAATGAGAATGCCCAAAGTAGGGTAACTGCGGATAGATAAGCCATGGATGAGAATCTTTATCAACAACAAATGTGCCCGCAGTCTAACCAAGTTTTATCGCTGCGCCAATCAGTCTTTTAGCGGTACGACCAGCATATCGACTGGTGAGCAGTTAATCAGCTGTCGAGTCGAAGATAGAATCTTGCTCCAGAAATCTTGGTGATGACCACAAACCACCAAATCAATACTGTAATCTTGAATGGTATCGCACAGCTCATTACTCAAATCGCCACTACCGACTAAAGTATGGGCAATTGGGTATTGCGCATATTCAGCGAAGTTTGCCAATTGTGTGCGCGATGCTTCCATTGCTTGATGTTGCGCTTCTGCCATATTGATATCGATAAGCCCGGTGTAGAGTTCTGCGTAGTTCACGTCGATGTGAATAAAAGAGACTTTCGCATCCAGAGGTTTAGCCAGTGATACGGCTTTCTTAATCAACACTTTACTGTCGTCTGAAAGGTCGACTGCCACAAGTATGTGTTTGTAACTCATATTGCTATCTCCTTGTAAGGTCATAGTTTTAGATTAGCACCAACCCCAAAAAAAATTTGCTGAAGTGATCTCATATCGGTGCCGTAGGTACAAAGTCTTGTCTCAGTAATCATGTTATAGTGGCGTTATACCCAAGTGACTTTGATATGCTGAAATAAGCGTAGTGTTATTGACTAGAATTGAAGTGAAACTTCGCCGTGTCTGCCAGACCAAGCTATTCTCGCAGCGTCACTTATTTCGAGGTTACTTGGGTATATTGCATGCACAATAATAGGAGTTAACATGCTGTCTCAAACTATGGTCGAACAATTGAATGAGCAAATTAACCTAGAATTTTTCTCATCCAATCTATACTTACAAATGAGTGCTTGGTGTGAAGACAAAGGTTTTGAAGGTGCGGCTGAATTTTTACGCGCTCACGCCGTAGAAGAAATGGAGCACATGCAACGCCTATTCACTTACGTGAGTGAAACTGGCTCAATGCCAATCTTAGGCGCTATTGATGCGCCAAAGCATGACTTTGCGAGCCTAGGTGACGTTTTCCGCGAGACATTTGAACATGAGCAAATGATCACGGAAAAAATCAACAAACTGGCGCACGTTGCATTTACTAGCCAAGACTACTCAACGTTTAACTTCCTACAGTGGTACGTGTCAGAACAGCACGAAGAAGAGAAGTTGTTTAAAGGGATTTTAGATAAGATCGAACTGGTAGGTGAAGACGGTAAAGCGTTGTTCTTCATCGACAAAGATCTAGCACAAATGGCGAAAGAAGGTTCATCTTCAATCATGGATGCTCCAGCTGCGTAAACGCGTTTTGGGACGTTGTAAGTAGCGGGTAAAGACGAAGTCTTGGTCGTCTTTTTCTCTTGAGCATTGTTGAAGATGTAGGGAGGAAAAGATGATCAGTGGAGACACAATCTTATTTGCGCTAATGGTGGTAACTGGAGTTAATATGGTCCGGTATCTCACCGCTCTTCGTTCTCTAATTTATATCATGCGTGAAGCGCATCCGCTGTTATATCAGCAAGTTGATGGTAATGGTTTTTTTACCACTCATGGAAATGTCACCAAGCAGGTGAGGTTGTATCACTACATTAAAAGTAAAGAATATCATCATCACCACGATGAAATTTTTACTGGTAAGTGTGAAAGAGTGCGTGAATTGTTTGTTCTATCGACCGCGTTGCTCGGCGTGACGCTACTTGCGGCCTTCATTCTCTAAGAGTCAATAATCCAGAAGTTGTTCTGTCTGAGATTTTGCGGACATACAGAGCGCTTAGAGTTTAAGCGCTTTTCCCTTTCGGTATTTGTCGGTAGAATGTCGCGCCTAGAAAGCAAGGATGTGCAATGTGCACATCCTTTTTTATTTTGATTCGATACCAATCAGTCTAAGAGCTACCGATGAGTAAGAAATTTGATGTTGTTGTAATTGGCGCAGGCGCAGCAGGTTTAATGTGTGCTGCAGAAGCAGGCAAGCGAGGCCGCCGTGTTTTGGTGCTCGATCATGCTAAAAAGCCAGGACGTAAAATCCTTATCTCGGGCGGTGGTCGTTGTAACTTCACTAACTACGACGTTTCAGCTAATCACTATTTGTGTCAAAACCCGCACTTTGTTAAGTCGGCGCTCTCCCAATACACTAACTGGGATTTTATCTCGATGGTGTGTAAACATGGCATTGAGTTCGAAGAGCGTGATCACGGCCAGTTGTTTTGTGTCGATGCATTTACGGCCAAAGATATCGTGAAGATGTTGTTAGCTGAGTGTGACATGCCGAACATCGAGCAGCGTTACCAATGCGATGTTCATTCGATTGAAAAAATTGATGAAGGCTTTCGTTTGCATGCTGGCACTGAGATTGTCGAATGTGAGTCTTTAGTTATCGCAACAGGTGGCTTGTCGATGCCAAAACTGGGAGCGACACCATTTGGTTATAAAGTCGCGGAACAATTTGGTCTTCGAGTTATCCCAACCACGGCAGGTCTTGTACCATTTACTCTGCATAAAGAAGACAAAGAAGACTTTGCTGAGTTATCTGGTATCGCGGTACCTGCGGAAATTACGGCTGAAGATGGCACCATGTTCAAAGAAGCCCTGTTGTTCACACATCGTGGGTTATCTGGTCCAGCAGTGTTACAGATTTCTTCATTCTGGCGGGCCGGACAAAAGGTGTTGATCAATCTTGTGCCAAACGATGATGTTGCTGAGTTATTAGAACGCAGTCGTGAGAAGCATCCAAATCAGTCACTCAAGAATACGCTTGCCAAAGTGCTGCCTAAGCGTCTGGTTGAAGTCTTAATTGAACATAAAGAGCTAGTCGATAAACCGCTAAAACAGTTCAATCAAAAGGAGCTTGCGGCGATTGTGGAGCGTCTAGAGCATTGGGATATCGCCCCGAATGGCACTGAAGGCTACCGAACCGCGGAAGTGACACTCGGCGGTGTCGATACTGATCACTTATCCTCGAAAACCATGGAATGCAAAGACATTAAAGGGCTTTATTTTATTGGTGAAGTGATGGATGTGACTGGTTGGCTAGGGGGCTACAATTTTCAGTGGTGCTGGTCGAGCGGCTTTGTTGCGGGGCAGTGGGTTTAATCAAACACCAAACGCAGCCTAACTGCATAAAAGATAAGATACAAAAAGAGCACTGAATAAAAGTCAGTGCTCTTTTTGTATTCCCATAGCGAGTTACTCGTCTTGATACTTTTCGAGTTTGTTATAGAGCGTTTTCACGCTAATGCCTAACTCCTGCGCTGATTCCGTTTTATTGCCTTGATTCTCTTCAAGGGTATTGAGAATGGCGGCTTTTTCTAGCTCTTCTAGCGAAACGCCCGCCGGAACAAGGTCTTCGATGCTGGTGCCTGTTTCCAATGGTGGTGTGTCGAAGATCAGGTGTTCATCTCGGATGGTGTCATCAGCCAAAATAAATGCACGCTCGATCGTGTGTTTGAGCTCACGGACATTACCTGGCCAGTCGTGTGCAGCGATTTTTTGGATCGCAGAGTCAAGAATCGTTTTGGTTTTTGCCTCATTGGCGTTGCGGTGCGCAATAAAGTGCTTGGCCAGACCGACGATATCACCGCCTCGCTCTCGCAGTGGCGGTATCGTTAATGGGAAATGCGATAACCGGAAAAACAGATCTTCACGCAGGAACTGCTCCTCAATGGCGATTTTAGGATCACGGTTTGTAGCAGCAATGATGCGAGTATTAGCGATATGAACTGTATTACTGCCAACTGGGCGATACTCTCCGGTTTCTAGCACCCGCAATAGCTTCACTTGATGCTCGATAGGCATCTCGGTGATTTCATCTAAAAATAGGGTGCCGCCCTCTGCCTGCTTAAATACACCTTGGTGAGTTTTATTTGCTCCGGTAAAAGCGCCTTTCTCATGGCCAAACAGTTCACTATCAACCAATTCAGGGCTAATGGCACCACAGTTAATCGCTATAAAGGGCTGTTGTTTACGCTCACTCGCTAAGTGGATGGTCTGCGCCACCAGTTCTTTGCCTGATCCACTTTCACCGACAATAAGGACGTTGGCTTCTGTTTTAGCAACGCGCCTGATCATACGATAGAGCTGATGCATCGGAGAGGAAGAGCCGACCAAAAGACCAAATTGGTCAAGATCGCTGGTGGACACTTTACGCCCTTGATCTTGTTTGTGTTGATAGTATTGGCTGACTTCGCTCAGGGTGTCCGTCAGAATGGCAATATCAACGGGCTTTCTGTAATGAAAAATAGCACCCAAGTTCATCAGCTTATCCAAGTTCTCGTTTGGAGCGCCTGAGCTAATGATGATCAAGTCCATATCGTAGATGTCTTCGATATTAGAAAGACGTTGATAATCTGCACTAGTAAAGTGGGCGACTTCAACAATCGCAACTTCCGGTTTGAGTTGTAGGAAATCTTCAATCCATTGGTCTGCGGCATCGATGTCATGCAGACGAAATTTGTTCAGTTCCTGGCAAGAAGCGATGGCATTTTTAAGTGATGGATCTTGTATTCTTAGAAACAGGCTTGGCATCGACATAGAAATGTCCTCTTTACTATGACAGAAACAATGTACGTGGATTATTCTCACTTCACAAGACAAAATATTGTCAGCATAGATTTAAGGATTTGTTCGGTATTTTTATGTTGTTAGCCCCTTTTTGATATATATCGGTGAGAGCCATCAGTAGATATTTCCTTTTGTTCAGATTTTTATTTTTTAAATAATAATTTTGCTATTAATTGATTCTGGAGAAATAGCCTTTCTGTTTTATCAGGTTATTTCGGCACAAGTGACGGAGGCTTTATCACCGATTAAAAATTACATTTTTTACGTGTAAATAATTCATGCTTATACTTTATTGCTCATCTCATTTTTACCTCTTTTCTTTATTAGTTAATTAAAAACAATAAGTTATAAAGTTGGCACATGGTTTGCTCCTAGGGAAGTGCAACGTCAATAAAGGAGAATTACCATGAATAACATCGCAGCTAAAATTGTACTTACGTCAGTTCTTGCTACTTCATCTACAGCAGTCTTAGCGAGTGATAAATGGGAAAAAGAATCCATGGACGCTTGGCTAGATGGTAAAGCTGAAACCACGCTACTGCTAAACAGCAATCTCAACTCTTTTGATATCAATACCGATGTTGAGAATCAGGTCGTTACCCTTTCTGGTTCGGTAAACAATGATCTTGAAAAATCACTTGCCGAAGAGCTTGTTACTGGTCTTGATGGTGTGAAAAAAGTAAACAACGAATTGTCAGTAGTGAATGAAGGCAAGAAAGAAACTGATTCAGAAGCTTTAGCTACACTGACCGATTCTAAAATCACGACTATAGTTAAAACGCGCCTACTAATGGATACCAATGTGAGTGGCACGGATATTGATGTAACGACAGAACACAAAACGGTAACGTTGGCAGGTAAAGTTAATTCAGATGCGGAGCATGATCTTGCAATTTCAATTGCAAATAACACCAATGACGTAAATAAGGTGATTGATAAGCTAGAAGTGGTTCAATAATAGCGAGCCGAGTGATTTAACCCACTTTTATTAGGAGGTAACACTATGGTTCGTTGGATGTTTATTTTTCTGGCACTGGCACTAATTTCTGCACTATTAGGCTTTACCGGTATTGCAGGAGCTGCTGCCTCTATCGCGCAAGTGATATTTTACCTATTCCTATTGTCATTAATTGTATCAATAGTGATTGTTCTGCTGGGAAGAAAAAAACGTAAATAGATAGGAGATTCCATGCGACTTACGTCATTTATTTACCGTATCGCCGCAGTATTCGGTTTGGTGTTTGCGTTGGCAGCTTGTAGTGAAGAAGGGCCAATGGAACAGGCCGGCAAAAAGATAGATGAAGCCGCCGAAGAAACCCAAAATGCGATTGAAGATGAATGTGAAAACATTAAAGAAAATCTAAACGCTGAAGACCAAGACTGTTAGCCGAATCAGGTTAGGTTTTTTACGCATAGCTATGTAAGAGAGGGGCGGTCAATCACCGCCCTTCCTTTTGTCCCAATTGTTTACAATCAGATAAGGAGTCAAAGATGAAAAACATATTTGATGTACTGAAAGAGAGTCATGAAAAGCAGCGCCTTTTACTCGATGCTCTGATGGAAACGTCTGGAGATTCCCCCGCTCGTGAAGAGTTTTACCACAACCTTAAAGAGGAACTCGAACAGCACGCAGCGGCAGAAGAGCGATTTTTCTACGCGCCTTTAATAGATAGCGATAAGACCATTGATCTCACTCGCCATGGCATCGCAGAGCATCATGAAATTGATAAAGTGATTGCACAGCTTGATGCAACCGATATGAGCTCGCCAGCGTGGCTCAACCTAATGAAAACCTTGCGTCACAAAGTGTTGCACCATCTTGAGGAAGAAGAGCAGCGTTTCTTCCAGTTAGCCGGTAAGGTAATGACCGATAAGCAGAAAATGAAACTAGCGGATGGTTATGTTGAAGAGATGGCAAGCTAGGTAGAGTGTTGGACCTTTTCGTGCCATTTCGGCACGGGAAGGCACTCAATCAAGGCGTTTACTCAAGTTCATGTATCCAAGCTCAATCCCCCGCGTATTCTAACTTCCACTAAAAAGTGCACTCGCTGAAGGCAAGGAGAGCGAATGTTTATCATCAAATATTATATTCTTGGCGCTCTGATCAGTTTATTGGCCGCTATCTATACGCCTCAAATTATCGTTAGTCTGCTGTTCTTGTGGATATCTCTTTCTTTAGCGTTGGTCAGCGTAGCCTACGTATTCGACATTCCCTCTATTTTTAGAAAAAACCAAGATGGCAAGATTGTCAGGTGGATTCGCTGGGCATTCATCCCATTTTTATTGGGGGCTAGAGCGTATAACGCCTGGGAAAGACGGCGTGATACTGTACCTCCAATCCAAAAAGTCAGCGACAATTTATACCTATCTCGCCGTTTGTTTCAGAGTGACTTAGATTTTCTCGAATCCAATGAGATCTCTTGTATTGTCGATGTCACCGCAGAATTTGCAGGCCTTGAAAGCGCGATGACCGACAAGCAGTTTCATTACCTTTCGATTCCGGTACTCGACCACAAAGCCCCAACGCTAGAGCGCCTGCGCCATGCGATTAACTGGATTGATACTCAAATCTCGTGCTCGCGGGCAGTGGTTGTGCATTGTGCGTTAGGGCGTGGTCGTTCAGTGTTTGTTGTGGCGGCGTATTTATTAAGCAAAGACCCGTCACTGACGGTTGAATCCGTGATGAAAAAAATCAATGACGTACGCAGTACCGCGAGATTGAATAAATTACAGATTAGAACGTTACGAGCGATCAGTGAAAAAGGCGTGCTAGGGCTGGATCAATCCACTTGGATGGTGGTTAACCCTGTTGCAGGTGGCGGAAAATGGGAGGAAAACGAACAGCACTTGATTCGTGAACTAACCAAAAAATATCGCTTGAGTATTCATCAAACCACCACAAACCTCAGCGCCGAGCAGCTAACACAACAGGCAAAAGAAAATGGAGCTAAGCAAATCATCGTAGCTGGTGGCGATGGCACAGTAACAGAGGTGGCGAGCCAATTGGTGGATACCGACCTAAAACTCGGTATTGTTCCGCTCGGAACTGCCAATGCGTTATGTCATGTGCTCTATGGCGTTGGCGCAAAATTCTCACCGGTCGAAAAAGCGTGTGAAGCGTTGCTTGGCGGACACTGCCAACGTATTGATACTGCGGAATGTAATCAGCGGCTTATTTTATTGGTCTTAGGCATTGGGCTAGAACAGAAAATGATCGAGCACGCTCAGCGAGAAGAGAAAAATGTTTTTGGACAACTCGCTTACCTCACCGGCTTTTTTAATGCTGTAGTGGCGGAAGAAACGCAAGCTTTAACCGTTTCGTTAGACGATCCAACTGAAGATGGAAACCACGACAATAATACACAAACGCTTGAAGTCCATAGTTTTGTCGTTGCGAATATCGCTCCATTTAGTACGTTGCTTGCCCAAGGTGGTGATGCGCCGCAGCCTGATGATGGCAAGCTGCATATCACATATTTAGATAACACCGAGTCTTTAGGCGGACGTCTTATCGCATTGTCGGATCTGACATTAACGAGCGTAGGCGCACAGGAAGAATCGACACATTTTCAATACGCGACGGCTCAGAGCGTCACTATTTCTGCGAATAAACCGATTGAGTATGTGATTGATGGTGAACTGTATTCTGATGAGCAACTGGCAATCAAGCTGCGTCCAAAGTCATTGAACGTATTTGTTCCAAGCCAGAGACGTAAATCAGCTTCGCTTTAACACAGATAATCCGCGGATAACGCGCCATTTGCTTCGTATTCTACATGGCGCTTTTTCTGTGTTGTTTGATGATTTGGTGTGCGTCGTAAAAAGGCTATCAAGGTCGCTGCGTAGTAGATGCAGCGGCTTTTTTCTATCTGCACCTTTTACTAGGTTGATTGGGGATGAGGGTTAAACAAAGTGAAAGAAAGAAGGGCGAGTATAATTACTCACCCTGAGGTAAGTGCTTTTCAATTTCATCGTTTTCAACTTGTAAAGCAGCTAACCAATAAGAAACAAGTGCGGTTAAGTTGGTGTCGTCAATGGCTCTAAGCAGGGCTTTTAAATCATCTAACAGTAATTTATTCATAAAATGCATTTCTTTGTAATTGCCTAACTCGGCAACGCCGTATTCGGTGGCATTTTCTGCAATGAATTGTTCACCATCTTGATCGAAGAACAGCTTCGCCATCTTTTTGATCATCACTTTTTCTATTTTCACGAATCGATATGCCGCTCTTGCGAGTGTCATATGTGATTGCGGGTTAACGAGAGGCAAACACGTTTGGCGATGGTGTGTCATTTTTACGAGTAGCTCCCTTACTCGATTGTTATCCAATGTCATAGTGACCTCTTTATTTATGACTATTGTCGTGGGACATTTCTCGTGATGGTTATGTTAATGCGCCTGTGGGCTTGTCAGAAATGGCCAAAGCAAGTTGGCCATTTCTTTGATCAATACCGAGCTTTATTGCAAAGGCGACCACCAAGTTTTAGCTAATAAGGCTGATGCTGCTGAGTTTTTCTTTGCAGCTTTTTATATCGCTACGAACTTTCAGCAGAACCGAGTTATCCGCCTGCTCTGGGTGGGAAGTAATCAAATTCTCAATCTCTTTGAGTACCTTGCTTTCGACACCTTCAAGCTGTTCTAAATACATAGACTCTTTGTCAGAGGACACTTCCTTCATCACGTCGCTGTAGACCTCACGCGCCTTGATGGTGTAGGAAACCGGAGTGTCGTCGGCAGATTCTTCATTGTTACTTGCTAGAGAGTAGGGAGTGAGCTCAATGACTGCACGCTCACGTACTCTGAGCAGTTCTACCAACACATTATTCAAAGAAGTGTTGTCGATGTTCTCGATGGCCTTGTTGTAAATTTCATTTCCGCTTTCGATAAGCTCAATGATTGAGGCGATGTTTTCATTTTTCATATGCCACTCCTTATTTACTGGTGATAGGGGTGTTTGAGCGTATGGAATACAAACACGATGTTCATCTTCAATTGCAGGTTGTATGCCAATGAGTTTTAAGTCTTATTAATCAGTGACTTAATGTCTTGTTTTGCAATAAATTGCTAACAGTCGGTAAGGCGCTAAGAAAAAATTACAAGAATGGCGGGGAAAGCCTGGAAAGAATTACACGTACAGATACGGCTTTTTATCGAAATAAAAATAAAATCAATAAAAAACAACAACTTAAAATTCTGGCATGGATATGGCTTTGTAGGGAGTAAGTGAGGTCAAACATTGTTTCACTTGATTCACTATTCAACTCATTAATGGAGGCTAGTTATGGCTACTACAAAAGAAAGCACAGTAAAACCTCAAGAGCAGTTAGAAGAAGCATATCACTTAGCGGAACAAGCCACGACGGAAGCCGTTGGCGCGATGAAAGACCAAGCCAAAGAGAAGCTGGATGTCGGTGCGCAGCAAGTTCAGCAGGCGACTAAGTCGGCAGAAAATGTAATCAAGGAGCGCCCATTGCTGAGCATAGGCTGCGCCTTCCTTGCTGGTTGGGCGGTTTCGAAGCTGATCAAATAATAGTGGTCACCAAGGATTAAGCCACACAACAGAAAGGCGAGGCTTCACATGAATAACTCAGGGCAAGTTACCAATCAGCAATCAGGCTCGGCGGCTTCAGACAGCGGCCGAGCCCCTGATGGGGCAGAAGAACAGGATATCCAACAAACCATTAATGGTTTGAGCAGCATTCTTGCGCAATTGGACCAACTGACGACATCGCTAAAAGCATGGTCAGGTTCAACGTTGGATTTGTTCCTCTTGGAGATGAAAGTTAACGTGTCCGCAGTGCGTCAGATTTTGCTGTGTACCGTTGTTTTTACCCTATTGTCGGTATTGTTCGTATTCAGTTTGTGCCTTGCCTCTGGGGTGGTGGCTTATCAGTTAACTGCCAACGTGTATGTTGCCGTGGGTGTATTTATCACATC
Organism: Vibrio sp. YT-16; assembly: GCF_033337405.1. NCBI lineage: Bacteria > Pseudomonadati > Pseudomonadota > Gammaproteobacteria > Vibrionales > Vibrionaceae > Vibrio > Vibrio sp. YT-16. The sequence continues at coordinate 53,261 of NZ_JAWOQQ010000007.1, forward strand.
ATTAGGCTTGGCATTATTTGCTTTAGCCTGGTGGCAGAAGCGTTTAGTTGGATTTCTTGGATTCAAAAATACGACAGAACAATTACAGGAGGGGTGGGATGCGCTCGCTACAAAAGCTCAATCGAGCCATGCGGATCAAGCGGATGGAAGGTAAAGCGTCTCTAGAGCAATGCTGTTTGTCGATGGAAATGTTCACGTTTACCACCAAGAAGTTTGTGAGAGAAAACCCTTGGACGACATTAGGCATTAGTGCTGTCGTTGCCGTTACCGCAGCAAAAGCAGGTCGATTGTCTCGACTGACTTCTTCTATTTCGTCAATGGGGCTATTGGTTAGCAGCGTGTCTGATATTACCGATTCGCTCACAAAGCCGGTCGCGGCAGCTTCTCTGGATGAGTCAGATGCGGAGCAAAATGGAAATGCAGCAACACAAGTAAGCAACGCTGCGACGACAGAGGGCGAACCACTCTAATAGCGGATTTCACCGCAAAATTTTCTTACCGATTCTGAGCTTATTATGACAGCGAAATTGAACATTCCTGCCAACACTGCGATTGGTGCAACGCTTCTCGTCCTGTTACTCGTCCCAGGGCTGTATTTTGCCAAGCCAATATTGTTACCTATTGTGCTTAGCACCTTTATTTCTCTGCTGTGCAGTCCTTTCATTAATTATCTTGAAGACAAAGGCTTACCACGTGCTATTACCGTCGTGTTGACGCTGTCATTCCTCGTTGGCGCTTCAATTATTGGTCTTGCCGCCATGTCGGAGCCCGCCAAGCAATGGTGGTCTGAGCTGCCCAGTATCGTGAAAAATGTGTCGCAAGAAGTAAGCGAAGTTACTAAAGCTTCGGCTGATCACCTTAATACTCCATTGAATATCGCCAACGATATGAGTATGGATGAGGTCGGGAACAACACCGTATTTTCTTTGGTAAAAACGCTCGCGACCACTACGCCGACGATTTTGACACAAGCGATGATCGTGCTGTTTATGGTTTACTTTATGCTCAATCATGGACGAAGCTTATTTCGAAAGTCAGTGTCTTACTTACATGGGTTCGCCAAACAGCGCCAAGCGATTGAGTTGGTCAAAGCGCTACAGAAAGACCTATCTCGATACATTGGCACCATCACTTTAGTGAATGCTGGGCTGGGGTTGAGTGTCGGGGCCGTGTTTTTTGTTCTAGGCCTTGAAGATCCATTTCTATGGGGCGCATTTGCAGGCGTGATGAATTTTGCGCCGTACCTCGGCCCTGTCATATCCATGATGAGCTTTGGCTTTGTTGCTTATCTTCAGTTGGAGTCGGTCAGTTTTATGCTGACGGTTGTGTCTATCTATTTACTGCTCAATTTGATTGAAAGTCAGTTTGTTACACCAACACTATTGGGGAAAAGGTTTAATTTAAACCCATTAGTGATTTTTGTTTGGCTTGTTTTTTGGGGCTGGCTTTGGGGCGGAATGGGACTATTGATCGGTGTGCCGTTGCTGGTTTGTATCAATATTTTGGTTGATCGCCTAGAGCTGTGCCAATCAGCCCAAAATCAAGCAAAGCAAATCACCTCCGCGGACGTGGCACCGCGAGAGTGACTTGAGGAGCAAGCTGGTTCAATGAAACAGTTTTTCAGCGCTCACTGGCTGACTAAATAAATATCCCTGACCATAAATACAGCCTTTTTCGAATAAATAATCGGCTTGTTCCCGAGTTTCTATCCCTTCCGCGACGACTTTCAACGACAGCGTTTTTCCCATGGCAATAATGGCATTCACAATCGCGTTGCTGTCGCTATTACTTGGGACATCACTGACAAATGAGCGGTCAATTTTCAGTTTGTTGATTGGCAAACCTTTCAAGTAAGACAAAGACGAATAGCCAGTTCCAAAGTCATCCAGAGAAATCTCAATACCCAGCTCTCGTAATTGATTTAACGATGCAATGGCTTGTTGAGGGTCGATCAGTAAAAAGCTCTCTGTGATCTCCAAATCTAACCGTTGGGCAGGGTATCCGGTGTTATCGAGGATAGTACTTAATCGCTGAATGAAATTTGACTGCTGAAGCTGCAACGCAGAAACATTGACGGCGATTTTGCCAAACTCGATGCCTTGGTCCAGCCAAGCATTACCTTGCAAACAAGCTTGTTGTAACACCCACTCACCAATACTTTGAATCAGCCCTGTTTTTTCTGCAATTGGAATAAAGTCTGCTGGTGGTACAAGGCCAAACTCTGGATGCTGCCAGCGTAATAAAGCTTCCACGCCGACAATCGTATTTTGTTCCAAGTTGTATTGCGGTTGGAACTCTAACCGGAGTTGTTGTTTTTCTATTGCTTGATGTAAAGCGGATTGAATGCGTACATGGGATACGGATTTATCGGTCAAATCCGGTGAGTAAAACGCGTAGCCGTTGCGTCCATTTTTCTTCGCTAAGTACATCGCAGTGTCTGCGTTTTTCAGTAAGGTTTCACTGTCTTGACCGTCTCTTGGGTACAAGGCAATACCAATACTGGTTGAGACACGAAGTGAGTCGTGATTTGCTAAGTCGAATGGTTGCTGGAATACGCTTAGAATATCGCCGACGGTTTCCAGTAAGGCAACATCACTATGGATGTCTGGCAAAATAATCACAAATTCATCGCCGCCAATACGAGCCACATGCGCATTGAGGTGAAGCACATCTTGCAGACGAATCGCTAACTTAGACAGCAATTGGTCACCACAGAAGTGGCCCATACTATCGTTGATGTGTTTGAAATGGTCGATATCTAAGAATAGGGTGGCAAACGTCTGCTGGTTTTTGTGTCCGGTTTCGATGTGTTGTTCGAGTAAGCTGAGTAAATGGGTGCGATTAGGTAGATTGGTTAATGGATCGTAAAAAGCCATGCGCTGCAGCTTTTCTTCGTGTGCCTTACGCACAGAGATATCTTCAAACACACAAATGTAGTTAATAAGGTGGTTTTTATCGTCCATTACGGCGCTAATGGTCGCTAATTGCGGATAAATGCTGCCATCTTTCTTTCTGTTGATGAATTCGCCTTTCCATTGGCCTTTGTTTTCGAGTTGATGCCACAACTGTTGATAGAAACCTTGATCATGATGGCCTGAGCGCAGAATTCGTGGGTTTTTTCCTATCACCTCTTCAGAGCGGTAACCTGTAATTTGGGTAAAAGCCGTGTTTACATCAATGATGTTGGCATTGCGGTCTGTAATGACCATGCCTTCTTGCGAATTGTTGAAAATTTGGGACGCTAAGGAGAGCTGCGTTTCTACCATTTTTCGGCGGGTGATGTTACGTGTCATCCCCAGAATGCCGATTAAGTTTCCCGCATGATCACGGACAGGAGACTTAATGGTTTCTAGCCAAGTGGGGTTATTGTTTTCATCAATTTGACGGCATTCTTCAACAATATTTTGCGTGCCCGTGGCTACCACCAATTTATCGGCATCAATGAATTTTTCCGCACGTTCATGGCTAAACAGAGCAAAATCGTCTTTTCCAATGATTTCACTGTTGGTTTTTTGCCACGCGTTTTCTACGCTTCGGTTGGTCATCGAATAAAGACCATCCATGCCTTTTATCCATACGTGGTCTTCAAGGCAGTCGATAAACTCTTGTAGTGTTGGTGTTGGCTTTATTTCCGCGCTTTGATGTCGCGTTTGTTCTTGCTGACAGTGCAAGTTGATATCAAAGCTGATCCGCCCCGCCATTGCGCTTAGCCATGCCGAAACAACCGTTGATTGATCATTAGGGTGAGTCAGTGTCAGTACGGCAAGCAATTCGCCATTAGGTAGCCAAATCGGTCCAATGCTCAAGGTTTGCTCTTCAAAGGGGGTATGGCTAACTGTAAAATCTGTCGGCGTAAAGTGATCGACAACTTGCGTTATCACATCGACGATAGCACGATGATTTTGGGTTGAGGTGGACACCTCAGTCGATAGCCACTGCTGAGTATCGCTCAGAGTATAAAGCTGTCCCTGAGCTTGAGTTACATTACAGCATTGTCGCAGAACGTGTTGCCAGTCTGCCATCAAAGGCGAAGGAATAGCGAAGCGAAACATAATTAATAACGAGTCCTAAATCGCCCAAAGGTAATTATATTAGAATCTAGCGTAAGCTATTGGGCTTTGTGAGTATCGTATCCAACGCGTAGCTAAATCTTAGCAGCGTAAAGTGCTTTCTATCATTAAAATGTTATCTATATCTCTTTTTTATCCAACTTATTGCATCGTTTTTTAGGGCTTTTGATAGGTGATTAAGAAGCGTTTACCGCTTTGGTTTTCTTGCCCCATGAGACTTGCTGAATGACTAAGCCACTGATGATCAATACCAGGCCAATCAAGGTTGAAGGGTGAATTTCTTCGCCGATGATGGTAGCTAACAACATGAGTGAGATAAATGGAGAAGCAAAGATCAGATTACTGATACGCGCGGTGTTTTGCGTTGATTTGAGTGCGCTCAGCCACAAAACGAAAGTGATCCCCATTTCAAACAGTCCGACATACGTCACCGCTGCCCAGCCTTTAGCTGAGATTGCCTGCCAGTCAGCACCTTCATAAAGACTTAAACCAATGGCGAATGGAATAGCGACCAAAAAGCCGAGCAGAACGCCAACCACAGGGTCGGCCTTATTTTTGGTATTTAAAATCCAGTAACCGGCCCACAGCAGCGTTGATAGCAGCGCAAGACCAACACCCAACGGGCTCTCAAATTCCATGCCTAAAAGATTGCCTTGTGTGGCAATCACTATCACGCCGACATAACTAAAACCGCAAGCCAGCCAGTCCTTACCACGGATCTTTTGTCCTAAGAAAACAGCAGCCATTAGCGTTAAGGTGATGGCCCAGCTGTAGTTGATCGCTTGAGCCTGAGATGCGGGCAGCAAGTCATATGCTTTGAACAGAATAACGTAATACGCCAAAGGGTTAATCAACCCAAGCAGTAGGTAATACCAAGGGTTTGAGAAAAATGTAGCGCTTAACTGGCCCAATTTACCTTGTACACCACAGATTACTGTTAGTGCAATCGCAGAGACGATGCTGGCAATGCATAGCATTTGAATCGGCGTAAATTCTGCCAGCGTGAGTTTAAATGCGGTTGCAACGGTAGACCAAAGTAATACTGCTGAGAGCCCAAATCCTAGGGCGCGACGCTCGTTCATGATGCCTCTGCGTGATGATGTGCCGCTCGGTTTGGATAATTTGAGCGGAAGAAAGAATATTATAGGAAGGCCTAGTGTATGCGAGGATTTTTCATCCAACAAACTGGACATTTATCCAGTGTCTAAATACCATTGTTATAGATACAAAACACAGGCTAACTCGCTATTATGCAATGGATTCTTGAGTACCAATCTCTCATTCTCTCTTCTCTTTGTGCTGCCACGCTTAGTGGTGTCGCTGCCGGTTGGTGGGTGAAACAGCGTTTTATCACCCAAACTCAGCTTCTCGAGCAACAACTTGTTTCAGAAAAACAGCTTCATCAACAGCAACTTGAACAGGTCAAGCAAAGCCTTGCCGATGCTCAGCAAGAGTTGGATGAGTTAGATGATGAGCGCGATAAAGCCGCGTTTGAAGTGCGTCAAACGCACGGAAAGCTGATGGCAGCTATGGAAAAACTGCGTTACTTCGAGGCTGTAAAGCAAGAGCGCCAGCAATACTTTGATGAGCTTGGTCAAATGCGTGAACACAAATCACGTCTAGAAACGCAGCTGCGTGAACAGCAAGCTCGCCATGAGCAAATTAACCAAGCTAATGCCGAAAAACTGCAAATTTTAGAACAAGCGGAAGCACGCTTGAAACAACAATTTGAGCACTTGGCCAACCAATTGTTTGAAGAAAAAACCGCGAAGGTCGATTTGCAAAACCGTCAGAGTTTAGAAGGCTTGTTGTCACCGCTTAGAGAACAGTTAGAAGGGTTCAAAAAGCACGTTAATGACAGCTTTAGCCAAGAAGCTAAAGAGCGCCATACCTTAGTGCATGAGCTGAAAAACCTGCAACGTTTGAACGAGCAAATGACGCGCGAAGCGGTTAATTTGACCCAAGCGTTGAAAGGGGACAACAAACAGCAAGGTAACTGGGGCGAAGTGGTGCTCGCTAGGGTACTTGCCGAATCTGGCTTGCGTGAAGGGCACGAATATCAGACTCAGGTGAACTTACAAAATGAAGCAGGCAAGCGTTACCAACCTGATGTCATTGTGCATCTCCCACAAAACAAACAAGTGGTTGTGGATTCTAAAATGGCGCTGGTTGCCTATGAGCGCTACTTCAACGCCGAAACTGATGCTGAGCGCGATCAGGCTTTGAATGCGCACTTAGCTGCTCTACGTGCACATATCAAAGGGTTAAGCATGAAGGACTACCACAAACTCAAAGGTATTCAGAGTTTGGACTATGTTCTGATGTTTATCCCGGTTGAGCCGGCGTTCCAAGTCGCGATTCAAGCCGATCCGAGCTTGATTAAAGAGGCGATGGAGCAAAACATCATTTTGGTGAGCCCAACAACGTTGCTGGTGGCATTGCGCACCATTGATAATCTATGGCGCAATGAACGCCAAAATGAAAACGCCAAAATGATTGCGCAGCGTGCGACAAAACTCTACGACAAATTACGATTGTTTGTAGACGACATGGAGGGGCTCGGCGGTGCGCTGGATAAGGCGAATCAAAGCTATCAAGGTGCGATGAACAAGCTTGCCACAGGGCGCGGAAATGTGATTCGCCAAGCCGAAAGCTTTAAACACTTGGGAGTTGAAATTAAACGACCGATTTCTTCCGACCTCGCGCAGTTAGCGCAGAGTGATGCATTTTCAGAAAATGACCCGTTAGTAGAAAGACATCCGGCTGAGGATAAAGTAAACTAATCGCCCGCAGTGCAGTGGGCGATTTATTTGTCAACAAACGCCCCGTAGAGGAAAGCGCTGCCTAAGAGGAATTAGAATGACGGACACAAGCTTGCAATCCAATACAGCGTTAGAGAATGAAACCACTCACTTTGGTTTCTCTACAGTGGCAAAAGACGAAAAAGTGACTAAGGTTGCCGAAGTATTCCACTCCGTGGCAACAAAATACGACATCATGAATGACCTGATGTCTGGTGGTATTCACCGCCTTTGGAAGCGCTTCACTATCGATTGTAGTGGTGCTCGCCCTGGCCAACGTATTCTTGACCTAGGTGGTGGTACGGGTGATTTGACGGCGAAATTCTCGCGCATTGTTGGCGATGAAGGCCATGTCATCCTTGCCGATATCAATAACTCAATGCTTAACGTTGGTCGCGATAAACTGCGTGATAACGGTATTGTGGGTAACGTGCACTACGTTCAAGCCAACGCAGAAGAACTGCCGTTCCCAGATGATTATTTTGATGTCATCACCATCAGTTTTTGTTTGCGTAATGTGACTGACAAAGACAAAGCGCTTCGTTCAATGTTCCGCGTACTGAAGCCAGGCGGCCGTCTATTGGTGTTGGAATTTTCAAAACCAGTGCTAGAGCCGTTATCGAAAGTATACGACGCATATTCATTCCACTTGTTGCCGAGAATCGGTGAGCTAGTTGCGAGTGACTCAGAGAGTTACCGCTACCTAGCGGAGTCAATCCGTATGCATCCAGACCAAGAAACGCTGGAAGGCATGATGCAAGACGCAGGTTTTGAAAACACCAAATACTACAACTTAACTGGTGGTATTGTGGCTTTGCATCGCGGTTATAAATTCTAAGGGTTAACGGCATGCCATTTGAACCACTTATCACCGCTGTGATTGAAACGTCACTGAATACACTGATCAAAGACGACCCAGCATTGGGCCGTCGTTTAGCGCGTCTAAAAGGTCAAGTTATTCAAGTTCACCTGAAAGAGATCAATAAAACACTGACATTCGTTTTTAGTCAGCAAATTGATGTGCTCGGTCATTACGAAGGGCAGCCTAACTGCTATCTATCGCTCAACTTGAGTGTGTTACCAGAGCTGCGCGATCAGGCCAACATCACTCGTCTTATTAAACAAGATAAACTTGAACTCGAAGGCGATATTCAATTGGCGCAGAAATTCTCTCAGTTGATGGTGGATTGCAAACCAGATGTTGAAGAGTGGTTGTCTCGCGTGACTGGCGATGTCGCCGCACATACCTTTGTGCAAGGTTCAAAAAACATCGGCAACTTTCTTGCGTCTCAAGCAGAAAAACACCAGCGTCATCTTGCGCAAGTAGTGACTGAAGAATGGAAACTGGCTCCCGCTCCGTTAGAAGTGGCCTATTTCTGCGACCAAGTTGATGAGGTTCGCAGCCAGGCTTCTCGCATTGAAGCTCGTTTAACGGCTTTGCTGAATAAGCTGGATGCAGATAAGCCTGCATTGGAGAAACCATGACGCCAGCAGAACTAAAGCGCTTATACCACATCGCCAAAGTACAACTGGAATACGGCTTAGATGAGCTGCTTCCCGATCACCAACTGACCAAAGCGCCGCTTTTACTGCGCAAAAGCTTGTTTTGGATTAAGAACAAGCACCCAGAAAAACCACTCGGTGAACGTCTGCGTTTAGCACTGCAAGAGCTGGGGCCGGTTTGGATTAAGTTCGGTCAGATGATGTCGACGCGCCGTGACTTATTTCCTCCGCATATCGCTGATCCCCTAGCTTTACTTCAAGACCAAGTCGCGCCTTTTGATGGCGAGTTGGCAAAAAAGCAGATGGAGCAAGCATTAGGTGGTCCGTTAGAAAAATGGTTTACCGAGTTTGATATCAAACCACTGGCGTCTGCGTCGATTGCTCAGGTACATACTGCGCGCATAAAAGACACTAACCAAGAAGTGGTATTAAAGGTTATCCGCCCAGATATTCGCCCAGTCATTGATTCAGATCTAAAACTGATGCACCGAATGGCGCGTATAGTCGCCGGAGCGATGCCTGAAGCACGTCGTTTAAAACCAGTTGAAGTCGTGCGTGAATACGAGAAAACCCTGCTTGATGAACTCGACTTGCGACGTGAGGCGGCGAATGCCATTCAGTTGCGCCGCAACTTTGAAGGCAGCGAAGAATTGTATGTTCCTGAAGTTTTTCCCGACTTCAGTAATGAAACTGTCATGGTTTCTGAGCGAATATATGGCATTCAAGTCTCTGATATTGAAGGCTTGAAAGCAAATGGCACCAATATGAAATTGCTCGCGGAACGCGGTGTGAGTGTGTTCTTCACTCAGGTGTTCCGAGACAGCTTTTTCCATGCTGATATGCATCCGGGTAATGTGTTCGTCAAACCCGAACATCCAGAGAACCCAATGTGGATAGGGCTAGATTGCGGAATCGTTGGTACACTTAATAGCGAAGACAAGCGTTATCTGGCGGAAAACTTCCTGGCGTTTTTCAATCGTGACTACCGCCGAGTGGCGGAGTTACATGTGGATTCAGGGTGGGTGCCTGCGGATACCAATGTCGATGAGTTTGAGTTCGCGATTCGCATTGTGTGTGAGCCTATTTTTGCTAAGCCATTGTGCGAAATCTCCTTTGGTCATGTGTTGTTGAATTTGTTCAACACGGCACGTCGATTCAATATGGAGGTTCAGCCACAACTTGTACTGTTGCAAAAAACGCTGTTGTACGTGGAAGGGCTTGGTAGGCAGCTATATCCTCAACTTGATTTGTGGGAGACCGCAAAACCATTCCTGGAAGAATGGATGATGAATCAAGTTGGGCCGCAAGCTCTAGTGAATGCGATTAAAGACCGCGCACCATTTTGGGCAGAGAAATTACCTGAACTGCCAGAGCTACTTTACGATAGCCTGAAACAAGGTAAAGCGATGAATCAACGTATGGATCAGCTTTATCAAGGGTATCGCCAGAGCAAGCGCCAGCAGGCGACAGGAAAGTTTTTGTTTGGCGTTGGCGCGACTTTAGTCGTATGCTCGGCAATATTGGTGAACGATGCTTTTGAGCAGCTTTCGTTGGCCTGCGGTATCGCAGGTGTCACATTTTGGCTGCTTAGTTGGCGAGCTTATCGTCAATAGACGTTAAACTCTTGAAATATTTTTGTTTGTTTAAAGACCCGAGGTAAAGAGAATGGGTGGTATCAGTGTTTGGCAACTTCTAATCATTGCTGTAATTGTTGTATTGCTATTCGGAACAAAGAAACTACGCGGTATCGGTGGCGATCTGGGTGGTGCCGTTAAGGGCTTCAAAAAAGCGATGAGCGAAGATGAACCTGCGAAAAATGACAAAGACGCAGACTTCGAACCAAAAAGTCTAGAAGAGCAGCAGAAAAAAGAAGCTGCTCCTGAAACGAAAAAAGACAAAGAGCAGGCGTAAAACGTGTTTGATATCGGTTTTTGGGAACTGGTATTAATATCTGTTGTTGGTCTGGTCGTTCTTGGGCCGGAGCGTTTGCCTCATGCTATTCGCAGCGTGTCTCGCTTTATCGGTGCCGCTAAGAGTATGGCAAATAGCGTCAAAGACGAATTGTCACACGAGCTGAAAGTCCAAGAGCTGCAAGAAAACTTGCGCAAAGCAGAACAAATGGGGATGGATGATTTGTCCCCTGAGTTGAAATCTTCAGTTGAAGAGTTGAAGAAGGCAGCGCAATCTGTAAATCGTCCTTACGCAAAGAACACCGATTCAGAGGCTGAGCCTGTAAAAACAGAGCCAGCAGTCGAAGAGGCCGTGAAAGCGCAAGAGAGCAAGGTTACAGCGGCAGATAAGAAAGCCGAATAGTCTCATTAGGAGGAGCTACTAGTGATTGGTAGCTCCTTTTTGATCTGGTTTTTAATAAGAGGTTTGCCATGTCTACCGTCGAGCAGACACAACCTTTAATTAGTCATTTGTTGGAGCTTCGCAACCGACTACTGCGTTCAATCCTCGCAGTGTTGGTCGTGTTTGTTGGACTAATTTATTTCTCTAACCACATTTACGAGTTTGTTTCCGCACCTTTAGTAGAGCGTCTACCTGAAGGCGCGACCATGATTGCTACGGATGTAGCGTCACCTTTTTTTACGCCACTTAAGCTGACGTTAATTGCTTCGGTATTTATTGCGGTGCCTTTTATCTTGTATCAAGTGTGGGCATTTGTAGCGCCAGGTTTGTACAAGCATGAACGTCGATTGATCATGCCACTGCTGTTTTCGAGTTCGCTATTGTTCTACTGTGGAGTGGCATTTGCCTACTTCGTGGTATTTCCATTGGTGTTTGGCTTCTTTACCGCCATCTCTCTTGGTGGAGTAGAGTTTGCAACTGATATCTCGAGTTATCTCGACTTTGTGCTGGCGCTATTTATGGCGTTTGGTATCGCATTCGAGGTGCCTGTTGCGATTATTTTGTTGTGTTGGACTGGGGCCACTACACCAGAAGATTTAAGACAGAAACGTCCTTATATTATAGTGGCTGCGTTTGTCGTAGGTATGGTGTTAACGCCACCAGACATGATCTCGCAAACCTTACTCGCTATTCCGATGTGTTTACTGTTTGAAGTCGGTTTGTTCTTCGCGCGTTTTTATACTCGTCGAAGCGAAGAAGTAGAAGCGGAAACCAAAGAATAAGGCTAATCTAGATGTGAAAAGCGGCTCAATTGAGCCGCTTTTTTTTGCGGTTGGTTTTTTCTTGGGCTAATTACTTAACTTTCATGACGTAACCACATTTTGTGCATACGTATACTTCCTTGATGCCCAGCAGCTTTTGAAAAAAACTGCGCGGTACGCGTTGTAAGTAAGCACCATGTGTACACACTTCAACTTCCATATTCATGCTGTTTTACATTTGTGCTAATTAATGGGCGTAAATCAGTATAGGAAAATAATGTGTCGAGTTGTCGACAGTTTTGCAAAGCGGACGAAGTAAAGTGACGATATGAGAGGTAAGTAGAGTTGCTAGTTAATTATTATGTTTATCAATAATTTTGTATGGATTGTTCTACTATTTCAACGGGTTGAATCGTTCATTCAATAGTTTAGGTGATAAAAAAGCGACGTTGATTTCGTCGCTTTTTTCAATTCTCGTGAATTAAATATTAAACAGCCTTTTGGCATTCTCAGTCGTTATGGCATCGATGGTTGCGATGTCGACATCACGCAAGTCGGCAACACGTTGTGCAACGAGATAAGTGTAGGCTGGTTCATTACGTTTACCACGGTGTGGCACCGGCGCTAAATATGGACAGTCGGTTTCTAAAATGACCCACTGCATATCCAAATGTGGAATGACTTTATCCATCCCGCCATTCTTAAAGGTTGATACGCCACCTAAGCCTAAGTGAAAGCCTAGCTCATTGATTGCTTGTGCTTCTTCTAAGCTGCCTCCAAAACAGTGGAATACACCACGCAGACGACCATCTTGCTCTTGTCGCAGCAAAGTGAGTGTTTCTTCAATCGAATCACGAGTGTGGATAACGACCGGTAAATCCATCTCTTTTGCCCAGTTAAGTTGAGCTACGAACGCCATTTCTTGCTCAGCACGATAGGTTTTATCCCAATATAGGTCGATACCGATTTCGCCCACCGCAATAAACTTGTGTTTCTCAAACCAACCGCGGATGATCTCCAACGTTTGTTCAACATTGCTGTCCACATAACAAGGGTGCAGCCCCATCATTGAGTGGCATACGTCAGGATATGCCGCTTCGGTTTGTAGCATGGGCTCAATAGAGTCCAGATCGATGTTTGGCAACAGGATTTTATTAATGCCTTGCGTTAAGGCGCGTTGTACTACTTCATCGCGGTCGTTATCAAATTCGCTAGCATAGATGTGCGCGTGGGTATCGATCATCGTTACTCTCTGTGCTTCATGGTTGGTTTCGTATTCGAAGTATACTTGAGTGTGAGTGCTGGGTCATTTTCAGTTTTTTTCATTACCTTTTTCCAGATTGTCACTCGCAACATGCATCAAGAGTGATATGATTTTGTTCACCAGATGATTTGATCATCATAACCGTCCAGACAAGGAGAAAATGGTGTCTGTATCAATTCAAGGTCCATTCCCTGCACGCCGTATGCGTCGTTTACGTAAGCACGATTTTAGTCGTCGTTTGATGGCTGAGAACCAACTTTCTGTTAATGATCTGATTTACCCAATGTTCATTCTTATGGGTAAAGATCGTCGTGAGAGCGTGGAGTCCATGCCGGGTGTAGAGCGTTTGTCGATTGATTTAATGCTAGAAGAAGCACAATACCTTGCAAATCTAGGCGTTCCAGCAATCGCGCTTTTCCCTGTCGTAAACCAAGACGCTAAAAGCTTATGTGCTACTGAAGCCTACAACCCAGAAGGTTTGGTTCAGCGAGCAGTACGAGCGCTTAAAGAACACATTCCTCAAATTGGTGTAATCACAGACGTGGCACTCGACCCATTCACGACACATGGCCAAGACGGCATCATCGATGAAGATGGCTACGTAATGAATGATGAAACCACAGAAGTATTGGTTAAGCAGGCTTTGTCTCATGCAGAAGCGGGTGCTGACGTAGTCGCGCCTTCAGACATGATGGATGGCCGAATTGGTAAGATCCGCGAAGCATTAGAAAACGCGGGCTACATTCATACTCAAATCATGGCTTACTCGGCTAAGTACGCATCGAACTACTACGGACCATTCCGTGATGCGGTTGGCTCTTCTTCAAATCTAAAAGGCGGCAACAAGAAAAACTACCAAATGGACCCAGCAAACATTGATGAAGCGATTCACGAAGTGGCGCTAGACATCAATGAAGGTGCGGACATGGTGATGGTTAAACCTGGTATGCCATACTTAGATGTAGTTCGCCGAGTAAAAACTGAACTTCAAGTACCGACATTTGCTTATCAAGTCTCTGGCGAGTACGCGATGCATAAAGCGGCGATCATGAATGGCTGGCTCAAAGAGCGTGAAATTGTGATGGAATCACTATTGTGCTTCAAACGTGCAGGTGCAGATGGCATCTTAACGTACTTTGCGAAAGACGTTGCTGAGTGGTTGGCAGAAGAGAATGCACAAACTGCTCAACACCTAAATCGTACTCCGGAAGCGACAGAAGAGTAATTATCGCTCAGTGAGAAATACCAGACCAACAAGAGTTGTTCGTCTGTATATACCCAAGTAACCTCAGGCGGATTACAACAGTAACAATCCAAGGTGCTTGGGTATTTTTATTTTGGAGAAGAGAACAATGACAATGCTGATTCGTGAAGGCACATTGGAAGAAGCACTTCAAGTTGTGGCGCGTGTTACCGAGTTTTCGAAAGGAGAAACGGTAGACTCCATGACTCAACGTTTAGAAGAGAAAAACAGTTTAATCCTCGTTGCAGAAAAAAATGGCACGATTGTCGGCTTCAAAATAGGTTACGAATTAGAGGATGGTGTTTTCTATAGCTGGTTAGGTGGTGTTGTCCCTGAAGCTCGAAATGAAGGCGTGGCACAACTGCTTTTGGAAGCTCAAGAGGATTGGGTGGCAGAACAAGGCTACAACACATTAAAAGTGAAATCTCGAAACCAGTTTCCGGCTATGCTTCGCTTGTTATTGAGAAATGGCTATATAATTGAAAAGTTTGAAGAAAAAGTAAATCTTCGAGAATCTCGAGTGCATTTCATTAAAGCAATGTGAAAATAAATGAGATTTTTTCTCATTTAACTGTTGACTACGAAATGAGAATCATTATTATTAAACCTGTCTTAGGGAATGAGGAAAGTTCACAAGGACGTTGAGTGACTTATTAACAGAAGTTAATTAACTGAAAGTTGAGAAGTGATGAAACATTTTTCCGAGAACTTGCACGAATTCTTTTTGACACGACATTGCTCACATTGCTTCCAGTGTAATTTATAGCTTCTTGGTTAAGCTGCTCTATTTACAGAATTTGCTTTACCACTTCTGCTAGGCGACCCCATTCGGGTCGCTTTTTTCTTTTCTACGATTTCTATTTGACGTCACTATTAATATCTTTTCCACATGCGATGATCATTTTAGGATCGTTGATCTTCTCGCCGTTATGCGGATTTATTATTATAAATCAATGATTTGAGTTGGTGTTTTCTTGTGTTTTTTGTTATTGGATAACCAGTGGATAATTTCTATAAACAGAGTTATCCACAGGAGTTGGTGTTTTCGTGAATAAAGTCGGAAAAATTTACGCGACCTAGATCGAGCGAACAAGATAGATTCGGATCAGCAGTCATGGCATCCTAGGCAGATCTCTCAAGTACTGAATTGGATACAGACAATTATGGCAAGTATTCCTGAAAATCCGTTGATCCTTATCGACGGCTCTTCTTACCTATATCGCGCTTTTCACGCCTACCCGGGCACCATGAGCAATGGTGAAATTCCAACTAATGCCGTTTACGGCGTCGTGAACATGTTACGCAGCATGATGCGTCAGTTTGCGTCTGAGCGCATCGCGGTGGTTTTCGATGCAAAGGGAAAAACCTTTCGTGATGATATGTATGCAGAATACAAAGCGAATCGTCCGCCAATGCCGGATGACCTGCGTTGTCAAATTGAACCATTACACAATGTTATTCGTGCAATGGGTTTGCCGCTGATCTGTGTTCCTGGCGTCGAGGCGGATGACGTCATCGGTACGTTAGCATACCAAGCATCACAAAAGGGCATGCCTGTATTGATCAGTACTGGTGATAAAGACATGGCGCAGCTAGTGGATGATAACATTACCTTGATCAACACCATGACGAACGTCGTAATGGATCGTGAAGGTGTGGTTGAAAAGTTTGGCATTCCACCTGAGTTGATCATCGACTACTTAGCACTGATGGGCGATAAAGTAGATAACATTCCTGGTGTACCGGGTGTCGGTGATAAAACCGCGACCGCACTACTGCAAGGTATTGGTGGTCTGACGAAGTTGTATGAAAACCTCGATGATATTGCAGGGCTTGGTTTCCGTGGTTCTAAAACCATGGCGAAAAAGCTCATCGACAACAAAGAAAATGCCATGCTTTCGTATGAGCTCGCGACCATCAAATTGGATGTTGAGCTTGAGGAAACGCCAGAATCATTGCTGAAAGCGGAACCAAATAAAGACGAATTAGTGAAGCTGTATGGCCAACTGACGTTTAAATCTTGGTTGAATGAACTACTTGAAGGCGGTTCTGGATCTGTGGAGGCCGTAGAGCTTGCAGGATCTTCACAAGCTTCTTCTTCTCAAGCCGAGATGGAAACTTCTGCGGTAACAATCGATCGCAGCCAATATGAAACAATTCTGGATAAAGAAACCTTCAATGCTTGGCTAGATAAACTTCAAACGGCTGAGCTGTTTGCATTTGATACGGAGACCGATAACCTAGATTACATGCTAGCGAATCTAGTTGGTTTGTCATTCGCTGTCGATGAAGGTATTGCGGCTTATGTGCCAGTTGCACATGACTATTTAGATGCGCCTGAACAGCTTGATCGTGATTGGGTACTAGAACAGCTGAAGCCAATTCTTGAAGATGCAGCGAAAGCAAAAGTCGGTCAAAACTTAAAGTATGATGCGTCTGTACTCGCTCGTTACGACATTGAGCTAAAAGGTATCAAGCACGACACGATGTTGGAATCGTATATCTACAACAGTGTCGGCGGTAAACACGATATGGACAGCTTGGCGCTTCGCTTCCTACAGCACAGCTGCATTTCTTTTGAGCAAATTGCAGGTAAAGGCAAAAATCAGCTTACGTTTAACCAAATCGAACTGGAACAAGCATCGCCATACGCGGCAGAAGATGCGGATGTGACCCTTCGTCTGCACAATCGCTTGTTTGCTAATATCGAGCAGGATGAAAGCCTGAAGACAGTTTACGAAGAGATTGAAATGCCGTTGGTGCCAGTTCTTTCGCGCATTGAACGCACTGGGGTCTTTATCGATGAAATGAAGCTGAGTGCGCAGTCGGTCGAGATTACCGCTCGCCTTGATGAGCTTGAAAAGAAAGCGTACGAAATTGCAGAGCAAGAGTTTAACATGAACTCGCCAAAGCAATTACAAGCCATCCTATTTGAAAAAATGGGTTTACCGGTTGTGAAGAAAACGCCATCAGGCACACCATCGACGAATGAAGAAGTTCTGCAAGAACTCGCGCTAGACTACCCACTACCAAAACTGATTTTGGAATACCGTGGTCTGGCGAAGCTAAAATCAACTTACACCGACAAACTGCCGAAGATGATCAACCCATCAACGGGTCGTGTGCATACTTCTTACCACCAAGCAGTGACCGCAACGGGTCGTCTATCTTCTACTGATCCGAACTTACAGAATATTCCAATTCGTAACGAAGCCGGCCGTCGTATTCGTCAAGCGTTTGTCGCGCCATCTGGGCATAAAATCTTAGCGGTCGACTACTCGCAAATCGAACTACGCATCATGGCGCACCTTTCTGGCGACCAAGCGTTGTTGGATGCATTCCGTGATGGCAAAGATATCCACGCGGCAACCGCAGCAGAAATCATGGGTGTTTCTATTGAAGACGTTTCAAGTGAGCAACGTCGTCGTGCGAAAGCGGTTAATTTCGGTCTTATTTACGGCATGAGTGCGTTTGGTTTGGCGAAGCAATTAGGCATTCCTCGTGGTGAGGCTCAAGCGTACATGGATACATACTTTGAACGTTACCCAGGCGTGATGCAGTACATGGAAGACACACGCAGCACGGCAGCAGATAAAGGGTATGTTGAAACGATTTTTGGTCGACGTTTGCATTTACCAGAAATCAAATCGCGCAACGGGATGCGTCGTAAAGCTGCTGAACGTGCGGCAATCAACGCACCAATGCAAGGTACGGCTGCGGACATCATTAAGAAAGCGATGCTGTTGGTTGATCAGTGGATTCAGGAAGAAGGCAATGGTCGTGTGAAGTTATTAATGCAAGTACACGATGAATTGGTCTTTGAAGTTGAAGAGTCATCATTGTCCGAAATTGAAAGTAAAGTACAGAAATTGATGGAATCTGCAGCAGAGCTAAAAGTACCGTTGGTTGCAGAAGCAGGTCACGGTGATAACTGGGATCAAGCTCATTAGTCATTTTTAGACCAAAATAACCAATTAATTATGAGCCAGCGCACAAACGCTGGCTTTTTTTTGAGATTAAAAAAGCTAGCGCAAAGTTAACTTTGATGTTGCTTAATAAAAATTTCATGAAAAAAAACTACAAAAATTCTTTGCAATTCTGACCAATTGTTGTACATTAATACTCGTAGGGTACAGAGGTAAGATGTTCTATCTTTCAGACCTTTTGTTTCACGTTATTGGATTAGGCTGATTCAGCCGCCCCAGTCAGTTTTTGACTGGGGCGTTTTTTATTGGGCGAAAGAAAATTATTCTTTTGGATCAGCAGCTTAAAGTTAGCCTTCAAAAGCCTTCTTTTTTGACCTTTCTAAGTCACTGCAAAATCTCGATTTTTCCTTCAAATTTATTGCGTTATTCATCCTGTAAATTTACGCCAGTCACACTATTATTTTTTCTTGAAAGAAACTAAGTTACATCTTTTTGAAGCCTTGCTTGGCTTAACTGTCTGAATTGTAACGCTATTGGGTGTTTTTGGAGTGAATGTTTGGTGATACACAGGAAACAAGAGCGCTTTTTGACCTATTGAAATCGAATCTCAGTTCAGCAATGCTTCGTCACATAACAATAATTACCAATTTTTCTCTCCCGTTATCCCTGCCAGGAAGGCGGGGATTTTTATTGCCTGTTATTTAGTTCAGATAAACAAAAGCCCCACCAAATGGCAGGGCCGTGTCGAAGAAATTTAACAAATATTGTTAATTATTCTTCATCGCTCGCTGGTGTCTCTTGTTCGTCTTCCTCTATCAGGTGCGCTAGTGCTGGTGCAAACCAGGTATCCAGTTTTGCACGTAGCTGATCGACACCTAATCCTTTAAGTGAAGAGAACACATCAACAGAAACGTCACCACCGAAAGTTTCTACTTGCTTACGAACTTTCAGTAGAGTTTGTTTGCGTGCACCACTTTTTAGTTTATCTGCTTTGGTTAGCAAAACTTGCACAGGAATGTGGCTATCGATGGCCCAGAAAATCATTTGTTGGTCGAGATCTTTCATTGGATGACGAATGTCCATTAGAACCACTAAGCCTTTTAGGCACTCGCGTTTCTGTAGGTATTCACCCAAAGATTTCTGCCATTTGTTTTTCATTTCTACCGGTACTTGAGCAAAACCGTATCCAGGTAGATCGACAATGTGACAACCTTCTTCTACTTTGAAAAGGTTGATTAATTGCGTACGACCAGGTGTCTTTGATGTCTTGGCTAAGCTTTTTTGATTAGTTAGACGGTTAAGTGCACTCGATTTACCAGCGTTTGAGCGTCCTGCAAACGCAATTTCGACACCTTCGTCTTCCGGCAGGTGACGAATATCGGGTGCGCTGGTGATGAAATGCGTATTTTGGTAATGAATTTTTACGCTCACTGTTAACTCCATCTCGACTTTGTGTAGTCGATTGATTACTTTTTTGTGAAAATGTGTAAAATAACCGTGCTCGGCATAAGGTCGCCTATTGTACCATGAGTGTACGCGGTATGTTCACATTCCGTGGTACTGGAAGCTTGATAATTATAATGGAATGTCATGAAGAAATTAGCGCTAATTTTGAGTCTTTTAGCCAGTTGCTCAGTATGGGCCCAAGGTAATATTGAGGCTGGTAAAGCAAAATCACAAACCTGTGTCGCCTGTCACGGAGCAGATGGCAACAGTGCAATAACAACGTACCCGAAACTCGCAGGCCAACACGCTAAGTATCTTGAGAAGCAGTTAAAAGAACTTAAGCTAGGCATGACAAGTGGTGGTAAACAAGGTCGTTACGATCCTGTAATGAGTGGTATGGCAATGCCACTGAGCGATGAAGATATCGCAGACCTATCTGCTTACTACGCTTCGCTACCAGTTTCAGAAAACTCAACACCTGAAGATGTAGTAGCAAAAGGCAAAACGCTTTATACCGCTGGTGATGCCGAGCGTGGCCTAACCGCATGTATTGCATGTCATGGTCCTCGTGGCAATGGTACTGAGCTTTCAGGTTTCCCGAAAATTTCTGGTCAGCATGCTGACTACATCAAAGCTCAGCTAGAAAAATTCCGTGATGGCGACCGTGGTAATGATATGAATGCCATGATGCGCGACATCGCGAAGAAAATGACAGACGAAGATATCGAAGTGCTGTCTAAATACGTTGGCGGTCTGCACTAATATACCTAAATCGCTCAAGATCCTGCATCTTGAGCTGGTTGGGTAGATGTCCCTACATCGTTCGAGCAACTTGTACAAAAATGCCCTAGTGAATCCACTAGGGCATTTTTGTTCGTGACAGATATCACAGTCGAGTTTGGATACGAAAGCGATAGTTGGCTCGGCAGTTTGTGAGACATTTGCCATACTTGATGTTGGCTTTTTCTTGTTAGTGTTTTTAAGTTTTTGATTAAATGATAATTTTGATTTTTTAGAAAAATAGGCGGATTATTTTTTCAACCCATTACTTGTGAGCATAACGGGATGGCGTAAAGTAGAAGTCGTTCACAGGGAGTGAATGTAAGGATTTAAGACCACGGTTTAGGTCTCCAAGGATGTAGCTCGGATGCTTGGTGATTTAGAAAGGGATTTAGATAGGTAGGGAGCCTATCAGATAAGGATGGTCATCTCGTCTGACGGTTAAGACAGTGAAACGGATCAGGCACAGGAAGTTGCTCAGTAGACAGGAAGTAAACGGATAGCCAAAACTCATCAGGAAGATGAAAAACAACTCTTTTTGGCAGGGAAAGCTCTAAAAACAAAGGGATCATTGGTGCACCAAATGTGTGCAACACAGTTTCGCCAATTGATGGCACTTAGAAAGCGACAGTCTGACTGTCGCTTTTTTTATATCCGTTGACTTGCTCAGTCGTAACTTGAATTGAGATTACTGCACTTATTTAGCTTTATAGGTTGTAAACAAAGTTTTTTAACAAAAATTGCTGAAAAAATACTCAACAACACTCCAATCCGAGTTCACTTTCTGGTATGTTTCGCATCCCTGTTTGAGGAAGTCAGCATGCATACCTGTCCTTTATGCCAAAATCAGCGCACTCACCATTATTTTGAAGATAAGCGTCGTGAATATCTTCAATGTGAGCAGTGCAGCTTGGTATTCGTAAATCCAGACCAACGTTTGGATGCGGAAAGCGAAAAAGCTCACTATGATTTGCATGAGAACAACCCCGATGATTTGGGTTACCGACGCTTTTTGTCGCGTATTGCTGACCCGATCACAGAGCGAATTTCTCCACAATCAAATGGTATCGACTTTGGTTGTGGTCCTGGCCCAACGCTCTCCTTGATGCTGGAAGAGGCGGGGCACAACATGGCGTTGTACGATCTCTATTACCACCCTGATACGTCGGTTTTAGAAAAAACGTACGACTTCATGACAGCAACAGAGGTGATAGAGCACCTCTACCACCCAGATTTGGTGTGGAAGCAATGGTTGAATTTAGTTAAGCCAGGGGGCTGGATAGGCCTGATGACGAAAATGGTCATCGACGTGGAGGCTTTCAAATCATGGCATTATAAGAACGATCTCACTCACGTAGTGTTCTTTAGTCGTGACACGTTCCAGTTCCTAGCAGAGCGGGATAAGCTCGAACTCGAATTTATTGGTAATGATGTAATTTTACTGAGGAAACCCCAGTAATGAGCCGTAGTAAAAAATCTAGAAAACCGGGTGCCGCTGGTGCACCTGAGTTTGTTGTAACTCGTAACCGTACAGAATCTGATGTGGAAGGCCGCTTACGCAAGCGTGCTAAAAAGCGTAAGGGTCTGAAAACGGGTAACCGTAACTCAGAAGTTAACGAGCAGAAAAAGCAAGCTGCTGCACAAAATCGCGACCCGCGCTTAGGCAGCAAAAAGAAAATACCTCTGATTGTTGAACCTGCGAAGAAAATGACGAAGCAAGAGCGTCGTTTGTCGGCAGAGCAAGAACTAGAGATGCTAGAAAATGACGCGCAATTGAACGTGTTGCTAGACCGTATTGAAGCGGGTGAAAACCTGGGCACAGGTCTACAGAAATTCGTCGATGAGAAACTCGATCGCATTGAGAAGCTAATGGACCAACTAGGTTTGTTGGAACCTGAAGAAGAGGAAGACTTCACTGCACCTGCTGAGAAAAGCACGCGCAACGATGATGACTTGCTGGCAGATTTCGACGACATTAACTTCGACGACTATAAAGGATAATTAAGCTATGAATGTAACCTTATTAGCTATTGCTGGTGTTGTGATTATCATCGCACTCGCTTCTTATGCAGGTTACCTTCTGCTTCAATTGAAAAAGCAAAAGGAATTGCAGCTGAAGCATCAAAAATTGGCGATAGACAAACGTAACGCCAACATTTTTGAGAATGTGCATACCTTGTGTCAGGCGGGCATTCAAGGCCAGTGCGATTTATCTGAAATCAGTATCCGTGTGTATAACATCATGGATTATGTACAAGGTGAAGACCGCGTTGATTTCGATAAAACGTACCCTGCGATTTCTGAGCTTTACCACATCGTGAAAGATATGGCGCGTGGCGAAGAACGCCAACAACTTGCCAAGAAAGAGCGTATGCAACAGAACTTGACGCGTCATAAAGCGGAAAGCCGCCTCACTGATGCGATTATTGAGGAGCTCAAAGTGTTGCAGAAAAACGTCCAGCCACTGAATAATCAAATCAATATTCAGATGATTTAAGCGCGACCCCCAATAGTCTCCTTATGGCTAATGGGGGTATCGTGATCACGCTAGCACTTCTTTAGTTTTATACTTAAAAAGCCAGTCGGCGTTGCCACGCTTGTCATCGTCGTATGGCAAAATAGCGGCTCTGAATATCGGGTGACGGCTTTCGTTGCCCTAGCATTTAACGGAAAGTACCACCATGTCGAATCAACACACTGAATCGAAACAGCAAATCGTCTGGGATCAAGCGGTATTGGATAAGTACAACTATTCCGGGCCTCGTTATACGTCGTACCCAACGGCGCTGGAGTTTCATGAAGCGTTCACCATTTCTGATTATGATATGGCATGCACTCAATACCCAGAACGCCCATTATCGCTGTACGTACACATTCCGTTCTGTCACAAGCTTTGTTACTACTGTGGATGTAATAAAGTCATTACACGCCACTCGCACAAAGCGGATGAATACCTCGACGTGCTTGAACACGAAATTCGTCAACGTGCTGCATTACTTGTTGGTCGCACCGTGACGCAATTGCATTTTGGTGGTGGTACACCGACGTTTCTCTCTGAAAAGCAAATCACGCGTGTAATGAGCCTGCTACGCCAAGAGTTTACTTTTAGTAGCGATGCTGAAATCAGTATCGAGGTTGACCCGCGTGAAATCGAGCTGACCATGCTGGATCATCTGCGTAGTGAAGGCTTCAATCGCTTGAGCATCGGTGTTCAGGACTTCAATAAAGAAGTGCAAAAACTGGTGAATCGTGAGCAAGATGAAGAGTTCATCGTTGCGATGGTTGCGCGCGCAAAAGAGTTAGGCTTTCGTTCGACGAACCTAGATTTGATTTACGGTTTACCGAAGCAGACCAAAGAATCTTTTGCCAAGACTCTAGAACAAGTGCTAGAGATGCAGCCGGGCCGTCTATCCGTGTTTAACTACGCGCACATGCCACAGCTATTTGCAGCGCAGCGTAAGATTAAAGACGAAGATCTGCCAAAGGCAGAAGAGAAGATGGCAATTCTGCAAGACACCATCGCGACACTGACTGGTGCTGGCTACCAATTTATCGGTATGGACCATTTTGCTTTGCCGGACGATGAACTTGCTGTTGCCCAGCGCGAAGGTATTTTGCATCGCAATTTCCAAGGCTACACCACACAAGGTGAATGTGACTTGGTTGGCTTTGGTGTTTCTGCAATCTCGATGATCGGCGATGCGTACGCGCAAAACCAGAAAGAGCTGAAGAAATACTACGCTCAAGTCAACGAACTTCGTCACGCTCTATGGAAAGGGGTCTCTTTGGACTCCGATGATTTGCTCCGTCGTGAAGTGATTAAGCAGCTGATTTGTAACTTCAAGTTAGACAAGAAAGCCATTGAGTCTGAGTTTAAAGTGAAGTTTGATCAGTACTTTAAAGAAGACTTACAGCTACTTCAGACCTTCATCAACGATGAGCTGGTGGAAGTGGATGACAATGAAATTCGTGTGACGCTGCGAGGTCGTTTGTTGATCCGTAATATTTGTATGAGCTTCGATAAATACCTACGAGCAAAGGCGCGTCAGCAACAGTTCTCTCGTGTTATTTAATCAGAGATACAGATTCAAGATATAAAAAATGCCAGCAGATGCTGGCATTTTTTAATGTTTTCGCTGGATTTAAGCGCGATCTTTTACTTTTTCTCTCAGTTCCGATTTTTCTGCTTCTGAAAGGAACGCAATCTCAAGGCCATTGATTTGCGCTTGGCGAATCTGGTCTTGGCTCAGGCCAGCGGCTGGTGCCGCTACTTCGTATTCGTATGGCAGTTCGATGCCTTCAACCGCTGGATCGTCAGTGTTCAAACACGCAAGAACGCCATGCTCTAGGAACTGCTTGAGAGGGTGGTTTTCTAGCGTTTCTACCGTACTTGTTTGGTAGTTTGACGTCAGGCAAGATTCAATACCAATGCGGTTTTCTGCTAGGTAATCCATCAGTTTTGGATCGTGAATCGCTTTTACGCCGTGACCGATACGAGTTGCGCCCAGCTCATTGATTGCTTGCCACATGCTCTCTGCACCTGCTGCTTCACCAGCATGGACCGTTACCCCGAGGCCAGCATCGCGTACTTGCTTGAAGTGAGACACAAAGCGATCACCCGGTTGGCCTAGCTCGTCACCCGCAAGGTCGACGGCAACGATGTGATCTTTCTGGCTCAGAATGCCGTCCAGTTCTTGTTGACATGCGTCAGTGCCAAATGTGCGACTCATGATACCGATCAGGTTGGCTTTCACGCCAAAATCGCGCATACCTGCTTGCACACCGTCCACGACGGCTTCAACAACCCCCGCTACTGGTAGCTTGTGTTTCATCGCCATGTAGTAAGGAGAGAAACGCAGCTCAGCGTAATCGATTTGCGCGTTTAGCGCGTCTTCTACGTTTTCGTACGCGACACGACGACACGCATCTAAATCGCCCAGTACAGCAACACCCCAGTCGAGCTTAGAAAGGAAAGCAACAAGAGAGGGTTCCGCTTCGACAATTTGAACGTGAGGAGTGAGAGACTCAATATCGTACGCTGGTAGGGCAATGCCAAACTTTTGGCCTAGCTCAAGAATCGTTTTAGTACGAATGTTACCGTCGAGGTGACGGTGCAAATCAGTAAGAGGAAGGTTCTTCGTTATCATTTTGTCGATCCGGATAGTTATGAACTGGAACAGGGCCCAAACATCATCTGTGACAATACATGGGTAAGATTTGCAGTTAAGTATAAATAACAGTTGGGTAGATTGTCAGTAGAGGATGACTAGGAAATCAACGATTCTGGCTCTTTTCTACTTCATGTTCACCAAATGTGTTGGCCATTCTTCTAGTGGCATAGGGCGGCTGTAATAGAAGCCTTGCACCTGATTACAGCCTAAAGAGCGTAGTAATTGTGCTTGATTGCTATCCTCGACACCTTCCGCGACGACATTAGTTTTGAGACCTGCTGTGATATTGATGACGGCAGCGACGACTGAACTGTTTAAGTTTTCTTGTGTGAGTTGATTGATGAAGGTGCGATCAATCTTCAAGCAGGTAAACGGCAGAGAGTGGAGGTAACCCAGTGATGAGTAGCCGGTGCCAAAGTCATCTATCGCGATACCAATACCCATTTCACGCAGTTTAGTCATATTTTCTAGTGTGGTCGGTGCGCTATCAATGATACGTGATTCTGTGATCTCTAGTGTGAGGTTACTTGCTGGTAATTTCGTGATATCCAATACGCTTGTCACCGTATCAACAAAACTTGGGCAGGATAGTTGATTAACGGAGATATTCACATGCAGTTGGAAGTCCGACGGCCACTGTTTGCTTTCGATCGCTTGGTAAGTGTCGCGACAAGCTTGTAACAGAATCTGTTGGCCGATGGCTTTGATCATGCCGCTTTCTTCCGCGATTGGGATAAAATCTAATGGTGACACCATACCTGAGTCGCTATGCCAACGCGCCAATGCTTCGGCGCCACACACTGTGCCACTGACGAGATCCACAATCGGTTGGTAATGAGGAATAAACTCTCGGTTTTCAATGCCAGTTTGGATCTTGGTCAGCATTTGTGTACGAAACTTTGAAGCGCTCGCTAGTTCTGGGCTGTAGTGACAAACACCAGTCAGTGAGTCTTGTTTGGCGTAACTTAATGCGATGCTGGCGTTGCGTAACCATAAAGGCATGGTTTCGTTTGGCTGGGTTTGTACAATACCAAGTGAAATCTTCATCACTACATTCTCGCCTTCCACCATAAATGGGGTGGAAAAGAGTTGCTGTAATCGACGCTCGGTTTGTTTAATTTTGGTTTCAGTGTCGACATTTGAGAGAAACACCGCGAATTCGTCACCACCAATCCGAGCCAATAATGCGTTGTCACGAAACTGCTGTTTTAGCCTTTCAGCGATGCTGACCAACAGCTGGTCGCCGTTGTGATGACCCACACTGTCGTTGATATCTCTAAATTTGTTGATACCAAGTAAAAATAAACTGCCGTGACAAAGATCAGACTGATTTTCACAGATTTCGACCAAACCCTGACGGCTATATAAGCGTGTTAGAGAGTCATAAACCAACTGTTCACGCAATGCTTTGAATGAAGCTCTTAGATTGTTCGCCATTTCATTAAAAGCATGAACCAGTACGGTTGTCTCATACACATAACCAGGCTTTGGCATGCCGCTATCCCAATCCCCATTTGCCAGGTGCTGAGCGGCGGCGGCCGTCGCGTTAATTGGTCTGGTAACTCGGTTGAAAATGATCCAACTGATGGCGATCCCAAATAGGCTTACAATAATGCCAACGAGCCAGCTCTCTTGCTGGCTTTTCGGTAACAGGCCGAGAAGCTCGGACTCCGAAATGGAGGTGCCAATAAACCATGTTAAGCCATCTTGGTCTCGATACGGGGTTAGCCGACTGAAAATACGTTGGCCGTCATGTTCAAATGAAAAAGTATAAGGTTGCTTGGTGTTGTTGAGATCGAAAGACCGGACGCGGCTCGCACTGATTTTGATGATCGGGTCTGCGTTTTCAGCGGCAAGCAAACGCTGCCCTTTATCCGAAAATTTTGTGCCCCATGAGATGACGCTTCCCGGGCCTGAGTGAGCGATTAAACGATGATCTGGGTCCATGATGTAGACCGACGCTTTAGTGTTGTATTTTAACTCGCGCAGGAACTCGTTGAATGTATTGATACGAATGTCTGTCACCAAAACACCAGTAAATTGGTCGTGTTTGTACACCGGCGTCATGGCTGATAGCGTAATATCCTGGCGTTCATCAGCGTTGGTATAAATTTCAGACCAAGTGGCGTTTTGACTCTCTGCAACGGGCTTATACCATGGGCGAGTGCGAGGATCGTATTGGGAGATAACCGTTCGAATGTTGTTACTCACATGGTTGGTTCCATAAATAACCAGATCACCATCGGTGTAGCGATCTTGCACCATTAAGGTGTAATCGTCGGAAAGCTCGCGGCGAAAGCCTGCAAAGTCGCCGTTTTCTGAACCAAATGCGATTACATCCAACTGCGGTATCGATTGGTAAAGATTTTTGAATGCACTCAGCAGGTAGTTTTGAATGTCTGAGGTATCGTGAGGGCGATAAAGGTTGTGATAGCTGACGTTGTGCGCGAGAGCCATAACCGCAGTAAAAGGCTTACGTAGATAGCTATTGAGGTGGTCGTGGACGCTTTCGGTTAACACGGAAAGTTGCTTGTCACTGATATCCGTGACCACTTCTTCGTAACTTTGTTTTTGGACGTAGACAATGACACCGATCGCCAGTAAGAAGATCATGACAAATGGAATCAGAACAGCAGTACGCAGTGTAATTTGAGTCGTAGCAGTAGACATCGCCTAATCACATAGATGGTGGTGCGCCACAATTGTACTGATGTTTTTATTAATATCGAGTGACAAACGACGCTCGTTGTTAACGCACCACGTAAGTGATTGTCAGTACAATTCTTTTAATTTTCTGGTGAGTGTATTTCGCCCCCAGCCTAATACTTTAGCGGCATCTTGCTTATGACCTTTAGTGTGCTCTAAGGCTGCTTCTAATAAAATGCGTTCAAATTCTGGTAAAGCGTAAGAAAGTAGTTCTTTATCTCCTGCTGCGAGTGAATGCCGCGCCCAATCCGCCAATTGTTCTTGCCAACTACCATGTGCAGCGTCTGAAATGGATTTTTTCTCTTCGAGTAGTTCGCTTGGCAAGTCATTTGGTAACACTTCGCTACCACTGGCCATAACGGTTAGCCAACGGCAAATATTCTCTAATTGACGAACGTTGCCAGGCCAATCAAGGCGGTTAAGAATCTCCACGGTCGATGGGTGGAGAGTCTTTGTTTCCACACCAAGCTCATCAGCCGCACGGATAAGAAAATGCTGTGTAAGCTTTTCAATGTCTTGCTTACGCTCACGCAGTGCCGGGATCTGCACGCGAATCACGTTTAAGCGATGAAAGAGGTCCTCACGGAAGTCACCTTCGTGCACCAGCTTTTCTAAGTTCTGGTGTGTTGCCGCGACAATTCGTACATCGACACTGATCGGAGAGTGACCGCCCACTCGATAAAACTGCCCGTCAGCTAGAACGCGTAGTAAACGAGTTTGAATGTCCAATGGCATGTCGCCGATTTCGTCTAAAAATAGAGTGCCGCCATTGGCTTGTTCGAATCGTCCTTGACGAACATTGTTTGCTCCCGTAAACGCGCCTTTTTCGTGGCCAAACAGTTCTGATTCAATCAAGTCTTTGGGAATCGCCGCCATATTGAGCGCAATGAAAGGTTTGTTAGCACGTGGACTGTGACGGTGCAGTGCATGAGCAACGAGTTCTTTACCCGTGCCCGATTCACCGTTAATCAAGACTGAAATAGAGGAGCGAGAAAGACGACCAATGGCGCGAAACACCTCTTGCATCGCTGGTGCTTCACCGATAATTTCAGGCGTTTCTGCTGGAATGTCTTCTGGAGAGAGCTGCTCGCGTTTGTTTTCGTGGCTGTGTGCAATGGCTCGTTCAACCAGAGTTAAAGTTTCATCAATATCAAAAGGTTTTGGTAAATATTCAAAAGCACCTTTTTGGTACGCATTCACTGCCGCATCTAAATCTGAATGCGCGGTCATGATAATCACGGGAAGGTCTGGGTAATCGCGCTGTACTTGCTTTAGTAGCTCCAACCCATCA
Source organism: Vibrio sp. YT-16 (assembly GCF_033337405.1). Lineage (NCBI taxonomy): Bacteria > Pseudomonadati > Pseudomonadota > Gammaproteobacteria > Vibrionales > Vibrionaceae > Vibrio > Vibrio sp. YT-16. The sequence continues at coordinate 82,575 of NZ_JAWOQQ010000007.1, forward strand.
ATACCTGGCATGCGAATGTCTGATACTAGAACATCCGGCACTTCGCGTTCGAGCGCCATTAACACGCTTTCTCCATCGGCATAGGTTTCACATTTGATGTTGGCAGAGGAGAGCGTTTTCTCCATTACCCAGCGAATTGAACTGTCGTCATCAACGACCCAAACATATCCTTTACTCATGTAGTAATCCTTGCAGCAAACCGAAAAACTGACGCGACTTGAAGTCCATTAGCGCAATCAGATCGGCAGATAAATAGTAAATGTTGTGTGACCAGGCCAGCTTTCTACGTCTATTTTTCCATTGTGCTGGTCGATCAAATTTTGCGAAATAGATAGCCCTAATCCAGTTCCTCCCTCGCGGCCACTGACCATGGGATAGAACAGCGTGTCTTGTAGTTCCGGTGGAATACCTGGACCGTTGTCTGTGATTTCGACACGAGCAGCGAGTTTACAGCGTTTGCCGTGAATATTGGCTTGGTGCACCGTTCTGGTGCGAATGGTTATTTTCCCGTGTTCTTGATGGCTAAGAATTTGTGCGGCGTTGCTGACGATATTAAGCATTGCCTGTTCGATTTGGTCTGTATCCATCAAAATCTCTGGCAAGCTTGGGTCATAATCTCGTTCAATGATGATTGAGCGTTGTGACTCTAATTCAACCAGCTGGCGAACCTTTTCAAGAATTTGGTGCAGATTCTCTTGTGTCTTCTTACCTGGCTTCTGCGGTCCTAGTAATCGATCCACGAGCGCCCTTAAACGGTCTGCTTGCTCAATGATGATGTGTGTATATTCGGTGAGAGAGGGCTCTGGCAGCATTTTTTCTAGCAATTGCGCCGCACCGCGTAAGCCGCCAAGCGGATTTTTGATCTCATGTGCAAGCCCTCGGACTAACAGCTTCGCTGCTTGTTGCTGGGCGTGTTGGTTCAGTTCTTGAGAGAGTCGGCGCTGCTGATCAATTTTGCGCATCTCGACCAGAAGCATTAACTGCTTTTGCCAAGTGATAGGGCTAACCGTCACCTCTAGCATTAAAGGGCGGCCATCAACAACGAAAGTGACGTCACTGTCGGTGATGCTTTGGCCACTTTGCAACGGTTGAGTGAGCAGCGCGAGATCCAGCGACGCATGCTGAATCAATTGAGAAAGTGATTGTTCAATAATTCGTTTGGCGCTTTGAGAAAACAGCAATTCGGCAGCCGGATTGGCATAACGGATGGCCAATCCATCATCAAGAATCAGCGTTGCTGTCACCATATTGTTGAGAATGGCACTAGGAAGACTGGTATCCACATTACGTCCTTGTTTTGCTTTAAGATTGTGCGATGCACAATAATGGTGCAATTGAACGTTAAGTATGGCGAATAAATCTTAGAAGAAAAAGTGAAAAGCATCGCTGTGATGTGATTTTTTTCACCAGATATTCTATTTTGCCCCTTTTACGGTCGGCTTAACACTTGCTCTATGTAAATGCACCGTTATAGGGCTAGTAGATGCAATAAGCTTGCCGCTTCTTTTCGCGTGCACAGCAAGTGCGTGAGTGCCTCGGTCAATATTGTTTAACTGCCACACTATATGGTTTTGTGGTGCACCATAAGGTTTTCCATCGAGTAACAATTGCAATTGCTCACCGATACCAAGCTTGCGATTGGTTTCTAATTGAATATTGATGATGCCTCGATTGCTGCGGATGGTCTCGTTGTGCTTGGGAGTCAGCATCGAGAGTTGTAATGGGAGAGGCTTCTCGGTTGTTTTATCTGGCTTGTTTTGTGATGCAGTAGATGGCGTAGTCTGAGGTGCGAGCGATTCAGTACTTTCTACCTCAGGAGCTGGTGCGCTGGCTTCAAGGTTTGGCAGTGCGATCGCTTTTGCTCCTTTGTTTGGTGTATCACTAAAGTGAACCACGCCATTTTCATCTACCCACGTATACGCGACCTGCGCGAAGGCGATAGAGGCGATTAACAATCCGCTGAGTGCACACAGTGATGGAATAAGCTGAACTTTCATTGCTCACCTTCTCTTGTTCGATGATTTCACGTTTCAATGGCTTAGCTCTTTGACCTGTAAGGAAAAATTCTAAGCGTATTTTTATTATCCCCTCATGTTAAACGTCGAAGCTTGAGTGGCGAATACAAAAAAGGCCCGCCTGCGAGGCGAGCCTAATATTTTATTGCTGTGTTTACATTTTACACAGTGTCGACCTTACACAGAGTAGTAAAGCTCGAACTCAACAGGGTGAGTTGTCATGTTCACACGCTCTACGTCCTGAGACTTAAGGTCGATGTATGAATCGATGAAGTCGTCAGAGAATACGCCGCCCGCTGTTAAGAACTCACGATCAGCATCTAGCTCTGCTAGCGCGTCTTTTAGTGAGTATGCAACAGTTGGGATTTCTGCTGCTTCTTCAGCTGGAAGATCGTAAAGGTCTTTATCCATCGCTTCGCCTGGGTGGATCTTATTCTTGATACCGTCAAGACCAGCCATAAGCATTGCTGCGAAACATAGGTATGGGTTCGCCGCTGGGTCACCGAAACGAACTTCGATACGACGTGCTTTCGGGCTTGGTACCACTGGGATACGGATTGAAGCAGAGCGGTTACGCGCTGAGTAAGCTAGCATTACTGGTGCTTCGAAGCCTGGTACAAGACGTTTGTACGAGTTTGTTGATGGGTTAGCGAATGCGTTGATTGCACGAGCGTGTTTGATGATACCACCGATGTAGTAAAGCGCCATTTCAGATAGACCGCCGTACTTGTCACCAGCAAATAGGTTTACGCCATCTTTTGCTAGAGACTGGTGAACGTGCATACCGCTGCCGTTGTCGCCAACAAGTGGTTTAGGCATAAACGTCGCTGTTTTACCAAACGCGTGAGCAACGTTGTGTACAACATACTTGTAGATTTGGATTTCGTCAGCTTTGGTTGTTAGCGTGTTGAAACGAGTTGCGATTTCGTTTTGACCCGCCGTTGCCACTTCGTGGTGGTGCGCTTCAACAACAAGACCCATTTCTTCCATTACTAGACACATAGCAGAACGGATGTCTTGAGATGAATCTACTGGAGCTACTGGGAAGTAACCACCTTTAACGCCTGGACGGTGACCTTTGTTACCTTCTTCGTAGTCAGAACCTGTGTTCCATGCCGCTTCTACGTCGTCGATTTTGAAGAAAGAGCCTGACATGTCTGTCGAGAACTTCACGTCATCAAATAGGAAGAATTCTGGCTCAGGACCGATAAGTACAGTATCTGCAACACCAGTAGAACGCATGAAGTCTTCAGCGCGTTTTGCGATAGAGCGTGGGTCACGGTCGTAGCCTTGCATTGTTGCAGGCTCTAAGATGTCACAACGGATATTTAGTGTTGCGTCTTCCGTGAATGGGTCAAGCACAGCAGAAGATGCGTCAGGCATCATTACCATGTCTGATTCGTTGATACCTTTCCAGCCAGCAACTGATGAACCATCGAACATTTTACCTTCTTCGAAGAAGTCTGCGTCGATTTGGTGAGCAGGGATCGAAATGTGCTGCTCTTTACCTTTTGTATCAGTGAAGCGTAGGTCAACAAACTTAACTTCGTTTTCTTGGATCAGCGATAGAACGTTTTCTACTGACATCTTGGATAACCTCCAGTGTTAATAAGCGGTAAAAGCTCGATTTATGAATTATTCATGAAACCTGGCATTGATTAATCAATTTGACTTTTCATTAATCGATGCTGTTTTAACTAAAGCCAAAACCGTGCCAAAAAAAATATTCCATTAATTTCAAGCAATTGTGTTTTTGAATGCTAGTTTGGTGCAGTTGCTTGCACCAAAATGATCTTTGCTTGCACTATTATGGTGCCAAAAATCATTGTTGCACCATAATGTGACAGGTACATTGCGTATTCAGCCCAGTTTTTGAGCAAGAGTCAATTTGAATTATGCATCGATTAGAATAAAGTTGTGTTTAATCAATTCGTTCTGAGGAAGAAAATGGGCATTAAGCGTAAAAATCGCAGAAATGCTCGGGAGTAGATCACATATTTCTAGGCTTTTTGCTAAAATCTGGTACATTATGGCCGTTTTTTTAATCAGCAAATGTCGCCAGAGAGCACCCGTTCTCAGCGTGGGGGCATTTCATCTATCTAAGTGAATCAATATCCATGGCTACTCCACAGATTGATAAATTAAGAAATATCGCGATCATCGCGCACGTTGACCACGGTAAAACCACGTTGGTTGACAAGCTGCTACAACAATCAGGCACGCTTGAGTCTCGCGGTGAAGCTGAAGAGCGAGTCATGGACTCGAACGACATCGAGAAAGAGCGCGGTATTACCATTCTTGCTAAAAACACAGCAATCGACTGGAACGATTACCGTATCAACATCGTAGATACTCCGGGACACGCGGACTTCGGTGGTGAAGTTGAGCGTATCATGTCGATGGTAGACTCTGTACTACTTATCGTTGACGCAGTCGATGGTCCAATGCCTCAAACGCGTTTCGTAACACAAAAAGCGTTTGCTCACGGTCTAAAACCAATCGTTGTAATCAACAAGATTGACCGCCCTGGTGCACGTCCTGATTGGGTTATGGACCAAGTATTCGATCTATTCGACAACCTAGGTGCAACTGATGACCAGCTAGACTTTAAAGTAGTTTACGCATCAGCACTTAACGGCTGGGCTTCTCTAGAAGAAGGCGAAACTGGCGAGAACATGGAACCACTATTCCAAACTATCGTTGATGTTGTTGACGCGCCAAATGTTGACCTTGATGGTCCACTACAGATGCAAGTTTCTCAGCTAGACTACAGCTCTTACGTTGGTGTTATCGGCGTGGCTCGCGTAACTCGTGGTAGCGTTAAACCAAACCAGCAGGTAACCATTATTGGTGCTGACGGTAAAACTCGCAACGGTAAAGTGGGTACAGTAATGGGCTACCTTGGCCTAGAGCGTCACGAAGTGGAACAAGCTAACGCGGGTGATATCATCGCAATCACTGGTCTTGGCGAGCTGAAAATTTCTGACACTATCTGTGCACAAAACGCAGTAGAAGCATTACCACCATTGTCTGTTGATGAACCAACAGTAACAATGACGTTCCAAGTAAACACGTCTCCATTCGCGGGTAAAGAAGGTAAGTTCGTAACGTCACGTAACATCCTTGAGCGTCTTGAGAAGGAATTGGTACACAACGTTGCGCTACGCGTTGAGCAAACAGACGATCCAGATAAATTCCGCGTATCAGGTCGTGGTGAACTTCACCTTTCTATCCTGATCGAAAACATGCGTCGTGAAGGCTTTGAGCTAGCAGTATCTCGTCCAGAAGTAATCATCAAAGAAGAAGATGGTCAGTTGATGGAACCGTTCGAGACTGTAACGATCGACGTAATGGAAGAGCACCAAGGCGGCATCATGGAGAACATCGGCCTACGTAAAGGTGAGCTGAAAGACATGTCTCCAGACGGTAAAGGTCGTGTGCGTATGGACTTCGTTATGCCATCACGTGGTCTGATCGGTTTCCAAACGGAATTCATGACACTGACTTCAGGTTCAGGTCTTCTTTACCATACGTTTGATCACTACGGCCCTCACAAAGGCGGTAACATCGGTCAACGTGTAAACGGTGTACTAATCGCGAACGCGATGGGTAAAGCGCTAACTAACGCACTGTTCAACCTTCAAGAGCGTGGTCGTCTATTTATCGGTCACGGTGTTGAAGTTTACGAAGGTATGGTTATCGGTATTCACAGCCGTGACAACGACCTAACGGTAAACGCACTGAAAGGTAAGCAGCTAACCAACGTTCGTGCATCTGGTACCGATGACGCACAGGTTCTTACTCCGCCTATCAAGATGACTCTTGAGCAAGCACTAGAATTCATCGATGACGACGAGCTAGTAGAAGTAACGCCTGAAAGCATCCGTATCCGTAAGAAGTTCCTAACGGAAAGCGACCGTAAGCGTGCTTCTCGTGGCGCGAAATAATTTTCGTTAAGCGATTCAATTAAGAAGAAGCCTCGAGTTATGCTCGGGGCTTTTTGTTTTCTGGAGTTGAATATGAACCCGATTATTATCACCGGTGGGCCTGGTGCGGGAAAAACAACACTGCTGAATGCGCTAGACGCGTGTGGTTATGCCACGTTTCCTGAAGGGTCTCGCGACTTGATTGAGCAGCAAAGCCAGTTAGAAAATGGTATTTTGCCGTGGACGAATTTACCTGAGTTTGCCAAGTTATGCCTTGGGTTGATGGACAAACAAAAGAGTGATGCGCGTTGTCATGATGTTGCGTTTGTTGATCGCGCCATCCCCGACATCATTGCATACCTACAAGTAGGCGGCTGTAAGGTTGACCAAGCTTTCTTAACCGAAAGCGCTGGGTACCATAGTCAGGTGTTTACTTGTCGACCTGAAGCATCCATTTACGTACAAGATGAAGTGCGTCCGCACAGCTTTGAAGAAGCATTGGAGATTCATCAGTCGTTAGTGAGTGTCTATACTGAGTTGGGTTATGAAGTGGTAGAAGTGCCATGGGGAACTGTACCAGAGAGGGTAGGCTTTGTTCGAAGAGTCATCGGTTTACTCGGTGAGGTCGCCGACTAAAACCTCCTCACTTGGAGGAGGTCTAAATCATTTACTTTTGATTGAGCTTTTGTAGGAATTTATCGGACTCTGCAATCGCTTCGTTCATTTGTTTGATCGCAAACTGAATGTCTTTCTCTAAGCTAGAGAACTCACCTTGCAAAGAACCAATCGCACTGGCGTTAAGGTTGTGTTTTAAGTACAACGTGTTGTCACGTAGCGTATCCAGTACCGGTGTCATCTTTTTCTCTGCACGCTTCATAGCGCTAAGCATGGTTTTGTACGAGGCTTTGGTTTCACGTAGTTTTTGCTCGCTTGAACGACGCAGTTTCGCACTCGAGTACAGCTCTAGCTCATCTTGCCACTCATCAAACAGTGCGCCGGATACGTCTTCAATCGCAGCAATACGGTCACGTACGTCTTGAGCCGCTTTTTCGCTATCTTCGTATTTGTCATTGATGTTGTTGTAGACATTTTCTAGCTCACCACCATCAAAGTTGGTGATCGCAGACAAGGCTTCAAGTGCACTGGTGAATTCTTCTTGTGCATCTTGTTGAGATTCTTTGGCATCTTCGACGCGGTCGACCATAATATCTCGTTTATGATACCCAACCTGCTCCATTGCTGAGTAATAAGCAGATTGACACCCTGTTAAAGTGAAAATTGATAGTACAATTGCTAATAAATAAGGCATTCTTATGTCCTCGGCGCTAATTATGGGATGAACTATGAACCAGTTATCAGAGAGTTACAAGGCGAGATTAATCAATCTACTGCCAAGTTGCGTCGCGTTTTTTAAGTATCTTCTTAAGCGATTAACGCATGACCGTGTGAATGTGAACGCGGGCTATCTTGCCTACATTACCTTGTTATCCATCGTGCCAATGCTGACGGTATTGTTATCAATATTGTCGAAATTTCCCGTTTTTGCGAACGTTGGTGAGGTGCTGCAAGGCTACATTATTGAGAATTTTGTGCCAGCTTCTGGAGAAGCTGTACATACGGCATTACAGGAATTTGTGGCGAATACGGGCAAAATGAGCGCGGTTGGCGGTGGGTTTTTATTCATCGCAGCGGTCATGCTGATTTCCAACATTGATAAGAACTTAAACTACATTTGGCGAGTTAAAGACAAGCGCCGTTTAGTCTTTTCATTCTCTATGTATTGGATGGTACTCACGTTAGGGCCGATCATGGTCGGTGCGAGTATTGCGGCGACGTCGTACGTGACTTCGCTGCAAATTTTAGAGAACGAGACATTATCTGGTGCGTTTAATTTATTTCTGCGTTGGCTACCGTTGTTGCTGTCCTTTTTTGCTTTTCTTGGCTTGTATATTCTAGTGCCGAATAAAAAAGTACACCTCGCTCATGGTGCCATGGGGGCAGCAGTCGCCGCGATACTGTTCGAGTTGAGTAAAAAAGGCTTTGCGCTTTACATCACTCAGTTTCCGTCTTATCAGCTCATCTACGGCGCGTTAGCGGCGATTCCTATCTTATTTGTTTGGGTGTATTTATGCTGGATGATCGTGTTATTGGGGGCGGAAGTTACGGCTGCGCTTGGTGAGCGAGAGCACTGGAGTGAAGATTTAGACATGATACACTCGACCGCTGAATCTCAGTTAACAGATGAAGGAAGCGAGAGTAGTGATAGCGCTAATTCAACGAGTCAGTGAAGCAGCCGTCCGCGTGGATGGTGAAGTCGTAGGAGAAATTGATCGTGGTCTGCTGGTCTTATTGGGCGTAGAGAAGGACGACGATGAAGCTAAAGCAAAGCGTTTAATGGAGCGTGTTACAACCTACCGTGTGTTCGAAGATGACGAAGGCAAGATGAACCTGAACGTTAAACAGGTGGAAGGTAAAGTGCTGGTGGTTTCTCAATTTACGCTGCCTGCGGATACAAAAAAAGGCACGCGAGCTGGCTTTTCTCGCGGTGCGCATCCTGTTGATGCAGAGCGCTTGTATGATTACTTTTCTGACTTGTGTGAAGAAGTCTTACCCACACAGCGTGGCCGCTTCGCTGCCGATATGAAAGTGTCCTTGGTGAATGACGGTCCTGTGACGTTTTGGTTGCAGGTCTAATCTGGTAACACAGGCGCCATAGTCTAAGCTTTAACTCCAAGCTCATGGAATTGGCTTGGAGTAATTTTTCCGACACTGATTAGTGTTGTGCTTTCAAAGGATTGATATGTTCAAACTCATTACTCCCAAAACCGATAATCAGATAAACAAGTATTATCAGTTTCGCTGGCAACTGCTTCGTGAGCCATGGCGTATGCCGATCGGCTCAGAGCGCGATGAATACGACGAAATGAGTCATCACCGCATGATTGTTGATGGTCGAGGTCGTCCTATGGCGATTGGCCGTTTATACATTACGCCGGACAATGATGGCCAGATCCGCTATATGGCGGTTAAAAATAATCGCCGTAGCAAAGGGATGGGTTCGCTGGTTTTGGTTGCACTAGAGTCGTTAGCACGCCAGGAAGGAGCGAAACGCTTGGTGTGTAATGCCCGTGAAGATGCCATCGCCTTTTATGAAAAAAATGGCTTTGAGCGTCGAGGTGAGCTGACCGATGAGCGTGGCCCTGTGCGCCATCAGCAAATGGTGAAGCAACTGGATCCGATGGCCAATGTGTTACGTCGCCCTGAATGGTGTACTGAGCTTCAACAGCGCTGGGAGCAACAAATCCCAATTAGCGACAAAATGGGGATCAAGATTAACCAGTACACGGGTTACCAGTTTGAATGCTGTGCGCAGCTTAATCCTAACCTTAATCCGCATAACACCATGTTCGCTGGGTCAGCTTTTACCTTAGCAACCCTGACAGGGTGGGGGATGACGTGGCTGCTGCTTAAAGAGCGTGGGCTGCACGGTGATATTGTGTTGGCCGACAGCTCGATTCGCTATCGTCAACCAGTCGAACAAAACCCCGTGGCGAGTACTTCGTTGGATGGGATCAGTGGTGACCTAGACCGATTGGAGTCGGGACGCAAAGCACGCATCGTTATTCACGTAGTGATTTATAGTGGTGACACGCCAGCTGTTGATTTTGTCGGTACCTATATGTTGATACCGAACTACTCGCAGTTACTCAGTTGCTGATGGGGTAAGCGCCGACTGATCTGCTGGGCGCTTATCTGTTTCACCTTCTTGCTCTGTCGGTGAGAGGGTTTGTTCTGCTGCGGAATTCGTGTCGGGTACTTCATCTTCTTCGATAACTTCTTCGTAAAGCTCTTCCTCTTGAGTCTCCAAATTGATGTTATCAATCACGATTGGCTTCTCGATGGAAGGTTCATTTTTCTGTGGAGTCTCAATATCAGTAGGCTCGGCCAGTTTTGATGCGTTCACGCACTCATTACGGTGGGTTTCGCCACTTAGTAGATCGCCTTCAATGTTTCCGCACGACTCTTCCAATTGATAAGTAATGCCACTTAGCGGGTTGTTGGCCATATCAAATGTACCCCAAACCTTACCACTTATGGCTTTTCCTGAGATGGTGACCGGCTTTATGGCAACTTCCCCTCGTTGCGCGCTTAAACGCAGTGGACTTAAGGTAATGGCTTTGAGCGAATGATCCGCTTGGGACTTCAAGCGGGTATCTCGGAGATTGGCTTCCACTTCACCCGATAAGCTGTAGGCCAGCATGTTGCGATCACCTGATAACCCTTGTAGATCGAGGCTGAGATCGGAAAAACCATCAATAGCCAGTGTGTCGGGTAAAAAATAATCGTGGAAGAGCGATAAGGGAATACCATCAGCATTGACGTTGAGCGCCCAAGGTTGGCTCGGGGTACTCAAATCTATTTGTCCGATGCCTTCTACGTAGCCTTGCTCGAGTGGCGCAAAAAGGCGAGTCAATTGCCAAAAGCCATCTTTGCTTTGCATGGCAAGTGCTGCGTGAGACGTGAGTATTTGGTCATAGCTAGCGTTGACAACGCTGACTTCCAATTCGCCTTGCCAAAGGCCCCAGCGTTGAGCCGACTGTTTAATATCAAGCTGTTGCCCTTCGATATTTAAACCGGAAAGTTGCCAATAAGGTTCGTGAGATAGCTGGATAATTTGGCTGCGCTCAATGTCGAGTCGTTCGATTGCAACATGCTCTAACTCGCTGGTGGCGGCGTGCCACCAATTTAGGTTGTCTTCTGGCTGTGTTGCCCACTTGAGGCCTTGAATAGAGGCTTCTTTGAGCTTCCATTGTGTTGGCGTGAACAATCCAGAAACTTGCACTCGACCTTGCTGCCAATCTAAACTGAGCTCGTTGAGCTGGATTACTCCTGGCTCGATAGCGGCACTCAAACGTGGCTCTATTGCGGTTTGCTGCTGGAATCGAACGCTATCCGCCTGCAATGACACTTGAGCTTTTGTCTTCCAGAGAGACAGTGGCAGTGTGGCGTTTTCCACAGAAAGATCCAAGTTCTGCCAGTGCCAGTCGCCCCATTCAATATCGACGTTAAGCAAATCTAAGCTATTAATATGATTAATGTTAAATGGTAGATCGTGCCAAGGTTTTGCAAGCAGTGATTGGCGCTGCGTATTACTCAGTTTCAGCTTGTTGATGGTCACATTTACTAAAGACCAACCTTGAGGATACTGCTCCCCTTGCCCAGATATTTGACTGTGACGCCAGTTAAAAGAGGTGCCATAAAGCGTACTGTCTTGCGGTTTGTAGTCTATATCGACTAAGACTTGATTAAAGGCTTCGCCATTCCAATAGAGTTGGTCAGCTGCAAGTTGAACTTCGCCATATGGTATTAATTGACCATTCCATTGTGGTGATTGAATTTGAAGGTCAATGCCATTGGCAGAGAACTGCTCGTCGGCGTAATCAATATTTTTGAGCGCGATTTGATGGAATAAAACGTTATCTAAAGGTGGGAGCTTTGGTGCACCATACTGCAAGCTCATACCATCAATCAATAAACTATCAACGATCCATTTACCATCGCGATAAACATCGGGATTCATCCATAAATCGACTTGCTCGATGTAAGACGCATCGTCTCCGCTGGTGTTCACGCGTTGTAAAGTTAGGTGATAGGGAAAGCCATAACGCACGCTTTCGGCCCGGAAAGGAAGAGAAAAGGTGTTTGACAGCAAGCGCCAGGTTGCGTCCGCGTAAGATGTTGTTAGCAGCGCAATCGTAGCGGCTGGAATGGCAACTAAGATAACCAGTAACAGAAGTAGAACTCGACGCGCTGTTTTCATCTTTGCTAGAACCTACGTGTGTTATGAAATAAAACTAGATAGGCTTTAGCTTGTATCAATTTTCTGTGGTATTCAATAAAAAGCCCCTCAAAAGAGGGGCTTGAAGCAATTTTTGTAACTTGGCCTACGTAAAGGTGATAAGTTAATGCCAACTTTTCACTGCGTTTACGCGACGTCGCTGTTACTCGATTTAATCAATCTGAGGACCAGCCGCAACCAGGGATTTACCTTCAGCGTTGTCTGTGTATTTATCAAAGTTATTGATAAAGCGCGCTGCTAAATCTTTCGCTTTGCTTTCCCACTGAAGTGGGTCAACGTACGTGTCGCGAGGGTCTAGAATGCTAGGATCCACACCTGGTAGTGAAGTCGGTACTTCAAGATTGAAGATAGGAATGTGCTTAGTTGGTGCATCTTCAATCGAACCATCAAGAATCGCATCAATAATTCCGCGCGTATCTTGAATCGAGATACGTTTGCCAGTGCCGTTCCAACCTGTGTTCACTAGGTAAGCCTCAGCGCCTGCTGCTTCCATGCGTTTAACCAGTACTTCTGCGTATTTAGTTGGGTGAAGCGTTAGGAACGCCGCGCCGAAACAAGCAGAGAAAGTTGGTGTTGGCTCAGTAATACCGCGCTCTGTTCCCGCTAGTTTGGCGGTAAAGCCAGACAGGAAGTGGTACTTAGTTTGCTCAGGTGTCAATTTAGATACTGGAGGCAGTACGCCAAATGCATCGGCTGATAGGAAGATCACTTTATTTGCGTGACCGCCTTTTGATACTGGCTTAACGATATTATCGATATGGTAGATAGGGTAAGAAACACGTGTGTTTTCTGTTTTCGAACCATCATCAAAGTCGATAGAGCCATCGCCACGTACTGTTACGTTTTCTAGCAGTGCATCACGACGAATTGCGTTGTAGATGTCCGGCTCCGCTTCTTTCGAAAGTTTGATGGTTTTTGCGTAACAACCACCTTCGAAGTTGAAGACACCGTCATCATCCCAGCCGTGCTCATCATCACCAATTAGCGCACGTTTAGGATCAGTCGACAGGGTTGTTTTACCCGTACCAGATAGACCGAAGAATACCGCTACATCGCCATCTTTGCCCATGTTAGCGCTACAGTGCATTGATGCGATGTCTTTTAGTGGAAGGAAGTAGTTCATCATCGCGAACATACCTTTCTTCATTTCACCACCGTACCAAGTACCACCGATAAGTTGCATGCGCTCAGTTAGGTTAAATACGGTGAAGTTTTCTGAGTTCAGGCCTTGCTCTTCCCATTTTGGATTAGTGCATTTTGCGCCATTCATTACTACGAAGTCTGGTTCAAATGTCGCTAACTCTTCTTCCGTCGGGCGAATAAACATGTTTTTAACGAAGTGCGCTTGCCATGCGACTTCTGTGATAACACGAATGCTCAAACGTGTATCTGGGTTTGCACCACAGTAACCGTCAACAACAAACAAGCGTTTGTTAGAAAGCTGGTTTGTGACCAGTTCTTTTAGCTCGTCCCACACTTCAGGAGTGATTGGCTTGTTATCATTTTTCACTTGATCAGACGTCCACCACATATGTTCTTCTGTCGTAGCGTCTTTGACGATGTATTTATCTTTTGGTGAGCGACCAGTAAAGATGCCAGTGTCAACGGCAACCGCACCTAGTTCAGTAACCACGCCGCGCTCATAACCGGTTAGGTCTTCACGCGTTTCTTCCTCAAACAACATTTCGTAGCTTGGGTTGCGAATAACCTCTTTTACGTTATGCAGTCCGTGCTTGGTTAGATCAAGTGTTGCAGCCTTAGTATGTTCCATAACGGTCATAGGTGCTCCTTATAAGGATTTTGTAGGGATTTTGTAAGAATGTTTTAATTTTAATCTGCTCACCATGCTAGCAACGGGGCGGGGAGAAAACAGGGAGATAGCTCAAAATTTACCCATGATTTCAATAAGGTTTTAGGTAACCCGTCACATATTGGTGGGAATAGTCTATCGTGCACGCAATCCTTTGCGCTAGGGCAAAATCATTATTAATTGTTTAAAATTAAGCAGTTGTTTTATTACGCTTGAGGCTAGTTATTACGAGGGGTTGATCACAAAAAGGCCAGCATTAAGCTGGCCTTTTGTAGGGTAAATTACGTGCTTGATAAGCTATGTAAATTAATGCAGGGTTTTCTTGTCCGTAGAAGCTTGTGCATACAGTTCAGTGACTTCAGATTCGTCGAACGTATAAGTTGTGCCACAGTAATCACAATGTAAAGAAACTGATCCAACTTCTGCCAAAATGTCATAAATTTCAGCTTTCTCAACGGTGATTATTGCTGCACCGCTACGCTCACGAGAACAGCCACAATGGAACTCGACAGGTTGCGGCTCGTACAGACGTACTTTGTCTTGGTTATATAGTCGATACAATAACTCGTTCGCTTCTAAACCAAACAATTCTTCATCTTTTACTGTGTCAGTGAGCTGCTCTAGATGTTCGAAATCATCTGGAGAGCCAGTGCCGTCAGGGATCACTTGAATCAACATACCTGCTGCGTGTGCTTTGCCTTCATGCTCACCAGTGCGGATCCATAGGCGCGTTTTTAACTGCTCTGAGTTTGCAAAGTAGCCTTCTAGCACTTCTGCTAAAGTGTCACCTTCTAATCCAACGACGCCTTGGTAACGCTCGCCGTTTTTCGGTTCGATGGTGATCACAAGGTAGCCCTTACCCATTAGATCGTGAATGTTTGCGTCATCGGCAATATCGCCTTCCCAGCGAGCTACGCCACGAACACGTTGGTTATGGTCACCGTTGATAACGGCAAGAGACACAGGACCGTCGCCTTGTAGCTGGATGGTGATCGAACCTTCGAACTTAAGAGTGGCAGTTAAAAGAGTAGTTGAAACGAGTAGCTCACCCAGCAGTTTCTCTATTGCTGCCGGATATTCCTTGCTGGAGATAACACGTTGGTACGCTTCATCCAATTGTACCAACTCGCCACGTACTGAAAGATCTTCGAATAGGTAGCGGTTTAAAACATTATTTGCCATGGAGTGCTTTCCTCGTTGGTAATTCCGGCTTTTATTGGTGTTTGAACTTAATGATGTCTCGGCGCTGCTTTTTATCTGGGCGGCGTTCCGGACTTGGGTTGTGGGCATTAAGCTTACGTTGAGTCGCGTGTTCCTCACGTTTCGCGATACTCTCATTGGTTTCGCGATATAAGGTTTGTGCGATGGGAGCGCCTCGGCGTTGATCTGAGATTTGTTCGATGATCACGATTTTTTCTTCGTTGCCTTGACGAAGTCTGACTTCAGCGCCCACTTCAACGATTTTACTCGGCTTGCTTCGTTGGCCATTATAGTGGACTTTACCGCCATCGACCATGTTACGCGCGATGGAGCGGGTTTTGTAAAATCTTGCGGCCCATAGCCATTTATCTAGCCTAACGGCTTCATTTAGGGAACTCATAGAACACTACGCTATCTAATCACTGCCCGAATACGGCAATGAGTGATGGATTATTCACCTACAGATGGAGTCAAGGCGTATTTTTTTCAAGGGAGTTGGCAAAAACTGCATAAGAAAAAGGTATGAAAGACAACTTGTGATATAGTTCACTGCTCTTTGTTGAGTAATAATTTTATTGCAAATTTAGCAATTTAAAGTCGATAGCTATCGTTATAGCTTAAATGACGGACGTTAGAATAAAGGAATCCATTCAGTGAAACGTTTAGAGCTAAGTGCAGGATTATCAAGCAGACCGCTACTGGCTCAGATCAAGTCCAATCATTATACCATTCAAGCCAAACTTAGCTTGTTGCTTACCTGTCTGTTTATTGCGATAACCGGATGGATACTTGGCAAAATTGTGTGGTTAGCCATACCTCAATCGTCGGAAGTGCCGCAATGGCGTCCATCGGCGAGTAGCGTTGCTGCGAGCAATAAAGGCGACGCGATAGATTTTAATGCCCTTCAGAATGCCAACCTATTCGGTAAATACACTGAGCAAAAAGCGGCGGTTGTAGAACAGCCTATTGTTAAAGACGCCCCTAAGACGCGCCTTAACCTTACGCTGGTCGGTGCGGTTGCAAGTAGTGATGCCAACACCAGCCTTGCTGTTATTGCTAACCGAGGTAAGCAAGCTACGTACGGTTTGGGTGAAGAAATCGAAGGGACACGTGCGACACTAAAAGCGGTATTGGTGGATCGCGTCATCATTGATAACCAAGGTCGAGACGAGACCTTAATGATGGAAGGTATAGAATATAAGAAGCTATCTGAATCGCCGCAGGTAGCTAGGGCGCAAGCTCAGCGAGCAGAAGCAGCGACGTCTGACGTTGGAGAGAAATTAGAGCAAATCCGCGAGGAAATTGCGAAAGATCCACAAAGCGTTTTTAAATACATCACCATTTCACCCGTCAAAAAAGACGGAGACATTGTTGGTTATCGAGTATCACCTGGTCGTGATGCCGCATTATTTAATGATGTAGGGCTACAACCTGGCGATATTGCGGTTCAACTGAACGGGATCGATTTAAGTGACCCGTCTTCTTCAGTACAACTGATGCAAGTGATGAGCGATCCGCAAGAATTAAATTTAACTGTTGAGCGAGACGGCCAACAGTACGATATCTATATCCAATTGTAAGACTTAGGCAACCGGCGTAAGTTCAGGGAGACATACGTGAAACATTGGTTCAGCAAAAGTGCTTGGCTACTAGCAGGAAGTTTACTCTGCGTACCAGGTGCAATGGCAAACGAATTTAGTGCGAGCTTTAAAGGCACTGATATTCAAGAATTCATCAACATAGTTGGTCGTAACCTCGAAAAGACCATCATTGTTGATCCTTCAGTACGCGGTAAAATCGATGTCCGCAGCTATGACGTTCTTAACGAAGAGCAATACTACAGCTTTTTCCTTAATGTCCTTGAAGTATACGGTTACGCAGTCGTAGAAATGGACAATGGGGTACTTAAGGTTATCAAAGCAAAAGACTCAA
Source organism: Vibrio sp. YT-16 (assembly GCF_033337405.1). Classification (NCBI taxonomy): domain Bacteria; kingdom Pseudomonadati; phylum Pseudomonadota; class Gammaproteobacteria; order Vibrionales; family Vibrionaceae; genus Vibrio; species Vibrio sp. YT-16. The sequence goes on from NZ_JAWOQQ010000007.1 coordinate 99,318, forward strand.
AAACCTCAGCAATCCCTGTGTTAGGTGATGGCAGCGCGCAAGGCGATAGTGTTATCACTCGAGTTGTCGCGGTGCGTAATGTGTCGGTTCGAGAGTTGTCTCCTCTACTTCGTCAACTGATTGATAATGCCGGTGCCGGTAACGTGGTTCATTATGATCCAGCGAATATTATCTTGATTACTGGTCGTGCGGCAGTAGTGAATCGCTTAGCAGAGATCATCAAGCGTGTTGACCAAGCCGGTGATAAAGAAATTGAATTGGTGGAGCTGCGTAATGCATCTGCTGCTGAAATGGTACGCATTGTCGAAGCACTGAATAAAAGTGCGAATCAGAAAAGCACGCCAGAGTTCCTTGAACCTAAAATTGTGGCCGATGAACGTACTAACGCGATTTTAATTTCTGGTGATCCAAAAGTAAGAGCCCGCTTGAAACGTTTGATTCGTCAACTTGATGTTGAAATGGCGACAAAAGGTAACAACCGAGTTGTGTACCTGAAAAATGCGAAAGCTGAAGACTTGGTGGATGTATTGAAAGGTGTTTCCGATAACCTGCAAGCTGAAAAGCAAGCTGGTCAGAAAACATCAGGTGCATCGCGTGGTGAGGTCGTCATTGCTGCTCACGCTGCAACTAACTCGTTAGTTTTAACAGCGCCACCAGATATTATGATGGCATTACAAGACGTCATTTCTCAACTCGATATTCGTCGTGCTCAGGTTCTTATTGAAGCGTTAATTGTCGAAATGTCTGAAGGTGATGGTATTAACCTAGGTGTTCAGTGGGGTTCATTAGAAACGGGTGCTGTAATTCAGTACGGTAACTCAGGAGCCCCGATTGGTCAGGTGATGGTTGGTCTAGAAGAAGCAAAAGATCAAACCCGCACTGAATACTATACCAACTCTAATGGCGAACGAACGCCATATGATGTTACTGAATCAGGTGACTACTCTACGCTAGCGTCAGCGCTTAGCGGAGTAAATGGTGCGGCAATGAGTATTGTCATGGGTGACTGGACAGCGCTAATTAGTGCTGTTGCTTCTGACTCCAACTCAAACATTCTATCTTCTCCGAGTATTACCGTAATGGATAATGGCGAAGCATCATTTATTGTGGGTGAAGAGGTTCCGGTTATTACGGGCTCTACGGCTGGCTCAAACAACGACAACCCATTCCAAACGGTTGACCGTAAAGAAGTCGGTATCAAACTCAAAGTAGTGCCACAAATTAACGAAGGTGACTCTGTACAGTTAAACATTGAACAAGAAGTTTCCAACGTATTAGGCGCAAACGGTGCGGTTGACGTTCGCTTTGCTAAACGACAGTTAAACACCTCTGTCATGATCCAAGATGGTCAGATGTTGGTTCTTGGTGGTTTGGTCGATGAACGCGCACTTGAAAGTGAGTCTAAAGTGCCGCTATTGGGTGACATTCCGGTACTGGGTCACCTGTTCAAGTCAACTAGCACGCAAACAGAAAAACGTAACTTGATGGTGTTCATCAAGCCGACGATTATTCGCGATGGTGTGACGGCTGACGGTATTACGCAGCGTAAATACAACTTTATTCGCGCAGAACAGCTTTATAAAGCGGATCAAGGGTTGAAGTTGATGGCAGACGAGAAGATCCCGGTTATGCCAGCCTTTGGCCAGGAGCGTCAGCACCCAACAGAGATTCAAGCGTTTATTGATCAAATGGAAAACAACTAATGGTTGATATGTTAGACACAGCGCCAAGTATGCGTCGTCTGCCATTCAGTTTTGCCAACCGCTTTAAACTGGTGCTAGAGACAGAGCATCCTGAGCGTCCACCTATTCTTTACTATGTCGAGCCGCTTAACCCTGCGGCTCTGGTTGAAGTCCGTCGTGTATTAAAGAAAAGCTTCGTACCGCAACCTATCGATAAAGAAGCCTTTGATAAAAAGCTGACTGAAGCATATCAACGCGACTCGTCTGAAGCGCGTCAGTTGATGGAAGATATTGGTGCTGATAGCGATGATTTCTTCTCTTTGGCTGAAGAACTGCCGCACGATGAAGACTTATTAGAATCGGAAGACGATGCGCCAATCATCAAATTGATCAACGCCATGTTGGGCGAAGCGATCAAAGAAGGTGCGTCGGATATTCATATTGAGACGTTCGAGAAAACCCTTTCGATTCGTTTCCGTGTCGATGGCGTATTGCGTGAAGTTCTGACCCCAAGTCGTAAGTTAGCGCCTTTGCTAGTTTCTCGTGTGAAGGTTATGGCTAAACTAGATATCGCAGAAAAGCGTGTGCCTCAAGATGGCCGTATTTCGTTGCGTATCGGTGGTCGTGCGGTGGACGTGCGTGTATCTACGATGCCGTCCTCACATGGTGAGCGCGTGGTAATGCGTTTGTTGGATAAAAACGCGACTCGTCTTGATTTACATAGTTTGGGCATGACACCTTCAGTGCATGACAACTTCCGTCACTTGATTGGCCGCCCTCACGGTATCATCTTGGTGACGGGCCCGACAGGTTCTGGTAAATCAACCACCTTGTACGCTGGCTTGCAAGAGATCAATAGCAACGAACGCAACATTTTAACGGTTGAAGACCCGATCGAATTTGATATTGATGGCATCGGTCAAACTCAGGTGAACCCAAAGGTTGACATGACTTTTGCGCGTGGTTTGCGTGCCATTCTGCGTCAGGACCCGGATGTGGTGATGGTCGGTGAGATCCGTGACTTAGAAACCGCACAAATTGCAGTGCAAGCGTCCTTAACGGGTCACTTGGTAATGTCTACTCTCCACACCAACACCGCAGTGGGTGCGATTACGCGTCTACGTGATATGGGTATTGAGCCATTCCTTATTTCTTCTTCGTTATTAGGGGTGCTAGCGCAGCGCTTAGTTCGAACGCTTTGTCCAAGCTGTAAAGAGCCGTATGAAGCCGATGCGGAACAGAAAAAACTGTTTGGTATGGAAGCGCATGAACCGTTAGAACTGCACCGAGCAAAAGGCTGTGAAGCGTGTAACCAAAAAGGCTACCGAGGTCGAACAGGTATCCACGAGCTCATTATGGTTGATGAGCAAGTGCAAGAGTTGATTCACCGAGAGTCTGGTGAGCAAGAAATTGAGAGAGCCGTTCGCGCCCATACGCCAAGTATTCGCAGCGATGGTTTAAGCAAAGTGCGTCGTGGCATTACGTCACTTGAAGAAGTGATGCGAGTGACGAAGGAAACCTAATGGCGGCATTTGAGTACAAAGCGCTAGATGCAAAAGGCAAGCATAAAAAAGGCACGATAGAAGGGGACAACGCCCGACAAGTGCGCCAGCGACTCAAAGAGCAAGGGATGATCCCGATTGAAGTGGTTGAGACGAAAGCTAAATCGGCTAAGTCTTCAGGTTCAGTCAGCTTTAAGCGCGGCGTCTCAACATCTGAGCTGGCACTCATCACACGGCAATTGTCTACGCTAGTCCAATCAGGTATGCCTTTGGAAGAGTGTTTGCGTGCGGTCTCTGAGCAGGCTGAAAAGCCGAGGATTCGTTCTATGTTGGCTGCGGTTCGCTCGAAAGTAACCGAGGGTTATCCGCTCGCCGACAGTTTTGCCGATTACCCACACGTGTTTGATGAACTGTACCGCTCTATGGTTGCGGCGGGCGAAAAATCAGGTCACCTCGATACCGTATTAGAGCGTTTGGCAGACTATGTCGAAAACCGCCAAAAGATGCGATCTAAATTGCTTCAAGCCATGATTTATCCTGTAGTTTTGGTGGTATTCGCGGTTGTCATCGTTTCGTTCTTATTGGCGACAGTGGTTCCTAAAATCATTGAACCCATCATTCAGATGGGCCAAGAGTTACCTCAATCGACGCAATTTTTACTGGCAGCCAGTGAGTTTGTGCAAGATTGGGGGCTGATTATTTTCGTTGTGCTGGTGGCGCTTTTCTATGGCCTCAAACTGGCGTTGCAAAAGCCAGACTTTCGCTTAGCTTGGGACAGAAAAATCTTGAGCTTACCGCTAATAGGTAAGATCTCTCGAGGTTTGAATACCGCACGATTCGCACGAACACTTTCGATCTGTACTTCCAGTGCGATTCCAATTCTCGAGGGTATGCGCGTTGCGGTAGATGTTATGTCTAACCGTTATGTGAAGCAGCAAGTCTTGCTTGCAGCGGATAACGTCCGAGAGGGCGCTAGTTTGCGTAAGGCGTTGGACCAAACTCGCTTGTTTCCACCAATGATGCTACACATGATCGCCAGTGGTGAGCAAAGTGGTGAATTAGAGAGCATGTTGACGCGGGCAGCCGATAACCAAGATCAAAACTTTGAATCAACAGTCAATATTGCTCTGGGTGTGTTTACTCCTGCGCTGATTGCATTAATGGCTGGATTAGTGTTGTTCATTGTGATGGCGACCTTGATGCCAATGCTAGAAATGAATAACTTGATGAGCGGATAATTTCGAATTAAGACGTGTCTACTAACGGCATGGCTTTAATCTAACTTTCGGAGAAAAAAATGAAGTTTAAGCGTAGTAAACAACAGGGTTTTACACTTTTAGAAGTGATGGTTGTTGTAGTTATCCTGGGTATTTTGGCAAGTTTTGTTGTTCCAAACCTATTGGGTAACAAAGAGAAGGCAGACCAACAAAAAGCGATTACGGACATTGTCGCGTTGGAAAATGCCTTAGATATGTACAAGTTGGACAACAGCGTTTACCCAACAACGGACCAAGGTCTAGAAGCATTGGTTAGCAAGCCATCTAACCCAGAGCCACGCAACTACCGTGATGGTGGTTACATCAAACGTCTTCCTAATGACCCTTGGGGCAACCAGTACCAATACTTAAGCCCAGGTGATAACGGTACAATCGATATCTTCACTCTAGGCGCAGATGGCCAAGAGGGTGGAGAAGGTCCAGCTGCAGATATTGGCAACTGGAACATGCAAGACTTCCAATAATTGAGCCTAAGCCAGCACTAATGAAACAAATGCGAAAACATAACGGTTTTACATTGATAGAAATTCTATTGGTGCTGGTTTTGCTATCTCTTACGGCTGTGGCCGTGATCTCGACGTTACCGACTAGCCAAAAAGATCTTTCCAAACAGTATGCTCAAAGCTTTTTTCAGCGTTTACAGCTGCTCAATGAAGAAGCGGTGCTGAGCGGTAAAGATTTTGGCGTTCGAGTGGATGATGCCAAATCGACCTACGCTCTACTGAGTTTAACCTCAGAAGGTTGGCAGCCTCTGAAATTAAAGCAGATTCCGAGCAAAACCAAGCTAGAAGAAGATATTACGCTACAACTCGAGCTCGGAGGTGGTGCTTGGGATAATGATGGGCGCTTATTCAAACCAGGTTCTCTTTTTGATGAAGACATGTTCGCAGAAGAAGAGGACGAAAAGAAAATTGAGCCACCGCAAGTGTTTATCTTTTCCAGCGCCGAAGTCACGCCATTTACCCTGTCTTTTTTTCCGCAAAATGGTGATGCCTTTAATGACGGTTGGCGAGTCATTGGCAAAGAAAGTGGACAAATTTTGTTATTAGCTCCGGGCGAAGAAGTGAAAGAGGATGAGAATGCGCAATTTTAAGCAAGCTCGCCCAAATTTGAGTCATCGCCGGACGAGAGGCATGACCTTACTGGAAGTATTGGTCGCACTGGCAATTTTCGCTACCGCTGCCATCAGTGTCATTCGCTCTGTGAGCCAGCATATTAATACAATCAGTTATCTAGAAGAAAAAATGTTTGCAGCCATGGTTGTGGATAATCAGATGGCAAATGTGATGTTGAATACCGGAGAACTCAAAGCGAAAAACGGCACAGAAGAGCTGGCAGGACGCACTTGGTTCTGGAAAGTCACGCCAGTCGCCACGACGCAGCCATTGCTGAAAGCATTTGATGTGAGCGTCTCGGTAGAGAAAAGCGCGAGCCCTGTAGTAACGGTACGAAGCTATGTGGCGCAATAATCATCTCCGCGCAAACACGCGCCAAAGGGTAAAAGGTTTTACACTTATTGAAGTGTTGGTATCGATTGCCATCTTTGCCAGTTTAAGTGTCGCAGCGTACCAAGTGGTATCGCAAGTACAGCGTAGCAATGCGCTATCACAAGAACGAACCCAACGCTTAAACGAAATTCAGCGTGCCATGGTTATGATGGATAACGATTTTCGTCAAATGGCGATGCGTCAAACACGTACTAATGGTGAAGAGCCTGCTAGCCGGCTAATTTTTTGGTCCGATTACCTGTTGGACTCCGATACTAAAGGGCTGATGTTTGCCCGTTTAGGTTGGCACAATCCTCAGCAGCAGTTCCCTCGTGGAGAAGTAACCAAGGTTGGCTATCGCTTAAAAGAAGAAACACTGCAGCGAGTATGGTGGCGCTATCCTGATACGCCGGTTGGGCAACAAGGTACTGTTACTCCATTGCTAACGCAGGTCGAGTCATTTGATATGCGTTTCTATGATGGTAAGCAATGGAAAAAAGAGTGGGCTGAAGAAAAAGCGCTGCCGAAAGCGGTTTCTGTTGTTCTCACTCTCAAAGACTATGGAGAAATTGCCCGCACTTATCTCACTCCTGATGGCACATTGAGTCAGAAAGAGGAAAGTTCAGGAGACAGCAATAATGGTTAACCGTCAGCGCGGTGTTGCTTTGATTATAGTGTTGATGTTGCTGGCGATTATGGCGACGGTTGCCGCCAGCATGTCGGAACGTTTGTTCTTACAGTTTCAGCGAGGCGCTAATCAAATCAATTACCAGCAAGCGTACTGGTACAGCCTTGGCGTCGAGGCGCTAGCAAAAGTGGGTATCGAACAAAGTTATAAAGACACCGACACGATTAATATGAGTCAACCGTGGGCGATAAAAGAGCAAGTCTATCCGTTAGATTATGGTCAAGCGGCGGGACGAATTAGAGACAAGCAAGCGTGCTTTAATCTAAATGTATTGAGTCGTGTGCAACCAACGGGTCAGCAAATTACAAGACCATATTTAGTGAATGTATTGCAGCGCCTATTAGAAGAGTTGGATGTCGAGCCATATCAAGCAGAAATCATTGCAGACTCTACTTGGGAATACATTGATGCTGATGACTCTGTCCGTTCGACTACTGGGGTTGAAGACAGCACATATGAAGCGATGAAACCTTCCTATTTGGCATCAAATGGTTGGATGGCAGATGCTTCCGAGTTACGGGCTGTCTATCAGGTGAGTGGTGAAATTTTCCAAAAATTGGAGCCGTTGGTCTGTGCATTGCCAAGTGATGACTGGCGTTTAAACGTGAATACGATTGATGTTGAGCAAACTCCGATTTTGGTGGCAATGTTCTCACCAAACTTAAGCAGTAGTGATGCGATTCAGCTAATTGAAAAACGCCCATTTGATGGGTGGGATAGCATTGATGAATTTTTAGCAGAGTCAGAAATGGCTGGCTTAAGTGAAGATGTAAAGAAAAACGCCAAAGGCTATTTGGGTGTGGATAGCGCCTTTTTTGAATTGGATGCACAAGTGTTGGTGGATGAATCACGTGTACGTATCCGAAGCCTTTTACAAAGTACAAATAGAGAAACGGTGACCGTAGTTCGCCGTCGTTTTGGAGGGATCAGTGAGCGAGTTTCTGACCGTTCGGCTGAGTAGCGAACAACAAAGTACCATTCCTTGGGTGGTGTGGTCGACAGATCAACAGGAAGTGATTGCTAGCGGTGAAATCGCCGGATGGGAACACTTAGATGAGTTGGTCTCATATGCTGGTCAGCGCCAAGTTGTGGCGCTGCTAGCGAGTAATGATGTGGTCCTGACGCAAGTGGATATACCACCTGGTGCAACACGCCAATTCGAGGCGATGTTACCGTACTTAGTGGAAGACGAAGTTGCTCAGGACGTTGATGGCCTGCACTTTAGCGTGTTGGGTAAACAAGCGGACAAAGCGCAGATTTGCGCAGTTGAACGTGCTTGGATTCAGACTGTACTGCAACGTTTTTCAAGCCAAGGTATCGCCATTAAACGCATTTTACCCGATGTGCTTGCATTACCGGTTCGTGGAGAGCACAGCAGTGCTGCAATGATTGGCGAGCAATGGCTAATTCGTCACTCTGCGACAGAGGGCGCGGTTGTCGACGCTTCTTGGTTAGACCTTTACCTCTCTTCTTATCTACAAAATCATGAAGGTTGGAAGCTCGATTGCTATAGCTCGGTCCCGGAATCTGCGTTACCTGAAATATGGGAGCCGCAACCAGAAGAAATGACGATGGCTTTACTGGCGAAGGGGGTGACAGAAAGCAAAGTCAATTTGCTGACTGGGATATTCAAGCCGAAATCTTCTTGGGGTAAATACTGGAAGCTCTGGCAAAAAGCCACCATTGCTGCGGGGGTGCTTATCGTTGTCATGGTTGCGCAGCAGTTGCTCGTGGTCCACAAGTACGAAGCACAAGCTCAAGCGTATCGTGAGGAGAGTGAGCGTATTTTCCGCCAAGTGTTCCCAAATAAAAGACGCATTCCTACCGTTAGTTACCTCAAACGACAAATGGATGATGAAGAGCGCCGCTTATCTGGTGGAGGTGGTCAGCAGGCAATGTTGTCATGGTTGGCGGCATTACCCGCGACGCTTGGTCAGGTCAGCGACTTGGAGATCACTAGCTTTAAATACGACGGACAACGTGGCGAAGTACGTATTCAGGCTCGTAGTTCAGACTTCCAACCTTTTGAGCAGGCTCGTGTGAAATTGGCAGAGAAGTTTAATGTTGAGCAAGGTCAGTTGAACCGTAGCGATAACGTTGTGGTTGGCAGCTTTGTTTTGAAGCGTTTGTGAGGTGATGATGAAAAATTTAATTTCTCAAGCTCAGGTTTGGTGGAGCAGCATCTCGCAGCGTGAGCAGCGTTTGGTCATGGGATGTGGCGCTATTGCCGTTATCGGTATTATTTATTGGGGTTTATTACAACCAATGAGTCAAAGTGCGGAGCTAGCTCAGTCACGTATTCAAAGTGAAAAGCAGTTGCTAGCTTGGGTACAAGATAAAGCGGATGGCATCACTGCACTGCGAAAAAGCAGCGGTGTGAGCTACTCTAGTCAACCGTTGAATCAGTTGGTTTCTTCTTCAGCTCGTCGTTATAAAGTTGAGTTGATTCGAGTACAACCTCGTAATGAGAGCGTTCAAGTGTGGATCAAACCACTCGCGTTTAATCAACTAGTGGATTGGTTACGTTACTTGAAAGAGCAACAGGGTATTGAAGTCGAATTTTTAGATATCGACCGAACAGAGCAAGCGGGCATGATCGATGTAAACCGCCTTCAGTTTAAGCGAGGTTAAGGTGAAGCGAGCAGTACTTTACGTTGTTATCTTTATCGTCTTTTTTTCAGTCAGTCTTTTAATGGGATTACCAGTCTCTTGGGTGTTACAACAAGCACCAACAGTGAGAGGCCTGGACATTCAAGGAACCAACGGTTCGGTATGGCAAGGTCAAGCTTCTAGTATTCGTTGGCAGCGCCAGAACCTTGGAGAAGTTAATTGGGATTTCCAATGGTCGAGTCTACTGACAGGTAAAGCTGAGTTTGCTGTGCGCTTTGGTCGTGGTAGTGAAATAGACGTCCGTGGGCGCGGTTTTGTCGGCTATAGCTTAAGTGATGGCCCTTATGCCAATAACTTAGTTGCCTCGATTCCGGCGGTAAAAGTTGTTGAGCAAGCGCGCCTCCCTGTGCCTGTTGGTGTTGATGGGCAGCTTGAGCTGAATATTCGTCATGCGACTTATGCTGCGCCTTGGTGTAAGAACGGTGAAGGCACTTTAGTATGGAATGCCAGTGGTATTCAAAGCCCCGTTGGCAGCTTAGATCTCGGTCCTGTGATTGCCGATATAAACTGTCAGGATAGTGTATTGACGGCAACTGGTGAGCAGAGCAGCAAACAAGTCTCTGCGGCGTTTTCCGCTGAACTGATGCCTAATCAACGGTACTCAACCAAAGCGTGGTTCAAACCTGGTGCAGAGTTCCCATCCAGCATGGGGGAGCAACTGAAATGGTTGGGTAAGCCGAATGCTCAAGGTCAATATGAGTTTAACTACCAAGGGCGCTTCTAACCTATCGTGACAAAATCCAATATCTTAAAAGAGCTGCTATTGTGCAGCTCTTTTTGCTTTTGGATCATTGTAAGCTAAAACCTCTATTCGCTGTACATTGGGAATGAATGGAAATTTAAAACCATGATTTTTAATTGATTTGTTTTCTTTCGTTCAGCTTTACAGGCAATTGGAACATAGTAGGCCAAATACTCCAAGTGCTGTACAGAAGGTCAAAAAGAAAAGGCCACGAAGATATTCGTGGCCTTTCTATTGCTAGAATTTTGTGCTCTAAATTTTACCGATAGGGCGCTTAATCTTTGCGTTGTAAAATCTCATTCCAAGGTAAATCCGCATCACCAAGAACAATAAAATTCGGGTTTTCTAGTGTTTCCCGCTCGTTATATGACAGCGGTTCTAATTGCGTGCTGAGAATACGTCCGCCAGCTTCTTCAACAATGCATTGTGTCGCAGCGGTGTCCCACTCACCTGTTGGACCTAGTCGGAGATAGCAATCTACCGCCCCTTCCGCGACGAGGCATGCTTTCAATGCCGCAGAACCGAGCGGTATTAAGTCGTAATTCCAGGCGCTGCTCATACGGTTAGTAATACGATTGATGTCTTGGCGACGACTAATAGCAATTGCGATGCTTTGCTCTGGCTGTTCGTGTTTGTGTGTATGGATTTTGACGCTGTCCGACATGTCGGGAATTTTCCAGGCGCCTTTGCCATTATAAGCGTAGTAAGTCACGCCAGATACAGGACCGTAAACGACGCCCATGGTTGGTCGATTGTTGTCGACCAACGCGATAATAGTGGCAAAGTCACCACTGCGAGCGATGAATTCTTGAGTACCATCAAGAGGGTCGACTAACCAATAACGTTCCCACTGAGCGCGTTGCTCTAAGCTTATGTCTGCGTCTTCTTCTGACAACACGGGAATGTCAGGCGTCAGATCACTCAAGCGTTCAGTGATGAACTTGTGAGCTGCAATATCCGCACTTGTTACGGGAGTTTCGTCACTTTTGGTGTAGGCCTCATATTGCTTCTTTTCATATATTTCGAGGATCATTTGTCCAGCACTGCGGGCAATCTCGATGACTTGAGGAAGTAGGTGAGATAGATCTTTTGTCATTGGCATAAGTGATAGTCCTTACTCACAGTGTTATTCGGTTCTAATGACCGTTATTGGTTATGCTTGTGAGTGGTGTTTGGTAAGTGTTTCAGTGCCAACATTAGCGCTGTGATGCTTCGTGCTTCACAGAAATCCATGTGAGTTAATAACTCTTCGGCTTGCGCAAGTGGCCAACGCACAATTTCCAGTGGTTCAGGCTCATCGCCTTCTTGCTTCTCTGGATAAAGCGCCTGTCCTAAAAATAGAGTCATTTTGCTCGAAAAGTAAGATGGCGCGAGGATAACTTGTTTCAACGGGGTTAACTGATTACAGCCAAAGCCGATTTCTTCTTTTAACTCACGATCCGCAGCTTGGTGTGGTGTTTCTCCTGGGTCAATCAGCCCTTTTGGGAAACCTAGCTCGTAACGTTCAGTTCCAGCGGCGTATTCACGCACCAGTAATAAATCGCCTTGTTCTGTTACAGGAACCACCATTACAGCATCTCGTCCACTTGGCTTCATACGCTCATAAGTACGATGCTCACCATTGGAAAAACGAAGGTCGAGCGCTTCCACAGCAAACAGTTTGGATTTTGCAACCGTCTGGCATGAGAGTATCTCTGGTGGGGTTCGTTTCGGCATGACGCTGGCTCCTTGGTGTCGTTGGCGTTTACGAGATGCGTAAGATTCTTAATATATGAGAACTCCGCCTGAGTTTCTAGCGGATTTTACGAGTCGAGCTAAGCATCTCAGCATCACCTCAGTATCGATACAAAAATGGGAGACCGAAGCCTCCCATTTTCTGACAGTGTTTACTCTTAGTAGTAAGAGTGATCACCACGGTCATGTTCTGTTGCATCACGAACTGCGGTTAGTTCACCAATGAACTGGTTTAGCAGTTCTTTCTCGATGCCTTCTTTTAGTGTTACGTCAACCATAGAACAGCCATTACAACCGCCACCAAATGCAACAATCGCAACACCGTCTTCAGTGATCTCAACCAAGTTTACGTGACCACCGTGGCCAGCAAGCTGTGGGTTGACTTGAGTTTGGATAACGTACTCAACGCGCTCAACCAGTGGTGCGTCGTCCGCAACTTTACGCATTTTAGCGTTAGGTGCTTTTAGCGTTAGCTGAGAGCCCATTTTATCGGTAACAAAATCGATTTCAGCGTCTTCAAGGAACGGCAGGCTCAGCTCATCCACGTAAGCTGAAAAACCGCTGTAAGAGAGTTCAGTGTCGGTCGATTCTACTGCTTCTGGTGGGCAGTAAGACACGCCACACTCAGCGTTTTGTGTACCTGGGTTCACAACAAAAATACGAATGTTAGTGCCTTCAGGTTGTTGACCTAAAAGGTTAGCGAAATGCGTTTGCGCAGTTTCTGTAATAGTAATATTTGACACGACGAATACCCGAGTAAATTTGTAGGTTACTGCTGCTATTCTACTCTTGTTGACGTATGGATCTAGTCTTTTTGATGCTAAGGCATGGCGAAGCGATCTAGAGAGAACGAGGAGCAGGTGTTCTGCAGATGCAGTAAATATCGATGCTTTCTACGCCAACTTCAAGTAGTAAATGACATAATTGTCGGACGGTACTGCCTGTGGTGACTACATCATCGACGATGGCAACATGGGAAGAGTGAGGGCGCTTATTGAGAATAAACGCGCCTTTTAAGTTTTGTTCACGGCTTGTTTTGGTATTACCACGCTGTGATTGGGCGAGCCTTACTCGACGAAAGACCTTCGCATCAAAATTAGTCTGCAATTGCTTGGCGAGGTGTCGGGCTAAAACATCACTTTGATTAAAACCCCGGCGCAGGTAACGCTGCCAGTGCAATGGCACACTGGTAATGATTGGAGCTGGCGTGGTGATGCGCTGTGCCAGTTGCTCGGTTAATGCTTTTACATGCCAAGACTCTCCGTGATCTTTAAAGCGTTGTACTTCCCGTGAAAGGGGAAAGTCGTAATCGCCTAACGTGTATAGCCTTTGCCATGGCGGTGGCTTTGAAAGACATTCACCACAAATACTATCCGTACTCATTTCTTCTTTCTGTAATGATAAACCGCAGCGTTGACATCGTTTTACCGGAGTTAGGTATTTTAAACAGTGCTCGCACCAGCGCAGAGTATTTGTGTGGCTTGGTGTTTGAATAGGGAACCGACACAGGCCGCATTGACTGCTCAATACGCGATGCATGATGTTTTGCCAGTGATGAGATAACATAGCGTTTATTCATGGTGATATTTTACTCAGCCTAACGCTTGGCTGAAGCCGTAGGGAATAAAATAAGTGGGAGAGATTGAGAGCATGAGCACGAAATTACACTGGCAGTCATTTGGTCAGGGACCAGATTTGGTATTACTTCATGGTTGGGGCATGAATGGTGCGGTATGGCAGCAGACAGTCGAGTCTCTTCAACCTTATTTCCGAGTTCATGTGGTTGACCTTCCGGGGTACGGGCATAGCGCCGAATCTCATGCCGAAGATTTAGACCATATTGCTAACCTGGTGGTGCAAGGTGCGCCAGAGAAAGCGATTTGGCTTGGTTGGTCCCTCGGAGGTTTAGTGGCAACGCATGTGGCGTTAAATATGCCCGAGCGCGTGGCTAAGTTGATTACGGTTGCCAGCTCACCAAAATTTGCCGCAGAAAAACCGTGGCGCGGCATTCAACCGAATGTACTGAGTGCGTTCACCTCTCAGTTGCTAGAAGATTTCTCACTGACCATTGAGCGCTTTATGGCGTTGCAAGCGATGGGCAGCCCATCAGCGCGTAAAGATGTTAAACAGCTCAAGCAAGCGGTACTATCGCGCCCTCAGCCAAACCCTGAATCGCTGTTGGTTGGGCTAAACATCCTTGCTGATGTGGATCTGCGCGATGCGTTGACGTCTCTTTCTGTTCCAATGTTGCGTCTTTATGGCCGTTTAGATGGGTTGGTGCCAATTAAAGTAGCTAACGATTTGAGTGAACAGTTGCCTCATACCCAGCAGTTTGTTTTTAATCAGTCCTCTCATGCGCCTTTTATCACCGAACATGACGAATTTTGTGTTCAAATCCGAGAGTTTGCTCACGATTGAGCAAGTGCGAACGGAAATACCTCAAGTTGTTTAAAAAGTGGTCGACATAAAGACTGGTGAGGTTTTATTAGCCAATAAAGCTAAGCCATATTGACGAGTTGGGCGACTCTGAGGAGGGTTCGCAATGATTGTGTCACCGACCAACGTAAGTGTGCCACTGATCGCCCCATCCGTGAATGTGCAGACGGAACAAGCAGCTCGCGACAATAAAGTCCGAGAGCCTGTAACGCCAACGGTCGCATTGGCCAAAACCAATGCAGAGCGAAAAGTAAAAGGTGATGACAAGCGCCGACGTCAGTCTTCTTGGGATCCTTCAGAGCATCCTGATTATGATATGGAAACGGAAGTCGACACGCGTTATCAAGAAGAGCCGGAAGATACACTAGAACGGCTTTTTAGTTTGCTTGCGCTCAAATCGTATAGTGAAGACCAGGGGAAAGGCTACGCGATCCGCTTTCGCTTACCAAAGCGCATTTTGGATGCTGCGATCAATGAAGGATTAATGGAAAAGCGCAGGAAGGTGATCAAGTTTCATTATGGTCATGCAGTCGCTCCCCATACCCCGTCAGAAGTGATAGCAGTATTATGACGACTCAATATCCTACTCAAACAAAAACGCTCCAAGCAGGTTGACTGATTGGAGCGTTTTCTTTTTAGTTATGAAAGCTCGTTAGCGGTGAAGCCTAGGTAAGGTTACTTTTTCGCTTTAGCAAACGCTGCAGCAAACGCACCGCCCATCGCGCTGTTCGATGACGAATCATCACGGCGAGGCTGACGACGCTGCGGTTGGTCATTACGACGTGGCGCTGCTGATGAGCGTTGGCTGCGGTTGTCTTGACCCGGTTCGTCGTTCATACGCATCGATAGACCAATACGCTTACGCTGCACGTCAACTTCCATCACTTTCACTTTGACGATGTCGCCCGCTTTCACCACTTCACGTGGGTCAGACACGTAACGATCTGTCAGTGCAGAGATGTGTACGAGACCATCTTGGTGAACGCCAATATCAACGAAGGCACCGAAGTTGGCTACGTTTGATACCACACCTTCTAGAATCATGCCCGGTTCCAAGTCAGATACCGAGTTTACACCTTCTGCAAAGGTCGCCGTTTTGAATTCTGGACGTGGGTCACGACCCGGCTTGTCTAACTCTTTGATGATGTCTGTAATGGTTGGAACGCCGAAGTTATCGTCGGTGTAATCGACCGCATGCAGACCTTTAAGGAAGCTTGAATCACCAATCAGTGCTTTGATGTCTTTGTTGTTCTTCTCAGAAATTGCTTTGACCACCGGGTACGCTTCTGGGTGAACCGCAGACGCATCAAGTGGGTTCTTACCATCCATGATTCGTAGGAAGCCCGCACACTGCTCGAACGCCTTAGGACCTAAACGAGGTACTTTCTTCAAGGTTGTACGTGCTTCAAAGCGACCGTTTTCATCGCGGAAGTCGACAATGTTCTGCGCGATGGTGCTTGATAAGCCTGCTACGCGTGTTAATAGTGCGGCAGAAGCGGTGTTCACATCAACACCAACCGCATTTACACAGTCTTCCACAATCGCATCTAGGCGTTTTGCCAACATAGATTGGCTTACATCGTGCTGGTATTGACCCACACCAATAGATTTCGGATCAATTTTCACGAGTTCAGCCAATGGATCTTGCAAACGACGTGCAATCGACACTGCACCACGCAGTGATACGTCCATATTCGGGAACTCTTTTGCTGCAAGCTCAGACGCTGAGTAAACCGAAGCCCCCGCTTCACTTACGATGATCTTCTGAACTTTCAGGTTGCCACGTTTGATGACGTCTGCGACAAAGCTGTCGGTTTCACGTGAAGCCGTACCGTTACCAATCGCAATCAAATCCACATTGTACTTACGCACCAACTGATCAACGATTTGTGCTGACTTGTCGTATTGTTTTTGTGGTGGGTGAGGGTAGATGGTTTCGGTTGCAAGCACTTTACCTGTTGAGTCGACAACCGCGATTTTTGAACCTGTACGCAGACCCGGATCGAGGCCAAGTGTTGCACGAGGGCCAGCCGGTGCTGCCATCAACAAGTCTTTTAGGTTAGTGGCGAATACTTCAATCGCTTCGATTTCAGCGCGCTCTTTCATTGCGCCCATTAGCTCGGTTTCCATGTGCATCGATACTTTGATGCGCCATGCCCAGCTGATCACTTGCTTACGCCAGGTATCCGCCGGTGCGCTGCTTAGCGTTACGCCATAATGGTCGGCGATAATCGTTTCGCAGTAAGACTGACGAGCGCCTTCTTCCTGTTCTGGATCAGCGTTCATCGCCAATGTCAGGAAGCCTTCGTTACGGCCGCGTAGCATCGCCAGTGCGCGGTGCGATGGCACTTTGCTTAGGGGCTCGTTGTGGTTGAAGTAATCTTTAAACTTCTCGCCTTCTTGCTCTTTGCCTTCAACGACTCGTGAAACCAGTTCCGCATTGCGATTTAAGTGGTTGCGAATTTTTTCCAGTAAGTTTGCGTCTTCTGCGATGCGCTCCATGATGATCGCGCGAGCGCCATCCAATGCAGCTTTGGTGTCTGCGATGCCTTTGTCTGCATCAAGGTATTTGCTTGCTTCGCTTTCTGGCTCGGTTTGTGGATGATTCCAAAGTTGATCTGCGAGTGGCTCAAGACCAGCCTCAATCGCGATCTGACCTTTCGTACGACGCTTGGGTTTGTAAGGTAGGTATAAGTCTTCAAGACGAGTTTTGCTGTCTGCCTGCGCGATCTCTTGTTCTAGCTCTGGCGTCAGTTTGCCTTGCTCTTGGATTGATTTGAGGATGGTTTGACGGCGATCATCCATTTCACGAAGGTAAGACAGACGGCTGTCCAAAGTACGCAGCTGGGTATCATCAAGGCCCCCCGTCACCTCTTTGCGGTAACGTGCAATAAAAGGGACAGTGTTGCCATCATCAATTAGGGTGACAGCGGCGTTGACTTGCTCTGGGCGAACATTCAGTTCTTGAGCAATCATGCGACAGATAGCTTGGCTCATCCGTGTTTTCTCTTTTAATTCGGTTTGGGTTGTATAGAACATTGGGGTCATTCGAAGAATTTGCAATGTTTTAAATTAACGAGGCAAAAATTTACCGGGCGCTGGTGGACATCAGTCAGATTTATGTCAAAACTGTAATTAAATTGAGAACTTATATCCGCAGTTATCGACTAACCTAATTCCACGGTTGTTGATATCACTAAATGTACCTCGGCTTATACGGATAATCATGATGAAAAAAATGTCTTTGGCGTTAGCGCTTACGAGTGCCTTACTTGTCGCCCCGCTTAGTTGGGCGCAATCTATCTCAGGAACCACACAAGCTCCCGTTTATCAGCTCGATAACAAATTGGTACTAGGGCGTGTGGAGAGCGTCTACTACAGTGACATTCCGGAACTAAAAGCGGTGCCATTTATTGGCAAGATTGATACTGGTGCAGATACGACATCGATGCATGCGGAGAATATCCATGTCAGTAGCTCACACCCAGATTACCAAGATTTGAAAGATAACGAGTTACTTTGGGCGATTGTCGATGACTTAGGTGGTACGAAGGCAAAGTGGGACGCCGACAGCTTTAAGCCATATCAAGTAAAGGTTAGCTTTACGGTTCCTCACCCTTATACAGGGAAGGAAATACAGATTACCGATGATCTGGAAAGAGTGAGCGCGATTCGCAGCCGAACAAGCAAAAAGCCCATCCTACGCCCGACAATAAAAATGCCGATGACAATCGCTGGTCACACCGTTGATACGGAAGTGAACCTGACCAAGCGTACGCAATTCTCTTCTCCTATCTTGATTGGTAAAACCTATCTCGATGATAACGCATGGGTCTTCGCTGGTTACGATTACCTTCAAGAACAGCCACGCGCAAAAATGATTGGCAAAAAAGAGACGGTTGAAGTCGAAGGTGTGCCATATAAGATCAGCATCTCAACTTCTAGCCGTTATACCAACGTCCATGCACTGGACATCAAGGTAGACAAAAAGCATAACGAAGTCTCTTTTATGTTAGAGGGCGAGAATGGCAAGCGTCATCCAATGACATTACCCTTGGTACGAATGCTGAAAACGACCAAAAGCGAGCGCCCTTTAGTCTATTTACCCGTCAAAGTCGGCGAAAATGAAACTCAACGTTGGTTGGTGTATCTGCGTGATCGCAGTAAGTTCAGTTCGCAAATTCGCTTAGGTCGGGACGTCGCGAGTCAGCACTTTGTTATTGATACGGACAGAGAAAATCTACTGGGTGGCGTAGAAAAAACGTTCAAAAGCGCGCTCAAATCAAAACCTCTTGTCGTTTCACCAGAAGAACAGGTCACCATTGATGGTTATACCGTCCCTGCTTACCCCACTTTTACTGTGAAAACGCCATTACTGCGTGTAAATGGGTTTGAAGTAACAGAAAAAGGTAAGGATGAATCCGTCACGTTTTATTTAATGAACGATGAGGGGAAAGAAGAAAAAATCACCAAACCAGTGTTGAAAAAGCTCAAGGTTGGCAGCGCGGTTCGCCCTGTTGTCGAAGGAGACTTTCTTCTCGGTAGAAAAGACACATCAATGAAGTTTGCGCTCGATGTGCTTGATGAGGGTGACACTCAACCCTTTTTCGTCTTTGGTCATGACATAGCCAAGGGTGGTGTGTTGCTGAACACTCGCGCAGACCATCTACTAGATGCAAGGCCACTTTTCAAAGCTGGCCATATCGAAGTGGCTGAAGTTGAGGGGATGTCTTTCCCTGTGAAGTTAGACACGGGTGCAGATGTAAGCTCAATCAATGCTAAGAACATCAAGCAGTTTAAGAAAGACGGCAAAGACATGGTGAGCTTTACCTATGAGAACGATCTTGGCATGAAACAGGCGTTTACCAAGCCTGTTGTTGATGTCATGCGTATTAAAGCGAAGAAAGGTGAGAAAGCGAACGTACGCCCTGTGGTTGAAATGCATGTTAAGCTTGGCGAATTAGAGAAGAAGATCCGAGTCAACTTACAGGACCGAGGTCGCTTCCATTACAGCATGATTTTAGGTAAAAACTTCCTAAAACATGGCGCGGTTGTTTCGAGTGATACGAATTACATCGTGACGCAAAAACCGGATTACGAAAAGTAACACTCTGGCCGCCTTATCACCTTGATACCCAAAGCCTGAACAACATTGGATCTTTGGGTATATCATCTCCTTAATGCTGCCAAAGAGCAGCATTTTTTAGTTGAGATAGGAGTTAATTTGAAAACTAAGCTGATTACACGAGAAGGTTACAACAAACTCAAACAAGAGCATGATTACCTTTGGAATGAAAAGCGCCCGGAAATCACCAAGATCGTCACTTGGGCTGCGAGCCTGGGCGATCGCTCAGAAAATGCGGATTACACCTTCAATAAACGTTTACTCCGTCAGATCGACCGTCGTGTCCGCTTCCTTCGTAAATTCCTGCCAGAAGTCACGATCGTTGACTATTCTCCGCAACAAGAAGGCAAAGTCTTTTTTGGTGCATGGGTGGAAATAGAAAATGAGGCAGGAGAAGTGAAAAAGTTTCGTATTGTCGGGCCTGAAGAGATTTATGGCGATGCGAAAGACTACATCTCTATCGATTCACCTATGGCGCGAGCGATGTTGAAAAAACAAGTGGATGAAGAGTTCACGGTACGCACCCCGGAAGGTGAAAAAGAGTGGTTCATCAACTCAATTGAATACACTCAACCGGCCTCGGAAGACTGAGGCTTTATCACCGATTCAAGTCTCATGAAGTTCACTAGAAGTGACTTGGGTCTCAACGTCAGAATATTTGGTATAAAGGCATGGTGCCTTTCTCGGAGAAGTAAAATGAACAAAGCAGTCATGTGTAGTGCTGCACTAACAATAGGTTTCTCACTTTCAGTTTTTGCTCAAGATGAAGTGAAAGGCTGTGACGCTAAAGAGTTAGCGGTAGAGCAGCAGCTTGAGTATGCAAAAGCGCAAGGTAATGAGCATCGCATTAAAGGCTTGGAGCAAGCACTTTCCGCTATCCAGAATGAATGCTCGGAAGGTGAGCTGCGCCAAGAGCTGCAAGCAGAAGTGGAAGAAAAGATTAAAGAAGTTGAGGAGCGAGAGGAAGAATTAGTCGAAGCTCAGCATTCAGGTAAAGCAGACAAAATTGAGAAAAAACGTCATAAGTTGGCGGAGGCACAGCAAGAGCTGCTTGAGGCCAAACGTGAACTGGAATGGAATTATGGTCAATAGTAGGTGCTGAAAATACCTGCTAGAGAGAGAATAAAGCGCTTAAGATAAAAAGAGTAACAATTTGCTTGAGCACGTTAGGAAAAACAGTGATACATTTTCGACAATAGACGCTTCTGAAAGGATGTTTCAATGCAAGAAAATCATAAAATTTTAGTGGTTGATGACGATGCTCGTTTACGTGCTCTATTGGAGCGTTACCTTTCTGAGCAAGGTTTTCAGGTACGAAGTGTCGCCAATGGCGAACAGATGGATCGCCTACTAACGCGCGAAAACTTTCACTTAATGGTGCTGGACCTAATGTTGCCAGGTGAAGACGGTTTGTCAATTTGTCGTCGTCTACGCCACGCGAACAATATGTTGCCAATCTTAATGCTCACCGCGAAAGGTGATGAAGTGGACCGCATCGTAGGTCTTGAGGTAGGGGCGGATGATTATTTGCCAAAACCGTTTAACCCACGCGAATTATTGGCTCGCATCAAGGCCGTATTACGCCGCCAAACTGTAGAGTTGCCGGGTGCACCAAGCACGGAAGAAAAAGTGGTGGAGTTCGGGGAGTTCCGACTCAATCTAGGCACTCGCGAGATGTTCCGCGGTGACGAGGCAATGCCACTCACCTCTGGAGAGTTTGCTGTTCTAAAGGCGCTCGTGATGAATGCACGTGAGCCAATGTCACGAGACAAATTGATGAACATGGCGCGTGGCCGTGAATATTCTGCAATGGAACGTTCTATTGACGTACAAATCTCACGTTTACGTCGCATGTTAGAAGACGATCCGAGCAAGCCGCGCTACATTCAAACCGTATGGGGCCTAGGTTATGTTTTCGTCCCAGACGGTAAAGAGGTGTAACCTCTTCACTCCATAGCCAGCACTTGGCTATAGCAACTTCAGCCTTCATTACCTTCCCTTTGAAGGCTGAAATTTCGCGATTAGGACCACTAGGAACGTTCCATGCGCATCCGAAGTTCACTGACACAATCTATTCTGCTGTTCATCTCTTTGCTTCTCGCGAGCCAAGTTTTCTCTTACTACGCCGTTTTTAACTACGCGTTGATGCCGAGTTTGCAGCAGTTCAATAAAATTCTCGCCCATGAGCTCAATTTGGTGCTTGATGATGAAGGACCTTTAAAGTCTGATGCACCGTTAAGGCGTCAATTGTTAGAAAGATTAGGGGTGACGGTTCATAGTCTCGATAGCGATAAGGCGATTGAATTTCATCACGCAATGTCGATTGATTTGATGTCTGAAGAAATGAGCCAAGAGCTGGGTTCGCCCACAGAAGTGCGCTTATTGCTTGGCGATGAAAGTTACATTTTGTGGATGCACATCGAAAAGTTGCCGAACTCCATCATTCGTATTCCGTTATCTGAGCTGCAAGAAGAAGATTTTGCCCCGCTGTTTCGTAACAGCTTGATTATGGCGCTGCTGATCATTGCAGGTGGTTGGTTGTTTATTCGTTTGCAAAACCGTCCACTTTTGGCTTTAGAGAGAGCCGCGAAAGACGTCGGTCGAGGTGAGATCCCGCCCCCCTTAGCAGAGAAAGGCGCATCGGAGATTCGCTCTGTAACTCGAGCCTTTAATCAAATGTCGAAAGGTATTCAAGAGCTAGAAGAAGACCGAGCCTTATTAATGGCAGGGATTAGCCATGACTTACGAACACCTCTGACGCGTATTCGCCTAGCGACAGAAATGATGTCTCCTGAGGACAGCTATCTTGCGGAGGGGATCATTAGCGATACGGAAGAATGTAATGAGATCATCAGTCAGTTTATGGATTACCTCAAACCGGTGAACCAAGAATCGTTTGAAGCGGTTGATATCAGTACGATTGCCAGTGACGTCGCCAGTTCTGAAGGTGGTTATGAGGTTGAAATTGAAACAGATCTTAATCTTAACTTGCCGCCAGCCAAAGGAAGCGCGATTGCGATTAAGCGGGCGATCAGTAACTTAGTTGTGAATGCGCTACGCTATGGCAATGGCTGGGTCAAAATCAGCACTGGTGTGACAGCAGATAAGCAGCTAGTGTGGATTTCAGTAGAGGACAACGGACCGGGTATCGAGCATTCCCAAATCGCGAGGTTATTTGAACCCTTTACGCGTGGTGACACCGCTCGCGGTAGTGAAGGCACTGGGCTAGGGTTGGCGATTGTGAAGCGTATAATCAGCCAACATTCAGGCTCTGTGGTGATGCGTAATCGCAGTGAAGGCGGTTTAATCGCTCAAATCAGCTTTCCTACCAAGTAAGTCGATGGCCTGCACCCTTTAAACAAAAAGCCCAACCTAAATAGGTTGGGCTTTTCTTATTCTCAATAATCTTAAGACTCTTTCACTTCCTGAGGAAGTTCATCTTCGTCTTCCAGTTTCTCTGGCAGAAGTAAATTTAAAATGATCGCAGTGATGCCACCTGCTGCAACACCAGTTGAGAAAATACTCTTAATAAATTCTGGCATAAATTGCAGGATCTCTGGTTTTTGTGCGATACCAAGTCCCATTGAGAAGGATAAGGCCATGATCAGAATTGCGCGGCGATCGAGCTCAACACGAGAGATAATACGCACACCAGCGGCAGCAATCGTACCAAACATGACAATCGTTGCGCCGCCAAGTACTGGCTCAGGAATCAGCTGAACAAAGCTAGCGACGCCAGGAAACAAGCCAAGAATCACTAACATGCCTGAAATAAAGTAACCCACGTAGCGGCTCGCGACTCCTGTTAGCATGATGATGCCGTTATTCTGGCTAAACGTTGAGTTCGGGAAGCTGTTGAAAACGGCTGCGATTGCAGAGTTTAAGCCGTCTGCTAACACACCGCCCTTAATGCGTTTCATGTACACTGGGCCTTTTACTGGCTCACCAGACACTTCAGATGTTGCGGTAATATCACCGATGGCCTCTAGTGCGGTAATAAAGAAAATCAGTACCAGCGGAATGAACAGAGACCAGTCAAACGATAAGCCATATTGCATTGGTACGGGCAGTGCTACGATCTCGGTTGCGCCTAGCTGAGAAGTATCTACCATCCCCATAAAATACGCCATGATGTAGCCCACTAGCATCGCAATCACGATTGAAGCCACACGGATGTATGGGTTTTTCGAGCGGTTTAAAATCACAATTAATCCAAGTACCGTCCCAGCCAGAGCAAGTTTGTCTAAGCTGCCGAAGGTTCCTTCATTTAATGCTGCGTAGCCACCGCCCATTGATACTAAGCCGACTTGAATCAGTGTGAGACCGATAAGAGTGACGACGATGCCTGAAACAAGCGGAGTGATGATTCGGCGGGCATGCTCCAACACGCGAGATAGAAAAATTTCTGCAAATGATGCGACTAAAATCGTACCAAAAATGGCAGCCATCATGGTGCTGATGTCTGCTCCACCGGCTTTCAGCGATAGGCCTGCACCAATAATAGGACCTAAAAAGTTAAAGCTGGTGCCTTGAACAGAGAGCAAACCAGAGCCAATTGGGCCAACGGTGCGAATTTGAATAAACGAAGACACGCCTGACGCAAACAAAGACATGCTGATGATGGTATTCGTTTGGTCTGCTGGTACACCCAAAGACTGACAGATGATCAGTGACGGAGTGATAACCGCGACGAACATCGCCAATAAGTGCTGAAGTGCGGCAAAAATGGTTTGAGGCAAAGGTGGTCGATCGTTGAGTTGATAGACCAGTTCCGAAGATCGGTTTGAAGTTGTCATTGTTTGTCTCGCTAGTCGCAATATTTCCCTAGTTCTCGCTGAATGGGAGAGCAGGGTGGAGTTGACGTCGTTACCTGTGATTGCTGTTAATCAGAGTCAACTCAGGTTGGTGGAGTGTGATCTAACACACTTAAAAATTTGTGCGCGATTATAGAGAGATTTACTCAAAAAGCAAACGTTTGCTTTGTTTTTGGCGTATTAAAAAACGAGCCATTTGGCTCGCTTTCAATCATTACGCTTTGGAGTAAATATCCCGCTCACCCAACCAGCGATCGATAATCGCTGTTGCGTTAGTCGGGTAATTGTCATGAATATGACGCGCAATACGCTGAACTTCGGGAATCAGGCGTTGATCTCGAACTAAGTCTGCGATTTTGAAATCAGCAAGACCTGTCTGCTTTGTACCCAATAGTTCTCCAGGGCCACGAATTTCTAGGTCTTTCTGCGCAATGACGAAGCCATCGTTACTTTCACGTAGTACTCCGAGACGTTTTTGCGCGGTTTTTGACAGCGGAGAGTGGTACAGCAGCACACAATGGCTAGCAACGGAACCTCGGCCCACGCGACCTCTTAACTGGTGTAATTGTGCCAAACCAAGACGTTCAGGGTTTTCTATGATCATCAAGCTAGAGTTTGGTACATCCACACCAACTTCAATCACTGTCGTTGCGACCAGCAAATGCAGTTTATTGTCTTTGAAATCTTGCATCACCGCTTGTTTCTCTGCCGGCTTCATTCGTCCGTGTACTAGACCAATTTTTACGTCCGGCAGTTTACGTTGAAGCTCTTCTGCGGTATCTGCCGCGGCTTGCGCTTCTAGTACTTCCGATTCATCAATCAGGGTACACACCCAATATGCCTGCTTGCCTTCGTTTAAGCAGGCATTTCGGACACGCTCGACGATGTCGTCACGTTTTGTATCAGGAATGGCAACGGTTTGAATCGGCGTTCGACCCGGTGGTAGCTCGTCAATCACGGAAGTTTCCAGATCGGCGTAAGCGGTCATCGCTAAGGTTCGAGGAATAGGCGTCGCCGTCATGATCAACTGATGAGGATAAGCGCCTTGTTTTGCGCCTTTTTCACGCAATTCTAATCGCTGATGGACACCGAAGCGGTGTTGTTCATCAATGATGACCAAAGCAAGGTGATGAAATTCAACGTGCTCTTGGAATAGCGCGTGAGTACCCACTACCATTTGCGCTTCACCACTGGCAATACGAGCCAGCTCGGCTTCCTTTGCCTTACCTTTGAGTTTGCCCGCTAACCAACCGACTTGAATGCCCATTCTCTCAAACCAGTTTGCGAAGTTGATAGCGTGTTGCTCGGCCAATAGTTCGGTTGGCGCCATGAGTGCCACCTGATGGCCATGCTCAATGGCTCTAACTGCGGCCAAAGCGGCAACCAACGTTTTCCCCGAACCAACATCGCCTTGCACTAATCGCATCATTGGGTGCGGTTTTTCTAGATCGGCTTCAATCTCTTGTACGACTCGGGTTTGAGCGTTTGTAGGAGAGAAAGGCAGTTGGGCTAAAAGCTGCGTTTTTAGTTTATTACAAGGACCGAGAGGTAACGCTGAATCCTTCTGGCCTTTGCTACGCACCGCCAGCATCGATAAGTTTTGTGCGAGCAACTCTTCCATGATCAAGCGGATTTGAGCAGGATGTTTGCCTTCGTCAAACTCATCTAAATTAATGGTTGGTGGTGGGCGATGAATGGTGTGCAGCGCTTGCGACATCGTGATTTGATGGTTATACAGCCCGGCTGGAAGTAATTCCTGCACTGCGGTTTTATCAAGCAGCGCTAAAGCTTGTTCGGTAAGGTTGCGCAATGTGATTTGGCGTAAACCATCTGTAGTGGGATAAACAGGGGTTAAGCTCTGTTCTACATCGGGCTTTTGATCGCTGACGTAAAACTTGTAGTCAGGATGAACAATTTCCAAGCCCATGCCACCGCGCTTAATTTCACCGTAAGCATGTACTAACTTACCTTGTGTGAAATTGTTCTTCATGGCCGCGGTAAAGTTGAAAAAGCGCAGCGTGATAGTGCCATTACCGTCGCTGATTTTTACCGTTAACATTTTGCGCTTACCGAAGATGGTATCGACTGCCATGACCTTACCTTGCACGGCCGCCCAAAGGCCAGCATGCAGTTTGGCAATAGGGTAAATACGAGTACGATCTTCGTAGCGTAACGGAAGGTGAAACAGCAAATCTTGAACGCTATGTAAGCCAACTTTGGCGAGTTTTTCTGCGACTTTCGCGCCAACTCCAGAAAGGGAGGTTAATGGGACGGCAGATAACATTTGGGCGGACATAGAGGGCTCAAGAAAATGGTTAACATAGCAGTATGTTAACCATGGAGCTGTGTTTTTGTACAGGAAAAAATAGTCATGCTTTAGTTAGTGTCATGATTTGACTGATAACCTATCATTCCGAGGAGCTTTAGCGACATCAGGATTCTATTTCCAACAAGTATGTCGCTGAAGTTAACACTACCAGCATCTGTATACTCGAGAATTAGATCTTGAATCACGCCCCTTCGCCGCCGTTCAGGATGACGAAAGTCTTTTACTTGCTTTGCATCTCTTGCCACCACGCGTCATCGGCGATGATTTGACCTTCTTCATCGAGTGGTGGGTAAACGAGCCCTTTTCGTTTCGCGACCTTTGCCAGCACTGGGTGACCACGTTCAAAGAGAATACGGTTGATTGTCTCTTTAGGCAGAGCGCTTTCTTCTCGGTCGTACATGCCTGCGGCTTCACGTTGACGTTGCGCTTCATACAAAATTACAGCACTGGCAACCGATACGTTTAGTGACTGCACCATGCCTATCATCGGGATAATTATGTCTTGATCGGCAAGTTGTTTGGCTTGATCTGAAGCGCCAACTTTTTCACTGCCTAAAATGATGGCAGTTGGTTTGGTGTAGTCGATTTCGCGAAAATCGACGGCGGTGTCTGAAAGATTGGTCACCAAAACCTGCATACCTTGCGCTTTGAGCTCGGTAATCGCAGTTTCAATTGAATCGTGAGTATCAACTTCAACCCAGTTACGCGCGCCAGCTGAGGTATGGCTCAGCGTACGCATTTTGTCTGGCCAAATTGCGTGAACTTTGTGTAAGCCTGTCGCGTCAGCGGTGCGGATCACGGCAGAGACGTTGTTTGGCTTATGTACTTCTTCGAGACAAAGTGTCAGATCAGTTTGGCGAGTTTTTAGGACTTGGTGAATACGGTTGTAACGTTCTAGGTTCATATTTATTGAGGTATAAAAAATCGCCACCTAACAGAGTAGGTGGCGATAGAGGTTAGTTCTTTCTGCGTCTGACTCGGGTTGCTTGAGGCATTGCCTTAATCTTACGCATGATACCAGCAAGGTGGACGCGATCTTTCGTCGTCAACAGCACAGTCACAGTGTATAGACGACCATCACGTTCTTCCGTTGAAAGGCCATGAATGTTTGATCCTGTTTTCGAGATCACGTTGGTCAGTTCTGCAAGAGCACCTTGGTTGTTCAGCATGTCGACTTTAAGTTCAGCAATGAACTCTTTGTCGTAGTCTTCAGACCAAGCGACAGCCATATAACGGTCTGGCTCTTTCTGATAACCACGAACGTTCGGACATGTTTCTCGGTGAACAACCAAACCACGACCAGGCGATACGTGAGCAATAATGTGATCATCTGGGATAGGATGACAACAATTTGCAAACGTCAGCAATAAGCCTTCTGCGCCACGAATCGGAAGCTTCTTCTTCGAGTCCGTTGGGATTGAACTTGTTGTTGTGAGCTCTTCGGTGTCACCAAGGAGACGACGTGCGATCACAATGCTCATCAACTCACCCAATCCAATAGCAGCCAATAAATCATCGATGCTTTCTAGGCGAAGATCATTCAAGACTTCTTGGATATTTTCTGGATAAATTGAATCAATCGAGTGACGGCCAAGTGCGTGATTAAGTAGGCGACGACCTAAAGTAATCGACTCTTCACGACGCATCGTTTTCAGTACTTGTCGAATCTTAGTGCGGGCACGAGAAGTCACGACATAGTTTAGCCATGCCGCATTCGGACGCGCACCAGGGGCACTGATAATTTCCACCGTCTGACCGTTTTTCAATGCCTTACTCAATGGGTAAGGGTTACGGTCAACACGAGCACCAACACAAGAGTTGCCTACATCGGTATGTACGGCATAGGCAAAGTCGACAGCCGTTGCGCCTAAAGGCAATTCAACGATACGACCTTTTGGTGTGAAGACGTAAATCTCATCTGGGAAAAGATCGGATTTTACGTTTTCAATGAATTCGAATGAGTTACCCGCGCTTTGTTGTAGCTCTAACAGGCTTTGCATCCAACGCTGAGCTTTCACTTGCGCAGTGGTACCAGACTTGTCGCCTTTGTCTTTGTAAGACCAGTGTGCCGCGACACCTTTGTCCGCCATTTGATCCATATCTTCAGTACGGATCTGAACTTCAACAGGTACGCCGTGTGGGCCAACCATGGAAGTGTGTAGCGATTGATAGCCGTTCGCCTTTGGTACCGCGATGTAATCTTTCATGCGACCAGGACGTGGCTTATACAAGCTGTGTACTTGGCCTAAAACGCGATAACAAGTATCAGCGGTATCAACAACGACTCGGAACGCATAGATATCCATGATGGTGTGAAAGCGCTGTTCTTTGGTTTTCATCTTGTTGTAGATAGAGAACAGGTTTTTCTCACGACCAACGACGCGAGCATTCAAGCCAAAATCTTGCAGACGGCCTTCTATTTCGCTGTGAATGCGTTGGATCATCTCTTTACGATTACCACGTGCGGCTTTAACCACTTCTTTCAGTACGCGGTAGCGGTTGGGATATAGCGCCTCAAAGCCCAACTCTTCGAGTTCGGTTTTGATATTGTGAATACCAAGACGATGAGCGAGGGGCGCGTAAATTTCTAACGTTTCACGAGCAATACGACGCTTTTTATCTGGTCGAAGCGCGCCAAGCGTACGCATGTTGTGCGTGCGGTCAGCCAGTTTGATCAGAATGACGCGGATATCTTGCACCATGGCCAGAACCATCTTACGAAAGTTCTCAGCCTGAGCCTCTTTCCTATCGCGGAATTTGAGTTTGTCCAGTTTAGATACACCATCAACCAATTCTGCGACAGTGTTGCCGAATTTCTCTTCGAGATCTTCTTTAGTTACATCACAGTCTTCAATGACGTCATGCAGCAAAGCAGCTTGGAGGGTTTCGATATCAAGGCGCATTTCGGCCAAGATACGAGCCACTGCGACAGGGTGGATGATGTATGGTTCACCGCTAGAGCGGGTTTGCCCTTCATGGGCATCTCTCGCTACCACATAAGATTGACGCAGAGCCTCAATCTGAGGCTCTGTTAGGTATTCTTGGGCAACGTCTTTGAGGCTATCGAATAGATACAAATTATAGGCCCGGGAGGTTGTTGAATTCTAAAGTCAGAATTAACGGTTGTGAGCGATGCTGCTTACTGCCGCTAGCTCTGCCGCTTCTTGCTCTTGCTGTTCTTGACGTTCACGAGCGTCTAGAACTTCTTTAGTAATTAAACCTTCTTCGATTTCGCGTAGAGCGATAACCGTTGGCTTATCGTTCTCTTCTGGCACTAGTGCATCTTTACCGCCAGTTTGCATTTGACGAGCGCGGCGAGCCGCAATCAGTACTAGGTCGAAACGGTTGCCAACTTTTTCAACAGCGTCTTGAACAGTTACGCGTGCCATGAGGACTCCAAATAGTTAACTAAAATTTTAGAATGACGAGAAAGTATACAACCTAACTACTTTATTTACTAGCAATTAGACAAGCCACCGTTTGTGGACTTTCTCAGGTAGTTTATTGTGTTTTTCGCACTGGGCAAAAAACGGGAAATTCTTTATGTTTTACAGCGTGACTTTTTTGAAGTTACTCTGCTAACAACGCGTCAAGCATACCTTTATATTTAGCAGCTTGCTTTTCTTCCTTCAATCTTTCAGCACGCAAGATAGCTTTAAAATCCATCAAAGCGGTATCAAAATCGTCGTTTACGATCACGTAGTCGTACTCGTTGTAATGAGAGATTTCCGACTTGGCTTCAGCCATACGCTTTGCGATCACTTCATCGCTATCTTGACCACGAGTGTTCAAGCGACGCTCTAACTCACCGTTTGATGGTGGCAGGATGAAGATGCTTTTGGCTTCTGGCATTTGTTCACGGATTTGGCGTGCGCCTTGCCAGTCGATATCTAGAAAAACGTCGATACCTTTATTTAGTGTTTCTTCAATCCATACACGAGATGTGCCGTAATAATTACCAAACACTTCTGCGTATTCTAGGAAGTCACCTTTAGCGATCAGGGCTTCAAACTCATCTTTCGCTACAAAATGGTAGTGGACACCATTTTCTTCACCAGGTCGCATGTTGCGCGTGGTGTGAGACACAGACACTTTCATTGCGTAGGTTGGGTTGCGTTCCAACATCGCTGAGATCAAGCTAGATTTACCTGCGCCGCTAGGTGCAGATACGATATAGAGAGTACCTTTGCCCATTGTACTGTTCCACTTTTGATTGGATTGATTGAGTGCCGAAGGAAAGTTCGACATTCTTATAACGATAGCACTGGCATTGAGAAATCAACCACCAAAGGGGTGGATATTGGTGATAATCCCGCCAGAAAAATGGAGGCGAAGAGTATCATGATCTCTATTTTGTTACCAGTTGATCTTTCTGTCTATGATCGTCTCAGATGAAATAGTTACTTACGCCAGAGTGTTCCTAAACAGCGAAGAAGGAGCGTGATACAGGACTTACCATCCGCGCACTCTGTTATTAAAACCATTTCTACAACCGTTTAGTGTGCTGATTTTAGGTTTAGAGTCCCGATTTGGCTTGCGTGAGTGACTCTGGTTAAAAATAGGGGTTAATAAAGATAAAACGGAAAAAAGGGGAAGCTTTCACTTCCCCAGGCGTGCGACTGACTCACACTTAATCTTCGAATTATCCTTGAGACTCTAGGAAATTTATCCAAGGGCTAACGGTTGACCTGAATTTTGGCGATTGAGCAGCGCCTTTCATCGCCTGCAAGGCCTTTTGTGGCTGCTTAAGCTCGAAATAGGCCATCCCGCGAATGTATTCAAGTTCTGCCTTTTGCTCTTTAGAGGCACTGGATGCCGCGCTTTCTACAAAACGAGTTGCTTCAGAATACTGCTTGTCTTGTATCATTAAGCGAGCAATCTGAATTTGCGTTTTAGCAGAAGGAGCGAGGTTATATGACTTTTTATAAGCGAGAATTGATTTATCTAGCTCTTTAGCTTGCTGCCAGAAGCTGGCTAGGCGGTCATAGTTTTCCTTCGTCTTTTCAATGTTTCCAGCTGCCATTTCCTTTTCAAGAGTTTTGGCTGCTTTATATGGAATACCTTGATAAGCCAAGAAGTTTACAAAGCGTAAATATTCCTTCTCTCCTTCTAGTTTCCCCATTTTGTAAACCATTTCTAGGGTGGCTAGAGAGTTGCGTTCTTGACCTAGCTCCATGTAGACACCAGAAAGTTGCATCCAGTAACGCTTTTTCTGAGGGTACTTTGAAGTCAGAGTTTTGAGTACACTGGCAACGCTTTTCAGCTGGCCTAACTCGTAGTGAGATGCAACGAGAATTAAGTACCAAGACTCACTTGGGCTCTTGCTCATCGCGATGGCTTTTTTGGTTGGCGGGATTGCATTTTTGTAATCTTCCAACTGAACATAAGCGCTCGCTAACGTGATATAAGCATGAGCTTGAGGCTTCTCTTTGGTTGTTTCTGCAACCTTGAACCATTCCTTCATCGTTTTTACAGACAACGTATACTTTTCTTCAGCTAGGTAAAGCTGAGCCAAGCTGTAGCGAACTTGTTGAGCAACCGGAACGGGAAGTGCGTCGAGCTGTAATGCTTCGGCAAAGTATTTTGCTGCTTGCACATAATTGTCTTGTAGCGAATACAAAAAGCCAGTCTGCTGAAGTAAAACTGCTCGGTCGTATTTTTTCGAACTTGTGCTTTCTAAAGCGCTTGCTAGTTTTTCTTTCGCTGCTGAATATTTTTCAGTTGCGATCAACTCTTGCACTTTGTTAACGGTTCGAAATGTCCGATCTGATAACTGAGGAGCTTCTTTTGCCATCGTAGGAGCGGCCATTGCCACTCCTGCGAAGAGAATTAAAGAAGCCACTTTGCTTTTCCATAAACTTTTCATCGTGACTCCTTAATTGGTTGAGAATTCTATTTCTTGCGATAGGCGCGAGCTAACAGGTTTCCCGTCAACCAATTTTGGTTTAAATGTCCATTTAGAGACTGTTTTTCTTGCCGCTCGACCGAGGCCTAAGCGTCGTGGTTGCTCTTTAAGAACTTTGATGTCCTCTACGGCACCACGTGCGTTTACAGTAAACTCTAATAAGACGACCCCTTTTTCTATTCCTGCTTTCGCAGCCTTCCTAGGCATTTGAGGTTGGAATGTCGCTAGAGGTGTTGGACCTCCGCTACCCGCGAGTTGCGCACCTCCACCCTGGCTATAATGTCCAAGCACCGAACCACCTGTAACATTTACGGGTAGGTCAAGCTTTGGCATATCCATTGGGGTCTGCTCCATCACCGGTTTTACTGTCGCTGTCACTTTCATTTCTGGCGGTGGCGGCGGACGCTTAGGCGGTGGTGGTTTTGGAAGTTCGCGTTTTTTCTCCTGTATTTTTTCGTCTGGTTTAATGCGAATAAACTCGACCATACGCAGGTCATCATTCGACACTAACTCGTGGCGCTCTTTGTTTACTAGCTTGTCCATCCCCCAGAACAACCCGAGGGAGACAATGAGCGCCAGTGCAATTGAGGCCAGATACCGCATAAGCTTAATCCTTATTGGTTGCGGCAATGGAGATGCTTTCTACACCTGCCATTTTGATCTGGTCCATAACCTTCACGACTACGCCAGCATTTGCTTCAGTGTCGGCTTGGATAACAACTGCGCCATCAGGGCTTTCTGCACGAAGACGTTCAATATTCGCGCGAACCGCGTCCACTTCGATGCGGCGTTTATCAACCCAAACATCACCCGCCGCACCAACTGCGACCATGATGTTACCTTTTTTCACGGTTTGCGCAGAGCTTGCTGTCGGGCGGTTTACTTCTAGACCAGCTTCTTTTACGAACGATGTTGTTACGATAAAGAAGATCAACATGATGAATACGATGTCGAGCATCGGTGTCATATCGATAGCGGTTTCATCACTGCTATCACTGCTATAGCGTCTTTTCATGACCTATACCTCTAATTCCATTTACTCAGGCAATATGCTTTAGCTTATCTTCCAGCTTTTGCGTTGTGACTTTGGCTAAATGATCAAGACGTGAACTAAAGAACAGTCCTGATAGAGAAGCCACCATCCCGGCTAAAGTTGGGATTGTTGCCTTTGAGATCCCCGAGGCCATTGCTCGAGGGCTTCCTGTTCCTGTTACCGCTAAGATGTCGAATACTTGGATCATGCCAACAACGGTGCCGAGCAAACCCAGTAAGGGACAAAGCGCAATCAATACTTTCACGATTGGCAGGCCCTTTTTATTCTCAATGTCCTGACGAGAAACAATTTCTTGTCGGATCATCTTAGCGTTCCAGCTCTGGTGCTCTGAGCGCTCCTGCCATGAGCCAACGGCTTTTTTCATGGCTTTTGGAGCGACGGCAGCAAAATAGAACCAACGTTCTAACAATACTGCCCACAGCATAAAGCTGAGGATGAAGATGGCGACGAGTACATCGCCACCCATTCCCAAGAAGCGCCTAATTGATTCAAGTTCTCCAACTAACCACCACATAACGCCTCCTTAGCTTTCGGCTTTATGTAGTTTTTCCTGATAGCGAGCGATGAAGCCTGCACTCTGTTCTTCAAGAGTTTGAACCAAACGACGACCTTTACTGTGTACGATGGTGTAAAGGAACAGCAATGGAATTGCGACAACCAGACCTAGCATGGTTGTAACAAGAGCTTCAGAGATACCGCCAGCCATTAGCTTAGGATCACCTGTACCAAATAGTGTGATTGCTTGGAACGTACCGATCATACCCATAACCGTACCCAGTAGACCTAGAAGTGGTGCTACAGAAGCGAACAGTTTGATTGAGCTGATAAAGCGTTCAATGCTCGGTGCGTTACGTAGGATGATTTCGTCCAGTTTCGCTTCAAGATCTTCAAGGTTGTCACCTTTGTGCTCTTGGTAAGCCTGGATAACTTCACCTAGAGGGTTACCAGGAATCACGGTTTCTGATTTCGCTTGCTTACGCATTTTACCGCCAATCACTTGAAGGCGTAGGAAGCAAACTAGAGCAATGATAGCGCCAACTGCACCCATACCAAGGATGACGTAACCTACAATGCCACCTTGATCAATACGTTCTTGAACGGTAGGGCTTTGTACAAGTAGAGACAGAATTACACCACGGGATGGGTCAATAAACAGTGGCTCATAGCTGTTTGACGCTGACTCAAAGCCCGCAACATGACGTGTAATATTGGTGCGAGGCTGTCGAGAGAGTTCTTCGAACTTACCTGTTTGAGGTACATAAGTAACGTACTTACCATCGGCAATCGCGTTAAATTCACCGACAAGAGTAACATCGCGAACCGCTTCTTTACCTTCGCCATAAACAACCGTTGCTTGGGTTGTTGCTGTCTCGCCTGAGGCAACTACTTGTTGAAGAATGGTATGCCAGAATGCTTCTAGCTCTTGTGTTGATGGCAGTTCTTTACTTTCAGCCAGTTTCGTTAGTAGAGCGTCACGCTCTGGGAACTGAACTGCGTTTTGAGAGGCTGCAAATAAGCCTTTAAACTCGCCCGCATATTGGCGGACCACACCAAACATTTCGCCCAAAGTACCAGAGCGAACACGTAAGGTTTCTGTTAGTTCAGTCAGCTGCTTATCGTTTTCATCAAATGTCGCTTTAAGTTGATCGCCCAGTGCTTGCTGTGAAGCTAGCTCTTCACGAGCCTGTTGCAATAATGCTGCTTGCTTATCTCGGTTGTTCTTGAACTCAGCTTCACGGGCTTTGTTCTCTTTTGACTCAACGATGCTTTCTGATTTTACGTTTTTGAGTAGTTCAGATAGGTTTTTAGGCGTTTCTGCTTGTACGCCTGAAGCCATAAATAAGCTCGCTAGTAGACCAGCGGCTAGAGTTTTGAATCCTTTCATCTCTTATTCCTCCCCAGCATATACAGGCAATTTGATTAGCGCTGGTGGCGCTTGCTTCTTCGCGATTCGAAGGCCTTGCTGTACCGCTATGCGGTAGCTTTCCGGTAATGTTTCCCATTGACGTGTTTGTTGGTTCCACATACCTGTCTCACCACCGTCTGGAGATTGGAATAAAAGCGCCGTGCGACCAATACGTAGGAAATCGTAAGTCACGGTTTCCCCATTTCTATCTAGGCTAGCTTTGTAAGATTCAATTGAGCGAGAGAAGCCTTCTTCAATTTGGTAGGCTTCCATCACTTTACGGAATTTCTCAGAAGTCGTTACGTCGGCGCGATCCATGAGACGACGCAGTTCTTGGACACGTTTATTACGTTCTTTTTTCTGGAAAGGCAGATCGAGAGTCACAAACTCATCGAGTGCATCGATCATTTTAAGTGTTAGTGGCACTACTTCTGTTGCCGTTTGATCGATCTGAGCAATTTGGTTATTTAATGAGTCCAATTCACCTTGCTGTGATTGAACCATACGATTAATTTGCTCGTTGTAGACTTTCATGCTGTCGATTTGACGTAGTAAGCCTTTGTATTCTGCCAACATGCCTTCAGTACTTTCGGCATAATTGTCGATTTTTTGTTGCGAAGCTTCTGAAGATTGATTTGCTTTTGCTTGTGTGGAAACGACAGCACCAGAGTTGGCCGCTATAGAGCTACTACTGATAGTAAGCAATGCTGCAGCTATGGCACTGAGACCAAATTCCTTGAATTTCATGGTTGCATCCTTGTCAGTGTTTTAGTCAGTCGAAAAGGGCGCGGAAAACCCGCGCCAAATATTTTTTAGAAGTCGTATGATGCCTCGACGTATAGCTGACGTCCGATTGGATCGTCATACCCAGTTGCATAGAATGGAGAGGTATCGCTTAGAGGATCTGCAGGCGGTACTTTGTCAAACATGTTGATAGCACCAAGAGTTACACGACCACTCTCGTTGAATTGGTAAGAAGCCGTTAGGTTCCACGTTGTCATACTAGCGATTTCTGCTTTGTAACCCGCTTTTTTAGCAGAATCACAGTCATCAAAGTAGTAACGGTTTGCGTAGCTTGAACACATACGGTCGCGGTATTTACCAAATAGGTTGATAGCGACATCTTCATATGCCCAGCCAAGATTTAACGTTGCGGTGTATTCAGGCATGAAATCTCTTTCATCCGTTACAGGCTCGCTGTCGTTTTCTTGATATTCAGCAATCAAGATCTTCGTTACAGCAACACGCGTGTTAAATGAACCGAACTCATTAGTGTCGTATGCGTATTTGATCGCTAGGTCAATACCAGAACGCTCTTCATACGACTGGTTCACTGGACCATAGGATACCGACTTGATGGTGCCATCTGGGTTACGAACGACTTCAGTACCTGGGTATTTACCTGGATCGTTAATTACATCTTGGTAAGTTGGTGCAGTTACGACGTCTTCCATCTTGATGTGGTACCAGTCAACGGTTACACCAAGATCATCCACAGGCTCCCACGCTAGGCCCAAGTTAATGTTTGTACTTGTTTCTTCTTTCAGCTCTGAGTTAGGGCCATTAAGCGTATCGAAGTACTGAGTATCACACTCTGGGTACTTGTCTTTATCTTGTGGGCCGCTACCACCAGCGTTGGCACAAAGCACAGGGTCAAAACCAGAACCAAAGCCTCGAGTTTGATCACCAAATAGTCGCTTCAAGTCTGGAGCTCGGAAGCCTAGACCGTAGCTACCACGTAGCAATAGGGTGTCAGTAGGACGGTATGCTAGGGCTACTTTAGGAGTGAATGCGCCGCCAGTTGCCGAGTCGTCGAAGTAGTGGTCGTAACGACCAGCGACAGTCATTTCTAAATCTTCAATGATAGGAATAAGAGCTTCAACACCAAGACCAATCTGATCGCGGTCACCGCCGCCTGATGTTCCACCTAGACCAGAGAAACCACCAGCTGCTGTTGTCGCATCAATCGTCTCATTGTAGTCAGTACGGTTCCATTCACCATAAACAGCAAAGCCAGACATACCTGCAGGAAGTTCAACCAAATCACCAGCCAGTGAGCCGTTAACAGAGTAAAGCTTTGAGTAAGCTTCTTTGCTTGAAGTGCCGCTGTATTTGTCTACAACGTCTTGAGAGATAGGCCCTAGAAGATCGACATCACCATTTTGTACAGCTTGGTCGAGAGTTAGGAAGATTGCTGGGTTGCTTGTTTCAACGCTTTGCTCAGAGTAACCAGCGGATAGGTCCCAATCATACGTATCAGCAAGCAGGCCGTTCAAGCCTAAGGTTAAGCCAAAAGAATCGGCTTCAGTGTTACTTTCGCGTGGTCCAAATTCGACCATACGGCGAGTGTATTCGCCTTCGCCGCGGAAGTGAGTGGCATCAACTTCAACGCTGTAAGGGTTAGGTTCGAATTCAGATTCTGTAGACTTGTAGCCAAAACGGGCTTCTGCCATGGCAGTGACATTGTCGTTAATGTCCATTTCACCACGTAAAAGTAGGTCTACTTGTTTGTTTTCTGGTTTTAATGTTCGGTATGCAGAGCGGTTAACACCACACTTTCCATCCGCTCGTTCAATCGCGGCATCACCAACGACTTCTTTACATGAAGAACCAGCATCAGCTGGTGTTAGAAGTGTTCCGTTGGCGCCTTCAAAGTTTGCACCGTAGCTAGAGTAGCCACTTAGCTGAGAACGGCTAGAACCGTCATCGCCAGCCCAATCATCTCGGTCAGATTGCTTTAGCATTTCGTTGCCCGCAAATTGGCCAACGAAGAGAATACGTTTGTCGTCAAAGTTTTTGCCAGCCACAACGTCTAAACGGCCGTTTTGGTAACCACCATCCGTCGCGTCACCCGCGCGTACTTTTACAGAAACGCCATCAAAGTCTTTCTTTAAAATGAAGTTTACGACACCACCGATTGCGTCGGAGCCGTAGATAGCAGAACCTGAGTCGGTCATTACTTCAACACGCTCAATAGCGGCGACAGGGATTTGGCCGATATCTTGGAAGTTAGATGTACCATCTTGTGCTAGCGGGTATTGAGGAAGACGACGGCCATCAATAAGAATCAATGTGCGTGACGCGCCAAGGCCACGTAAGTTGACTGACTGCGCTGCTGGTGTAAACGAGAAAGAGTCTGTTTGAGCCATTACACCACCTGTGTTTTGGGTCAAACTGTTCAATACGTCTTGCGCGCTGTTAAAGCCTTTAGACTCAATGTCTTTACTATTAATAACAGTAACTGGTGAAGGACCTTCCATATCCGTCGTGGAGATACGCGAACCAGTAACTTTCATCTTTTGAAGTTTTTCAACTTGCTGCTCTTCTGCCAGTGCTGTTGCTGGGGCTGCAATTGCTGCTGTCCCCAAAGCAAGGCTTATCGCAACAGATAAAGCGGTTGTGTTTTTATACATCCTTGTTGCTCCGATTATTATTATTTCCTATGTCTGGCCGCATAGCGGCCAAATGTGACGTTAATATTTCGTTAACGTTCGGCCAATGTATAACCGAGATGAAAAAAGGAAGTCAAACCAGTGGTAAACGGGGATGCTTAAATGTAAAAAAGATGTAAATAACCAGGCTTTATTTAAAAGGCGGAATAAAAAACCGAATAAGGTTTATGAATCGAGATTAAATTTCAATAAAACACCGTATTTTGTGTTTCTTATAAACTTTAATGACTTATCTTGCCTATGGTTTTTTAGTGGGTAATTGAATCTGGAAAAAGATATTTTTCCAGTGAATTGTTCTGAGATGAGTTTTATATCGAATCCATACTTTGTTAGCTCGAACTTATTAGGTGGTATCAAAATATGATACCCATTGCTGTTAAAGGGCTCACTCGTATTTTTAGGTCAAATATAACCTTGGATTATGTGTCTATTTATGTGTGTAGGGTGCATTTTTATGTAGGGTTTTGGCTCTAAACAGCCTAGATTGATATTCTGTATGAATTATTTTTGTGGTTTTTTATAATTTTTTACAAAAACATTTCTGTTTTTCGACATCGAAGGAAGTTTGTCATGTTTTGGTTTCAAACACTTGAAGCTGATGTGGATTCAAGATAAATATGACGCTGAAATTATTGCAGTAGTAGAAAAGTCTAGCTCTTGAGGCGCAGGGAGTGTGCTTCAACAGTTTTAGTTACTACGAGATAAATATGCACCATTTTGGGCGGAAAATATCCTCTTTCACTCCGTTTGAACTGGACAGTAGACAAGGAGCAAGTTGTATATGCTGTCGTACTTTTTACGCCGTTTGGCGTTGGTTATCCCAACGTTTCTCGGGATAACTATTCTCATCTTTGCTATCACTCGTTTCGTGCCTGGCGGACCTGTTGAACGCATGTTGTCACAAATGCAGTCCCAGGGGGACGGCGCCGCATCAATGACGTCTGCGGGTGGTAATACGGCTCTTTCTGACGATCAAATCGCGGAGCTGAATGCGTTTTATGGCCTGGATAAACCAGTAACGGAAGCGTACGTCGAATGGTTAAGTCGTTTGGTAATGCTAGATCTTGGCGAGTCGACGCGTTACTACGAGCCTGTCTCGGACATGATCGCAGAGCGTTTGCCAGTGTCGTTGTTTTATGGCGGCATGACCTTCTTTATTAGTTATTTTATCTCGATTCCTCTTGGTTACTATAAGGCGCTCAAGCACGGTTCTGTCTTTGATTCCGCTTCTTCAGTACTCATTTTCGTAGGCTACGCGCTACCAGGTTATGTGGTGGGTGTATTGCTGATCACGTTATTTAGTTATCACTTGGAATGGTTTCCGATGGGAGGCTTTGTCGGCGATGACTTCGATGATTACGAAACCTTCTTTGAACGCACTAAAGACATTATGTGGCATGCGGTGTTGCCTTTGATCTGTTACCTCATTGGTGATTTTGCCACGCTGACGATGACAATGAAAAATAACCTGATGGAAAACCTTTCCTCAGATTACATCCGCACCGCAATTGCGAAAGGATTACCTTTCAAAAAAGCAGTTCGTAAGCACGCGTTGCGTAACAGCTTAATTCCAATCGCGAGTCACTTTGGTAACTCTTTGTTGTTCTTCATGACCGGTGCTTTCCTGATTGAAGTTATCTTCAATATTGATGGCATTGGCTTATTGGGTTACGAATCAATCATGGAGCGTGATTACCCTGTTGTTATGGGTATTGTCGCCATTAATGCGTTGTTACTTCTCATTGGTAACATCATTTCAGATATTTGTGTTGCTTTAGTCGACCCACGTGTGAAGTTTGGAGCGTAACATGATTAAAGTTAGTCCATTAACTCAAAAGAAAATTCGTCACTTTAAAGAGATCAAACGAGGCTATTGGTCGTTTGTTGCTCTTTCTATCATGTTGATCCTTTCTCTATTCGCCGAACTTTTGATCAACAGTAAAGCGCTAGTCGTCAAGTACGATGGTAGCTACTATTTTCCTGTTGTCAGTGACGTACGTTTAGGTAGCGAATTCGGCCAAGAGTCATCCAGTGAAGCCGATTATCGTGTACTGCAAAAAGCGTTTGAGGCTGAAGGGGGCGACAACTTTGTTATTTTGCCGCTTGTGCCGTGGAACCCATACGAACAAGATTTTAGTGGTGATTTCCCGCCAACAGCACCTAGTGCCGAAAATAAGCATTATTTAGGTACAGATGTGATAGGTCGCGATATTTTGGCGCGACTCGTCTACGGATTCAGAACGGCGATGGGATTTGCGTTGCTTACGATGGCCATTTCCTACGCGATCGGTACTGCAGTCGGTTGTGCTATGGGTTTTTGGGGCGGTAAATTTGACTTGTTTGTACAGCGACTTATCGAAATCTGGTCAATGGTCCCGTTTTTGTACGTCATTATGATTCTTGTCTCAATCGTTCAGCCGACGTTTGCTCTCTTTGTCGCTATTAACGTGCTTTTCACTTGGATGGGTATGACATGGTACATGCGGACCATGACCTATAAAGAAGCGGCACGAGAATATGTAATGGCGGCTCGTGCTTTAGGGGCATCGACCGGACGTATCTTGTTTAATCACATCTTGCCAAATACGATGGTGATGATTGTAACCCTAGCGCCTTTCACTATTGCAGCTAACATCACAGCACTGACTGCTCTCGATTACCTAGGATTAGGCTTGATGCCACCAACGCCAAGTTGGGGTGAACTACTGCAACAAGGTAAGTCAAACTTAGATTCGCCATGGATTGTTGCGTCAGTAGTGACTTCTATAGTTCTGGTTCTGGTAATGGTGACCTTTATTGGTGAAGCCATTCGAGCGGCTTTCGACCCGAAAAAATTCACACGCTATGTTTAAGCGAGCATTGTGAGCAAAACATAAAAAGGGAAGTTTTATGAAGAAATTATTTTTAGCGTCCACGCTGAGCGCCCTGAGTTTTGGTGCAATGTCAGCAACGCTTCCGACAGACTTAAACTGGCAAACAAACTGGGATGAGCCTCAATATGGTTCGCCAGAAGCGAAACGTGGAGGGACTTATCGCACCTTTATGTCAAGTTTCCCGCAGACGTTACGTAGTGTTGGTCCAGACGCTAATGCAGGGCTACGTTCTTTTATCTTAGATGAAACACCAGGCTTGGTGGTCCGCCACCCAGATACTTTAGAGTTCATCCCTGAGCTTGCTAACGAGTGGGCGTTAGCAGGTGACAACAAAACGGTCTATTTTAAACTCAACCCTGAAGCCAAATGGTCGGACGGCAAACCTGTGACTGCCGACGATTTCGTGTTCATGCTGAAGTTTTATCGTTCCAAGGACATCTTGGAACCTTGGTACAACGATTACTACAACAAAACGATTGCGGATGTTATCAAGTACGACACTCATACGTTTGCTGTTAAGGCGGCGAAAGAGTTCAATCCGGAAGAGTTGCTGTTACGAATGGGGGCTCTGCGCCCACGCCCCGCACATTTTTATGCTAACCCTTCAAAAGATGAAAATGGTGACGGTATACATGACAACTTTGTCCGCTACTACAATTTTAAAAGTGAACCAACGACCAGTGCATACTACCTAGATGACATTAAAAAAGGTAAAAGTGTTACCTTCAAACATGTCGGTGAAGACTGGTGGGGTTACAGCAATAAGTATTATCAACATCGCTATAATGTCGACAAAATCCGCATCACAGTGATTCGCGACAGTGATATCGCGATGAAGCACTTTGAGAAAGGGAAGCTGGACGCATTTGGTCTTGTTTTACCAAGCTTATGGCATGATAAATCGAATACGGAACCTTACCAAAAGGGATACATTCAAAAGTTCTGGGGTTACAACCAATTCCCAGTTGGGGCTGGTGGTGTATGGATGAACACCGCGATGCCTTTGCTGGATGATTTAAACATTCGCAAGGGCATTACTTACGCGATTGACTTTGATGGCATGATAGAGAATGTCATGCGTGGCGACTACTCCCGTAAACCGAACCCGACCGGTTATGGTCATGGTAAATACACCCTACCAGATGCTAAGGCACCGAAGTTTGATCCCGCAAAAGCGGCCGAGGCATTCGAAGCCGCAGGCTTTAACAAAATTGGTTCTGATGGTATTCGTGTCAATGATAAAGGTGAGCGCTTAAGCTTCGAGCTGACCTACGGAACACCTGTTCATACTCCTCGTATTGCCTTTTTGCGTGAGCAAGCCAAGCTAGCAGGGCTGGATATTGAGCTCAAGTTAGTTGATGGCTCATCCATGTTCAAATACGTACGTGAGAAAAAGCACGATTTGGCTTTCTTAGATATGGGTACGTCTGAGATCCCAACGTATTGGGAGTACTTCCATTCAGTCAATGCGAACAAGCCGCAAACTAACTCTTTCACAAACTACAGCACGCCTGAACTGGATGAAAAGATCATCGAGTATCGTTTTGGCATGGATATGGATAAAAAGATCCAGCTAGGTCATGAGATTCAGCGTGACATCATTGATGCTCACGTTATCGTCCCAGGCTACATGGTTCCTTATGTCCGCTATGGTCACTGGCGCTGGTTAAAGTTTCCAGATAAGCCAATGAATCGCATGACAGAGGCGCTGTTCAGTGGTGCAATCATAGGCGATGGCACTTACTGGATTGATAGTGATATCAAAAAAGAAACGAAACAAGCGATGAAGTCAGGCAAAGCTTTTGAACCTGTTGTTGTCGTAGATGACACTTATAAGCTGTAAGGATTGGTTATGGAAAACGATGTAATCCTAAGTGTTAAAGATCTCGAAGTTGAATTTACCACCGATGATGGGCCAGTGAAGGTTCTGCATGGTGTGAACTTTGATGTGAGAGCTGGACGTACACTCGGTCTGGTAGGAGAGTCAGGTAGTGGTAAGAGCGTAACCTCAATGTCGATCATGGGGCTATTACCTAAGCCATATGGCAACATTATCAAAGGTGAAGTGAATTATCGCGGCACCAACCTAGTTGATTTGCCTGCGGAAGAGATGTACGCCATGCGTGGCGATCGCATTTCGATCATCTTCCAAGACCCGATGACGGCGCTCAACCCAGTGCACACCATTGGTCGTCAAATATGTGAAGTGCTTGAGCTCCATCGACCTGAGCTCGACAAAAAGGAGCGGGAGGCGTACTCGATTGAAATGCTGGCAAAAGTAAAAATTCCAATGCCAGAGAAGCGATTGAATGAGTATCCCCATAACCTATCTGGTGGTATGCGCCAGCGTGTCATGATCGCGATGGCATTAGCCTGTAAGCCGGATATTCTGATTTGTG
This sequence comes from Vibrio sp. YT-16, assembly GCF_033337405.1. Lineage (NCBI taxonomy): Bacteria > Pseudomonadati > Pseudomonadota > Gammaproteobacteria > Vibrionales > Vibrionaceae > Vibrio > Vibrio sp. YT-16. Next base: position 143,393 of record NZ_JAWOQQ010000007.1, read on the forward strand.
ATGAACCGACTACAGCGTTGGATGTTACGGTTCAGGCGTCTATCCTTGAACTGATGAACGAGCTTCAGGAAGAAACGGGCATGGCGATGATCTTCATCACTCACGATCTCGGGGTTGTGGCAGAAGTGTGTGATGATGTTGCCGTGATGTATGGCGGACGTATTGTCGAAAAAGCAGAAATTTTTGAGTTGTTTGATAACCCGCAGCACCCATACACAGAGCGTTTAATGGGATTGATGCCGAGCTTAGATAATGAGCCGAAGCAGATGATCGATATCAAGCCTATTGATGCCAGTATGTTTGCCAGTTAACTGGGCAAAGTGAACCAGTCATAAAAGAGGATGTTATGGCAAAAGAAGTATTAAGAATTGAAAATCTTAAGCAGCACTTTGTTTCTGGTAAAGGGCTGTTCAAGAAAGGCTACACCATCAAAGCGGTAGACGGGGTTTCACTGTCTGTTTCTGAAGGTGAAACACTGGGGCTAGTTGGTGAGTCAGGTTGTGGTAAAAGCACCCTTGGTCGCACGATCTTAAAGTTATATGAGCCAACAGAAGGTAAGATTTTCTTTGAAGGTAAAGACATCACTAAATTGTCTGTTAAAGAGATGCGCTCGCTGCGTAAAGACATGCAAATCGTCTTTCAAGACCCAATGGAGTCACTCAATCAGCGTCATACCATCGGTATGATTCTGGAAGAACCGTTTGTTATTCATAAAATTGGCACGCCAACAGAGCGTAAACAGTGGGTAAAAGAGCTTTTAATCAAAGTGGGATTACCAGAAACGGCAGTAAACCGTTATCCACATGAATTTTCAGGCGGGCAACGGCAGCGTATCGGTATCGCTCGCGCGATTGCATTGAAGCCTAAACTGCTGATTTGTGATGAATCGGTATCTGCGTTAGATGTGTCGGTACAGGCGCAAATCTTGAACCTATTGCTACAACTGCAACAAGAAATGAACTTGGCGATCATATTTATCTCTCACGATCTCTCGGTGGTGAAACATGTTTCTGACAAAGTTGCCGTGATGTATTTTGGCAAAGTGGTAGAAGCAGGCAGTGCTAAAGAAATTTATGCAAACCCGCAAAACGAATACACCAAAAAACTCCTATCTGCGATTCCGATCACTCACCCTAAATATCGGAAGAAAAAGCGCGTAGCTGAAAAAAAGCAGCAAGTGGCGTAAGTGATGCCACAGGTCCTATAACACAAAAGCGCTCCGCCAAATAAGCGGAGCGTTTTTATAAGCAAATGCCAGGACTTGGAGTCGATTTACACTGATGTTTATTCTGATTGATTGAAGATCGTTGCATGCTAAACTCAAGGCCTATTTTCTTTGTTTGGATAATGGACCATGCCGTCGAATTTACCGAAATCCTTTAGTCGACCTTTCCTGAGAATCTTCCATATTTTGGAGGCGGTATTATTAGTCTCTATTACCTTGGCGACGTTGTACGCCATGATGCAAGAGTTTGTGCACGTATTTGTAGAGAAGCGTGTCTTACTCACAGATATTCTGTTGATGTTTATCTATCTGGAAGTGCTCGCCATGGTGCAGCAGTTCGTGATGAACGGTAAAATTCCGGTACGCTATCCTATCTACATCGCGATGATGGCGATCGCCCGCTATATCACTCTCGGAATGAAAGAGCTGGATGCGGTTTTGGTTGTGTGGTTATCTCTGGCTGCGTTTATTTTGGCTGCGGCTACTTTGCTGATCAGAATTGGACACCATTATTGGCCCTACGTTGATAACAGAACCTTGGAAAAAGATGAGTAAAAGAAAGCCCCGCACTAGCGGGGCTTTTTTGTTTCAATACTCGATGACTTTTAGATCATTCAATGTTTTGGATCTGCTCACGCATCTGTTCAATTAGAACTTTCAGTTCAACGCCCGATGCGGTGATGTCGGTGCTGATGGATTTCGACGCTAGCGTGTTTGATTCACGGTTGAACTCTTGCATCATAAAATCTAGACGGCGACCCACTGCGCCACCTTTTTTCAGAATGTTTGTGGTTTCTTTTACGTGAGAGTCCAAGCGATCGAGCTCTTCAGCAACATCCGATTTTTGCGCTAGCAAAATCAACTCTTGCTCGATACGAGATGGATCCAGTTCCACTTTAGCGTCTTCGAACTTCGAGAATAGTCGCTCACGTTGCCATTCTAAAATTTCTGGCATGCGGGCACGCACTTTTACGACTTCTGCAGAGATGGCGTCTAAACGCTGTTCAATCAGCGCTTTCATGTTCTCGCCTTCACGAGCGCGCGCTTCAATAAATTCATCCATTGCGCCATCAAACGCTTCTAGTAGCACTTTATTTACTGCATCCATGTCTTGCTCTGGCGTTTCCATTACCCCCGGCCATTGCATGACTTGAAATGGATTGATTCGGCTCAGTTCACCAGTCATGTGCATGACTTGTTCAGCGGCTTTAATTACCTGGCTAGCAAGCGCTTCATTGATGCTAAGCTCACCTTTTGCGGCAGGGTTTGCTTCAAAACGCAGATTACATTCTACTTTGCCTCGCGCTAAGCGCTTACGAAAGCGCTCACGTAAAACGGGCTCTAACCCGCGAAATTGCTCTGGCATGCGGAAGTATGTTTCTAAATAACGCTGGTTCACGCTGCGGATTTCCCATACCGCAGAACCCCAATCGCCTTTTACTTCTTTGCGTGCATACGCTGTCATACTGTAAATCATCGAATTTTCCTGTCTTCATTTTTTGAAAATTACTTCAAGAGTGTATCACGCTGCGTCGATAGGTGCGCGGGATGTATGGATTGTTTATGTTGTGCCAGCGGCGTAACCTATGAATCCGGAATCGATTCCGTTATAATCTTCGCCCAACCAAATCGTCTTCTCCTCATATTTAAGGTAGATGCCCATGCGTCCAAACGATCGCAAGGCGGATCAAGTTCGCCCTATCAAAATTACTCGTAACTACACAGCTTACGCTGAAGGGTCAGTGCTAGTTGAGTTCGGTAACACCAAAGTGTTGTGTAATGCGACCGTCGAAGAATCTGTGCCACGTTGGCTAAAAGGTCAAGGTAAAGGCTGGGTTACAGCTGAATACGGCATGCTACCTCGAGCAACACATTCGCGTACTCGTCGTGAAGCGGCAAGTGGCAAACAAGGCGGCCGTACGATGGAAATTCAGCGTCTTATCGCGCGAAGCCTACGCGCTGTTGTCGACCTAAAAGCCATGGGTGAGTTCATGATCACCGTTGACTGTGACGTTATCCAAGCTGACGGTGGTACGCGTACTGCATCCATCAGCGGCGCAAGTGTTGCAATGGCCGATGCATTCCAACACCTAGTAGATAGCGGCAAGCTAAAAGCAAACCCAATGAAAGGCCACGTAGCGGCAGTTTCAGTTGGTTTGCTAGGTGATGATGTTCTGTGTGACCTTGAATACGTTGAAGATTCAGCGGCAGACACAGACATGAACGTGGTAATGACAGAAGAAGGCAAGATGATTGAAATTCAGGGCACCGCAGAAGGTGAACCGTTCAGTCACGAACAGCTGATGGCATTGCTCGAGTCGGCGAAAGTCGGCATTACGGAAATTGTCGCAGCGCAGAAGGCGGCGTTAGCCAATTGATTTAGATAGCTCCCATTATGGGGGCTATTTTTTTATCTCGACAATAGAGAAATGAATGATTGTCGAGAAGAGACACAAGAAACCAAGGACATAGAGAGAAAATAATGAAAGCATACCAGCGTGAATTTATTGAGTTTGCACTTGAGAAAGAAGTTCTTAAGTTTGGTGAGTTTACTTTGAAATCTGGCCGTAAAAGCCCGTACTTCTTTAACGCTGGTCTTTTCAATACTGGTCGTGACCTAGCGCGTCTTGGTCGTTTTTACGCAGCCGCGCTCGCTGATTCTGGCATTGAGTTTGATGTACTGTTTGGCCCGGCGTACAAAGGTATCCCAATCGCGACGACAACAGCAGTCGCGCTGGCGGATCACCACGATATCGACACGCCTTACTGCTTCAACCGTAAAGAAGCGAAAGATCACGGCGAAGGCGGTAACCTTGTAGGCTCTGCGCTTGAAGGTCGAATCATGCTAGTGGATGACGTAATCACAGCAGGTACTGCGATTCGTGAATCGATGGAAATCATCAAGGCGAATGGTGCAGACCTTGCTGGTGTGTTGGTTGCGATTGACCGCCAAGAAAAAGGCAAAGGTGAATTGTCTGCGATCCAAGAAGTGGAGCGTGACTTTGGTTGTGCAATCATCTCGATCGTTAGCCTGACTGACCTTGTGACTTTCCTTGAAGAGAAAGGCACAGACAAAGAGCATCTAGAAGCAGTCAAAGCATACCGCGCAGAATACGGCATTTAATTGGTTACTTTTTCTGAAAAAGTAAAAAGGGCAGATGGATATTCATCTGCCCTTTTTTGTTTTTGGATTCATCGCCTTGACCACTTACTTATAGCGAATGCCTTTCTCGACATGCTCATCTTGCATGGTTTTATAGCGTTTATGGAGCCACATCCATTGCTCTGGAGCGCGTAGAATGACTTCTTCCACATACTTGTTCATATAAGCGGCAGCGGCGACTTCGTCTTTTTGTGGATAATCGGCTTCAATGCACTTATCGGCGATGATGTCGTATTTTCCTTCGTCATTGCGAAACCCTGAGCCTGGGATGATCGCACATTTTGAGGTATACGCCAGAATGCTCGTGCCTGTTGTCGTACACGCATTGTCTACGGCAAAGAAGGGCACAAATACTGATTTTTTGCGACCGTAATCGTGATCCGGTAAATAGAACAGACGCTCACCGCTGCGTAAAACACGAATCATCTTTTTTACATCTTTACGATCAATCAGTTTATTGCCGTTATGTGTCCGTCCCCAATACTGGATAAAGTTATAAGCAGGATTATTATGTGGACGAAACGCGCCGTACCCGGCCACGCCTAACACGGCGAAAGCACGCGCAGTGATCTCTAGATTTAGAGCATGGACACAACAAAGTAGGACGCCTTTACCTTCTTTGGCTTTTTCACGCAGTGCGCCGAGATCTTTCTCGACGATCAGGTTTTTAAAGCGCCAAGTCGGCCAGAACCAAGTGATTCCGGTTTCTATCAGTGCCATACCAGTATTTTTGAAGTTCTCTTCAACAATATGTTGAATCTCTTCAGGTGTTTTGTCTGGAAAGGCCAATTCTAAGTTACGCTGAGCAACGTGGACACGCTTTTTACCGTAGCGCATGCCAAGTTTACCGAGTGAACGACCTAATGAAAGCAGCAGCCGATAAGGAAGAATATTGACGAGGATGGCCAACAGACCAAAACCAAGCCATACGCCCCAGTTACGAGGGTGAAGAAGTGAAAGAGAAAACTCGGGCTGCGTGTATTTGTCTTTACTCATAGTCTTTTACTTTATTTGTGCACTCAAAAGCGCCCAGTACTCGTCAAAGTTTGCAGTCGGCTGGTATTTAAAGTCGCTACGCACAAAGCGGTTTAGGCTCCCCTCAACTTGTCCCAGAATTTGCGCGGCTAGGATGCGCTCTTCGACAGGGAAAGACTTCCCTTCACGAATCTTACGTTCACGCAGGATTTGGCGCAATTGTGTTTCTATACGCTCAAAGAGTTGATTGATGCGTTCACGTAGACGTTCATTTTCAAACATTAGAGCATGACCCGACAAAATGCGTGTCAGACCTGGGTTACGTTCAGAGAACGCCAAAATAAGGTGCATCACCATACGAATACGCTCTAGTGTATCTTTTTCGTCGTCTAGAATACGGTTGATACGTGTCATCAAGGCTTCTTCAATGAACTCAATCAACCCTTCGAACATGCGCGCTTTACTTGGGAAATGACGATACAGCGCGGCTTCTGAAACGCCGACTTGCTTGGCCAGTTTTGCCGTAGTAATGCGTGAAGCGCCATCTGTTGATTCAAGCATTTCTGCCAATGCTTGTAAGATCTCTTCACGACGGTTGGATTTTTTACTGCCGGCCATTAGTTACTTCCTTTCAAAATACAAAGTTGAGCGGAGGGGATTATAAGACGCTATTTCGCCTCAAACTAGACCACTAAGGGTGGAATGGGAGATTTAACACCCTTAGTTGTCATTTTTGTACCAAATTTATGCCAGCTTTTGTAAAAAATTGGCAGGGTTTTCAAACGTTAGTTACATCAATTGATGCATTTTTTCGAGAATTTTAAAGCTCAATGCTTCTTTTGATTCTAAAGCGAGCGCAAGTTCACCTTCAGGCCAGTAAAGGGTAATCGCGTTGTCGTTGCTGTTAAATCCTTGCCCTGCAACCGAAACGTCGTTTGCACAGATCATATCGAGGTTTTTCTTTGTTAACTTGCCTCGAGCATAGGTCTCTACATCATTGGTTTCAGCCGCAAAACCGACGGTAAACGGACGCTTCTCCGTCATTGCTGCCACAGATGCAACAATATCAGGATTTTTAACCATATTAATGACCATTTCGTCGTTGTCTTCTGTCTTTTTCAACTTTTGAGACGCGATCGTTTGTGGGCGGTAGTCGGCAACGGCAGCGCAGCTAATAAAGGCATCATGCTGGTTTGCATGTGTCATAACGGCTTCGTGCATCTCTTGGGCACTGGAAACATTTATGCGCTCAACACCTACGGGCGTATTTAAACTGACAGGACCGCTCACGAGGGTGACTTTTGCTCCCATCTGCGCTGCGGCGCTCGCCAATGCATAGCCCATTTTCCCGGAGCTATGGTTTGTAATGTAACGCACTGGATCAATCGCTTCGCGAGTTGGTCCGGCGGTAATGAGTATCGACTTACCTTCTAGCAATTTTGGTTGAAAGAACTGTTCACATAGATGTACTAGCTGCATTGGTTCCAGCATTCGACCTGGTCCTACATCACCACAGGCTTGCTCTCCTGCCGCAGGGCCCCAGATGTGCATACCACGACGCGCTAACGTAGCGATGTTCTCTTGGGTTGCGATATTGCGATACATCTGTTGATTCATCGCAGGAGAAACAGCAACAGGGGAATCCGTCGCGAGCACGAGCGTAGTAAGTAAATCGTTCCCCATGCCTGCGGACATGCGCGCGATTAAGTCCGCGGTCGCGGGCGCTAATAGCACTAAATCTGCCCATTTGGCCAATTCAATATGGCCCATAGAGGCTTCCGCTGCTGGGTCTAGTAAACTGTCCGAGACAGGACGGCCCGAAACGGCTTGCATGGTTAAAGGGGTAATGAACTCTTTTGCGGCTTTCGTCATTACAACTTGAACTTGCGCTCCTCTCTCTATGAGGCGACGGGTTAGCTCCGCACATTTATACGCGGCAATACCGCCACTGATGCCGAGTAGAATTTTCTTTCCTGCTAGTGTTTGCATGTGAGATCTCCAATTTGATGACCGGATTTTAACACAATTCAAAGTCTGACCGCCCGAGCATATATAACGAGAAGATAATTCACATCAAACTCCAGAGTATTAATCTGACCGAGGAAGGGAAAATTCTCGCCTACCTCACAGACAAGTTGCGCGGAGTTTGCAAGTCTGAAAAGAAAAAGAGGTAGTGGAAACCATGGTGTTGAAAAGTCGAAACAAATTGCTGCTGATAACCCTAATTCCGCTGCTGTTGATCACTACGTTGATCTCAGTGGTGTATTACATCAACAGCAGTAAAAGTTTGGAAGCGGAGTTAGCAAGAGACAGGCAAGAGCTCATCGAAACGAAAAAGAAAGAGTTACAAGCCTATATGATGATGGGCGTGACGGCGATAAAACCGTTATACGACGCGGATGTAAATGGAAGTAATAAAGAGGCAGCAAAAGAAATTCTGAAAGCCATGCGCTTTGAAAGCGATGGTTACTTTTTTGCCTACGACTCTCAAGGTGTGAATACGTTGCACGCCATCAAACCTGCATTAGAGGGTAAAAACCTTTACGACTTAAAAGATGAAAATGGGGTCGCAGTTATTGCGGGCTTGATTGACGCTTCTCAAAAAGGGGATGGGTTCCTCTATTTCTCGTGGCACAAACCGACCATTGACGCACAAGCGCCTAAGTTGGGCTATGCAGAATATCTATCGAAATGGGACTGGGTTTTAGGTACTGGCGTTTATATTGATGACATCGACCAGCAAGTTGCGATGCACAGAGAGTTAAAGACTCAAGAGCTAAAAGAGCATACGTTATCTGCCGTGTTGATTTCCGCTATTGGATTGATCATTACCAGTGTTCTCACCAGTATCGTGGTGTCTAAAGGTATTCAGCCATTACAACATGTCGCGGCTTCATTAAAAGATGTTGCCGCAGGCGGCGGTGACTTAACGGCTCGTTTAAAAGTCGAAAGTCAGGATGAAGTCGGTGAAGTGGCGGCCGCGTTTAATGATTTTATGGATAAGCTGCACCCACTGATGCAGGACATTCATCGCTCTGCGACGACAGTACAGACCGTTTCCCAAAGCCTGAACACTCAGACCAGCCAAGCGAGCGGTCAAATGCAGGATCACTGTTTAGAGACGGACAAAGTCGTGACGGCAGTGACGCAAATGAGCATGACTGCCAAAGAAGTAGCCAGCAATACTAATGCGACCGCGCAGGCAATTGACGATGCCAACAGTCAAGTCACCGCTGCTCAGCATGAGGTCGAGCAAGCAATAGAAGGCATTACCGAACTCGTGACGGAGATAGACAGCACGTCAGATGCAATTTCTGAGTTGAGTTTACAGACTGAAAAAATAACCAAAGTGCTGGATGTGATTGGCGAGATAGCCGAGCAAACGAATTTGTTGGCCCTAAATGCGGCGATTGAAGCGGCTAGAGCCGGTGAGCAAGGTCGAGGGTTTGCCGTCGTTGCGGATGAAGTGCGCTCGTTAGCCAGTCGTACACAAAATAGTACTCATGAAATTGGTGACATGCTTAAGCAGCTACAAAATGGTGTATCAAGAGCGGTCAGTACGATGTCGGTGAGCCAAAAAAGAGGTGTCAAAACGGCGGAAGAATCGGCGCTCATTCAGCAATCTCTTTCTGGTGTTCATAATTCTATCGGTACGATTCGAGATATGGGGATTCAAACCGCGTCTGCCGCCGAAGAACAAAGTGCGGTTGCAGAAGACATCAACCAAAACTTAGTGGCTATTCAACAGATCGTGAACAAAATTAATGAGACGTTGCAGCATGCCGAGTCAATCAGCACGCAGCTATCACAGTCTGGAACGGAAATTCACGGCTTGGTTGGCAACTTTAAACTCTGATGAACTGTTAAGTTGCATGGAAAGCACTGATGGTACGAAGAAAGCGAAAGTCATACTCGACTTTCGCTTTTTGTTTTGTGGAATAGGGACACTTTCCATATAAAGAGACATCAGATGATACTGAAAGCTTTGCCAAATGAGTCCATGCCTAGAGAGAAGCTACTGCAACGAGGGCCGCAAGCTTTGACCGATGCTGAGCTACTGGCCATCTTCTTGCGCACAGGCACCCGCGGAATGAACGTGATTGAGCTTGCAGATTTCCTTATTCAAGACTTTGGTTCGCTAAGACAACTATTTTCAGCATCAGAAGAAGAGTTTTGTCGTCACAAAGGATTGGGGCAAGCCAAGTATGTTCAATTGCAAGCGGTACTAGAAATGACACAACGTTACTTGGCGGAGACGCTAAAGCGTGGTGATGCCTTAACCAGTCCCGACCAAACTAAGTTATATCTGTCTTCTATTTTAAGGGATCGGCAAAGAGAGGCTTTTTATATTCTTTTTCTCGATAACCAGCACCGAGTGATAAAAGATGAAATTTTATTTGAAGGAACGTTGGATGCAGCGTCGGTGTATCCGAGAGAAGTCGTCAAGCGTGCTCTGCATCATAACGCGGCGGCTTTGATTTTGGCGCACAATCATCCTTCAGGCGTCGCTGAGCCGAGCCAAGCTGACAGAAGGATTACAAGGCGTCTCATCGACGCATTAGCATTGGTGGATATTCGTATTTTGGACCATTTCGTCATCGGAGATGGGGAAAGTGTCTCTTTTGCTGAAAGAGGCTGGATATAACTGTGCGTTTTTTAGGTTGTTAGTTGCTAAAAATCTGCTATCATCCACGCCACTAAATTTTTAACTGAATTCAGCTTGGACTGCTAAAAAAATCTGCTGTCTAAAAAAAGATCACGAAAACCTGTAAAAAGGATCTGTTCGGGTCTTGAGCAATGCATATCAAGTTAGTATAATGCGCGACCTTTGATAGCCTTGTATGGATTTTCCATAGCGGTTCTTAACCTCTAACTTCTTTTCGAGAGATAGAGAGGTTCGGCCACCAAGGTTGATATCGAGCTGAAACGATTTTGGAGAAGACATTCATGTCACGAGTATGCCAAGTAACTGGTAAGCGTCCAGTAACGGGTAACAACCGTTCACACGCACGAAATGCTACTAAGCGTCGTTTTCTGCCGAACCTACAAACTCATCGTTTCTGGGTAGAGAGCGAAAAACGTTTTGTTAAACTACGTCTATCTGCTAAAGGTATGCGCATCATCGACAAGAAAGGTATTGATACTGTTCTTGCAGACATGCGTGCACGTGGCGAAAACGTTTAAGAGGAAATAAGCAATGGCAAAGAAAGGCGTTCGTGAGAAAATCCGTCTAGTATCTTCTGCAGGTACAGGCCACTTCTACACAACTGATAAGAACAAGCGTAACATGCCAGGCAAATTTGAGATCAAAAAGTTTGATCCAGTAGTTCGCCAGCACGTTATGTACAAAGAAGCAAAAATCAAATAATTGGTTTCAGTCTCTTTGATGAATTGAAAAACCCAACTTTCGAGTTGGGTTTTTTATTACCTGAATAAAAGTGCTGAAGATAAAGTGTTCAGTACGTCATCGGATTATAAAGTACTGCTGAAGTTATTTTACTGGTCCGACTCTATACTCGAATTTTTGATTGATCGCTCTCTGCCGCTTCGTTACCACTTCCCTACACACTTGCACACCGTTGTTCTAGTCAAGCTCAATACTCTTTGGTAGTTTACTCATAACGATAAGAGAGTAGAGATGGTTATGCGTGTGAGTCCGGCTCGTCGCCGCCGATGGAACAATATTCTTATTCTGGGCATTATCGCGTTTATAGTGATCTTAAATGCGCCGATGTGGATCAAAACTTACCTATTAACAGACCAAGCAGACCCTTACCCAAATGTACTTCGCTCCGACTATACGGTGGAGTCTTTGTACTATAGTGGCTGGGAGTTTGAACTGCATGATGGACGATGGCAATCCAACATCAAAGTTGATGCACCGATCAGTGAACTTGTATCACGCTGGCAATCATTGGAAGGGACCGAGCTCACCTCAGAACAGTACGATCATTTAAAACCTAACCTGACGGTACCTGAAACGGTAGAAGTTTGGTATCAGGATCTCGAAGAGCCGCAGCGGGTGACTTTCTTTCGTTTACCTGATTTTTGGCTATTTAAAACCTGGCAAGACAAATGGGTCGCTATCTCCGTCGATGAAAACTACCTTATGCCAGAGTAGAGCCTTTTTGCGCCTATACCCCTAATAAGCTTCCCTATTTATCGTTTTTCTTTTCGATTATGCTAGCAGCGAGAACTATTAGCCGGTGAATTGGAGAATCTAATGCCTGAGTTGCCAGAAGTTGAAGTGAGCCGTATGGGGATTAGCCCCCACATGGTTGGACAAACGATCCAGTCGTTTACTTTTCGAACGCCTAAATTGCGCTGGGATATTCCTACAGAGCTTAAAAAATTGGAAGGGCAGGTGATCCGTGCGATTAGCCGTCGTGCGAAATACTTACTGATCGAGACAAACACAGGTACAGCCATTGTTCACTTGGGCATGTCTGGGTCTTTACGTGTCCTAGATGCCGACTTTCCGCCAGCAAAGCACGATCATGTGGATCTCAAACTAAGCAGTGGAAAAATACTGCGTTATAACGATCCGCGTCGTTTTGGGGCATGGCTGTGGTGTGCTCCTGGCGAGTCACATGCTGTGCTAGCAAACATGGGGCCTGAGCCTTTAACTGAAGAGTTCAATGCGGAATATGTAGCGGAGAAAGCTAAAAATAAGCGTGTCGCCGTCAAGCAGTTCATCATGGACAACAAAGTCGTGGTTGGTGTTGGGAACATCTACGCGAATGAGTCGTTGTTTAAATCTCGAATTCACCCTTCAAGGCCCGCAGGTAAGTTGACTTCTCAAGAGTGGAGGTTACTTGTTGAAAATATCAAAATGACACTTGAGATTGCCATTACGCAAGGTGGGACTACTCTGAAAGATTTTGCGCAAGCCGATGGAAAGCCGGGTTACTTTGCACAAGAGTTATTGGTTTACGGAAAACCCGGAGAGCCATGCCCAGAGTGTGGCGAACGACTTCAAGAGCTAAAGATTGGCCAACGTAATACCTTCTTTTGTAGTGAGTGTCAGAAGTAAGTCGAGCTATTATCGAGCTTAAGTTGTTGTAATCTTGCGTTCGAGCCTCAATAATTCAATCAGTTTCGAATAACTTAGTAAATTATATGAAAGTCATTTATCCGGGCACTTTTGATCCAGTGACTAATGGTCACCTCAATCTAATAGAACGTACTCACGAAATGTTTGATGAGGTTGTGATTGGCGTAGCCGCAAGCCCATCGAAGAACACTATGTTTTCATTGGAAGAGCGCGTTGCACTGATGCAGGACGTTGTAGCGCATTTACCTGGTGTGACGGTAAAGGGGTTCTCCGGGTTATTAGTGGATTTCGCGAGAGATGAGAAAGCTAAGGTTCTTATTCGTGGTTTACGAACAACGGTAGACTTTGAATACGAGTTTGGACTGACCAACATGTACCGAAAGCTATTACCAGGAATCGAGAGCGTATTTTTAACTCCTGAAGAAGAGTTTGCGTTTTTGTCGTCGACTATCGTGAGAGAAGTAGCGATTCATGGCGGAAGTATCGAACAATTCGTTCCCAAGCCAGTAGCCATCGCGATTGGGGAAAAACTGAATGAAAGACAGTAAGTTCCCTTATTATTTCTCAAACGCTCTCTCGATACTTATCCCTCGCTTTGTATATCGAGCACAAGCCAAGCGTTTACTTTCGAATCTGACCGAAGCAGAGCAGCACCGCTGTCTTGAGCGAGTGAACTATTACAATAAGTGTGAAACGCCGTTTTCAGTCGATAGCCGAGAACAAAGTTACGCGACTGTCGATACATTCAAAAAAACGAAAGGTTGGACGTATTTTTTCGATCTTCGCCAAGTTGTACGCTATTTCCCTTCCAGTTTTGCGTTTAACTACATCAACGGTGATGTTACACACATTCCCAATGTACCGAGCTTTATAAAAAGCCGCCCTATTTTTGGTAGCAACCAAAATTCAGTGGTGTTGAAACTTAATCAAGTTCGTCATTTTAAATTTATTGATGATCCTGTTCGCTATCAAGATAAAAAGGACATGGTAGCGTGGCGTGGCGTGGGTTTTCAGCCGCATCGTAAAAAGGTGATTCATGCGTTTTACAACCATCCGCAATGCAATATTGGCCAGACCCGCCCGGTAGAAGGGAAACCATGGGAAAAGGGCTTTATGAGTATTGAAGAGCAACTGCAGTATAAGTTTTTGCTCTGTATAGAAGGCAATGATGTGGCCACCAACCTTAAGTGGGCTATGTCGTCTAACTCCTTGGTTATTATGTCAAAGCCAAAATATGAGACTTGGTTTATGGAAGGTAAGTTAGAGGCAGGCGTCCACTATGTTGAAGTGAAGGATGACTATTCGGATTTGCCCGAAAAGATGGATTATTACCTAGCGAATGAGCAAGAAGCATTAGCGATCATTGAAAATGCGCACCAGTGGGTTGAGCAGTTCAAAGATAAACGTAAAGAGCGTTTGATCTCATTGATGGTTGCCGATAAGTACTTCGCTTTATCTCAGCAACAATAAAAAGGGGCGAAACGCCCCTTTTTATAATCTTAAGCTTCTAGAAATTGATCAACACCATTCTCACAGCGTTTAAGCTTGTTTTTAATTGTGTTTTCTAAAATCTCGTCATTTTGTCCGAGTGACGCGCGAGAGTTTTCTACGTGGTACAAGTGGTAGCCTACACCTGCAAATTTTAGGTAAAGACGTGACTTACCCGCATTCAACATGCGATGAACAAACTCGCTGTCTTCGCGTCCCCATCCAACAAAATCTTGGTTGAAGCCATTCACCTCGATGACATCTTGTCGCCAAAACGCCATGTTGCAGCCGCGAGTGGCTTTATCGTTATTACGCTCGTAAGAGAACCATTTCGATAGCAAGGCGTTGGTGATGCAGTTTTTACGATTGCGAATGCCTTTGCTGAAAATGGAAGGCACTAAGCCGTTTTCCATGATGGCCTTGCTGCAGCTTTCATCCGTTAACACACGTCCACCCTGCACAAACCAATTTGGTTTTGCGACTTGCTTATGTGATTCAATAAACGTTTGGGACAGCACCATGTCGCCATCAATCATGATGAGGTAGTCACCTGATGCTTTGGCGATCGCACGGTTGCGGCTCATTGAAAGCTGAAAGCCATTATCCTCGTGCCAACTATGAATCAGTGGAACCGGAAAACCTTCACGCATTTGGTCAACCATTGCTTTGGTGTCTTCTCGAGAGCCATCATCTGCAACAATTACTTCGTCAGGCAAAACGGTTTGACGTTTCACGCTTTCTAACACCGCTTTTAATGCTTCTTTCCAGTTGTAAGTGGTGATAATTAAAGTCGTTTTCATGATTTTTTTGCCTGTTCACGTAAGTAGAGATCGATATATTTTACAAAAGTAGAGTGCATGCTTAGCCAAGCTAGAATGAAGCCATGTTTGCCATCAAGGAAACCTCGTTTGAGAACATACATCTTCAAAAAGCTCGCAAGAGCGTGAACGATAGCGGTCGTTAACCCCGCTTTCTTTTTTCCTTCCCGTTCATCTGTCCAGGCCTTGAGGTATCCAGTGGTTTTATTGATGTAATGATGAAGGTGCTCGTAAGTGTAGTGATGCAGTCGACCATCCAGTTTTTCAGTTTGATAGTTTTTCTCATCAACTTTTTCATGAACGAGCGAATCATTATATTGTGTATATTCGGTGCGATATAAGCGCACAATCCAGTCTGGAGACCAACCAGAATGGTAGATGAACTTACCAAACGCTGAGCTTAGTCGATTAAGTTTGTATAAAACGTTCGGCTTATTGGCTGATACCGCGTGTAAGATACTTTCTTTTAGCTCTGGAGTGACTTGTTCGTCCGCATCAAGCCACAAAACGTAGTCTGCTGTAACGTATTGCTGCGCCAGTTGGCGCTGTTTACCGAATCCTGGCCAATCTAGGTTGGTGTA
The DNA here is from genome assembly GCF_033337405.1 of Vibrio sp. YT-16. Taxonomy (NCBI): domain Bacteria; kingdom Pseudomonadati; phylum Pseudomonadota; class Gammaproteobacteria; order Vibrionales; family Vibrionaceae; genus Vibrio; species Vibrio sp. YT-16. Next base: position 158,697 of record NZ_JAWOQQ010000007.1, read on the forward strand.
AAACTTATCTGTGTATTGTCGGGCGATTTCTTCAGTGCGATCAGTGCTGCCCGAGTCTAGAAGGACAATCTCATCGACCCAATCTTTTACTGTGTCTAGACAAGCTTGTAAGTGCTTCTCTTCATTTTTTACAATTAAGGCAACGGCTAAGGTTGGTTTGGACAAGGTCATTTCCTTCTTAACAAATCAAGACAGTAAGTTTACTGGTATTGAGGATACAAATCTTCTAAGACTTGATCGAACATGCTCATTACTTGAGTGTTGGTAATGCGGTTCATTGCCGTTTCATCTTTAGCGCGAGTTCGCCAGCTTAACTCGTGACTATTTTTGCCTGTTTCCGCAAAGATTGTTTCTTCATAAACCGAGACAACGTATTTTAGGTAGCGGTAAGGTCCCACTCGCAGCGGGTTATGGTGTGCATAGAGCCCGATGATTGGCGTTTTCATGGCATTTGCCATGTGTGCTGGTCCGGTATCGGGGGCGATGACCATTTCAACCTTATCTATTAACGCAAGCATTTGCAGAATTGAGCTTTGTCCAACTAAATTTCGACACGGTTCTTCCAAGCGAGATTGAATGGCCTCTGCCAGGTCCAATTCTACCTGAGCAGGGCTGCCTGCCAGAATCACGTTCCAGCCTTTTGCTCTGGCGTGATGAATCACATCCACATAACCTTCCGCGTTCCAGTTTTTATAAGCTTTGCTCGCACCAGGCACAATCAGCAGGTTAGGTTTACTACGAGAAATATGAGACTCTGCCCAAGCTTGGTCGTGGTCTGAATAAGAAAGTACCCAGTCTAGTCCTGCCTTTGGTACCCCAATTTGATGGGCAAAGGCCATTAAGCCATCTGCGACATGCAGAGATTGCGGGGAAGGCACTTTGACATTGGTAAATAGTGTTTGAAAGTCCTGGCTTCTATCAGAAGAGAAACCAAGTTTGTATTTTGCTTTAATGCCCAACGTTGCGACACTCGCTCGAATCGCGTACTGCATATGCAATAGCGCATCAAACTCTCTGCCTTTCAGCTGTCGCCAAAGTGATTTGTAGCCATCAAGTCCCGCTTTTTTATCAAAAACAATCACTTCTACACCATCGATGGCGGCTAATAACTGGGCTTCAAGTTTACCCGTTATCCAAGTAATCTGGGTCGAAGGCCAGTGTTTCTGAATAGCTTGAATGGTGGCGATAGTATTGCAAACGTCTCCGATAGCGGACAAACGCAAGACGCATAGTGACGATGGGGCAGAAGTGAACATAATTATTGTCTGATTCGATGAATAGAGGCAGGTAAATTATGCAGACATCCCCAATAAATGTAAAATACACGGCTCGAATATAGCTAAGTACCGATAAGTGTTCTGCAATGTCAAAGACAACACCACATCAATCGCAAGAATCTGGCAAGCCGGGTAACACCGGGCTAAAGCGCATCGTTAAAGCGACGGGTTATTCGATCCAAGGATTAAAAGCGGCTTTTAAGTATGAAGCTGCCATTCGACAAGAGTTGGCTCTGTTGAGTATCGCCGTGATTTTGGCTTGGCTCGTGGATGTCGGCATGGTTGAGCGTATCTTAATGATCGGGGTCGTGGTGTTAGTCTTGATTGTAGAGCTTGTAAACTCAGCGATTGAGGCGGTAGTGGATCGTATCGGTATTGAACGGCATGAACTCAGTGGTCGAGCTAAAGATATAGGCTCTGCTGCCGTTATGGTTGCTTTGGCGTTTGCTGCATTTACTTGGTTGTATATATTAGCCAGCCGGTATTTAGGCTAGAGGGTGAGCGTATGACTCAACAGTATAAAAACAACAACCAAGTGATCTGGTTTGATGACGAGATCATTACAGACCCTAGCCAACCGATATTTGATGCGGAATACTGGCAGTCCTCCGACAAGGTGGTTGGCAGTGCGACGGGGCGAGGCACGACATGGTTTATCCAACTAGAGAACATGCAAGCGGCACTACGTCATTACCGTCGTGGCGGTTTGTTTGGGAAGTTAGTTAACGATCATTATTGGTTCTCTGGCTGGGATAACACCCGTTGTGCGCAAGAGTTTCAGCTTTTGTTGGCGCTAATTGAGGCTGGGGTACACGTTCCTCGTCCTATTGCAGCAAGAGCCGTAAAGTCAGGACTCTTCTATCAAGCTGATTTATTAAGTGAGCGAATCCCAAACGCCAGAGATCTGGTTAGTATCTTGCAAGAACAGTCTTTATCGGTAGAAATGTATCAGAAAATAGGGCAAGAAATTGCCAAGATGCATCAGGTTGGCGTTAACCATACCGATTTGAATATCCACAATATCTTGATCGACGACAAAGATAAGGTATGGATTATCGATTTTGATAAGTGTCGTTTTGAAACTTCTGGTGACTGGAAGCATCAAAATCTAAATAGACTTCTGCGTTCATTTAATAAAGAGCGTTTAAAGCGACAGATTATTTGGCAAGAGTCCGATTTTGAACATTTTCAGGACGGTTATGCTTCTCAATCTTAATTGAGTTTTTTATCATTTTATATTGATTGCTCTAAGTAAGCCTTCTTGAGTCTCACGATGCTCGAGTGAGTCTATAAACTACAATAATCATAAAGTATTCATGTGTATCTGATGGCACAAAAATTAACGTAGGTAACATTTGTAATGAAAATATTAGTAACCGGTGGAGCAGGCTTCATTGGGTCAGCTGTTGTCCGACATATCATTCGTGACACCCAAGATACCGTCATCAATTTAGATAAACTGACCTACGCAGGGAATCTAGAATCACTGGTTGATGTCTCAGAGAGTGAACGTTACTACTTTGAGCAAGTAGATATCTGTGACCGAGCTGAACTAGATCGCGTGTTTTCAGAGCATCAACCCGATATGGTTATGCATTTAGCGGCTGAGTCTCATGTCGATCGCTCTATTGATGGTCCTGCTGCTTTTATTGAGACCAACGTGATGGGCACTTACCATCTGCTCGAAGCGGCCCGTCAATATTGGTCGGGCTTAGATGAAGCGCGCCAATCGGCATTCCGTTTTCATCATATTTCTACGGATGAAGTGTATGGCGATCTAGAGGGAACGGATGATTTGTTCACCGAAACCACCTCATACGCGCCGAGCAGCCCATATTCTGCATCTAAAGCTTCGAGCGATCACCTAGTTCGCGCTTGGCAGCGTACTTATGGTTTACCGACACTTGTCACCAATTGCTCCAACAACTATGGCCCGTACCACTTCCCAGAGAAGTTGATCCCTCTGATGATTTTAAATGCCCTCGATGGCAAGCCGTTGCCAGTGTACGGTGATGGTATGCAAATCCGAGATTGGCTGTTTGTGGAAGACCATGCCCGCGCGCTTTACAAAGTAGTCAACGAAGGTGAAGTCGGTGAAACCTATAACATCGGTGGCCATAACGAAAAAGCAAACATCGAAGTAGTGAAAACCATTTGTGCTTTGCTTGAAGAGCTGCGACCAGACAAGCCGGCAGGTGTTGAGTCTTATGAATCTTTGATCACTTATGTCAAAGATCGCCCCGGTCATGATGTGCGCTACGCAATTGATGCGACCAAGATTGCTCAAGAGCTTAACTGGACGCCGGAAGAAACCTTTGAAAGCGGCATTCGTAAAACCGTGGAATGGTACCTAAACAACCCGCAATGGTGGCAACGCGTGCTTGATGGTTCATACAGTTTAGAGCGATTAGGAGCGGGCGAATAATGAAAGGCATTATTTTAGCAGGTGGCTCGGGCACTCGCCTTTACCCTATTACACGCGGTGTCTCTAAGCAGTTACTGCCGGTTTATGACAAACCAATGATTTACTACCCGTTGTCAGTACTCATGCTTGCGGGCATTCGTGAAATCTTGATCATCACCACGCCAGAAGACCAGGAAGGTTTTCAGCGTCTATTAGGTGATGGCTCAGAGTTTGGCATTGAGTTGCAATACGCGATTCAACCAAGCCCAGACGGCTTAGCTCAAGCCTTCATCATTGGTGAAGAATTCATTGGCGATGACTCAGTATGTTTGGTGCTGGGTGACAACATCTTTTATGGGCAAGGGTTCACTCCAAAGTTAAAGAAAGCGGTTGAGACGGCAGAGAGTGGCAATGGGGCTACGGTGTTTGGCTACCAAGTGAAAGACCCTGAGCGCTTTGGTGTGGTTGAGTTTGACGCCGACAGAAAAGCTATCTCTATTGAAGAAAAACCAGCTAAGCCAAAGAGCCACTATGCTGTGACGGGGCTGTACTTCTTTGACAACCAAGTCGTGAGTAGAGCTAAGCAAGTCGAACCATCAGAGCGAGGTGAGCTGGAAATTACCACATTAAATCAAATGTACCTAACAGCAAACGAGCTCAATGTTGAAATGTTAGGGCGTGGTTTTGCCTGGTTAGACACAGGTACTTACGAAAGCTTGCTCGAAGCTGCTCAATTTGTTTCGACGATAGAGAAACGACAAGGTTATAAGATTGCATGTTTGGAAGAAATTGCCTTTAACAATGGTTGGATTAGCAAACAGAAGTTAATGGCGGCAGCTGATGCCCTTAAGAAGAACAATTATGGTATCTACCTATCAAGCATTGTGAGCGAAGATGACAATTAAACTTAACAGTCCATTAGCCCCAGACTTAACTAAGCTTTCTAACTATTTATCTCAAGTAAATGAGAGTGGTTGGTATACTAACTTTGGGCCATTGCATGAAAAGCTTACTAGACGACTTGAAACGTTTTTGGGTGTTAAAAACTTATTGTTAGTTTCTAATGGTACGCTGGCACTTCAGGTGGCATGTAAAGTTTTAGGAATTGAATCCGCGATCTCTACACCATTTAGCTTTGTTGCAACTTCATCAGCGTTGATGTGGCAAGGTATTGATGTGAGCTATTGCGATATCGATTCAAAATCTTATAACTTATCTCCAGATGCTTTGAAAGCAGCTCTTGAAGCAAATTCTCAAGTAGATGGTGTTGTTGCAACACATGTATATGGAAATCCTTGTGAAGTTGAGAGTTTCAAAGAAATTGCAGAGCAATATAAGGTCAAAGTTCTATACGACGCTGCTCATGCATTTGGAGTTAAGGTTGGTCAGGAGTCTCTCTTAAACTTTGGCGATGCTAGTACATTGAGTTTTCATGCCACTAAGATATTCCATACAGTCGAAGGTGGTGCAATTGTATTCAAGCGGCATGAAGATTATTTACGTGCGAAAGAGTTCATTAACTTTGGTCTTCAAGCGAATGGACAATTAGGCGAGCCAGGTATTAATGCAAAGTTGAATGAGTACCAATGCGCAGTAGGATTAACACTACTTGATCAGATTGAAGAGGTAATTGAGCATCGATCCAACCTGTTTAGTTTGTACCGGACGCTTTTAGAACCTTATGTTGAATTACCTCTTTGGCTACCCGAAGCGTCGTATAACGGTGCTTACATGCCAATTTTCGTTAGAGATAAAGACAAGCAGGAAAGACTACTTGATGCTTTGTCTGAGCATGATATTGAACATCGACGATATTTTACACCATCTTTAGATGTTGCTTACCCTGATAATCTGAGCTTTGGATGCCCTATAAGTCAGAAGATATCAAAAGGAATTATTTGTCTACCGCTACATGCCAGTATGTCTTCAAATGATGTTGAAGCAGTATGTAAAGTTATAGAATTGATATTAAATTAACCATGTGAGAGTTCTTATAGTATGAAAATTGCTATTATGCAGCCTTATTTTTTACCATATATTGGCTACTGGCAGCTCTTGGCTTCTGTAGATAAATTTGTTGTTTATGATGATATTCAGTACACCAAGAAAGGGTGGATAAATCGTAACCGTTACTTAAGTGCTTCAGGGAAAGTAGAGACTTTTACCATTCCTATTAAGAAAGACTCTGATTACCTTGATGTTAGAGAGCGTTTTATATCTCCAACATTCTTGAAAGAAAGAACTAAACTATTAAATAAGATTAGAGAGTCTTATCGAAAGTCACCAAATTTTGATGAAGGATATCAGATTTTTAGTGATATTTTGTTGGATGAAGAAGATAATCTATTTCTTTTCATTCTAAACTCTATAGAAAAAATAAAATCTTATTTAGATATTGATACTGAAATTATAATTTCATCGAGTCTGAATAATAAAAATCTTAAAGGACAAGATAGAGTTATAGATACTTGTGTTAAATTAGCTGGTGACACTTATATCAATCCTCCTGGAGGGCGGGATTTATACAGTGAATCGAACTTTCGATCTCAAGGCTTAACTCTAGAATTCCTAAATGTATCATTAAAACCATATACGCATACTCAGACAAGTGATTTTGAGCCAGGACTTTCAATACTTGATATGATTTTTAATGTACCTAAGACCCAGTTGATGGATTATTTAATATGAAAAGATTTGCAATTCATTCTGTGCCAAGATCCGGTTCATCTTGGTTAGGTGAGATTATTAATAGCTCTCCTGATGTTAACTATCTATATCAGCCGCTTTTTTCCTACGAGTTTAAATCATTTCTAGATGAAAATTCTAAAAAAGATGATATCGATGCGTTTTTTAATAACATTGCACAAACCAACTCTTCTTTTATTCGTCAAGATGCTGAACGAAAGGAAGGTCGTAAGCCTATATTCGAAAAGAACAATCATTTGGGTACTATCGTATATAAGGAAGTTAGATACCATCATATCATAGAGAATATGATCAAAAAGTGCCCTGATGTAAAGGTTTTAGGCTTGGTTAGAGACCCGAGAGCTGTAATTAGCAGTTGGTATAATGCAAAGCGAGAATTTAGATCCGATTTAGGCTGGCTTTTGGAAGAAGAGTTGATCTATGCAGGTAAGAAAAACTTAGAGAAAAAAGAAGAATATTTTGGTCTGTCTAAGTGGGTGGAGACTACAAAGTTATTTGAAAAACTTTCTCAGCTGTATCCAGATAACTTTAAACTTGTGCACTATAGTGCGCTGCTAGAAGACCCTCTAGAACAAGTTGAAGATATATTCGCTTTTCTAGGGCTAGAGCTTACCTCACAAACTAAGTCATTTCTTATATCAAAAAAGAAGGTTGATACTACCTACTCTGTATTCAAAAACAAGGATAAAGACATAAGCTGGCAAAATAGCCTTGATGCAGATATTGTAAGTCGTATAGAGGATTTTGTTAAAGAGAGTAAGTTGGAACACTACTTGTAGGTCGGTAATAATATGTCTGTTAAAGTTTCAATTCTTTGTGTTTGTTATAATCACTCTAAATATATTGAAAAAACAATTAATAGCTTTCTCAACCAGTCCTGTGATTTCGAATTTGAAGTTATTGTTTATGATGATCTCTCTACGGACAATAGTAGAGAAATTATTGATGAGATATGTGAAAAGCATTCGAACATAGTTCGAATGTATACTGATGAAAATCTTTACTCTAAAGGCATCCGAACTCTAGCATTGTCACACTTATCACCAAAGGCTAAAGGAGAGTACTTAGCTTTTTGCGAAGGTGATGACTATTGGATAGATAATACAAAGCTACAGAAACAATTTGATGCTTTAGAGGGGAACCCAAATATAGACCTTTGCTTTCACCCAGCATACTCAGAGGACCCAGAAGGCAATAGAGAGCTAGTCTCAAATCATTTTGAGGGGACCCATTACGTTTCTACTGATGAAGTTATACTAGGAGATGGTGATTACTGCCCAACAGCATCTTTATTTATCCGTAAGTCTGCTTTATCCCTAGCTTCATCAAGCACTATTAAATTAATGCCATGTGGGGACTATTTTATGCAGATTATGTCTTCTGTAAAGGGAGGCGGAGTCTACTTACCTGAACCAATGTCTGTATATAGAATTAATCAAAAAGATTCTTTTTCAACAAGGATATCCTCGTCCTCTCACGAAAATCAGAGAGACTTTTTGTTAGCAATGGCCAATAGTTTGGAGTCACTAAAACAAGACTTGGATGGAGTGAACTTAAAGTCATTTAACAATCGAATAAGAAAATATAAACAGAGAGCGCGAAAATCTCAAAGGAAGGCGATAAAGGAGAGGATCAGAAATCTAATATTCTCTAACCCTTCCCAATAAAATAGGTGAGCGATATGTTTATGGCCCACCTATTTATTTAGTTTATTTTTACACAGCCCCACTCTGGGAAGTGCTTACATACATAAGCATTGAGCTCTTTCTCTGCTTCTGAGTAAACACGAGCTGGTTCTTCAGTATGGTTTAATTGTATCGATGACACCATACCCGCGCCGACAGTCACGTTACTAATGCGGTCAATAATGATAAAAGCGCCAGTTTGAGGTAGCTGCTGATAAACATCCATTGCAACTTTATCGGTAAGCTTTATTGAGGCGAGTGCAATCTCGTTTAACTCAAGGCGCGTATTTTTATGATCATGCTGCTTAAGTGTATTGACATCAACCTTATGCTCAATTTGAGAAACCTTACCTGTACAGGTTTTAGTCGCAAATTTGAATAGGTATTCTTTATGCGTTTGCATCGGAGATTCATCCATCCAAACGATATGAGCTTGGTAAGCGTCTACAACCTCCGGAATGTTGTTGGAATGGACAAGCATATCGCCGCGTGACACATCGATTTCATCTTCAAGCGTTAGGGTGATGGCTTGACCCGGCATTGCTTCTTTTAGCTCACCATCGAAGGTAAAGATAGATTTGATGCGAGAAACTTTGTTCGATGGAAGAGCAGTAACCTCATCACCAACCTGTACAATGCCTGAAGCAAGGGTGCCACAAAAACCACGGAAGTTTAGGTTTGGGCGATTGACATATTGCACTGGGAAGCGCATGACTTCAGTGTTGATGTCTTGGTTAATCTTAACTGTTTCAAGCAGCTTCATTAATGTAGCGCCAGGGTACCAATCCATGTTCTCACTTGGAGTGACAACATTGTCGCCTTTTAGAGCAGAGATTGGCACAAAGCGGATATCCTTGATGTTGAAGTTCTTTGCCATATCTCGGTAATCGGCTTTGATTTTCTGATACACCTCTTGGCTGTAGTCCATCAGATCCATTTTGTTAACGGCAACGATAACGTGCTGAATTCCAAGTAGACTACAGATATAGCTATGACGACGTGTTTGCGTCTGGATACCGTGGCGAGCATCAACCATTACAATCGCAAGATCACAGGTAGAAGCACCCGTAACCATATTACGAGTGTACTGTTCATGTCCTGGAGTGTCGGCGATGATGAATTTACGCTTGTCGGTTGAGAAGTAGCGGTAGGCAACATCAATCGTGATGCCTTGTTCACGCTCGGACTGTAGACCGTCGACTAGTAGTGCTAAGTCGAACGCTTCATCTGTCGTATTGAACTTTTGAGAATCTTTTTCGATCGCAGCCATTTGATCTTCATAAATCAGCTTGCTGTCGTATAGCAGGCGACCAATCAGTGTAGATTTGCCGTCATCAACGTTACCACAAGTTAAGAAACGAAGTAGGTCTTTGTTTTCATGTACGTTTAGGTACGCTTCAATGTCTTTAGCGATAAGCTCAGAGCTATGAGACATAATGACTTCCTTTTAAATGTATTCTTTTTCAGTGAGCGCTTGAATCACTTGGTCGGCACACGCTTCGACAGACAGCTCAGCTGTCTTGATGTGAATTTCTGGAGATATAGGCGCTTGGTACTCAGAGTCGATGCCAGTGAAGTGTTTAATCTCACCTGCGCGTGCCTTTTTATACAGGCCTTTAGGATCTCTTTGCTCGCAGATTGCGAGTGGAGTATCAACAAACACCTCTAAAAACTCGCCTTGCTGCATTAACTGGCGCACTTGCTCTCTATCTGAGATAAATGGCGAAATAAACGCGGTCAGAACAATGTTCCCGGCATCGACAAATAGTTTAGCCACCTCGCCAATGCGGCGAATGTTCTCAATACGGTCTAGATCACTAAAGCCAAGATCTTTGTTTAGACCGTGGCGCACATTGTCACCATCAAGAAGGTAACTATGTTTACCTAACGCTAATAGCTTGCTTTCTACCGCGTTAGCGACGGTCGATTTTCCTGAGCCACTAAGTCCGGTAAACCAAAGTACAACAGGCTTTTGCTGCTTAAGCGCAACACGATCTTCATGAGTTACGCTGGTGTTATGCCAAACCACATCGTCACTCACAGACTCATTGTGCTTCTTTTGATACGGCGAGGTCATAGTTAGAAGTAACCCTCACGTTTCTTTTTCTCCATGGAGCCAGAGCTATCATGGTCAATGGCACGGCCTTGGCGCTCAGAAGTGGTTGTAAGCAGCATCTCTTGAATGATCTCTGGTAGCGTTGTTGCTTGAGATTCAACCGCTCCCGTTAATGGGTAGCAGCCTAGTGTACGGAAGCGAACCATGCGTTGTTCTACCGTCTCCCCTTCACGAAGCTCCATGCGATCATCATCTTTCATGATCAACATACCGTCACGCTCAACGACGGGACGCTCTTTTGCAAAGTACAGGCTTGGAATCTCGATGCTCTCTAGGTAGATATATTGCCAGATATCCAGCTCAGTCCAGTTAGAAAGAGGGAATACGCGAATGCTCTCGCCTTGGTTTACTTTGCCGTTGTAGATATTCCAAAGCTCAGGGCGTTGATTTTTAGGATCCCAGCGGTGATGTTCATCACGGAAAGAGTAAACACGCTCTTTCGCGCGAGACTTTTCTTCGTCACGACGAGCACCACCAAAAGCAGCATCAAAGCCATGATTATCTAAGGCTTGTTTTAGGCCTTGTGTCTTCATGATATCAGTATGTTTTGAGCTGCCATGCACAAATGGGCTGATGTTCATCGCAAGCCCTTCTGGATTTTGGTGCACAATCAGCTTCATACCAAGCTTTTTCGCCATGTAGTCACGAAACTCAATCATTTCTTTGAATTTCCATGTGGTATCAACATGCATAAGTGGAAACGGGGGAATGCCAGGCGCAAAGGCTTTCTGCGCAAGGTGTAGCATCACTGAAGAGTCTTTACCAACAGAGTAAAGCATCACTGGGTTATCAAACTCGGCAGCTACCTCACGCATAATATGGATAGATTCTGCCTCAAGCTGCTTAAGGTGAGTCATTCGTTGTGGAGAAAGTTTCATTCCGGTCTCTCTTTGATTCGATGAGGGAGTTAAACGCCATAGATAGTTGTGATAGCCGTTAATACTAAACCGCTATACGTAATACTCATCGGCACCCCAATCTTTATATAATCCTTGATACAGTACTGACCTGCATTGTAAACCATTAAGTTGGTTTGGTATCCATATGGGCTAATAAAGCTTGCACTTGCGCCGAACGCGACAGCTAAAATATAGCTGTGAAGATTTGCATCTAGACTCGTCGCGAGGGCATAAGCAACGGGGAAGACTAAGGCCGCCGCCGCATTGTTGGTGACCAACTCCGTTAGCAATAAAGTGACCAAGTAAACCATGATAAGCCCTGACAATGGGCTCATAAATTCAGCTTGTTCTGTCATTGCGCTCCGCAGGAGGTCGACTGCTGTACTATTATCTAATGCCTGAGACAGCAAAAGTGCAGATGAAATTACTAGCCATATCTGGACTGGTAGCCTTCGTATAATTTCATTCGTTTTCAGTGCTCCAGTTAATAGTAGAACACCAAGCAACAAGATCAGGTTGTGCAGCAGTGGAGCTATCTCCATAGCTGCGAGGGCGATAGCACTAAAAAAGCCAAGAACAGCGACAATTTCTTGTGGTCCTTTGAGCAGCCTATCGGCTTTTAGCGCTTGGAGCTGGATAAAGTTTTTAGCGATGTTATTTCTCTGGTGATAGTCATCACCTACAGCGAGTACCAGATAGTCACCAGCTTTTAAGGTAACTTCACCGAGCTTTCCGGAAACCGTGTGGCCATCGCGTCGGATCGCGACAACTGCAGCGTTGAACATAGCGCGAAAGCCAATTTGTTTTAAGGTCTTATTTACTAAAGCACTTTCAGGGCGTAATACGACCTCTTTGAGATCATGACTTAGTCTTTCGCCTTTATGAGCAAAGAGTGATAAGCCCGGGAAGTGATTCAGTTGAGTTACTTTTCTAATCTCTCCACAGAATAATAGGCGATCATTTTCCTCTATTAACTCATGTGGTGATACTGGTGAAATAGTTCTTCCTTGGCGATGAATCTCGACTAAAAACAGAGAGTTTAGATTTCTCAGCCCGTTGCGCTGAATAGTTTTACCGATAAGTGGGGAGTTTGGTTCTACCTCAGCGTCAATGAAGTATTGAGCTTGAGTATCTGCTCGTTCAATGTTGCTAGGTAGCCAATGGCTAAGTAAAAACAGGGTGAGCCCGCACCCAAGTACAACAATGCTGCCAACAAGTGAAAAATCAAAAAAGGAGAGACTAGGTAGCCCAGCATCGAGCACCATACTATTGACGATTAAATTCGTCGAAGTGCCGATCAGCGTTAGTGTTCCGCCAAGGATGGCAGCAAAAGATAGGGGAAGTAGCAGTTTGCTGGCTGGGTGAAGGGCATTGGCACGTATTGGGGCGATCATGGTAGAGACCACCGCTGTGTTGTTTAGAAATGCTGAAGACAATGTGGTTATCGAGAACAGTCGAACCCAGGTAGATTTATAGCTAGGTTTGATGACTAATTGCGAGATTCTACGAAGTAGTGAGGTCTTTTCTAAAGCTAGCGAGCAGATGATAAGTAGTACCAGCGTAAGTACGCCAGGATTGGCAATACTGCTAATGAGTTGCTCTGTCGATACGGATCTGCTGCTATATAAAACAAGCAAAACTACTCCAAAAACCTTTTCAGGTTTGTTTTGATACCTTGTGACAAGGGCAATTATTGCAATCACAAAAACGGTAATGACAAAGTAGGCTGAATGGGTCTGTGACATTATTTAATTGCTTCAATTGTTTTTTGAGTCGAGTTTAAATAGCCTTGAATAAAATCACTCATTTGCTGAGAGTTACTATGTTGAAAGCGCTCTAGTACTTTACTCGCTAGCTGAGTTTTATCGGTAATGTCTATAATATTCAGAGCAATCATGTCTTCTACAATCGCTTTGAAGTTGAAGTAACTAGGGCCTGATATCACTGGAACGTTGAGTGCGACTGGTTCAAGCACATTATGTCCACCAACTTTATCCCCAAGCAAACTCCCAGCCATAAAGCAAACATCACTGGCACCAAGGAGAATCAGCATTTCACCCATAGTATCAGCAAGGTATACCTGTGTATCGGCGTTAACTATTGCAGCATTGGTTCTTCTGGTGCTATTAAAGCCGGAATTTTGGCAAAGCGCAAACACATCATCAAATCGTTCCGGATGGCGAGGAACCAAAATAAGTAATGCATTTGGATGAGATTTTAAAACTTGTCTATGTGCATCTAATACCTGTTCGTCCTCGCCTTTGTGGGTGCTAGCTGCAATCCAAATCGGACGATCGTTTCCAAGTTGGGCTCGAAGCTGCTGTCCTTGCTGTTTCACTTGCTCTGATATTTGAATATCGAACTTAATCGAGCCAGTAACGGATAGTTTCTTTTTCTCAACGCCTAAGCGTTCGAAGCGCTCTGCATCTGAATCCGTTTGGCAGAGTACTTGAGTTAGGCATGGATGAAGCTGGTTAAAAAGCCGCTGTATTTTGGCGTAGTTCTGACACGATTTTTCAGATAGGCGCGCATTTACGACAGTTATAGGGACACCCGCTTTGTGAACATTGTGAAGCGTGTTTGGCCACAGCTCAGTCTCAATGATCAACATCTGTTTTGGTTGCACTGCTTTAAGAAAACCTTTGATAGCAAACCCAAAGTCAATTGGCATATAGCGGTGTTCAATTAAATCACCCAACTTAGCAATCTGTTCAGCTCCGGTACTTGTTGTTGTTGTAACTAGAATAGATTGTTCGGGGTTTTGTTCCTTAAGGGCTTTGATTAAAGGTGTTGCTGCTATGCTTTCACCAACAGATACGGCATGTATCCAAATAGGTTTGTCGTTGCTTTTTAGCTTGGGGGTTATGCCAAAGTGCTCTTTCCAGCGAGAGCCGAACTTAGGCTTATTTGGTTTGCTCTTGTACAAACCAAATAAAAGCAGCGGTGACGCTAGGGCGAGTAGTAAGGTATAAACAATACGAACTAACATGAGCTTATCGTAATGGCGTCAAGTTTTTGGATGCTATCTAGCACTTGCTTAGGCGAAAGTTCTGTCAAGCACTTAAGGTGTTTGTATTGACATTCACGCTGGAAACAAGGGCGACAATCAATATCGGTATGAACAATCTCCACTTTTTCTGCGAGTGGGGGGGTGTACTTCGGTGAAGTTGAGCCATACACGGCAACAACATTACAACCAACCGCAGCTGCCACATGCATTAAGCCTGAGTCATTCGCGACAACAGTCTTACATGCAGCAAGGAGATCGACTGCTTCAATTAAGCTGGTTTGGCCTGCCAGAACATGAATGTGCTCATGGAATTGCGTCGGAACAAGTGCGCGAATATTGTTACAAGTCTCTAAGTCCTTTTGAGAACCAAACAACCAGATTTGGTGCCCAGAACGAGCCATTTGCGTCGCAACTTCAGCGTAGTGTGTTTCGGGCCATTTTTTGGCAGGACCAAACTCTGCTCCCGGGCACAGTCCAATAATTGGTTGGTCTTGCGTTAAGTTGAACTTTTTGAGCGTGGCTTGTTGCTCTGCCGCGTTGATTGCAAGGCGTGGGCGAGGCAAGGTTTCAAGCCCGCCGAGAGAGTTAGAATCCACCATTTCTGCTTTTGGATAAGCTAACGCTACATAGCGCTCTACCATGTACTGAAAAGACTTCATGTTAGGGCGTAAGTCGTTCAATAAACCATAGCGCATTTCTCCCTTCCAGCCAGTACGAAGGGGAATGTTGGCAAACCATGGGATCAGTGCTGATTTCGCTGACTTAGGCAAGATATAGGCGTGGTCATATTGCTTTTCACGTAATGATTTGCCAATTTCCCTGCGGCCTAATAAGTTAAACTCACCATGACCGATAGGCATTTCAATCGCTTGATGGATTTCTGGCATACGCTCAAGAATCGGTTTACACCATCCTGGGGCGATAACGTCAATTTGGCTATCTGGATGGCGTTGCTTTAATACGATATATAACGATTGCGACATTACCATATCGCCGACCCATGCAGGGCCAATGACTAAAATCTTCATGCTTTGTTTTTCCAGTATAGGAATTTCAAAATTGACTCATAAGTTCTAAAAAGTTCAGCGTATATTTTATTCGCAAGAGTCATTTTGGATTTATCTTTTCTTTTACCACCAATCGTCGAAGCAATCTCTGCTCTAGTAAAGAGATCTGGAGACACGCTGTAGACTTGAACACCATGTCTCCATGGTTTTTCCATGTAGTCATCGACTGGTTCAATAAACTCTTGAGCATGCATAACAAACTTTGAGGCTGCTTTAGGTGTAACGATATAAGCGGTGGTACCACAAGTGCCTGCTGAGTATCCCCCTAGCATATGATTATCATCAATCGGTACGATTGGGGTGAATACACGCTTCTGAGTGGCAGACAACTTGATGTAGTCATAATTAGAAGTCAATGGAAGGGTATGTTCGAGTACTTGCTTCAGCCCTTCTACGGGGTCGACGTTGTCTTCTAAGATGACGATCGGTTCATCAAGCTCAACACAGCGAACCCACAACTCGTAATGGCTTGCAAAACAGGCGACTTCACTGGTTTTTAATTGATACCCTTTGCGGCGTAGAGTAATGGTAGGACGACTTTTTTCTGAATGAAGAAAACGGTCAACAGAGCCATCTACTGCATCAAAAAATTCAAACGTAATGTCTTGTTGTTTTAACTTTTCTTCAATACGTTCTCGGCGATCTAGCGATCGAGCCAAGCTTACGACAAATACTTTCACTGCACTTTCCAGTCGCTGTTATATCTTGGTTTAAACAAATTGTAATAGTTATTGCCGTCTTCTTGAGAGTGCAGCAACTGTAGTACCCACATATATTGTTCGGGTTTATCACCGACAAAATATTCAATGGCTTCATTACAGGTACGAGCGTCTTGCTCTTCGCCTTTATCCAGCTCAAACGCTGGTAAAATCTCAATATCAAACGTACCATCTTCAGTGTTCATCGACGCAAATAGAGGCAGTACTTTTGAGCGTGATAGTTTCGCAATTTTGCCTAAACCAGGTAGCGTTGCTTTACGTGTTGCAAAAAAATCCACAAACACACTATGCTCTGGGCCGTGATCTTGATCAGGTAGATAATACCCTACATAGCCATCTCGAATGGATTTCAGAAAAGGCTTAATGCCACCTGAGCGTTCATAAACACGACCACCGTATTGGACCCTTTGCTTGTGCATCAGCCAGTCAGCAACATCATTCTTTTGCTTCTTCGCCATTGCAGAAACTGGCATTCCCATTGAAGCGAGCAAGATAGCAGGCACATCAATAGCCCAAGAGTGGGGAACCATTAAAATTACATTTTCGTTGCTATCAATGTGCTGTCGTAAAATGTCTAGGCCGCGAATTTGGCAACGGTTCTGAAGCCATTTTGGTGAGCGTAAACTTAGTAACCCGAAGCGAAAAAAGAACATGGCCGCTGTGTAGAGTGTTTTTTCTATCAAAGCTTCACGTTCTTGGAACGATTTTTCCGGAAAACACAGCTCAAAGTTAACCCTCGCTCGATGAGCTGGACCTTTGTGGGATTTAGACAGTTTTTTGGCTATGGTTTTCGCCAACCACTTTTGTAAACCCAGTGGCATTAATGATAACGGTAAAAATAAGATAACACCTAACCACGTGCCCCAGTACTTAGGCGACAGAAAGTGGCGCTTAAACTCAGGGTTATATGCTTTGGGGTCGAAGTCATCACGTTTTATTGTCATGGCGTGTCTAGTTACCTATTCGTGTACGGGCGAAGTGGTTTAAATGAGAAAAAGATAGTTAGGAATGATACAGGCTATTGCACTTGAGTAAAGGTGGCAGGTTATGGTTCTACCACCTTGTGGTGCTTAACTGTTTTGGATAGTTAAGTATTCGGCAACGCCTTCTGCAACTGTCTTGAATTCAACATCACAACCTGCGGTGCGCAGTTTGGTCAGATCCGCTTGTGTGAATTCTTGGTAAGCGCCTTTTAGGTGCTCAGGGAATGGGATGGTTTCAATTTGGCCTTTGCCATGATGCTTGATAACTGCTTTTGCTACCTCTTCAAAAGATTCAGCACGGCCAGTACCACAGTTAAAAATGCCTGATACGCCGTTTTCTAAGAACCACAGGTTTACTTTACATACATCACCAACGTAAACGAAGTCGCGTTTGAATGATTCGCTGCCCGCGAACAATTTAGGATTTTCACCTGCGTTAAGTTGGTTGTTTAGGTGGAATGCAACTGATGCCATGCTACCTTTGTGGTCTTCACGTGGGCCATATACGTTGAAGTAGCGGAAGCCGGTGATTTGAGAAAGGGTCTCACCATGTTCTTCAGCATCTTGCCATAGGCGACGAACGTAGTTATCAAACTGCTGTTTCGAGTAACCGTATACATTCAGTGCGCCTTCGTATTCGCGTTCTTCAACGAAAGTCTCTGTATCGCCGTAAGTGGCTGCTGAAGAAGCGTATAGGAATGGAATCTCGCGATCTAAACAGTAATGCAGCAGCTCTTTAGAGTACTCATAATTGTTTAGCATCATGTACTTACCATCCCACTCAGTCGTTGCAGAACAAGCACCTTCGTGGAAAATTGCCTCAATCGGACCAAAATCATCGCCCGCCATAATTTGGGTCAGAAAGTCGTCACGATCCATGTAATCTGTGATGTCCAGATCAACTAAGTTCTTAAACTTTTTGCCATTTTTTAGGTTGTCGACAACCAGGATATCGTTAATACCAGCTTCGTTTAGTGCTTTAACAATGTTGCTGCCGATCATGCCAGCGCCACCAGTTACGATGATCATAGAACTTCCACCATAGATTAAAATTTTCTCAGGAATTCTAGCAAGAAACGAAAAGTAGCGCTATTGGAAGCAGGAAGATAGGTTTGAGTCTTCTATACTCAGTATCTAGATATGAAAAAGGGAGCCGCAGCTCCCTTGATTACTTTATTATTCCACATCCGAACGGTTAGGCCTTTGATACCAAGGATTTCGCTCGTCGGTCAACTCAATCAAGCTGTATTTACGTCCGAGTTTCTGTCCTCCGTCACGAGTAAGAGGCTGCCAACTAAAGTTCGCACGATTGTTGCTTGGCTTAACGGTCATGATGTCAAATGGAATCGACAAGTAGAAACCTTTGGTAAAGCTACCTTCACCAAATTCATCCGCAGACAAGTCTGTAAATGACGCAAAGGCACCAGCAATTACGCCACTCTTGAACTGCTTAGAAACATTAATTTGTGTACCAACATCACCAGCTAGGAACTGACCAACATCGACTTGGATCATCAAATCTTGTAGGAATTCCCATTGAGGGTAGTAGTAACCAGATACAAAACCAGTGAAGCCTTTATCAATAACTTGGAACGGACGTCCATATTCTGGCACGTTTTGCCATTTATCATCGTAAACACCGAAGTAACTTTGTGGATCACGTTGAGAAATTAAGTTGACGTCAGCGCCAATCGCCCAGTTAGCTCCTTGTGGACGGTAAAGAAACTCGGTACCGACTCCAGCAAACATACTCTCCAGATAGCCCGCGTAGAATTGCTGATCCATCGTATCGGAATACTCTTGGAACCAAGTCAATTGTAAGTTTGACATGGTTACAGCATGTTCATTTTGGTAAGCGCGGAACATGGTGCGAACACGAGGAACAGTAGTGCCATCAGGTGGAGTGACATAAATAAACTTATCGTAGTTGTTATACCAATCCCAGTATAACGAACCGCCAATTTCAAGGTTGTCCGTCAGCCAATATGAGGCATTACCGCTTAGCCCTACACTAAAGAGATAGAAATCTTCAGCGTTTCCGAGAGTTTGAACTAGTTTAGGTGCAAAGCCCCAATCAAAACGTTCAAAACCATCGTAGATAGATTCTCCCGTAGGCTTAGTAGTAGCCCTTGAGGTTGCATCTTCTATTTTCGGATTGATGTAATTAACTTGGGCAAAGTCGCGATATTTCTCTTTGGAAATAATCGTTTGTTCACCGACTAAGCCTCGGCTACGTTCATTGATCGCATAGGTATCAATATCGTCAGGCATTTCATTATGGAGTACAGCTGCCGCTTTTTCGTGTGCCTCTGTACGGTCACGATATTTTTTCTGCTCACCAACGACAGTTACGGTATTGTTATCAACATAAACACGCGTGTTTCGATAGCCAGCAATTTTGTCTAAATCTTCTGTTACACGTTCCCAATCAACATCAGACAGTTCTTTGGGTTGGTTATCTTCCACTTCTGGGGTTGGTGTGTCTCGCCAGAATGATGGCATGTCATTGAAATTAGTGTTTAGCGTTAAGCCTGCTACTAAAGTATCGCCGCGTTCATAACTTAAACGAAAATCGGCCATGCCTAGACGGTAGAGAACACCAAAGTTCCATGGTGTGTGGGGAGACATATCTATACCGGCCTGAACAACTGGATAGTCTGTGCTGTAATCGTTACCGTCATATTCAAGCTTGAAGCGAAGAGGCTTATGAAGAGTTTGATATTCAATACCACCAAAAAGGGCAGCAGGGCCTTTAAAGGCTCTATCGAAGTTAGTTGTTCCGCCAGTAGATAGAAATTCTGAAGGTCTATCGCAGAATTTGTCTGATGCTTTACAAAAAGGGTTTGTGACCGTATCTCTAGTTCCTAGGTAGCCCCAGCCCATACCTAAAGTAAAATCAAAAGTACCTAATTTCGAATTAGAATATCGTTTTGTCGCCGCAAGAAACTCAGCATCAAAAAGACCAGTACCAGCAAAGTCTCGTACCCCTAGGGCGATTTCTGGCATGTATTCAGATTCTTCCCATAATCTAAATTTAAAATCTATCCCCTTGTCTGTATATTCATTGTCAACATCGGGGAAGGATGACGAATAAGGCAGATCGTGAACTCGAGTGTACCGGATAGTTGTTTCTAACCACGGCATGAGTTGCAGAGTCACATTGTAAAAAAGGTACTCATCACTACCTGTTACAGAAAAGTTGAACTCCCCTTCATGAGCCATACGTCCGGTTGGCATCTGCATTAAGCCAACACCACCAAAGTCAGATTGAGAAGGCTGTAAAGAGGGAGCCTCAAAGGGCATGTCTTGAGCCCAAACCAATGCAGGGCCCATTAAAGAAAGGGCTAAGCTTTTTCTAATTGGCATCATTGTGGTCTCTTTTTGGAATTTGGTATCAATTGAGTGAGTAGGCGGATAATATCTTGGTCCATTTCGGAATATTCAAGATCACCAAACGGAATATATACCAATGTCAGAGGTGGTAAGTAATATTGTGTTGTTAACCAAGCTCCGTGATGCGGCTTAACTATGTGACCATCTGGATAGATCAACACTGGCGGTGTTGATAACGCACCAATATTAGTTTTCAAATTCTCTATCTGTCTCTGCAAAGGGATGCCAGCTTGCTCCGTAATGGAATACACGCTATTTAGGTTTCCCAAGAAGTACACTTTCTCTTCGCGCAGAGGGCTTGCGAGCAGGAAATTGCCGCGCAACAGTGGGTTGTCGAATTTATTTAGTCGAATTTTATCAACATCGATCGCAGACAGTAAGCGCGGTGCAAAGCTTTGCTTCTGAATGAACTTGTAGAATGGATGTGCGACCAAATTGTGTTGAATCATTTGATTGAGCACCGAGTTCTTTAAAGCGGTTGAGGTTTTCTCGGCGCGTTCCGATTTATCAAACAAAGTGGTACCAAGAGAGTATTGCAGAGAGACGCCTTGCTCCCTAGCAAGTGCTAACACACTTTCTAAACGAGCCGTCCCTTGAAATTGTAGCCGTTTGCCTGCTTCTAGCAATTCAACATTTAATGGTTGCAATGCAGAGGTTTCTGTTTGAGCGAAGCTAGACATGCTCAAAAGCGGCATGACCAAACCGAATACTGTGAGTAGTTGCTTGCTCATGATTTGCTGTATCCCTTCAAAATGGTTAACTCGACCGGAATCATATTTGGCCCTAGATGTTGTATGGTTTTAACAACTTGACCTTGTTCATTGACCCAATAGTAGTTTTCGACCGATTGAGAAAGACTGCTAAACTCAACAACTTCTTTATATACGTTGGTCATAGTGCTAGAAATAGGTGTTGTTAACGTTTCTTGGCCTGAGTAAGAACGCGTTATATTTGCAGGAAAGCCATAACGGTATTGTGTTGCCCAATCGTATGAAAGTGCGTAGTTGACAGAGGTTGAGTGTAAAGAAAAATCTGGAACGTCACCGTAAACACCCGCTAAGTCGCCACTCTGTAGTCCAATCGTTTTGACGATGTGCCCATTTTCTGTAACGATCATGGCTTTATCGGCGCTTACCCATTTCAATTGTATTTTTCCATTTTGCGGATTTCGTTCCGCGAAAGCTAAAACGACAAACACCTGCTTCTGATTTCCAAGTTTCAAATAGGCACTGGCATATGGAATAGCATTGATTTCTTCTGGTGTCATCTCTACATCGATGTAGTTACCGTAGGCTTCTTGGACGGTTGCTGAAACATCGTTGAATTTCTGTGTACAGCCAAAGAGTACAAGGAGTAATGGAAGAATGAGGAGTTGGCGTATCCATTTAGGTATTCGGAAGATATTCATTGATCCCTCTTACAAATAAAATCGCCCTGACTTAATCAGGGCGATTGGCTTCTGTTCTACAAAACGAAATTAGTTAGAAGTAGAAGTAGAAGTAGATGTCGAAGTAGATGTTGAGTCGCTATCTGACGCTGCAACTGCTACTACAGTTACTGCTGCTGCTGCACCTACACCTACAGCTGTAGTGCCAGTTGCTGACGCAGAAGCTGCGCCTGTTGAGCCTGCTTCTTCTGCTGCAAATGCAGTTGTTGCGCTTAGAGCCATAAGAATAGCTAGAGCTGTATTCTTCATTATTAATCCTTGTGTATCCGGTATAAAAACATCGATGTTTGGTAGCATAAAAAATGCTCCAAATTATATTCTAGATAAAAAAGCCTTAGCATGTAAATAGTTTCTTATTTTGCTATGGCTTTCGATCTCATTTCTAACACCAGCGTGACATTGCACGGTTATCTTGCTCCCTTGCTTGCTGATAAACTATCAAGAGTGCATAATTTGTCTGCCTATTTCCTTCAGCACTAGAGGTTTGAAGTCAATAGGTCGTTTTTACTTAGACCATATAGAAAGCGATACAGTGGCTTACGCTCCATGCCTCAGGGCGGTAGCGTGCCAGCTCTTCAGTATTTAATGATCTGTATAGCAAAATTTAACTTTGCCTTGTCAGTCAATATTATTACCAGTACTAGGAACTTTTACGTGATAAGAAAGCAGCATTGTTTGGGAATACTTGGTGCACTGGGCTTGAGCCTGAGTTCTTTTTCAGCGTCAGCCGATTTTTACGCAGGCGCTCTAGTGAGCTACTCAAATGCAGAACTGAAAAGCTCATCTTCTGAGTCCGTGAAAGAGGGAAGCCCCTTTCTTCTTAGTGCTCAAGCAGGATACTTCTTTAATGACTACATTGGTTTAGAAGGTCGTTACGGGACATCAGTTCAACGTGACAGTGGTCTTGCCGTTGATAGCGCTTTGAGCGGCTTTGTTAAGTTGAATATGCCGGTTTCAGAGCGAGTTGCACTTTACGGTTTAGCTGGGTATTCAAGCGTTCAGCTTGATCTACAAAATGTAGGTTCTCACAAAGAACAAGGATTTAGTTTTGGGTTAGGTATGCACTACGCTTTAAATAACCAAAGCGCGGTGATATTTGAGTTCGTTGATAACGTCTCTGAAGACCAAGTTCGCCTTAACTCGATTACACTGGGTTTTCAGCACCGATTCTAATTTAAATACCTAGAGCTCAAACTTGGGGCTAGGGTCTTTTATTCAATTATTATAGTGACATACCATGTTTAAAGGATATTTCTCTATTGCCGCTTTTATATTGGCAAGTACGTTTGCGTCTTATTCAATGGCACAAACACCCACTCCAGAACAAATGAAAATGTTTCAAAATCTACCCGCCGACCAACAAAAGGCCTTGGCGAGTAAGTATGGTTTCTCCATTCCTTCTAGTTCATCTTCAAACAAGTCTCCTTACGAAAATCCTCAAGTAATCCAACCTAGAACTGAAGCTAGTGGCGCTGCATCTTCCAATATCGAAGAACAATGGCTCAAAAAAGGTGAGCAGGAAGAGATTAAACGCTTTGGTTTAGATCTTTTTGCTGGTTCTCCAAGCACCTTTGCTCCGATCAGTGATGTTCCTGTGCCAGCAAATTACACCGTGGGTGCAGGTGATGAAATCATTGTGCAGTTATTTGGTAAAGATAATGAAACGCATCGTTTACGCGTAAATCGTGCGGGCACAATCAACTTCCCTTCACTTGGGCCAGTAAATGTTGCAGGCATGCACTTTTCTGATGTTCGAGACTCTCTGACGCAACGTGTAAAAGAGCAAATGATTGGTGTGCGCAGTGATATCTCATTGGGTGAATTACGCACCATGCAAGTGTTTGTAATGGGGGATGCATATAAACCTGGTGCCTACACGGTTAGCGCATTAACGACAATTTCACAAGCTATCTATTACAGTGGCGGTTTTGGTGAAAGTGGGGCGCTGAGAGATATCCAGCTAAAGCGTGATGGTAAAATCATTCGTAAGTTGGATATGTATGACCTTTTACTAAAAGGTGATGCAAGTAATGATGTGCGCTTACTACCGGATGATGTTGTTTTAATTGGTTCTGTTAAGGATACAGTGTCTATAGAAGGGGAGATCAACCGTCCGGCAATTTATGAAGTCAAGGCCGGTGAAACTTACCAACAACTTATTCAGATGGCAGGTGGTTTTACTGCGAATGCTCATGTCGAGCAGTTGGAGATAAAACGCTACGCTTCACATGACGCTCGTGAGGCTTTGACGCTTGATTTCAATAAAACGCAAGATCGAAAGAGTAAAGTTAAAAATGGCGACGCCATCAAGATCTTGAAAAAAAGCGAAGAGCTTACTCGTTACGTGCAGATAGAGGGGGATGTTCGTCATCCTGGCTATGTGGAATGGCGCAATGGGCTTCGTGTTGCTGATCTTTTCAAGTCTGTTGACTCAGCTTTTAATTCTACAGCTGATGTTAACTATGCTGTTGTGGTAAGAGAGATTAATCCGCAACGTGATATTGAAGTGTTCCAACTAAGCTTAGCCAACGCAATTCTATCACCAGGTAGCCAAGACAACCTCCAGTTACAATCACGAGATCGCATATTGGTTTTCAACCGCTTTAATAACGAAGACTTGGATACATTCGCAACACAAGAGTCTGTTTCAAAAGCAAAAACGCTAGAACAAGCGCAAGAGCAAGCTGAGCTAGAACAACAGAAAGAACAAGAAGTGATGAGTTCTTCTGTTGCCGTTTCGCATTCAGTAAACGGTACGTTGAACAACCAGAGCACCACAGAGCAAGCGAAACCAGCTAAAATCATTTTCCGTGGTAAAGAGATTACAGAGGAAGACTTTGAAAAGCTGAAGCAAAACACTCGTCGCACTTTGCTTGCACCAGTATTGTTACAACTCCAACAACAGTCTCGTTTGGGGTTAGCCCCTCAAATTGCTGAAGTCTTTGGTGAAGTGAAGCACCCAGGACGCTACCCGATTACTCCAAGAATGACGGTATCAACGCTTATTGAAGCAGCTGGTGGTTTGACTTACAACGCATTCACAATTAATGCAGAATTAGCACGAACCGCGATTAATAGTGCGGATGAGCGTGCGTATATTGATGTTGAGCGTATTGATTTGCGTAAAGCAATCCAAGGCAGTGCTTCGGACGATGCAATTATCGTAGGCCGAGATCGTTTGAACATCCTAGAAAAGCCAAATGTGAAGCTACAAAGCACAGTCACTTTACAGGGTGAAGTTCGTTTCCCTGGAACCTATACCGTGCGCCAAGGTGAAACCTTAAGTGAGCTATTGGATCGAGCGGGTGGTCTCACAGAGTTCGCTCACCCCCAAGGAGCGATATTTACGCGTGAAGCATTGCGTTTACAAGAGCAGAAGCTTTTAAACCAATACGCCGCAGATATGCGAAAAGAAACAGCGAAGAAGACGTTCCGAGCCGATAGTAATATAGGTTCTGTAATTTCAGACCCAGAAAAAACACTAGCATTTGTTGAGGAAGCAAGTCGCAGCAAAGCACTTGGCCGTATGGTGGTACAGCTAAACCGTATTTTAAAAGGCGAGCGTTCAGCAGACTTTATGCTCGAGGACGGTGACTTCCTCTTTGTTCCTACTTTCCGAAACACAGTATCAATCATGGGTGAAGTTCAGGTTCCAATTACTTACTTGTTGGACAACAAACTTGATGTCGATGACTATCTTAACAAAGCGGGTGGTGCTAAAAAACAAGCGGACGAAGACCGCATTTTTGTAGTGCGTGCAGATGGTTCTGTTTATAAGCCTTCATCTGGTTATTGGTTCGGAAATAGCAAAGAAGAACTAAAAGCTGGTGATACTATTGTTGTACCAATTGATACCGACTACCGTGATGCATTAAGCACATGGACTGCAGCAACGCAGATTCTTTATCAGACGGGTGTTGCGATTAATGCTCTGAAGTAAATGACTCCACCCTAGTTCTAGTTTGAATTAGGGTGGGAATTATTCATTGATAGCAATAGGTTCAGGCTCAGATATCTGAGTATACCTAATGGCTATAGCTATTGATTTATTGGCTGGAGCTCAGCCTCATCAAAGTCATTCTATTAGCGAAGATTTCGCTATAGCGAAGGAAATTTGATTAAATGGAACCACAACAAGAAAAGCAGGCTCAACAATTGGTTAGATATCCACATTCCAATGAGTTATACGACGCGCCTATTGATTTGCGCGAATTATTCAAGTCCTTGTGGCGAGGCAAATGGGTTGTAATTGCAACAACTTTTACTTTTGCTGTTGGCTCTGTGATCTATGCATTGAGCCTACCAAATGTTTATAAAGCGGATGCGCTGTTATCTCCAGCGGAAAGTGCTGGCGGTGGTGGGCTCTCGAAAATGGCAGGCCAATTGGGTGGGTTGGCTGCTCTTGCAGGAGTAAATCTTGGTGGAGGAGGTGCGTCTCAGACAGACCTTGCTGTCCAAGTTATGAAATCTCGTCAATTTGCTGAAGCGTTCATTGAGAAGTACGATCTATTGGTTCCTTTAATGGCGGCAAAAGACTGGGACCTAAGCAAGAATCAGCTTGTTTTAGATGACGAAATATATAACTCTAAGACTGGCATGTGGGTGCGAGAACCAGATGGTTTAAGAGGACCTAAACCAACACCACAAGAGGCTTATGAGGTATTTAGTAAAAATGTCTTAAGCGTAAATAAAGATGATGAAACTGGTTTGTACACAGTATCTGTACAACACTTTTCTCCTTATTTAACAAAGCAGTGGGTAAACTGGTTGATTGAAGATATTAATAAGGTTATGAGAGAGAGAACTATTTCAGAGGTATCTCAAAACCTTACCTACTTAAATACTCAATTACAAAAAACTTCAGTTGCTGAGATGCAAAGCACTTTTTATAGTCTAATTGAGGAACAAACAAAAAGCTTAATGTTAGCTGAAGTTCAAGATGAGTTTATATTTAAAACAGTAGATCCTGCTGTTGTTCCTGAGCTTAAGAGTTCGCCAAATCGTGCATTAATTTGCGTAATAGGAACTCTTTTAGGGGGGATATTAGGTATGATAATTATACTTGTAAATTATTCTTTTAAAGAAGATGAGATAAGTTAGAGCTATAAATTTAAATAGGCTTAACAGATCTTTTATTATTAACTATATAATAACGAATTATATTTTATTAAGATAAGATAATTGAATATTTTTAAGAGCAATAAGAACTCCGAAGTTGCAAGTGTATTCAAAGGAATGCTTACTCTGGCAAAAGGTGCTGTGTTTGCCAGAATTATAGGTTTAGTTAGTATTCCAGTTTTAACCCGAATCTATTCTCCAGAAGATTACGGTGTTTTAGCTCTTTACACGTCACTGATAGCTATATTAGCGCCTATTTTTACCTTTCGGTATGTGCAAGCAATTCCTTTACCCAAAACTGATAAGATGGCAATAAATCTTTTTTCGGTATGTCTAGCTCTGATATTGATGAGTTCTCTTTTTATTGCAGTAATACTATTTTTCTTCAGTGAAACTATCCTGAACTGGTTTGATATGAGAGCGCTTGCTCCATGGTGGCCTGTAATTGTACTTGGTGCAGCAGGAACTGCCTTATATGAACTATTTAGTCTTTGGGCTACTAGGAAAAAGCAATATAAAATAATAGCCAAAACACAAGTAACTCAATCTTTTTTTGGCAATCTTACAAAAATTTTAATGGGTTTGTTCAGTTTTAAGCCTGCAGGTCTACTGATCGGTCAGTTTATTGCTCAAAGCGGTGGTGTGGGAAGTTTTATTAAACAATCATTGCCAGATTTTATAAAGCTAAAAAGTCAGGTTACTAAGAGTCGTTCTACTTTTATATCTAGTTATTATCGTGGCTTTCCAGTATTTCGATTGCCATCTCAAATTCTGATGTCTTTGTCATTACAAGCTCCAACCTTAATGATGGCAGCATTATTTAGTAAAGAAAGTACAGGACAACTTAGTCTAGCTATGGTTGCACTAAATCTACCTATAACCCTTATAGTTAGGGCTGTATCTAAGGCTTATTATGCTGAAATATCGTCAATAGGAAAGAATAATATTGAAAAAATCCGCAGAATTACATTCTCTGTACAAAAGAAATTATTTTTAATTGGATTCCCTTTGACGATAGTGACGATGTTTGTGGCTGAGTATGCGTTTGTTGTCATTTTTGGTAATGAGTGGTTAAAAGCTGGACAAATGGCGGTAGTGTTAGCTCCTTTTATGTTGTTACAATTTACTTCCTTACCTTTGATTGAAGCAATAAATGTTGTTGGTTCTCAAATTCATTTTCTTATTTTAAGCATTGTCAGAGTGTTAGGTCTAATAATTATGTTTGTAGGTTCGATTTATTTTCATGTTCAAGAATCTACTTTTTTGATTATGTTAAGCGCTTATCTTACTTTATTTTACCTGTTCACATCTTTTTTTGTTGTCTTTTCTATGAGAAAGTAAGTTAGTCTCAGTATTTATTAAAAGCACAAGAACGAAATATTAATTGGAGAAAAAATGTTAGCTATTCACTCTCGTTCGGGTAGCTTCAGTGACAAATGGATTGATTATTGTCAGCTGAATGATATTAACTATAAAATAGTGGATTGCTACTCCGACGATATTATTGAACAACTAGAAGGTTGCTATGGTGTTATGTGGCATTGGGGACACAATGATCACAGGGCCGTATTGTTTGCGCGTCAATTAAGCTACTCATTGGCGGCAGCTGGTAAGCGAGTATTCCCAGATCCTGCAACAGCTTGGCACTTTGACGATAAAGTAGGTCAGAAGTATTTATTAGAAGCTATAAAAGCTCCATTAGTTCCTAGCCACGTCTTTTATGATAAAGATGTGGCTTTAAATTGGGCTTCAACAACAACCTTCCCTACGGTATTTAAACTTAGAGGAGGAGCTGGAGCTGAAAATGTGCATATTGTAAGGTCCGAAAGTGAAGCTCAAAAATTCATAAGAAAAGCCTTTGGAAAAGGGTATAAAGTAAAAAATAGGATCAACTTTTTAAAGGAGCGCTATTGGCACTTTAAACGCGATAAAACTCTAAGCAGCTTTTTAAATATTAGTAAGGGCTTTGCTAGGTTAGTTATTCCGAAAGAGGCTGAAAAAAACTTTCCAGTAGAAAGAAATTACGCATATTTTCAAGAGTTTATTCCTAACAACGATCATGATATTAGAATCATTGTTATAGGTAAACGAGCGTTTGCGATCAAGCGAATGGTAAGGGAAGGAGACTTTCGAGCTTCTGGTAGTGGTAATATTATTTACGACCCGCATCAAATACCCAAAGAATGTTTGAAAATTGCTTTTGATGTAACAAAGAAGTTGAACTCCCAGTGTCTTGCTTTTGACTTTGTTACGTTGGATGACAAACCTCTCATTGTTGAGTTGAGTTACTCTTTTGCGCGAAAAGGATATCTTGACTGCCCCGGGTATTGGAACAATGAACTAGAGTGGATTGAGGGAGCATTTTCTCCTGAATTCTTCATGATCGAAGACTTCATAAGCAAGAAGCTTTAAGCGTTTATATTCTTCTCTCAAATTAGTATAAATATTTAGAGTGGTAATTATTTTCAGGGCGGAACAAATTAAAAAACTTCGCCTATAGCAGTTTATTAAGGTTTTAGTAGCATGAGTAAGCTAGGTCTGGGAACTCGAACTTTCTACTCAGAGGGTGAGAATTGTATCAACTATAAAAAGCATATTTCTAAGTTTGATCTTCAAGGGCGTTTAGTAGATCCTATTTCGGTTATGGAGTTTTTGATGAAAAACTACATATTCTCGAACCGAACTATGGTTCAAGGAATTGAACGAACACCTTGGATGGCAAAGCGTGCGTCAAAAGATAGTGAGTCTTGGAGTTATTTAGATTTGCCTCCTCATCTTAAAGATAAAAAAAGTTCTCCAGAAGTAGCAAAAAAGTTAAAACAGTTACTAGAAATTGAAGCCCTTGAATTCCTTAACGGAAAAAGGAATATAGGTATTCTACTATCTGGTGGTATGGACAGCCGAATTGTTGCTGCTATCGTGAGGGAGCTACAGGTTACAGGTAAATATACTGGCGATGTTACCGCTTTAACATGGGGTTTAAAGGACTCTCGTGATGTAGTATATGCGCAGCGAATTGCACAAAGCTTTGGCTGGGAATTCAGCTATAAGCCTTTGACTGAAGAGGTGCTTTACAACAATATTTTTCTCACAGCTGAACGAGGCGCAGAATATTCTCCCGTGCATTTGCATGCAATGGCAGATGTTTCAAAAACTATTGGTATCGATGGAATTTTGGCTGGTAGTTATGGTGACAGTATTGGTAGAGGCGAATATTCTGGCAGAAAAACTTCTGAGCTGCCTCATATACTTGACCGACATATGAATCATTTTGCTTTTCTTCGAGCTTCTGTTGAAAAGGCGGCTATTCATGGTGTTCGAGCAGACTTAGAACGTGAGCGGTCTCGATTCCCTGGGCGAAGTGAGATGTCTTATCGAGAGATAGAAATGCAACAGCATTATATGCGCCGCCAGTTGAACGCTTGCATGGAAGTTATTGATGACAGAATTCCTTTGTACCAGATGTTTACTTCACCGGATGTATTTGGGTTTATGTGGTCGTTAGATCCTAGTTGTCGTACAGACGATAACTATGAACACTTACTTGAGTTGTTGCCTGGAAACTTATTGGATATTCCTTGGGCTAGGACAGGGCGTCGTTACAACAAAGCTAACAGTATCGTAGAAGATACGCTCACTAGTCGTAACAATTGTTATGGGAAATGGTTGAGACACGACCTAAGGAGCACCGTTTTGAATGAGATTAATAGTGGTGTATTGCAAGAGTTAGGTATATTTAATGAGAAGTCTTTAGATATGTGGGCAAAGCACTGGCCTAAAACAACTTATGCTAAGGCAGATCGTCTTGATGAAAAAATGGCATGGTTAGCATCATTTTCAGTTTTCGTTAGAAACAATAACCTTAAGTCACAAGTAAACAAATATAGTGCACTTGATGACTTCAATCGACTAAAGGCTTTTGCTTACACCAAGCTATATCATACAGCACTGAAGGTCAGCAAACGATGAGAAAATCAATAACATTTATTATTGGTGGCTTACGTGGCGGTGGTGCAGAGAAAGTTTGTGTAACTTTAGCGAACGGTCTTGTTAATCAGGGGTACTCTGTAGACTTAGTCGTATTGAGTCTAAACGGTGCTGTCAGAGAAAAAGAGCTAGCTTCCGAAGTGAACTTAATTAATTTAGACGTTAAGCATACCCGTTATTCAGCCGTTGCTATTTCTCGCTATCTTAAGCAAGCAAAGCCTAAAATAGTTTTATCTTTTAACCGCCAAATATCAGTAATGTTGGGTCTGATACGAAGTATCATGAGACTGAAATTTACATTGATTTCAAGAAATATCATTTTCTTATCTATAGCTGAATCAAAGAAAAAAGGCCTATGGCACGGTTTTATTGTTAAACATTTGATTAAGAAGTTTTATGCACTGTCTGATTATTTTATCGCTCAATCTTCTGCAATGAAAGTAGACTTGATTGATTACTTAGGTGTCGAAGCATCCAGAGTTGAAGTGATCAACAATCCTGTTTGCCAAATTGTTGCGAACTATCAGAAGCAAGTGTCACTTGGCACTATCGTAAATGAAGCCAGTATTGAAGACTATTTGCTATGTGTGGGAAGACTGGAAGAGCAAAAAGCTTTCCATTATGCGATTGAAGCCTTCTCGAAAGTGGCACCAAGGTATCCAGAGCTCCGCTTGAAGATTGTTGGGCAAGGAGGCTTGGAGAGTGAACTGAAGAAGTGCGCCGCTAAGTTTAATGTACTTAAAAGAGTAGACTTTGAGGGGTTTCAGGGTGATATGATTCCTTATTATGCCAATGCAAAGGCAACGTTATTAACTTCATTATTTGAAGGCTTCCCAAACGTGCTTGTTGAATCGATAACACTTGGGACTCCAGTTGTTTCATTTGATTGCCCAAGTGGTCCAAGCGAAATCATTGAAGATGGCATAAATGGATATTTAGTCGGCTATCAGGACGTAAATGAGTTAGCAGAAAAAATATCACTAGTCTGTGATGGCAGTATTATTAGAAAAAAAACACAAAGTACATCTGAACGATATACTATAGAGAAAATTTTGCAAAGTTATCAGTCTTTAATTGAAGCTAAGTCTTAATGCTCTTATCTTTTTACTAAAGGTTGAATTATAGTGGCAATATACTTCTTTCCATTCTTTCTGATTATGTTTTTTTCTATTATTTCTGTTAATAGAAGTCAGAGTGTAATC
This sequence comes from Vibrio sp. YT-16, assembly GCF_033337405.1. NCBI lineage: Bacteria > Pseudomonadati > Pseudomonadota > Gammaproteobacteria > Vibrionales > Vibrionaceae > Vibrio > Vibrio sp. YT-16. Next base: position 190,710 of record NZ_JAWOQQ010000007.1, read on the forward strand.
AATTTATCGCCAGCACTTTATATATTACTTGTGCTTTTTGTTGGCATTAGATATGCCTCAGTTGATTACTTTAACTACGAAGAAATTTACTATTATGTCGACAATGTTTCAGAGATGGGATTTCCAAACTATATCCCATCTTCTGGAGAAAAACCGACGGAAAGCCTTTATGCATTCTTAACACTATTTATTAAGTCATTTGGTGGTAGTTTCGAACTATTTGTTTTTTTTATTGCTTCTATATCTATAGGGATAAAGCTCTATGCATTTAAAAAAATGTCGAACTTCTTTTACTTATCAGTACTTTTATACATAGCTATCTGGATGCGGGCAGACTTAGGGCAAATAAGGAATGGTTTGTCTTCTGCGATTACTTTAATGGCCGTCTACTATTTATACCATAGCAGGAAGTTGATTTTTACTCTCGCCGCGACATCATCTTTACTGGTACATATTGCTGCAGTGTTATCTTTTTTATTGATTTTTATGAAAAAGCTCGCGCGTCCGTGGATGCTGTCTTCAGTGCTCGCAGCATCCTTTGTTATGGCTGCTGCTGGTGGGTTCGGGATGACAATTGTTCTCTATATTGCTGAGTTTATGGGGCTGGGTAATGAATTTAGACTCGTCAGATACATGGATTCAAAGTTTGCTGAGTCATATTCTATATTTGGCGGTACCGTTTTAGTTCATTTATTAATTTCTGTATTAATCCTCTTGTTTTACAAGAGATTGGTTAAGGTAAACAAATATAATTCTATTCTAATACCCATGTATGTTTATGGATTTTCGATGATGCTGTTTTTTATCGATTATGGGATTATGTTTGCTCGTATAAAAGATCTTTTCTGTACACCAGCTTCCATCATAATATTGCCTTCTATTGTGTTGATTTTTCATAGAAGGTCTAGGCCGCTTATATATTTATCTTTAATAGCATTTTCTGCACTAATGTTTGTCACTACAGTTCAAAACGCAGAACCATATCAAACAATAATATTTAATTAGGTACAAACATGAGAATCCTCTTTGTTGTCAGTACATTGAAACACTCTGGCCCAACAAATCAATTGCTTAATATCATAAACAACCTTGATAGAAACATTTTTGAACCACACTTGATCACATTGTCTCCGGAGCCTCAACATAATAGCCGCTGGAAAGACTACGAAAGTGCAGGGGTCAATCTGTATTCTTTGAATCTATCTAGAATTAAAGGCATGTTTCTAGCTAGCTCAACACTGAAGAGTTTAATCAAAGAGATCCAACCAGACTTAATCCATACTCAGGGCATCCGAGCTGACAGTCTTGCCTCTTCAATTGCAGGTAGCATTCCATGGGTTATGACATCGAGAAACTTTCCACCTGAGGACTATATTAGTAAGTTTGGTCGAATTAAAGGAGCGTTGATGGTTAAGCAGCACTTTTCTGCTATGAAAAAGTGTCACAACTTAGTGTCATGCTCTAAAACGATCCAAGCACAGCTAAAGAGTGTTGGCATCGAGAGTGATGCGATTCAGAATGGTGTAAAAGACTTTGTAGAAAGCTCACAGGCTCCTTCGGTTTTGCAAGAATACGAGAAACCGGTTTACATTTCTGTGGGAAGTTTAATTCCAAGAAAAAACATGGAGTTATTGATAGATGCGTTTAATAGGCTACCCAATAAAAGTGCAGGTAGTTTGATTATTCTTGGCGATGGCCCTCTTAAAAATGACCTTCAGGTCAAAGCTGGGCCCAACGTGGGTCTTTTGGGCAATGTATCCAATGTAAATGAATATCTTGCTGCTTCGGATTATTTTGTATCTACTTCATTATCTGAAGGCTTACCAAATACAGTCTTAGAAGCTCTATCCGCAGGTTTGCCTGTAATATTATCAGACATTGACTCCCACCAAGAGATAGCACAAGAATCTAAACAAGCGTGTCAATTATTTTCTTTAGATTCCGGTACGCTTCATCTTAAACAAAAGTTGTCTCAAGCACCGATCGACTTTGATGAAAACTCAAAAAAAGAGGCGAGACGACTCGCAACAGAAGTGTTTTCTGCGAAGCAAATGTCTGAAAAGTATCAAGAACTATATCGTAAAATTTTGGAGGCACAGTGAGTAGTTATAGCGGGTTGGAACGTAATATTGCCAGAGTACTGAGGCGCTTTCCTGCGATCAAAGAGTTTGCAAAGTTCTGTTACTCTAGATTAATGTATGTTCGAGCTAAAAAGTCTTACAAGTTCAAATCTGAAGTGAGCCCTATCGCTTATTCCAACCAATCAAGGGAAAGCTTTTTTGGCTACTACGATAAGTCCCCGGAAAATAGCCTAGGAATGGTAATTACCCAATTATCTAGTCGCTCAACTAGTCTTTTACCTTCAATAGAAAAAAGTGTAGAAGTTGCTGTATTTGATAATAATCAAGAAATGTTATTAAGCTTGTCTGTCAATGCCTACAACTGGCAGCAAGGTTGCAGAGCGCATTGGCTAAATGAAGATCTTTTCATTTTCAACGACTACGATAGCGAAAGAAACATTTACATTGCGAAAATCTATTCAGTAAGTGAAAGAAAGCAAATTAAAGAGTTTAGCCATGCGGTGCAGGATTCTTTCAAAGACGAGTATTTTATTTCGCTAAACTATAAACGTCTGATGACTTTAAGGCCGGACTATGGTTACCGAAATACCTCACTACTAAAAGACAAAGAATTGCGTGATAATACCCAAGATGGATTATGGTTTGTAGATATTAAAACTGGTAATACGAAACTATTATTTTCTCTAGATGATGCTTGTAAAATAAATCCCACTCCAGACTTTCAGAGTGCGGTGCATAAATTTAATCACGTGATGATCTCACCATCAGGTGAACACTTTATATTTATGCATCGATATTTACTAGGTAAGCGTCGTTTCGATCGCTTGCTCAAGTTTGATATTACAACAGGAAATGTCACCTTGTTGAGTGACTTTGGTATGGTAAGCCACTGTTTTTGGGTTAACGAGTCAACGGTGCTTGGTTTTATGCGGGGTCCTAATGGAGTTGATGGTTATTGGCTTATTGATGTGGCTTCTGGCAACTTTACTCCATTCCAGCATGAGAAACTTTCAGGTTATGGGGATGGGCATCCTCATGTAGTCGGAGATTGGTTTGTGACTGATACATATCCAGACAAAGCTAGAATGCAGCATCTTCTTCTCTGTAACCTTGTCACTGGTGAAGTTAAACCAATTGGTGAGTTTTTCCATGGATTTGAGTTTTCAGGAGAAACAAGGTGCGACCTCCATCCTCGATTATCATCATGCGGGACGGCCGTTTTCTTTGATTCGGTATTTAGCGGTAAGCGTCAACTTTACAGAATGGATCTACCTAAATGAAATTTAGTGTTTTGCTCTCTGTCTATACCCAAGAGAGTCCCTCATACTTAAAAGAAGCAATGGAAAGTATTTGGGAGCGGCAGACCTTAAAGCCAGATCAGATAGTTTTAGTGAAAGATGGGCCTCTATGTTCTGAGTTAGAAGATGAAATTGTATCGTGGAAGGTCAAGCTTGGTGATGTTCTAACACTTGTTGAGTTGCCACAGAACATTGGGTTAGGGGGTGCATTAAATGCGGGCTTGAAAGCTTGTCGAAACGAATTAGTTGCGAGAATGGACACCGATGATATCGCATTGCCGCAACGTTTCGAAAAGCAAGTTGAATTTATGCTTCGAAATCCGAGTATTGCTGCCTCTAGCGCAACGCTTGAGGAGTGGGATGAGAGTTTTAGCTTTCGTATTTCTGAACGCAAGTTACCAGTTAGTTCAGCAGAGTTACGCAAGTTCGCTATTCGTCGTAGCCCTCTTAGCCATCCAGTTTCTATTTTCCGAAAGTCGATTATAGAATCCGTAGGTGGGTATCCAGACTTACGGAAAGCTCAGGATTATGCTTTGTGGAGTCTTTTATTGAGTAAAGGATATCAGCTAACTAATTTACCTGACACATTGTTGAAAATGCGCTCGGGCAAAGAGATGCTTACTCGCAGAGGGTATTTTTACTTCAAGCAAGAGTGTAGGTTAATGCGCTATCAAAAAAGAATAGGTTTCTTATCAACGAAAAACTTGATAGTAAACACTTCATTAAAAGCGGTGCTGAGGCTTTCTCCAAGGTTTACTAAAAAGATTATCTATAGATTTGCAAGATAATTGTTAGCATACTTTTTAAGATATAACTAACTAAAGTAAATACAAAAAGAGCAGCGACCGCGAGGCGCTGCTCTTTTTTATACCTGTGATACGTTCGATAAAATTCGCAGTGTTTTAGCGACCCATCCCAAATAACACTGTTTTGACTGTAAGGAAAAGAATCTTCACTTCCATCATCCAGTTTTGATGTTTGATATAATAGACATCGTATTTATGCTTCCAAATAGCATCTTCTACCGATGCGCCGTAAGGGTATTTTACTTGAGCTAGGCCAGTGACCCCAGGTTTAACGGCGTGACGAAAGCGATAGTAAGGAATGGCTTTTTCCAACTCAGAGATGAACACTTCACGTTCTGGGCGAGGGCCAACCATCGACATCTCTCCCTTTAGTACATTGATTAACTGAGGGAGCTCATCAATGCGAGTTTTACGAATAAAACAGCCGACTTTCGTTACGCGCGCGTCATTTTGGGTTGCCCATTGGGCTCCGTTCTTTTCTGCATCGTTTCGCATCGAGCGAAACTTAATCACTTCAAACTCTTCATTATACTGGCCGGTACGACGCTGTTTAAAGAATACCGGACCTGGCGATTCAAGCTTAATGAGTAGTGCCGTAATAAGCCCTACTGGAATAGCAACCCATGACAGCATGAAAACAAACAACAGATCGATGAAGCGTTTTTGCCAGCTGTTCTTACGATTAGAAAGGATAGAAAAAGCTTTTTGGTGTAAGAAGTAGCCGCTGTGCAAAAGCTCAGTTTCAGTATATCCGAGTGAACGGTCAAAATAGCTCACTAATGGCTCAACCCAAGCACCTAGCTCTGTCGCCGCGACAAGAAAAGCTTGCTGTTCAGGAGCTAGATGCGAGCTTTTGAAGTGGCAAAGCGTTTTGCTCTTGAAGTCTCTAAGAGAATAGTTATTAACCTGAGCGTTAATCTCAGGATGCCTCTTAAGTACTTGAGCAATTTTTGCTTCGTCTTCTTTTGGACAGTAGATATAAAGGCAAGCATTTGATTCACTTGCGGATAACTCGTCCAATGCTGATGTTATGCTGATAGAATTATGCTTAGTTAATTCAGAAGCTTCTCGTTCTTGAAGCGTGTCGCTCATACTGTCTGTCATAGGAATGGAATAAGTTGTTATCGACTAGCCAATTGCTTACAAGTCGGCGATTATAATTTATTTCGTATAGAAATTATATCCCTGAATCCAGAACATGCTCATAACTTTGTTAATTTTCTTGAACCTGAGTCCTTGTTCATGACTTGTTTTTGAATCTTAACGTAATTATATCAACGAACTCGAAAAACTATGTTTGCGATATATTATATTGCCTCGAGATTAAATGATTGTTCATTTCACTATATAACGCAGTTATATCCGAGGGTTATCAGTTGTTGATAAAGCGATCTTTTCGACTCTTGTTCACCATGAATAAGGTGAACTTCTTTCGGAGGAGTAGGAATGCCAGAAACAAACTGTATTAAATCGTCCCTATCCGCATGTGCAGAGTAACCTGACATGGTATGTACTTGAGCCTCCACTCTAACGCGCCTTCCTTCAATCAGTATGTTCTCTTCTCCATCCTGAATTCGCCGACCTAACGTCCCTTCTGCTTGATAGCCTGCAAATAGCACATCATTTCTTTTATCTGGCAGCAATGCTTCTAAATAATTGACGACACGTCCACCTTCACACATACCAGAGGCCGCAACTACGATAGCAGCTTCTGTCGTGCTCGCGAGTCGATTGACGAGCTTTAAATGGTCAGTGTGGCTTTCGACGGTAATACATTGATCAAACGCAAGAGGGTGTCGGTGATGCTCGAGCCGCTCTTTCGCTTCAGCTCCCCAAAGCTTTTTAAATTGCCTATAGGTAGTAGTTACCTTTTTAGCCAAAGGAGAATCGAGAATAATAGGCAGAGAATCTTGCAAGGCGTGCTCATGAATAAGCTGTTCTATATCAAACAGTAACTCTTGAGTTCTCCCGACGCTAAAAGCAGGTATAACAATTACGCCACCATCCTGAAGTGCATGCTCAATAATAGAAAGCAATCGCCTACTGCGAGACTCAACATCTTCGTGAACTTTATTGCCGTATGTTGACTCGATAAACAAATAGTCAGCTTTTTCAGGCGATACCGGATCAGGTAGGAGAGGCGTGTTACGAGGTCCCAAATCCCCTGAGAACACAACAACTTCATTGTTTAATAAATGAAACTCAACATATGCAGACCCTAAAATGTGTCCTGCTGGTTGAAAGCGAAGAGAGGTATGTTCTTCTATCTCTATCCATTGGGAGTAAGAGCAAGGGCGAATAAGCGTTCGAATAAAATCGAGTACGTTTTCTCTTTGATGACGCCTCATGCCTAACTGGAGCTTTAATCCATCTTCTAACATAAGCGGTACGAGCTCAGCGGTGGCTTCCGTACAGTAGATAGGCCCCTTATAACCTGCAGCCAATAGCCAAGGTAGCCGGCCAACATGATCGATATGAGAATGGGTTAGAACAACCGCTTTGAGATCAGAGATAGAAAAGTCGATATTCAAACTCTGCTGCTGAGCATTATCTTGACCTTGTAGCAAACCGCAGTCGATCAGCACACTTCCATTTTGCAATACGAGCTCGTGACAAGAGCCGGTAACCGTATTTTTCCCACCGTGGTGCAGTACTTTCATAACGAAACGACGCCTTTTCCTTTTTAACCCACGCTTACGAGTATTTACTTTTATGTATAGCGACACCTCGCGACGTAAAAAACGGCTCAGTCAATCGCGCAATGAACAAGGTAAGCAGAAAGTGGTGAATAAGTGAGCGTATTGTAGGCAAGTATAATGAGAGTAAGAAAACAGCAAAACCGAAAGTTTAGAGAGACTTAGATATTCGTCATAAATTTGACTGTGTAGCATTGCAACCTGTTGTGATGCAATTCATATTATTGCAACTATTTTCACCTAGGCTTCTGAGGTTAACGCGCTAGCTATACAAACATCAGCTATGCCGGAAGGAGTTTAATAATTAGTAAGCCAATAAAAAGCGCCACGTTTATGGCGAGTTAAGTGTCAGAAAAAAGACATTTTTTTGCAAGCTTTTTACACGTTCTACTTTTAGTTGCAACGTGTTTACTATACAATTCGTCTCCTGTTTGGAAACGCAACCATTAACCACTACGTGCTAAAACTTGCTTCTAGGAGCCAGACCTAGGGGCGGTAGCGTGCCCAAATCATCGGTTGGCCTCTTTCCTACTAGAAAAGAAACCAAGCAAGATAATTTTTAATAATAATAAGCACCTAAGTGCATTTCTGGCAAGATTGATTTATAAAAAACGAGAACTATTACAAATTTATGTAATTCCCTTTTGTCAGAGGGACGCTCAAAGCTAACAAAGTGGCGAGCAAATGTTGGTTAGGCATAGGTTACAATTTAAATCTCCATTTCTCATACCTATCAAAACCAAATACTAGGTTTATAGAAGTACATAACTACTGGCCCAAACCGTTAGTTAGTATGTTCAGCTTTGTATTTGGCCTGCCTATAAAAGGCTGAGAACCGATGACCGTCACGAGCTAGTGTCGGTGGAACTCAGTTACTTACATATTCAATATTAGAAATTAGCGTTTGCAATGCGTTACAACCCACGTTGGCTAATGTGGTTTTGTCACGCCAAAAAATCACCTGCTCATTCTTAGAGTTCGGCGTGTCTAGATACGAGCGAAGCAAGAATCAGCAGTATCGGACCTGTGATGCAATGGAATCCGTAAAGGGAATCAGTCGGATGCGTTATAGATTTACCTCAAACTTATTTAATAACACAGTTGGCTACCATGAATAATGCATATTTATTTGTATTTATTTTGTCGTTCGTTCTACTTTTTGTTATGCGCAAAGTTGCTAAGCGCGTAGGTCTAGTAGATAAACCCAATGCAAGAAAGCTTCACCAAGGTGTGGTGCCACTTGTAGGAGGGATCTCCATTTTCTCTACTATACTGGTCGGGTTCCTTCTGTTCTTACCAATGAATGACAACCTATCACTCTACTTATCTTGTTCGGCTGTGCTTATAGTGCTCGGCGCATTAGATGACTACTACGATGTAAGTTTCAAAATTCGTCTTATTATCCAAGCAGGAATATCCCTTGCGATGATTTACATCGGAGGCCACAGCTTACACGATTTAGGTTACTTAATGGGGAGCGAAACCATTGCCCTTAATGAAGTCACTGGCGCAGTGATCACCGTTATTGCGGTAATAGGCGCAATTAACGCATTTAATATGGTTGATGGCATAGACGGCTTGCTGGGCGGGTTAGCTTCTGTCACCTTTACAGCATTAGGTATTGTATTTGCCTACAACGGAAACGAATATTTAGCCACGATCTGCTTAATGATCGTGACTGCGATACTTCCTTACATCTTCCTGAACTTAGGTTTCCCACTTGGTCGTCGCTTTAAGATCTTTATGGGTGATGCTGGCAGTATGTTTATCGGCTTTACCGTGGTCTGGATGCTGATTCGCGGCACGCAAGAACCAGGAGCGGTAGCCTTCAAGCCAGTCACAGCACTGTGGTTGATAGCTTTACCGTTGATGGACATGGCAACCATTATGATCCGTCGTATTCGTAAAGGTCAGTCACCATTCCAACCAGACAGAGAACATCTACACCATATTTGTCAGCGTATTGGGCTTTCTCCAGGTGCAACGTTAATTTTCATCTGTTCGATGGCATCGATTTGTGCTGCGGTAGGCTTATGGGCTGATATAGAACAAGTCAATGAGAGTATAATGTTTGTTTTTTTTATCATCTTGTTTACAGTTTATTTCTTTGTAATTTCTTATATATGGGTAATTACTAAAAAATTAAAAAAAGCATTAACCAGAAGTCAAACGATAAGAGAAATAGTATAAACTTCATCGAGGTCTTTGTGAGTCGAAAAAGTAAATTAGTGTTTTTTTTGAATAAAAAAGATTTTTTTATTCTTAAACCTATCACCGAGTTAATAAATTTTTTCCTTCATTTGGAAATACCTAAAAGAGTATATGAAAAAAGGGTTAAACTAGTTCATCCTTATTCAATTGTGATTCACCCTGACGTTACTTTTGGTAATGAGGTAAAGGTCTTCCATGAGGTAACAATAGGTAAGATACATGAAGGAAAAAACAAAGGAGTTCCTACTATAGGAGATAATGTAACTATATACCCAAAGTCGATAATTCTAGGTAAAATAAACATTGGAAATAACGTTAAAATTTATTCAGGTTCAGTTGTTACAAAGAGCGTCCCTGATAATAGTATAGTTTTTGGAAATCCACAGAAGATTAAAAATGTTATCGAATAAAACGCTTAGAAGTATTGGCCTTGGAACAGTAGTCATTAACTTTATTTTTCAAAAGATATTTAGAATTAATCATAAAGCTAAATTTATGGTTAATTTCTCAACAAGAATTAATGCTCCAAGTAAAATCAATGTAATAGACGATAATAGCGATTCTTTATTTAATTGCTTTGCTGTTTCAGGAGGGTGTTATATTCAGGCAAAAAATGGGATATCAATATTTAGCAGTAGTATGTTTGCCCCAGGAGTTAAAATAATCTCTGCAGATCATAAACCTGGTGCTTTGAAAGAACATGTTATCGATGATGAGATTTGTATTGGCAGGAATGTTTGGATTGGTGCAAATGCAGTAATTCTTCCCGGTGTTGAAATTGGTGATAATTGCATAATAGGAGCTGGCAGTATTGTAACAAAAGACTTACCTAGTGGCTTTGTGTGTGTTGGTAATCCTTGTAAACCAATAAAAAGAATCGGTAATGAAGAAAAAAATTAAGGTTATAACATCCTATACTTCTATTGGAGCAAATATAGCATTAGGGTTTTTTCTAATGTATATAATAAATATGTTTGCATCTGTTTATGAGTATGGGCAGTTTATGATATTAAAATCTACTTCAGGTCTGTTAAGTGGTATATTGACATTTAGAAGTGGTGAGGCTGTAACAAAATTTTACAACACATACAAAGTTGAAAAAGAAAACGGCAAATCAAAATATATACTCTATATAGGCTTTCTAAGCGATTTATTTATATCTACATTTTGTTTAGTCTTAATTTTAACAATATCATTTTTATTTGAACAAGGTGTTGCAACGTGGGAAGGACTAGATGTTAAATCCTTTACTTTGTTTGGTTTAGTGTCTGTTTTTACCCTACTAAGGGGAACATCAATTGGATACTTACAAGCTGAAGGAAAAATAACGACAATTAATATAATAAATATAATTGAATGTTTTTTAATTTCCTTCTTTGTTTTTTGTTTTATATTAATAAATCATTCTTTGGATATAATGGATATCGTATATTCTCATGTTTTTTCATATTCTATTATAACTTTTATTTATTTGTATATATTAAGTTTGAATTACTTTTTTAGGTTGAGATTTAATAAAGAGAAATCTAAGAGTACATTATTAGATTATTTTAAATTCTCAGCAATAACATTTGGTTCTAGTACATTAAAATCATTTAATAGAAACTCAGACAATATAATAATAGCTTATATTCTTTCTCCAGCCGAGGTTGGTTTTTATCAATCAATAAAAAAAGTATTCTCCATAACGGAAATAATTGCACAGCCTTGGTCGATGTTGACATATGGAAGACTTATTACGCTATATACTAAGAATGAAATCACTAAGTTTAAAGCATTAATTATGAGAACCACTGCATATGTTTTCTTATTGTCATTGTTAACTTCTGTCATCATTTTTGCATTCTTGGATAATATATTCTCATTTATGAAGGTGGAGCCTTTAGATAGTTTCCATTCAGTTTCGATAATTGTATTCATATCATACTTAATTTTAGCTTATTCTTGGTGGGCAAGAGTTTTCTCTAACGTTATAGATCCTATGATATCCGTAAAGGCTAATGTTTTCGCATTATTAATTACGGTATTTATACTGCCTATAACTACGCTATACCTAGGTTTAGTAGGAGTTGGGATAAGTTTTATGCTTATAAATATTGGTGTGGCGATATATATTAGCTACAGATTTAATAGAGTGAAGTTTTAATGAAGATTGCATATATAACGTCTATTGCCTTAGATAAGAAACAGGCACAAGCAGTACAAGTTAGCTCCATGATTAGGGCTTTTAGTGAATTGCTCGGCAATGATTTTTTAGCTATAACTTGTAGCTCTTCAGATGTACTAAAAAGTAATACTAACCTGATAGTTCATAAAACTAAATTTAATGGTAAGATAAAAAAATTCCTTTTCCCATTTCTAACCTCAAAATACTGCAGAGATAATCTAGTCAAATTTGTTTACTGTAGAGAAATATTTATAGCATTATTTCATGCACTTTGCGGAAGAACTGTGATCTATGAGTTACATGAATTTAATAATATTTTTTACCAGAAGTGGCTATTAAAGTTAGCATTGGCCTTAAAAAATATTCTTTTTGTGACTGTAAGCAATCAAGGTAAGATTGAACTACAATCAATTTCTGAGAGTGTTAGGTGTGAAGCGTTACCGAATGGGGTTTTTTGTGATGACTATTTAAATGCTATACAAAATAAAGAGACTATTCATTATGATTTGTTCTCAAATAGTACTGAAAAATATAAATTTGTATATACAGGCAGCCTTTATAAAGGTAATGACGCTGATATTATATTTATGATGGCTAATGTTAACCTAGATATTGCTTACTTTTGTGTTGGTGGAAGTTCTAAAGAATTTATTCAAATTTGGGAAAAGTTTGGCAGCCCTAAAAATGTATATCATATAAAACATGTAAGCAGAGAAAAAGTTATTGATTATCAATCTTCTGCTGATGCTTTAGTATATCCAATCTCCAATACAAATACTATTAAAAACTACACATCTCCTTTAAAGTTATTTGAATATATGGCCTCAGGAAGACCTATTATTGGTAAAAATTTAGGAGCTGTTAAAGAAATACTTACGGAAAATAATGCATATATTTTTACTGATGAAAATATAAAATCGGTTATATGCGAAGTTATTTTTGATCTCGATAATAATAATTATAAAGGTCAGGCTAATAGAGAGTTAGCTAAAAACAAATATAGCTGGGAAGCTAGAGTTAGTAAAATTTTAGATATGTTTAATAGTGAAAATTAAATATGTTGACATACTTTTCGTTAATTTTATTTGTGCTTCAGGTTTTACTTTTGTTATCTAGAATAAGGATATCTAAAAATATAAAGTGTTTTTTTTCCGTTTTAATATCTTCTGTTTTTTTTATAGTATTTTATCACTTTAAGTTAAATAGTTATGCTAATGACTACTTATCCTATTTTCATTGGTTTCTATCAGTAGCTGAATTGGATAGTATTCAGTCTATACTCAGCTATCGAAGTGATTCTTTTCTTTCATTTTATTTCTACTTATCATCTTATATTTTAGGCGTGTCAAAGTTATCATTCGATATTTCAATATGGGTTCTATTCTTTATTGCAATTTTAATTATATCTAGAGTTATATTAAATTATGAGGAAGTTGCAACTTTTTTGTGTTTAATTGTTTTTTCTAGATTGTTCTTTGAATACACGGGTAATACACTTAGAAGTTTTCTTTCAGCAATATTCATCATACCATTTGTTTACTTTGGACTTGAAATTTATAAAAGATTAAGTTTTATTATATATTATTTTGTTTCTTTCCTTACTCACTTTAAGTTGAATTTTTTCATCACTATATTTAGATTAATTTCTGGATTTGTTTCTTTATTCCAAAGGCATAATATAAAAAGCAATAACTTTCTATCTTTATTTTTTTTACTTTCCGTTATACTATTTGTATTAAAGTTTTTTTTAGGATTTAAGTTTGAAAGTTTAATTGGATTTTTAATAGATCTCGTTTCTTCTTATGATGGGGATGTTAAGCTAAGAACTGAAAGGTTGGATTCTGCTTTTGAATTAAGCTTGCCACTTTTTATTCAAATTCTTACTTATGTTTTTTATCCGATAGGAGTATGTGTTTTTTTTCAAAGTGATAAAAACTATGAATTATTATTTTTTCTTATATTATCATTATTAACAATAGCTGTTTTTTTTCCAGAATACTTTTTAATAGAGCGACTATGTCAGGTTGTCTTCATCGTTGGCATGCTTGAGATAAGCAAAAAGGGGATTAGTAATATATTCTATATTCCTATAATTATAGTAAACTTTTATTCGATATATACAATACAATTTGGTTAGTCTATGAAGGTTATTTTTGTTGTTAATTCGTTTGTAAATAAAGTTGGTAATGTTGGCTATAGAATAGGCAAGATTATCGATAAAGCTCATATGAGCGGAAGTGATGTTACTGTCGTTGCTCGGGGTTCTGAAAATATAAATAGTGATATAAAAAGACATACTCCTGGGGTGCTTGGTAATATTCCTAGATTAATTAAAGCTATTCAAATTCATTTATTTAAGGGCTTAAATTATCGATATATTGATATTAAGATTTTTGAATTTTATTTCTTGTTTGTGTTTTATATTCTTATGAAAGAGCAAAGAAAATACAAAGGAAAGAAAATTGCTCACTTAGTAGAACCTTCTCCCGTAATATTAAAGCATCTGAAAAAATATAACTTTATAGTAATCTTAGATTTGGCTATAGCTCCTTCTAGTTATGTGAAATGTCTTAAGGAAAAAGGACAAGGCAATGGATTTTTCTACAATGAAAAAATAGACAAATATGAAAGAGCTTGTATAAAGTTGAGTTCGTATATAGCAACCCCATCGCAGTTTGTATTTGAAGAAGTAAATAAGATTGGAACTGATGCTCATTTATTCATTGAGCCTTTTGGTGTTGACCGTAAAGAGGTTGTTGTTAATGGGTTGGATAATTGTAAAGTGAAATTTTGTTTTGCTGGAGTTATTAACCACCGGAAAGGGGTTGATATACTTTTAGAAGCTTGGGGAGATCCTGAATTTAACGATAGCGAGCTTCACCTTTGTGGTAAAATCACCCCAGAAATTCAGACTATTTTGAATGAAAAGAAGTTCAGTAATATATATCTTCCTGGATTTGTAGATATTCAATCATATATGGCTAAATGTGACATATATGTATTCCCTTCTATCTTAGAGGGATCTTCTAAATCGACTTATGAAGCTATGGCGATGAGTTTACCGGTGATAACAACATTTGAAAGTGGCTCATTAGTTGAGCATTTTAAGAGTGGCTTGATTGTAGAGAAAATAGATGTCGATTCCTTAAAAAATGCTATGTTATTACTTAAAAGAGATAAGGTATTGCGAGAAAATCTATCTAAAAACGCTCTTGAAATAGTCAGAAAGTTCACCTGGGATGATTATGCCAAAAGATATTTGGAATTATATAAAGAGGTCATATGAGTTGTAAGTTAGTCACATACCATACAAGTATATCTACTGGAATTGGCGGAATAGAAAACTTATATAGAAGTTTTTTTGATATTTCACTTGAATCAGGATATGAACATGTTGAGTTGTTTCACAGAATATCGGGAACTCAAATTGCGGAAAGAGAAAATAATAAGAAATATATTCAGCTGCTGGAAGTTAAGACTTTTTTTTCCAAGTTTAATTCTCTTTTTTTGAAAATGACTTTAGCCTTTAAATTATTTACTATGAGGATGGGAAGCAAAGACATATTTGTAGTGAATAATCCTAGCAACTTAATTTTTATTCCATCTTTTATTTTAAAAAGAACAAATGTTGTTCTTATACAGGCAAATAATATTGATACAGTATACTCCACTTTTTTTTCTAAGCTTAGTATCAAGCTAAAAGGAAAGTTTGTTGATATTTTTACAGTATATACTCCTCAGGATATGAATAAGCTCTTAAAACGAGTTAGTATTCCTGATTATAAAGTTAAAATAATACCTAGAGCTTGTAAAATAAAAACAGCTTTATTTCCTAGGGACGAAAGTAATGGAAAAAAACTGATAACAGTTTGTAGAATTGAGGAAAAACAAAAAAATATTGCAACAATGGTAAAAATAGTAAATAGTTTACCTCAAGGTTATACGCTGGATATTTATGGTGAAGGATGTCACAAAGAAATTGAAAAACTAAAAGAACTTATCAGTGATTGCCCTAGAATACGTTATTTGGGTCCAAGTCATGATGTGGAGTTAACTTTAAAAAATTACTCAGTTTTTCTTATGACATCTCACTACGAAGGATTTGGTCAAACACTGATCGAAGCTAGAAGCCAAGGTGTTCCTGTAGTTGTTTTTAATACTTTTGAAGCTGCAGAATATATAGTTAAGAGTGGCATTAATGGCGGCTTAATTGAGCCTTTCAATATTGATAAATATTGTGATTGTATAGTGGAAATTTGTGAAAATGACTCTTTGTATAGGCGTTACTCTGAAGCGAGTTTAGAGCTAGCCAAACAAACTGATTCGTCTGTGGTTTTTCGCTTGTGGGTTGAACTGTTTAAAAGTTTTGATAGCAATGAAGTTAGCAATTATTAGTAATTCTTTGGGGTTGGGTGGTGGAGAAAAAATTGCTTTAAATATTAACAATAAGATTTTATCTTCTGATTGTTTTAAAAAAGTTTTATTTTTTACTTTTGATAAAGGTAATCTTTACTCCTCCCCAAGTAATCACGTTCAGTGTAATAAAAAAAGTAGAGTTCTTTCAATTATTACACTTTTCTTTTATGTTTTTAAATTTCGGCCTGACGTAATTCAATCTCATTTATTAATTTCAAACTTAATAAATGTTGTTGTGTCTTTAATTATAGGATCAAAAAGTCAGATCGTATCTCATGGAAGTATTAAATTACTGAGTAGTCGCTGGTACTTTCCATTAATAAAATTTTTTTATAAAAGAGCTAGCCAAATAGTCTGTATTTCAGATGGGATGAAACATGATGCAATAAATATTATAGGGAACGATAATGTTGTTGTCATAAATAATCCTCATGATATAGATGATATCATTAATAATTCGTATTGTATTGATTATATAGAACAGAGTGATTACTTTTGTGTTTTAGGCAGACTTAATAAAGGTAAACGAATAGAAGATATCATCAATGCTTTTTATCAATCAAAAAAATCAAATTTCATGAAACTGTATCTAATTGGCGATGGTGATAAGGAGTATGTAACAAAACTTAAAGATATAGTTCGAAACCTAAATATAAAAGATAAAGTGATTTTCTTAGGTAGAAGAAAAAACCCTTACCCTATAATTAAACAATCTAAAGCTCTTATCTTGGCGTCTGAATCCGAAGGTTACCCTAACTGTTTGATTGAAGCTTTAATCCTAAATGTTCCAGTTATAACTAGCGATTGCCATACTGGCCCCAGGGAGATATTGAAGATCGATGATTGCCTTGATATCTACGAATCTATTGATATTGGAGGTAATTTTATTTTTCCAACAGGGAATATCAATGAGTTGAAAAAATCTATTGAAAAAATATCCTTAAAAGAAAAGCATAACTATTCACATTTATATGAACACCTTGATATTAATAACGTGATACGCGTGTATATAAGTGAAATTATGTCTTTATGATATCTATATATTTAATTGTAAAAGATGTTTGGTAGTTGTGATGAAAAAAATAGCAGTTTCAGCCAATACAAGTTGGTATTTATATAATTTCAGGAAAAATACAATAATCGCATTGTTGGATGCTGGCTATCAGGTAGTGGCGATTGCTCCAAAAGATGATTATTCACTAAAGTTAGAGTCACTTGGAGCTAAGTTCTGTCATATTGATATCGACCAAGGCGGTACAAATCCTGTTAAAGATATTGGGACGTTTTTCTCATTTATCAAAATCTTTAAGAGCGTCAAGCCCGATGTGGTACTGAACTTTACTCCAAAGAATAATATATACGGTACACTAGCGGGGAGCTTTGTTGGCTCTAAGTCGGTCAACAATATTGCTGGTTTGGGTATGGTGTTTATTAATGAAGGTCTTACATCTAAGGTTGCAAGGTTGCTTTATAAAATGAGCCAATCTAAGGCGAGTAAGATCTTCTTTCAAAACGAAGACGATAAAACGTTGTTTTTGGAGAACCGATTAGCACCATCGTATCTTGTTGATCGTCTACCTGGTTCGGGAGCTGATCTCAACCGTTTTAAAGTTAGCCCAGCAAATGACGACGGTGTGATTCGCTTTTTATTGATTGCCAGAATGTTGTACGACAAAGGCATTGGTCACTATGTTGAAGCAGCTCGTGCATTGAAGTCTAAGCATGGTGATAAGGTTGAATTTCGATTACTCGGTTTTCTTGATGTTAATAACCCTTCAGCTGTCTCTAGTAGCGATATGCAAAAGTGGGTTGATGAAGGCATTGTAAGTTATCTTGGCACTTCTGATTGTGTAGAAGAGGAGATTGCGAAGGTAGATTGCATGGTGCTTCCTTCATTCTATCGAGAGGGAGTTCCTAAATCGTTACTTGAAGCGGCGGCAATGGGGAAACCCATAGTAACAACCGACAATGTTGGTTGTCGTGAAACAGTTGACGATGGAGTCAATGGTTATTTGTGTGCTCCTCGCTCGACAGAGAGTTTGATTGAAAAACTAGATTTGGTGATCAACCTCACTCATCAAGAAAGGTTAAAAATGGGACAATTCAGTCGCCGAAAAGTTGAACGTGAATTTGATGAGCAGTTAGTCATACAAAAATACTTGGACGCAGTGGAAAATTGCTTTCAAAAAGAAAAAACTCAAGTAGAAGGCTTAAGTGCTAACTAGCGAAAAAATAAAGAGCTATGATCAAAAAAATTTCAGTGGATGAAGTGACGATAATTACTATATCGTTGGTTTTCAGTGTAGGAGTCTCGGCTAGTAATCTTGCCAGTTTCCCATCTAATCAAAGCTATACAGGTTTAAGCTTTACGCCAAATGCTCAAGTAATGGAATACGGTGGTGCGAGCTTCACATTTTCCCATGGTTTGCCTTGGGATGATAAAGTCCAAGATTTGGACTCATTAAAGGTGTCTTTGGGCGTTATCGATGGGCTCGAAGCTCACGGACGTATTGTTACTCATGACTATAGCTCAAATTGTTTTAAAACAGGTTGTGGCGGCATTCGCGACCTTTCAATGTCTTTTAAATACCAGCTCCCTAACTTCTGGGGCGAAGAGAAATTTAATATTGCTTTGGGAGTACAAGATTTAGGGGGGGCAGGAAATAAGTTGAATGCTAACTATTTCGTTGCAGACTATGAGTTATCAGACTTTCCGCTTCGCCTTTCTGCTGGCTACAGTCAATCTGACTGGCTCGCTGGCACAATGGATGGTCCATTTGGTGGATTCGAGTACCAACCTTTTGACTTTATTCAACTAGTTGGCGAATACGATTCAGTAGAATTCAACTCTTCTGTAAAAGTGTTTACTCCCGATGATTTACTGCCTAATGATATAACCGCCTCATTAAGCTACCAGATTTATTCTGGTCATGAATCGGATGGTTCAAGCGTTTGGAGTGCTGCACTCTCGATGCCATTGATAACGGAATACTCTCGCTCTCGCGACTACGCGAAGAATAATATGACGTTAATGGATCGTTTAGTCGTTGAGCAAAACAAAGCGCAACAAGCGTCAATTTCCTCTTTGGTTAGTGCGTTAAAAAATGAAGGCTTCGTTAACGTTCAAGTCGGCTTGTCAAATCACAAAGTTGTGGTGGCTTTAGAGAACCGTCGCTACAACCATAATCAAGTTGACGGACTAGGTGTGGCTCTGGGTATTGTGTCGAGTCATTTAGGTCAAAATGCGGCGCAAGATATTGGCGCTGCATCGGATCAATTTGAACTTGTGATGCTTGCCAACCAAAAACCAGTGGTCAGCGTTTTGTCTGACGTTAACTGTTACCAAAGTTTTGTCAATGGCAGCGCAGTTTGTGATGACATTCAGTTTATCACGCGCGATTTGCCGGAAAGACTAGACATGGTTGATTGGAAAACGGAGCGAGTTAATTCAGGCACTTTAGATTCGCAGATCGTACTTTCTCCTATGGTAAGGCATGGTTTTGCAACCGAGTACGGTGTGTATGATTACTCTTTTGCTATGTCTAGCAACTTATACACCTACCTATGGTCTGGCGCGGCAATTGATGTTCGTCATATTTTACCTTTAGCAGAAAGTGATGATTTTGAAGAGGGAGGGTATTTCGAAGATAGCGCGTACGAGAACGAGATTGAGCGTGCAATGGTGCATCAGTTCTTCCGTTTGCCATATGTCGATATAGCTAACCAGATCTCTTTAGGCTTGGTTAAGTCGGATTATATCGGTGCGCGCAGCGAGTCAGCTTGGTTCTCTCAGTCAGGCAACCATGAGTTGGGACTAGAGATGAGCTACTTCCAACATCAAGACGAAAAAGACAAAAATGGTTATGCGAACCCAGACCGCCAAACCTTTTTAACTCGTTATACATTCTCTATGCCGGAGTGGGATTGGCAGTTTAATGCGACTGCTGGAGAGTTTTGGAAAGGGGATGTTGGCACAAAATTCACGACATCACATTGGTTTGAAGACATAGAAGTATCTGCAAGTTATCAGGTGACAAAGTTTAACGATACAGACGAAGAGCAGTTTGTCACTGTGTCGGTAAAGCTGCCATTAACGCCATGGCGTGATATGTCTCCGGGAGTGATACAAGTTCGTGGTAACGAGGCTTATGATTTCAACGTTACGACGCGAGTTGGCAACGATACAAACTATTTGGCAGCAGGCCAGGGTGATGAACTCGTAATGGATAATAGTATGCTTCGCCGCTACTTTAACCGAGGCCGTTATGGCCAAGAGTACTTTGAGCAGAACAAGCTGCGCATTCGCAACGCGTATTTGCGTTATTTGGGTTCTCAGTTAAATTAAGTTTTTGTCGCGAGTTTGAGCTTTCTAATTATTCACCACACTCTACCGAGAGTGTCGGTGTTTTGATATGCTAGCGTCAGTCAAATAATAGGAAATAAAAATGAAAATTGCTGTAGCAGGCACGGGCTACGTCGGTTTGTCCAATGCCATGTTATTGTCACAAAACCATGAGGTTGTGGCGGTTGATATTATCCAAGAAAAAGTGGACTTGTTGAATGACAAGAAATCTCCAATTGTTGATGTGGAAATCGAACATTTCCTTGCAAACAAAGAACTCAACTTTATCGCGACGCTAGATAAAGAGCTGGCTTACAAAGACGCGGAGTTTGTTGTTATTGCCACACCAACGGATTATGACCCTCAAACGAACTACTTTAATACTTCTTCAGTTGAAGCAGTGATTAAAGATGTGATGGCAATTAATCCAGATGCAGTTATGGTGATTAAGTCGACTGTACCTGTGGGTTATACTGCGCGCATTAAAGAGGAACTCGGTTGTCAGAATGTTATGTTCTCTCCGGAGTTTCTTCGCGAAGGCAAAGCTCTTTACGATAACCTACACCCGTCTCGCATCATCGTTGGAGAGCGCAGCGAACGTGCAGAGAAGTTCGCTAACCTTTTGGTCGAAGGTGCGGTAAAAGAAGACATCTCGGTTCTGTTTACTGACTCTACAGAAGCAGAAGCGGTTAAGTTGTTCTCAAACACGTATCTTGCGATGCGCGTAGCTTATTTCAATGAGTTAGATTCGTATGCTGAAGCTCATAATCTTGACGCTCGCCAAATTATTGAAGGTGTTGGCTTAGACCCTCGTATTGGCAATCACTACAACAACCCGTCATTCGGTTATGGTGGTTACTGCTTACCAAAAGATACAAAGCAATTGTTAGCAAACTACCAAGAAGTTCCTAACAACATCATTGGTGCAATCGTTGATGCAAACCGCACGCGTAAAGATTTTATTGCAGACTCAATTATCAAACGCCAGCCAAAAGTGGTGGGTATCTACCGCTTAATTATGAAGTCTGGTTCAGATAACTTCCGCGCTTCGTCAATTCAAGGCATTATGAAGCGTATTAAAGCGAAAGGTATTGAAGTAGTGGTGTACGAGCCAGTACTTCAGGAAGATGAGTTTTTCCACTCTGTCGTTATCCGCGATCTTGAAGAGTTCAAACAAGTGTCAGATGTTATTGTTTCTAACCGCATGGTTGAAGAACTTGCTGATGTGGCTGATAAAGTTTATACCAGAGACCTGTTTGGTAGCGACTAATCAAAATGACATTATAATAAGCCAGTCGTAGTGACTGGCTTTCGTTTTATTAAGGTAATCAATCTGATGAAATACTTAGTGACAGGTGCGGCCGGTTTTATTGGTAGTGCAACCGTAGAGAAGCTAAATGCTGCAGGGAATGAAGTTGTTGGTATCGACAATCTAAACGATTATTACGATGTAAACTTGAAGCTTGCTCGATTGTCCCGTATTGAACATCCTATGTTCAAGTTTTTGAACGTTGATATTGCTGATCGCTCTGTGATGGAAACACTCTTCTCGACAGAGAAATTTGATCGTGTTATTCATTTGGCCGCGCAAGCTGGCGTACGTTACTCTTTGGAAAACCCTCATGCTTACGCAGACTCTAACCTAGTAGGACATTTGAATATCCTTGAAGGTTGTCGTCAAAATGATGTTAAGCACTTAGTGTATGCATCATCTAGTTCTGTATATGGCTTAAATGCCAAGGTACCATTTGCTACATCTGATAGTGTTGATCACCCGGTGTCACTGTATGCGGCAACCAAAAAGTCTAATGAGCTAATGGCTCATAGTTATTCGCATCTATACGATATTCCGACCACAGGCCTGCGTTTCTTTACCGTTTACGGTTCATGGGGACGCCCTGATATGGCTCCTTTTATTTTCACTAAAAAGATTCTTGATGGTGAAACCATTGATATTAATAACAATGGTGATATGTGGCGCGACTTTACTCATGTGGATGATATTGTCGAAGGTGTGGTTCGTATTTCGGATGTGTTGCCTGCACGTAATGATAGCTGGACCGTTGAAGATGGTACTCCAGCAAGTAGCTCTGCGCCTTACGCCGTTTATAACATAGGCCATGGTTCACCGATTAACCTAATGGATTTTGTTAAAGCGATTGAAGATGAACTGGGTATTGAAGCTAAGAAAAACTTCCGAGAAATGCAACCCGGTGATGTCTATCAAACCTATGCGGATACAGAAGACTTATTTTCTGCGACTGGCTACAAACCAAAAGTAACTGTAAAAGAAGGAGTTGCTGAGTTTGTCTCTTGGTATAAAGAGTTTTACAACAAATAATAAATAGCGAGCTGAGTGCTCGCTATTGGTTGAGTTAGGTTTAATAAAATGATTAAAAAGTGTTTATTCCCTGCGGCGGGTTACGGTACACGTTTCCTTCCTGCGACTAAGTCGATGCCGAAAGAAATGATGCCAGTGGTAAACAAGCCATTGATTGAATACGGTGTTGAAGAGGCGATTGAAGCCGGTATGGATGGTATGTGCATCGTCACTGGTCGTGGTAAGCACTCGTTAATGGATCACTTTGATAAAAACTACGAGCTAGAGCATCAAATTAGCGGTACAAGTAAAGAAGCGCTGCTTGATGATATTCGTTCTTTGATTGATTCTGCGAGTTACACTTACATCCGTCAGCGTGAAATGAAAGGCTTAGGTCACGCTATTCTTACGGGACGTGAATTGGTCGGTGATGAACCGTTTGCTGTTGTGCTTGCGGATGACCTATGTGTGAATGGGGACAAAGGCGTTCTAGCGCAAATGGTTGAGCTGTACAAACAGTTCCGCTGTTCAATCGTTGCGGTACAAGAAGTGCCGGAATCAGAAACGCATAAATACGGTGTGATTGCTGGCGAGATGATCAAAGATGATATCTTCCGCATTGATAACATGGTTGAAAAGCCAGAGCCAGGCACTGCACCTAGCAATCTAGCGATTATTGGTCGCTACATTCTGACACCTGATATCTTTGAACTGATTGAAAATACAGAGCCAGGTAAAGGTGGTGAGATTCAAATCACCGATGCGCTGATGCAACAAGCTCAATCTGGTTGTGTTTTGGCATACAAATTTAAAGGTCAGCGCTTTGATTGCGGTAGTGTAGAAGGCTATATTGAAGCAACAAATTACTGCTACGAGAACCTTTATAAGAAGGATTCCAGTGCGGAGCTCGCGAAAAAACCAACCGTGAAAATTGCCGAGCCAGCATAATTCAGAACTTCCTATCGGTGTACTCCGAGTGGATAACACGCAAACAAAAAGGGATGCATGATGCATCCCTATGTTATTTCTACTCTCAGTAAAAACGAGATTACGCTTTTGCTTTAGCCGCTGCTTTAGCGATTGCTGCGAAGCTTTTCGCGTCTAGAGAAGCACCGCCAACTAGAGCACCGTCGATGTCTGGTTGTGAGAAGTAAGCTTCAGCGTTTTCTGGCTTAACAGAACCACCGTATTGGATGATTACTTGTGCTGCAACTGCTTCGTCTTTCGCAGCGATAAGTGCGCGGATAGAAGCGTGGATGCGTTGTGCATCTTCAGCTGTTGCTGCTTTACCAGTACCGATAGCCCAGATTGGTTCGTAAGCGATGATTGCGCCGTTTAGAGCTTCAACACCGTAAGTGTCGATAACTGCGTTGATTTGACGTGCACATACTGCTTCAGTTTCGCCAGCTTCGTTTTGCGCTTCAGATTCACCGATACAGAAAACAGGTGTTAGACCGTTTTCTTTTAGGAATTTGAATTTCTTAGCGATGAACTCGTCAGATTCGTTGTGGTATTCACGACGCTCTGAGTGACCGATGATGATGTGAGTAGCACCGAAATCTTTCAGCATTTCTGGAGACATATCGCCAGTGAACGCACCGCTGTTGTTTAGGTCAGTGTTTTGAGCACCTAGGATGATCTTGTTACCGCCTTCAGCGATTACGCGCTCTGCTAGGTCGATGTAAAGTGCAGGTGGAGCGACTGCTACGTCAACACCTTCAACGCCTTCAAGTTCAGCGTTAAGACCAGTTAGCAGCTCAGTTACCATTGCTTTGCTGCCGTTTAGTTTCCAGTTACCCATCACTACAGGACGACGCATAGGAATATCTCCCTTATCTTTAATGTAAATAGTCAATTAATGTAAAAAATCTACGTAGGAATATAACAGAATAATGTGAACAGATCATGATTGGCGTCATGTCTTGTCCGGCTTTCTTTGCTGATTCGACCAAGCATCGATCCTGTTATTTTTGTCAAAAGCAACCGATTGGTGATCGCGTAGACAGAATGATAGTTCATTCCTCGGAAATTGCTGCTGAGATTGGTATTACTACGCGCTGGAATTAATTGTTGTAGAAAGGAATCAAAATGCCAAATCTCGTTTTAGAGTATTCAAACTCGGTGGAAGAACGCGTCAATGTTCAGGGGTTGCTGGAGGATTTACATAAAACGGCGTTAGAAAGTGGCCTCTTTGAACTCGCGTCAGTGAAATCTAGAACGCTCCGGTGCCACAATTGGTTAATAGGAGAGGAGGGTGATAGCCTCGACTTTATCCATATCAACTTTGATTTGTTATCTGGTCGCTCCCAAGAACAAAAGCGAGAACTGTCACGAGCCTTGATGGCGACACTTCAAGAGCAAGCCAGTCACGTGCACAGTTTAACAGTCAATATCCGAGACATGGATATAGATAGCTTCCAAAAGGTCGTGAACTAGGTTGCGCTGAATTGCCCGAGAATAGCGAGGGGTTATTGCTACGAATTCTCAGCCTGGCTCTGCTTATTGTAAGGTCGTTGTGGGCACCCAAGCTATCGGTGTCCTTTCCAAACTATATCGACTCGGCTAATCTATAACCTTTCTACTTTGGGGTAAAATTTGATGTCGACTAAAGAGTTACTGTTTTCTTTTCAAGGACGTATAAACCGTAAAACCTACTGGATTTGGAACGTCATTTACTATGTGTCCATTCTAGGCTTTGGTGCCGGTATCAGCCAACTGCTTCCTACTCTCTCCTATGTGCTTCTTCCTATTTTCTTGGTGGTTCTGTTGATCCCTGATTTGGCGATCACCACCAAGCGTTGGCACGACCGCAACAAATCGATATATTGGCTAGCACTGAATATTCCGTTGATTATCGGACGAATTGCCACGCCAATGACCAGCCCTGCCGCGCAAGAGCCGTCGACCCCACAGATGTTCGTCGCTTCCATTTCTCTGATTTGTGGTTTATGGATTCTAATTGAATGTGGGTTCTTAAAGGGAACATCAGGACCAAACCAATATGGCCCTGAGCCGGAGTAATTGCTTCAAGTATCGTGCGTGCTGAAAGTAGATTCTTAGTCTCGCTAAGGCTCGCTAGAATGACGCTCCTTTTTGGTTTAGAGGCTGATAAAGTCATCGTTATTCTGAACAGAGAGGTGCGAGTGTGGTTCAGAATCTATCATCCGATTGTACGGTGGTTTAGGTGAACGGGAAAGAATAGGAGCTTGCTGTTACGAGATTTTTAGTCTCGCTAAGGCTCGCTAGAATGACGATCCTTTTTGGTTTGGAGGCTGTTAAAGTCATCATCATTCTGAACAGCGAGGAACGAGGTGATTCAGAATCTATCATCCGACTGTGCGGTGGTTTAGGTGAACGGGAAAGAATAGGAGCTTGCTGTTACCAGATTCTTAGTTTCGCTAAAGCTCGATTGAGTGACGAGCTCCTTTGATTTAGAGTCTGTGAAAGCCATCGTCATTCTGAACAACGAGGCACGAGTGTGATTCAGAATCTACGCATAGAGCGCTCCGAGTTTGAAATAAACTGACTGAGCTTGCGAATTACAATGGAAAAGTAACAGCGAATAATGAAGGAGAATGAATCATCGATAAGACACCTTGCGTTTATATCCTAACGTCGAATAACAACGCCGTTCTCTACATAGGTGTTACCAGTCAGCTGCCCCAAAGAATATGGCAACATAAAAATGGAGTGGTGGAAGGGTTTACTAAGAAATACAACGTTCATAAGTTCGTTTACTTTGAGTTATTCGACGATATGGCTAATGCTATAAACCGAGAAAAGCAGCTCAAGCAGTGGAAGCGTGAGTGGAAGTTAGCCTTGGTAAGAGAAACGAACCCTAACTTTCTCAATCTATCTACTGAGTATCAGTAAAAATCATCCCTATCTTTAAACGCGTTTAAGCTAACCACATCCGCTTTTTGTGTCGGTGCCGCTTCCCCTTCTAGCGCTGCTTTGAACTTTACGACCTGTTTTCGCAACTCGTTCATCAATACCACATTGGTGTGATGAGGGTTTTTACACGTGCTGATGACTCTATCAATGTGGCTTTGTTGAGCCCACAATCTTTCTTTCATATCTTCTGATGCGCTTTCGATCATCTCTTTCGCCATCTCATGACGAAATTGCTCAAAAGCTTCTGGATCTCGTTCTGCCATTCGAACCATTTCATCGAATGGAGGAAGCGTTTGGGATGGGATATGACGTAGATTAGACATCGATGCTCTCCAAATCCTTATGGAAATTGCCTTTAGTTACTAAAAGCCTATACCACTAGAAAGAGGAGAGAGGATGAATTCTTCAGCCGTCTCACTTATAAGAGAAGCTTTCAAGCTTGAGATTGAATAAGTGCGGCATGTCGATGTTTGGTTGTGGTGGTTACTGCAGTTGTTGGATGCGGTAAACGCAGCGTCTTTGGCCACTAATGATGTGTTCGGTACGCTCTACTTTGGTGTCACGTCCAAGTAAAGACTGAAAGACACTTAATTCTGATTGGCACAAGCTTGGGCAGCGAGTTGCGGCTTTACAAATCGGACAGTGATTTTCGATCAAGATAAATCCATTCTCATCTTTCTCGAGCTCGGCCATATAGCCTTCTTGCTCTCTTAATGTGACGAGTATTTCTAGTTTGCTTTGCAGAGAGTCGCATTGCTCAAGATGCTGACGATAACTTTGTAATGTGAGTTTTTCCCTTTCTGATGTGACTTTTTCCAGTCCATCTTTGCCAAAGATATGTTCGACAGCTTCTATAAACTGAATGGTCAACTCACCGTGACGGTCAGTAAATTGCTCATGACCTTTTTGAGTGAGAGACCAATGACGAGCAGGGCGACCAACTTTTACTTTTACGTCATGGATAGAAAGAATGCCATCATCTTCTAAACTTTGCAGGTGCTGACGAGCCCCCATAGTTGTCATCCCTAGCTCAGAAGAGAGTTGTTTTGCAGTGACGGAGCCATCACGCTTAACGATTTGCAATATCCTATCTACGGTCTTCATATACCCACCATTTATACGTCAGTACATATTATGCGCGATAGGGTTAGTAAAGAAAAGTGTTGACTTAATTTGAGTGTGGATTTGTAGGCGCTATGTTCATATGAGTCAATAAATGTCGTCATTCTGAACAGCGAGGAACGAGGTGATTCAGAATCTATCTTTTGGTTGAGTAGTGGTTAAGGTGACCAGGAAAGAATAGGAGTCTGCTGTTACCAGATTCTTAGTCTCGCTGGATCTCGCTAGAATGACGAGTTCTTTTGATTTAGAGCTTATTAAAGTCTCCGTCATTCTGAACGGCGAGGGACGAGGTGATTCAGAATCTACTGTCCGGCTGTGCGGAAAGAAAGGCTCAAGCTCAGACTGAGCGAGAGCCTCGAGAAATGCTTAAAGAATAATATCGCGTACTTCTGGATCTTTACGATCTAGGTAGTGAGTCGACTTAATGCGACGAATAGTACGGCATCGACCACGCACGAGCAGCGTTTCTGTGGTTGCAATATTGCCTTGACGAGAGATACCTTCCAGCAAGTCACCTTTAGTGATGCCTGTAGCTGAAAATACCACATTGTCGCTACGAGCCATGTCTTCCATTTTGAGTACAACATTTGCTTTTACGCCCATTTCATCGCAGCGTTTTAGTTCATCTGCACCGTAAATGCGGTTTTCTTCAGTATCGCCTTTTACTTCGTGACGAGGAAGCAGGCGACCGTGCATGTCACCGTCTAGCGCTCGAATTACCGCTGCTGATACAACCCCTTCTGGCGCACCGCCAATACAGTACATCATGTCCACTTCACTGTCTGGCATACAAGTTAGAATAGAGGCAGCGACGTCACCATCAGGCACCGCAAAAACACGTACGCCCATTGCTTGCATTTCTGCAATAACGTCATCGTGGCGAGGTTTCGCAAGGGTAATAACGACTAGGGTATCAAGTGGCTTGTTCAGGGCTTTTGCTACGTTCTCTAGGTTTTCTTTTAACGGCTTTTCTAAGTCAATTACGCCTTTTGCACCAGGGCCAACAACCAGTTTTTCCATGTACATATCTGGCGCTTTAAGAAAGCTGCCTTTCTCACCTGCGGCAAGTACGGCTAGTGCGTTCGATTGTCCCATTGCCGTCATACGCGTTCCTTCAATCGGGTCGACTGCAATATCTACTTCATCACCACCAATACCCACTTGCTCACCAATGTACAGCATTGGCGCATCATCGATTTCACCCTCACCAATGACAATTTCACCACTGATATCTGTTTTGTTCAGTAGCGTGCGCATAACTTCAACAGCTGCGCCATCGGCTGCGTTTTTATCGCCACGGCCAAGCCATTTGTAACCAGCCAGAGCTGCACCTTCAGTCACACGGGAAAATGCCATTGCTAAATCGCGTTTCATGATGTCTCCAAGTAAGCAAGAGGGAAGAAGAATTTGCGCGGCGATTCTATCACAAGGTCGAGTAAACGTTTGCCTTTTTGCGAGGCTTTTACTTTATCTAACTTGAATTTGATCAATACTTAGGGCGATTTTCAGCGTAGCGAGACGCAAAATCCTTGCTCAAAAATGCTTCGGCGACAAGAAAAGTCAGCGTTTAGTGAGATTGCGCTGATTTTTTGACCGAATGATGCAAAATATCGAATATAGTGAGTGTTTCTCATCGCGACGCTGAGTAGAATGAACCTTATATAGGTTAGGTGTGCATCAATCTCGCACATCGTCCCAACGGAATAACATAGGTAGGCCAAGATGTCTTTTGAAGTACTAGAACAACTAGAATCTAAAATTCAAACTGCAGTTGACACAATCACTCTTCTTCAGATGGAAGTCGAAGAGCTGAAAGAAGATAAAGCTAAACTTGCGGAAGAAGCGAACGAGCTTCGCTCTCAACGTGAAGAGCTAGAGCAAAAAGCACAACAAGCACAGCAAGAGCACGCACAATGGCAAGAGCGCATTCGTGCACTACTTGGCAAAATGGACGAAGTGGAATAATTCGGCTTCTTCATTCCAAATTAAAAACACCCGCGTTAAGCGGGTGTTTGTGTTTTAGGGAAGTAGAAAATGTTAAGACAAGGCTAGGCGCTAAGAGCCAAGAGAAGACCCTATAACTTAGACACCTAAGACTCGCTATGCTTCTTCATCCAACTCTAAATCAATATTCAATGGTTCAGGCGACAGGATAATTCCGGTGCTATCAGCATAAATATAATCTTCAGGTAAGAAGCTGACGCCGCCAAAGTTGACTGGTACATCCAATTCGCCAATCCCCTGACTGGTCGCTCCAACAGGAATAGAAGCGAGGGCTTGAATGCCTAAGTTCATATCTTCAAGTTCATCTACTTCACGAACACAGCCGTAAACGACAATGCCTTCCCACTCGTTTTCTTCCGCAATGGTTGCGATTTCTGCATCGATAAGGGCTTTACGTAGGGAACCGCCACCGTCAATTAACAAAACGCGACCAAGTCCATCTTGCTCTAATGTCTCGCGGATCAACGAATTATCTTCAAAACACTTGATGGTGGTGATTTGCCCGGCAAATGAAGCGCGACCGCCAAAGTTACTGAACATTGGTTCAACCACATCTACCTGATCGAGGTAGATATCACAGAGTGCTGAGGTATTGTATTCCATAGCGTACCTTTCTAAACAGAAATTGGTTGTCTTTGAGTATATCTAGGCATTAAGTCAATGCAATGACAATCCTTTTTTAACTTACTAGAGTTTGAGCTACCACAATTGTTGCAAACAAAACGTTGGTGACTAAAGAGCATTTCACGATGACTGGCATCATTGGTGCTATCTGAGCGGGCTTTTGTGTATGCCAAACCGCTTTACCATGATCGGCCACGAAATAAATACTAAGTAAAAATGGCAAGCTAATCCAAACGGGTTTGTCTTGAATTAACAAGTAAGCCGCAAAGGCAAGAATAGCACCGCCAAGTAAAACAAAGTGGTAATGCTTGGCTTTGCGTTGACCCAATCGCACTGCGACTGTGCGTTTACCACACTCTCGGTCGTTCTCGATATCACGCATATTGTTGATGTTGAGTACTGCAACGGCGAGTAAACCGCAGCCTAGAGCAGGTAAGAATAGCGTGGTATCTACGTGACCAGTATGCAAGAAATAAGTACCGGATACGCCGAGTAAACCAAAAAACAAGAAAACTGAAATATCGCCAAGCCCCACGTAACCGTATGGTTTGCTACCCATGGTATAAGCAATGGCTGCGAGAATGGCCAGAATTCCCAGCCCGATAAAAGTGACAATGCTTTCCAGTGAACTTAGTGAATAGAAAACCAACACCAAGCCTGAAATGGCGGTCAGAGCGATGTTAAAGATAATCGCCTGTTTCATCTGTTTCGCACTTACCGCGCCTGACTGCATCGCTCGTAATGGGCCGAGGCGTTTGTCGTTATCTGTACCTTGAACGGCATCGCCATAGTCGTTTGCCAGGTTGGACAGAATTTGCAGCAATGTCGCGGTTACGAAAGCCATGATGGCAATCGTCAGTGAGAAATGACCCGCCGAGTACGCGAGCACGCTACCTGTTAAGATAGAGACCAATGCCAGAGGTAATGTTTTTGGACGAGCGGCTTCAAGCCAGATCTGTAGAGATTGTTTCATGGAAATTTCGTGCTAGTAACCAATGTGCCCAGTATAAGCACAAAGAGGCAGATACGCTATTGACCTAAAACAACTCAGCTAGAAGTCAAAGGGTTATTCAGAATCTATCGTCCGATTGTGCGGTGGTGAAGGTGAGTGGGAAAGAATAGGCGTCTGCTGTTAGCAGATTCTTAGTCTCGCTGGATCTCGCTAGAATGACGAGAGCTTTTGGTCTAGATGTTGTCTAAGTCACCGTCATTCTGAACAGCGAGGAGCGAGTGTGATTCAGAATCTATCGTCCCAATAGTGCCGTGGTTAAGGTGAGTGGGAAAGAATAGGCGTCTGCTGTTAGCAGATTCTTAGTCTCGCTTGAGCTCGCTAAAATGACGAGGTCTTTTGATTTAGATGTTGTCAAAGTCACCGTCATTCTGAACAACGAGGAACGAGTGTGATTCAGAATCTATCGTCCGGTTGTGCAGTGGTGAAGGTGAGAGGAAAGAATAGGCGCTTGCTGTTAGCAGATTCTTAGCCTCGCTTGAGTTCGCTAGAATGACGAGATCCTTGATTTGGGTGTTGTCTAAGTCACCGTCATTCTGAACAAAGAGGAACGAGTGTGATTCAGAATCCATCATCCGATTGTGCAGTGGTGAAGGTGAGTGGGAAAGAATAGGCGTCTGCTGTGAGCAGATTCTTAGTCTCGCTTGAGCTCGCTAAAATGACGAGGTCTTTTGATTTAGATGTTGTCAAAGTCACCGTCGTTTTGAACAGCGAGGAACGAGTGTGATTCAGAATCTATCGTCCGGTTGTGCAGTGGTGAAGGCGAGTGGGAAAGAATAGGCGTCTGCTGTGAGCAGATTCTTAGTCTCGCTTGAGCTCGCTAGAATGACGAGATCTTTTGATTTAGGTGTTGTCACAGTGGTCGTCATTCTATACAAAAAGCCCAGAAACAAGGTTCTGGGCTTTGGTAAAATAGATTGCGATTAAAGAATAAAGCGGCTTAGATCTTCATCTTCAATCGTGTCGCCTAGGCGCGCTTTCACGTAAGCGGAATCAATAACGAATTTAGCGCCAGATTGCTCCGCTGCGTCGTAAGAGATTTCATCCATTAAGCGTTCCATAACGGTGTGTAAGCGACGAGCACCGATGTTTTCTGTGCTTTCGTTGACCGTCCATGCCGCTTCCGCGATTTGCGTGATGCCGTCTTCTGTGAATTCGATGTCCACATCTTCCGTTTTCATCAACGCAACGTACTGCTCTGTTAGAGAGGCTTTTGGTTCTGTCAGAATGCGTTTGAAGTCGTTGCTGCTTAGTGCTTCTAGCTCAACACGAATTGGTAGACGACCTTGCAATTCTGGGATCAAGTCAGATGGTTTTGCCACTTGGAATGCACCAGATGCAACAAACAGAATGTGGTCTGTTTTTACCATGCCGTGCTTGGTTGATACCGTGCTGCCTTCAATCAATGGAAGTAGGTCGCGCTGAACACCTTCGCGTGAAACGTCTGGGCCTGAGCTCTCGCCGCGTTTACAGATCTTGTCGATCTCATCGATAAATACGATGCCGTTGTTTTCAACGTTGAAAATCGCTGCTTCTTTTAGCTCTTCTTGGTTTACCAGTTTCGCCGCTTCTTCTTCCGCTAACGCTTTCATTGCGTCTTTGATTTTCAGCTTACGTTTTTTCTTAGTGTCGCCTGCCAGGTTTTGGAACATGCCTTGCAGCTGGTTAGTCATCTCTTCCATACCAGGAGGCGCCATGATCTCTACGCCCATTTGTGGTGCGGCTACGTCGATTTCAATTTCTTTATCGTCTAGTTGGCCTTCACGCAGTTTCTTACGGAAGATCTGGCGAGTGTGAGAAGACTCTTCCGTTTGCTCTGCTTGACCCCAGCTATCACGTGCTGGTGGCAGTAGCGCATCAAGAATGCGTTCTTCCGCTTGCTCTTCTGCGCGGAATTTCACTTTCTCCATCGCTTGTTGATGCGTCATTTTCACAGCAACATCTGTTAGGTCACGGATGATGGTTTCAACTTCTTTACCAACGTAACCCACTTCGGTGAATTTTGTCGCTTCAACTTTGATGAAAGGGGCATTTGCTAGTTTTGCAAGGCGTCGTGCGATTTCAGTCTTACCAACACCAGTAGGGCCAATCATCAAGATGTTTTTTGGTGTCACTTCGGCACGCAAGCTTTCTTCAAGCTGCATGCGGCGCCAGCGGTTACGAAGTGCAATCGCAACCGAACGCTTGGCTTTTTCTTGACCGATAATGTGGCGGTTCAATTCATGAACGATTTCGCGAGGCGTCATTTCAGACATATTCTTTCCTTACTTCGTTACGATTACGCGGTTGGTTTTTCAGGCTCTACTGTTGAGTCTAGCTCTTCTACCGTGTGGTGATGGTTAGTGAAGACACAAATATCACCCGCGATATTGAGAGCTTTTTCCGCGATCTCACGAGCATCTAGATCTGTGTTTTCTAGTAGGGCGGTTGCGGCAGCTTGTGCGTAAGCACCACCAGAGCCAATCGCAATCAGGTCATGTTCTGGGTGTACGACATCACCATTACCGGTAATGATTAACGATGCGGTTTCGTCGGCAACGGCAAGTAAGGCTTCGAGCTTGCGCAAAGCACGATCGCTACGCCAGTCTTTGGCTAGCTCAACTGCCGCTTTGGTTAGGTGACCTTGGTGCATTTGCAGTTTGCTTTCGAAGCGCTCAAAAAGGGTGAAGGCATCCGCAGTACCGCCGGCAAAGCCCGCTAGTACTTGGTTGTTGTATAGGCGGCGAACTTTGCGCGCATTACCTTTCATTACGGTATTGCCTAGAGATACTTGGCCATCACCCGCGATGACGACTTTATTATTTCGACGTACAGATACAATGGTAGTCACAGTCGACCTCTTGATTATTTCTCTTTGGATTTAATTCAGTATATGGGGGAGGAGAAATGGGGATTCAAGGGGGCAAAAAGAAAGGCCCTAGGATCTTAGCTCCTAGGGCCTGAGTTTAAAGATTTTCTTTCCAAATCGCGCACGGCTCGATTTTCGCGCGTTGCAGTTTATGACGGTCACGTTCTGCATCACGTTTGAACTTATACGGACCTAGCACCACGCGATACCATGAACTGCCTTCTTTCTTACGAATCTTGCTCGACATCCCTTGGAACGCGATTGCAAGCTTGCGCTCTTCCGCTTGTGCCTGAGTTTTGTACGCGCCACACTGCATTATGTAAGGAATTTTAGAAACTTCAATTTCTTTGGCCACAACCTCAACTTCACGTTTCGGTAGTGACTCAACATATTCCCATTTTTCTTCTGGTGGTGGCGGCAAGTCTTTTTTCGGCTTTGGTTTGCTGACAGTGGTTGTTGGCTGCTTCACGACTGGTTGTTTAGGTTCTGGGTCGCTACTCAAAAGGTAAAGACCATAGCCAAAACCGCCCACGAGCAAGATAGCGAGCAGGCCACTGCGCCAAGGTTTTTTTCTTCTCGGCGGCTGTTTTTTTGTCGACTTTTTTGGGGCGCCTCGCCCCCGTCTTACATAATCTCTATTTGCCACGGTTATTTCTGGTCATCAAGGATTCTTGCAAATATGTTAATCCAGAACGAGTTGAGAAAACACCCTATTGATAGAATCTTGATAGCTAAAGCGCGACAACGCCCGAGCGTAGGAGTGTGTTACCGTTCTCGCTTACATTTATTCAGGGATACACAAAAAGCAGGAGGGGTAAATAAAAAAGCGGCGCCTTAGCACCGCTTTGGGGATGAATACCTAATCTTTAGGTTAAGGACGCTGTGGTGGCGCTGCACTTCCACGAATGACGAGATTAGTTTCAAGCAGACGCGAGCCTGAATGCACGTCGTGGCCTTTTAACATCTCGAGCATCATTAGCATCGCTTGTCGACCAATCTCATAGCGAGGTTGAGAGATGGTGGTCAACGGTGGATCGCAGTACTGAGCGAAGTTAATGTCATCAAAGCCCACAACAGAGAGATCTTGCGGTACTCGTAAGCCAAGCTTTTTCGCTTCTTGAATTGCGCCGATGGCCATTGTGTCACAGTGACAGAAAATAGCCGTTGGTGGTTCTGGCAATTCGAGCAGTTTACGAACGGCTTTTGCTCCGCCATCAAAAGAAAACTCAGTAATGACACTATATTGTGGATCTTTATTGATGCCGGCACGGCGCAGGGCTTGTTGGTAGCCTTGCTGGCGGAACTGACACAATATTGCTGTATCTGGTCCAGAGATTTGAGCAATGCGTTTATGACCTAATTGAGTCAGGTAATTCACCGCTTCAAATGCTGAGGTCAGGTTATCAATATGTACTGTCGGAAGCTCGAGCTCTGGCGCAAATTCACACGCCATTACCATCGGAGGTAAGTTCTTTTGCTCTGGCTTACTGACATCGAATGGTAGATCTGTACCAAGCAGTAGCATTCCATCTGCCTGCTTAGTAAATACGAGGTTAACGAAAGAGCTTTCGCGTTTCTTCTGTTGTCCGCTATCACCCAGCAGGACTAGATAGCCATGTTCCATGGCTGCATCTTCAATACCGCGAATAATTTCAGAAAAATAAGGATCACAGATGTCGGGAACGATAGTAACAATGGTTTTTGATTCGTTTCTACGTAAGTTACGCGCTAATGAGTTTGGAGAATAACCCGCTTCAAGTACGGCATCTTCTACTCTCTTTCTTGTAGAAGAAGAGACTTTCTCTGGATTCATTAAGGCTCGAGATACCGTAGCCGTAGACACTCCCGCAAGCTGGGCAACATCCTTCATTGTCGCCATAGTTTTTAACCTCTCATTTATTTTTTGCCAAGATGACGTTATTCCGGTTTGAAATCAGAGTAATCAAACCGAGTTAGAGCTGTATTTGCTCTTCGCTCAGTTCGTGTTAACGAGTGGGAAAATGGATTCTTCACCGCGATATCAATTTGTGGGAATAGTCATTGTTTTAATCTAAGCCTGTGCAAACAAGTCACTTTAGACTTTTCTAATTTGGATAGTCTATTCATTTCTAAAGTGAAAGTTACGGTCTGTTTAACAAAAATTGTAATCTTGGTGTGATTCTGGTCACATTAAATGGTAATTCATTACATAGTTAAACGTTTGCTAGCTGAGATCTTGTGGTTCTATGTCTAAATTCCAGCGTACTTTCTTAGCGTTTGGCAACAACTCAATAGCAGGTTTGGCACTGGTTAATAACTTTTGCATCAATGAACGATGCTGAGTTTGCAGTAATAGTTGCCAACGGTATTTACCAGCCCGCTTGGCCAAAGGTGAAGGAGTAGGGCCTAACACCATGCAGGAATCATCGAACAGAGGGTGTGACTCTAACGTAAAGCGAACTTGACGCAGGAAGTCTTCAACTATCTCACTTTGGTTCGCCTCTGCTTTAAACAGAGTCAAGAAACTATAAGGCGGAAGCTGAGCCAGTTTGCGTTCTTCCAGAGCTGTCATAGCAAAGTGGCGATAGTCTTTTTGAAGCAGGGCCTGCAGCAAGCTGTGCTCAGGATGGTGGGTTTGTAGGATAACCTCGCCAGGTTTACTTGCGCGGCCGGCACGACCTGCGACTTGAATAAACAACTGCGCTAGTCGCTCGGAAGCGCGGAAGTCACTACTATAGAGAGAGCCATCAACATCCAAAAGAGCAACGAGCGTTACATTTGGAAAATGGTGCCCCTTAGCCAGCATTTGGGTGCCAATCAGAATTTGATGTTCACCTTTACGAATCGATTCAAGGGCATCTTCCAAACTACCTTTGCGGCGTGTGCTGTCTCTGTCGATGCGAATGGCGTTGTATTCTGGAAATAACTGAGCCAATTGTTGTTCGAGTTGTTCCGTTCCTACGCCGACGGTAACCAGTTGAGTTGAACCACACCCCTGACACTGATGAATTACCGGTTGTTGTGAGCCGCAGTGATGGCAGCGTATTTCGTTGCTGTAATGGTGGAACGTGTAGTACGCATCACAGCGTTTACATTCTGCAATCCAACCGCATTCATGGCACATCAAAGCGGGCGAAAAGCCTCGGCGGTTAAGAAACAACATTACTTGATTGCCAGCTTTTAAATGCTTGCGCATCTCGGCAATCAGTTGGGCAGATAAGCCACTTTCTAAATACTGACCTTTTACATCTAACACTTTATTGGTGGTTGGCACTGCAGAGCCAGCTCGTTGGGTTAGTGTTAAATGGTGATACTTGCCTGACAAGGCATTGTGCAATGTCTCCAGTGCAGGTGTGGCTGAGCCCAGAACAATCGG
>NZ_JAWOQQ010000080.1:0-1338 GCF_033337405.1 Vibrio sp. YT-16
AGGTTTGTGGCTGGCAATCGGTCATATCCTATCCGCCGCAGCGTGTTTCGTTACCATTATTGGTATTCCGTTTGCACTTCAACACCTGAAACTGGCCGTAATTTCCCTCGCGCCTATCGGTAAAACTGTTGTAACGTCAGAAGAAGCGGCAATCGCTCGTTACAACATTAATCGTTAAGGTTATGTATCCTCTGAGCTTTCGAGCTCAGAGGGCAACGCCTGTTAAAAGTAAGCCTATTATTGCTACAGCGTATTCGATAATGGTTGATTGTATGCTCATACCGTCACCTTTAGGTTTATATCTTACCTAGCTCTGCACTGCTTCCAATTTATCCTTTATAATCAATTACCTTTATTGCCCATCACTTGAGTTATTCAACGCTTCAACTACAAACATCTCAACTCAACTTCCCTCTTACAAATTTTTAAAGCCGAACTATAAGCGTAGCCAAAAGTAATCGACTTTGAAGAGAGATCTACGCGGTAAACGGAAGAATATTGGTCAGGAATCTTACTTTTTCAGGCCCAAGAACAACTTATGGTCGTATCTTTTTTAACCACAAAATGTGCACATCAAAAGGCAAAGAACACTAAGGATTGAATAAATCAACAAACATTGATTGTGACGTAGACTAATTTATTTTGTTTGTCCTCTTCCCCTACCACCCCATATCATCCCCACCATAAACGCTCTTTGATATTTTTATTTGTAGTTCTGCCACCGACGTAAAAGTACGCCTTTTCATCCCACAATTTTGCTTTTACAACCGACCAGAACGTTCTGAGTCATTCAATGACTCAGCATCTATTCATGCAGGAATATATCGTGGATAAATATCAAGCGGCTTACGCAAAGCGTCTCTCAAAACTAAAAAGTGATAACAGTTCACCTAAGGCAATAGCTCGCCTTTGCGCTTGGGATTCGTTTTTTAACCAAGAGTTTGAACTTCAAGATCTTGAATATCAGATGGCCGATGCTGCGCGTCAGCGTTACGAGCAATCCAATGTAAAAAACGACATTTCGTTTAAAGCCTTCAAACGCGCCTTCTACAACGAATCCATCGAGATCTATAACTTGACCGATGGCGCAGCCATTCAAAAAGTCTTTACGCCATTAATTATGCTTGCCACCGCTTGGATTGTGTTTGTGTGCTCTGTATCGAACTAAGCACGCAAATACACTCCAAGAGGGATGAGAATCATCATGCCTAAGATAACGTTACTTCTGCTGGCCACTACAATTGGTATTGGCATTACGGGCGCTGCATTTTGTGTTGGTGTGACTTACACATTTACTCAGTTACCGTTAGAAAGCTGGTTTCTAAACCCATAAATACA
>NZ_JAWOQQ010000081.1:0-1337 GCF_033337405.1 Vibrio sp. YT-16
TGGTGCCATCTTTGACTGAACCGCCACAACCGCATACTTTTTTAAGCTCTGCAGCGAGCAGTTTCAAAGGCGCGTCGTCTAGGTCTAATCCTGAAACGATACAAACGCCTTTGCCTTTACGGCCTTTGGTTTGGCGCTGAATACGAACAATACCGTCGCCTTTAGGACGAGCTATTTTTTCTTCTTCCGGTTTAATGCGTCCGGTTTCTGTTGAATATACCAGGGTCATTCTGTTATTTCTTTTGCTGTTGTGCCTGTGCTTGCATCGCTTTCTGCTTTGCAACTAAATAAGCTTCGATGTGTCGTTGAATAGCAGCTTTGCCGCCTTTAATGAGTTTTCCATTAAACATACAGTACCAACCGTTTGGTTCACCAGTGTCGTTTTTAATGGTATAGCCGTTAAAAACTTCTGATTGAACACCACCGGTTGGGTTTGCTCTTTGTCCAAGAGACGCGAATTCTTTCGGGTCAATGATTGATGCTGTGTCACACCACCAATCAATGCTCTTTTTCACCGCCGTCAAACTGCCTTGTAAAACGTGGTTTTTGATTTTAACCTTCCAAATACTGCCATCGGGTCCGCCTGACTGCAGGTTAAAACCTCTATAATTTGAAATTGCCATACCACTGAATCATCTGTTTAATGCGTTAATACAATCATAATTGTTACTGAGCATTATTCAAATATCGCTTGAACAAACCGTGCTCTATTCAACTATTTCTAACACAAAACGTATCGCGTAAACGTTAATCACTTTGCACTATTAATACAATCTTCAAGAAACTCATGGAACTTGTGACCATTGTTTTGAAGCATTTTAGGAAACATTGAAATTGGCGTCATTCCTGGGAATGTATTCACTTCATTCAAGTAAATTTCGTTATCTTCCGTAAGGAAAAAGTCGATGCGAGACAAATGACGAAGGTTCATTTGTTTGAATACGGTTTCTGACGCATGACGAATCTTATCGATCTGTTCTTGAGTCAGGTTCTTCGCTTCTACTTCTGTTAATGAATGGCTTGAACTGCTGTATTTTTCATCGTATGAGTAAAATGCACCATCGGGTGCGATCACTTCACCTGGCTTAGTGATGTGCAGTTCACCGTTCATTTCATAAGCTGCGACTTCTAACTCACGAGGTTTTACCGCTTTCTCTACAAGTACTTGATCTGAATAACCAAACGCATCGTTTACTGCTTTAGCGATAGCTTGTTTTTCCGCTACACTGTAACACCCAACAGACGAGCCCTGACGTGCAGCTTTAACAAACACTTTTCCCCACTTTTCAAAGGCTTGTTCAGCTTGTCTGTGAGCGTGTTCATCATTGCGAGTTAGG
>NZ_JAWOQQ010000082.1:0-1337 GCF_033337405.1 Vibrio sp. YT-16
CACAATTGGGTTGATCTTATCCCCTTCCGCGAACAAAGACGATCACTTATCTTGCTGCGCTGATGAATTGTTATAGTATAACAATTTTATAAAACTACAATAAAAAACCCCAGACAAATTTTTGCCTGGGGTGGGTAAAGGTTAGAGCATGAAAAGGAATCTTAATGAGTTTGGCTACGTTTCCAAACCGCTAATTCTATCCATACCGCTTCGAGTTCTTGAATTTCTTCGTCTGTTAGGACGGCGAGAGTTGAAGTCACTTGTGGCAGCTTCGGTGTTTGAAACGCACGAATCTGCGAATAAAAGTCCTTCTTTAACTGCAATATAACTGAATCCACTGCGTACACCTACTGTTGTTCTTTTATTACTTCTCCAGCTCAAATTTTATCGTTAGCTTTATACTGGAGGCTTCATAAATTCCAAAAAATGATAACACTCTGCTTGTTATATGCACAATTTATTTTCCATACTGGAATAATGGTCACATTAATTTCGCTTGATTAGTCGGATCGAAAATAGAGCAAAAAAGATCAAAAATATAATAGGAAAGATCCACAATAGCGCAGTTGAATAATTAAATGGAGGTTGATACAGAACAATATTTCCATATCGTTCAACCAAATAATCTTTTACCTGCTGATCGGAGCTACCTTCATTGACCATGGTATAGACCCTTAACCGAAGATATTTAGCCGC
The DNA here is from genome assembly GCF_033337405.1 of Vibrio sp. YT-16. NCBI lineage: Bacteria > Pseudomonadati > Pseudomonadota > Gammaproteobacteria > Vibrionales > Vibrionaceae > Vibrio > Vibrio sp. YT-16. Next base: position 697 of record NZ_JAWOQQ010000082.1, read on the forward strand.
TGGCGCATTGGACTCAATCAAGTTCTGGTTTTGGCATTGTGGGCAGCGCAATGTCTTAGCGAGCGAGGTTGCTCGTTGTTGCACTTCTACAGATTGAAATTCAAAAAGATCAACGTTCTGCTTAATTTCACTCCCATTGCTCGCAGGAGAATATAATGCAAGTGCAAAAACGGTAATAAATATATATTTAAATAGCGCCATTAAAATACCTAGAAAATATTGAGTTCCATTTGTCGATCGTGATTGCTCCCCGATATTTGATCAAAACCTTGCCATTTTGATCAATAAGATAAGTTTCTGGTGTACCTATCACTCCCAGCTCAACCGCCAATTCGCCATTTGGGTCACTAATCACGTCTTGATAAGGATTGTTTTTAGAGCTCAAGTAGTTTTGAGCGGCAGAGTTATTATCTCGATAATTCAAACCAATGATCGGCACTCCCGCATCCGCTATCTGCAAAAGTGTTTCATGTTCTTTCTTACAGATCCCACACCATGACGCCCACACATTCAGCAACTTATAGCCATTGTCTTGAAACAACACCTGAGTGACCTCTTTTCCAGAGATAACCGATACAGCGCTGAAATTTGGAACCATTAGCGTGCTTTCCTTTGCTTGCTCAACGTGGGGACGGTCAGAT
>NZ_JAWOQQ010000083.1:0-1327 GCF_033337405.1 Vibrio sp. YT-16
CCCTTCTCAGTAGTCAGACAACAGGCATTGAAGGTCATGAATGACAGGGATATCCAGACCCTCTGCCTTTACCTGAAAAAACAGAAACGGACCGTGGAAGAGTACCAGTGGCAACATTACGATGAACAATGCAATCTCCTGGAGCAACTGTTAAGGCAGGTGTTCTTGTGCCTTGAATGTGAGGCCGGTAAAGGCTCAGAAGCCGTCGTCGCCCAACTTCAACAGATGCAGACGGAAATCGCATTCGGTGGACCACTGAAGACGATGGATACGTCGCTCATCCCGAAAAAGCACCTCCCATGGTTGGTTAAACAGGATAACGTTAACCCGCAACGTTACGAATGGCTGCTCTACCGGCAGTTAACCTCACGACTGAATGGACGCATTTATTTGCCAAATGTTACCAAATACCGCGCACTGGAAGACGACCTGATCCCCCAGACATCGCAGGATACCTTGCTGGCCTCATCAACACTGGACAGACTAAAACAGCCCGCAGAGTTATTGTTACAGGAGAAACAACACCGGCTGGAAAGTGCACTCAAAGACGTTGCTCTCCATATTGATGAGGGAGACAATCGAAATGTGATCATGAAAAATCGTACCGGTACCCGCTGGCGTCTGCCGACCAAAAGCGCTACATCTCTGGTCAACAATCCCTTTTTTAAGCGAATGCAACCGGTCGGTATCGCGGATGTACTGCGGTATGTAGAGCGCGAAACCGGGTTCATGAAATGTCTGACTCATGTACTTCCGATACAAAAACAAGGGTTCACTCATCAGGATGATTTACTGGCCATTCTGATTGCCAACGCCACTCACCGTGGTGTGTATGGCATGGCGCAGATCTCCGATCGAAGCTATGAACACCTGAGTACGGTGCAGGCCAACTATATCCGGCCTGAAACGCTGCATGACGCCAGCGACGTGATCAATAATGCGGTTGCAGCGCTACCCATCTTCCGCCACTACCATATTCAGGAGGACCAGCTGCACGCCAGTGCGGATGGTCAGAAATTCGAAACCCATCTGGAAACCTTTAAAACCCGGTACTCCTCTAAGTATTTCGGCACCAACAAAGGGATCACGGCCATGACACTGGTGGCCAACCACAGCGCCCTCAATGCTCGGATCATCGGTTCCAACGAGCACGAATCACACTATATTTATGACCTGTTACAATCCAACAGCAGTGAAATCAAACCTGACGTACTCTCGACAGATACACACGGTGTCAATCATGTTAACTTCGCCTTACTGGATCTATGCGGTTACAGTTTTGCACCGCGATACGCGCAGTTCAGTAGTGTCATCAATGATCTGTTTG
>NZ_JAWOQQ010000084.1:0-1326 GCF_033337405.1 Vibrio sp. YT-16
GTGTGCCATTGGAAGAAATTCAACGGTTGTTTGCAGGCTACAAGGTAACATGCTTAAACGTCGATCAAGCTGATGAACATCATCCAAAGATCGCGAAGAAGGGTTTAAGCCGCTTCTCTGAAGAAGTGTACTTAATTGAAGCTCAGTAAGACGATTTCCGTACTAGTGAGTTTATGAATAGAACTCGCAAATAAAAGAAAAGCGCAGCGATATAAAGCTGCGCTTTTTTTGATTGTTGAGAGCTCAAAGATTAGTAAACGATTTTTACTTTCTTTGCGTTTTCGACCGCGTCTTGAACCGACTCTTCAATAGTTTTACGGCGAGTTAACACGACACCCAAACGACGACGACCATCGATTTCTGGTTTGCCAAATAAGCGTACTTGAGTTTGAGGTTGCGCTAAAGCCTTCGCAAGGTTGTCGAAACGAATGTCCGTTGATGTGCCTTGGCCTAGGATCACCGCTGATGCAGAAGGACCATACTGAACGATTTTGTTAATCGGCATTCCAGTAAATGCGCGAACATGAAGAGCAAACTCGGACATCTCTTGAGAGATCATCGTAACCATGCCAGTGTCATGCGGACGAGGAGACACTTCATTGAAAATAACCTTGTCACCTTTAACAAAGAGCTCTACGCCGAAAATACCGTACCCACCTAAAGCGTTTACGACTTTCTCTGCCGTGTACTCTGCTGCTTTTATTGCATTTTCCGACATTGCTTGTGGCTGCCATGATTCACGGTAATCACCATCTTCTTGACGGTGGCCAATTGGCGCACAGAAGTGAACACCGTCCACTGCTCTAACGGTCAACAAAGTAATTTCGTAATCAAAATCGATAAAGCCTTCAACGATGACTCGACCTGCGCCAGTTCGGCCGCCTTCTTGTGCGTAGTCCCATGCTTTTTCAATATCGTCTTCCGTTTTGATGACACTCTGTCCCTTGCCAGATGAACTCATGACAGGTTTGACCACACATGGGATACCTACGTGCTCTACTGCGGCTTTAAAGTCATCGTAGTTGTCTGCAAATCGGTAAGGGGAGGTGGATAGGTCTAGTTCTTCTGCGGCTAAGCGACGAATACCTTCACGGTTCATTGTGAGCTTGGTCGCTTTCGCCGTTGGCACAACATTCAGGCCTTTCTCTTCAAGCTCGACAAGTTTGTCGGTCGCGATAGCTTCTATTTCTGGAACAACGTAAGCTGGCTGCTCTTTGTTTATGATCTCTTCTAGAGCCTTACCATCCAACATATCAAGCACGTAGCTACGATGAGCGACTTGCATCGCAGGTGCGTCTGCATAACGGTCACAAGCAATCACTTCTA
>NZ_JAWOQQ010000085.1:0-1322 GCF_033337405.1 Vibrio sp. YT-16
TTAAAATCATAGTTGCCATGTGGGTCTTTACGGTCAGCATCTTTACGCCAGTAACTGGCAGCGAGGACTTTATTCAGGGCTAAGTAGGCGAGATGACCTGCACTGTGTCCACGACTCAATGCTTGTTGGTACTCTTTATCCACTTTCAGCGTCACTCGTGTATCTTGAGATAGAGTGTCAACAAGCGCTAATACATGTACGACAACAAATAACCAGCCTTCTGTATCGCGCTTTACAGGGATTGCCGCTCCAACAAATAGCTCTCCGGTTGCCACTTCAATGGCACCAACTTGACAATCAATCAATTCAAATTGTTGATCATTAAATACTAAGATGCCTTTATCTGCGGGATGATCAGACCAGATATGGCTAACGGGATGAAACGGAGTCACGTCGGTGACTACGTAGGTCACTTCATTGTGGTTTTGAACGAGTTGAATCTGAGCGTCCAACTGCCAAGTTTGATGGCAGAAACGGGTTTGTGTCGCGGTAATCGTCATGCTTTGCTTATCTTTGTGAATGTAAGAAGTTAAGGTTTTGTGCTGAGCATTTGAAGATACAGGAATCTGCACGTCATCACTAATATCACTAGAGGAAAACCGCGCAGAAGAACATTGTGATAATGATGAAAGTAAGGTTTAGAAAAGGACACATCTCACATCACTTTTAGAGGTTGCAAAAAACAGATAAAAAAATACCCAAGTAAAAACTTGGGTATCTTCAAATACTTAAATTATTTTTTGCGGTTTTTAACCACAGACATCATACGTTTACGCTTACGCTCTTGAGACAAGGTTAGCTTGTTCGCACGATTCTCAAACGGGTTTTCGCTATTCTGGAAGTTGATACGAATTGGCGTACCCATAATTTCCAGTGACTTGCGGAAGTAGTTCATCAAGTAACGCTTGTATGAATCCGGAAGTTCACGAACCATGTTACCGTGAATCACGACGATTGGTGGGTTGTAACCACCTGCGTGCGCGTATTTTAGCTTGATACGACGGCCACGAACCATTGGCGGTTGGTGATCATCAGTCGCCATCTTCATGATACGAGTCAAAACAGAGGTACCAACACGTGTCGTTGCCGACTTGTACGCTTCTTGGATAGACTCAAACAAGTGACCAACACCAGTACCGTGCAGTGCAGAAATAAAGTGAATACGAGCAAAGTCAACGAAACCTAGGCGGCGGTCTAGCTCTTTCTTCACGTTCTCTTTTACTTCGTTATCTAGACCATCCCACTTGTTTACCGCTAATACGATTGAACGACCGGCGTTCAATGCAAAACCTAGCAGGCTCAAGTCTTGGTCAGAGATGTTT
>NZ_JAWOQQ010000086.1:0-1316 GCF_033337405.1 Vibrio sp. YT-16
TTTTGCTAAAGCGCCACAAACTAAATCACAAGATCTTGCCCTTGCAGCAACATGAATTCGCTTGTGCCTTGAGGAATGAACACGCACACTCGTAAGTTGTCTTTTTTCGCTTTGGCTAACTTATCAGACAGTTCTGCCGCATTTGAAAAGGCCTCACGTTCGGCATCTCTTCTTACCAGCTCCATCGCGTCTGATTCACACTTAGTCGAATACAGCGCGAGTTCGGCTTGCTGCATGTAGCGAACAGCTTTGATTGGCAGCATTTCGACGTCTTTTCCGAGATGAATCCAAGTACAGCTGCCCTTCTCATCCAATGGGTTTGCCATCGTTGCCTGATAGATCGTTTCAAGCTCGCGGTTATTACGCGCGTTTTCAACATCAGGGTTAGAGAAAAATTGCTCCCAGAACTTACGGCGTAAATCGACACTTGGTAACGCTTCTTTGATCGAATTACGTTTCGAGTTGGCAAACTCGGCCATCAAACCCATGTTCTGAGGAAGAATCGCTTCAAGCTTTTCACGAATATTGCGAATCAGTACCGGAGACGCTCCGCCACTTGAAATTGCAATCTGGATTCTGCCACGGTTGATCATTGAAGGTGTGATGAAGTCACAGTACGGTTTGTCGTCTACGACGTTGACCAAAATGCCAAGCTCTTTGGCATTTTTATACACCTGGTGATTCAACTCTGGGTTATCAGTGGTGGCCCACACTTGCACAAAACGTTTTGTAACAAGGTCACTTGAATAAAAGCGCTGTACCCAATGGATTTGGTGCTCATCGGCAAGCCTTGATAAGAACTCAACCAAAGTTGGAGAAACAATGGTGACATTCGCCCCAGCCTTGAGTAGCGCTTCCACTTTACGGCTCGCCACTTCTCCACCACCAACAACAAGTACTGGTTTATTCACTAAATCTAAGAACAGAGGAAAATATCGCATTTCAATCCATGATTACTCTTATTTGCTATTGCTACTCATGCTACCAAAAATGGGGCAAACACATCACCCTGTTTCGACATCACAAATAATTTTTGTTCAAATTTTTGCGTAACTCAGTCGAGCTAGGCTAATGATAGATTTAATAACAACTTTTTATTCTCTCATTTTATTCACTCTTCTATTGATTGTTCTGATGCACCAAATTGACCGAGTTTTGCACTATTTACAAACAATTAACATTTCGTCATTCTAATTCTCAAGGAGCTTTGGAAGTTCTCTCAAAACTCTATTTAAATTATATATTTGAGAATTAACAGATCCTTTCCTACGCTTATAACTGGTTGATTTATCGATTGCCGTTTCTTCGAAAATCAA
>NZ_JAWOQQ010000087.1:0-1304 GCF_033337405.1 Vibrio sp. YT-16
ATGAGGTGTCTCAAGATTTAGGAACATACACTTTTATTGAATATAATAAATAGTGCTGCACGATTTGAAAAAAAATGTGCGATTGCGATTACAATATAATTACAATAAAATGTAATAAATAAATGGTATCATGAGTCTTTTTGCTTGATTCAGTGTTTCCCCTACATTATATTAGGGGGGCAGTGACCTGACATAGTTATTATTATGGACAGACAGTGTGTCAATGACCATTAACAGACTGAGCACAGTCAAACACGCTGCTCACACAGCAGCGCAGCACATCTGCAGATGAAAATTGGCCTGTAGGCTAAATTTGGCACATTTACGTGACTTCAGTGATTATGTTAATTAATGTGCACTGTCCCTTCTTAAATAAAATAAACACAAACTGTACACACAGCGGAGCGAGCCTGTGTTGTGTTCAGGCGTTGTCACGTAAATGACAAATTCCAGCACGCCATAGCACAACACAGCAGAATGTCATGTGGGCCGAAACAGAGCAAAATTGCTCAATTTTTCATTTGTTATGGAGTCCATGATTTCCCTGTGACACTTACAAATGTTTGCTTAACCGTGCTTGGATGTTGTTTTATGAGGATCTGGCGGCTTTCAGTTGTCTCATTGTCTTTAACGTTACACGGCTCGGCTTTCTCTCGCATGCACTCTTCCTACTTTTCCCTGTGCTGTCTCAAGTGCTGATACAGATTGGTCGTGTTGCCGTGGGACGTGATGACTTTAACTTTTACACTTACACAGTACGTCTTTCTGTTCAGCGTCGCCGTACCTGAATCCAAAGTATCGCCATGTAACAGACGTTTTTTTCCGCTACTAATTCAGCCTGTTCATGGTCGAGCGCATGCTCTTCTTCAGCGTCTGTGTGGGTCACTGCTGCACGCCGGCTGCACGCACCAGGATAGCTTGTGGGCGTGATGTCAACAAACTCCACACACTACAGGAGAGGCAGTGACGTTCACAGGCACACACGTTAACATTTATTTAGCCTACATTAAATCGCAAATCGCAGCCTTTTATGCGGTTATGTAATGGCACAGCCTGATATCGCGATTGCGATTGCGATTAGATTAATTGTGCAGCACCAATAATAAAGTAAAAAGTCACTTGACATGCTGCTGTTTTGTGCTATGACCTATTTAAGTGTTGGAAGTTGTTATTTACGTGACAACGCCTGAAGGCAACACAAGCTCTGTGTGCAACCTGATCTCACAGAAATACGTGAAATGACCACGAACTCTTAACACCGCATTCCGTGGTGGCAGCACGTAATGGGTTGAAATTACGTGCTG
>NZ_JAWOQQ010000088.1:0-1302 GCF_033337405.1 Vibrio sp. YT-16
GAAAACATCACGAAATTCGCTGGCGCTTTTTGGTTGAGTGAACAACTGCCATTGTTCACTCAACGACAAGCTCGTATCAATTTGTAAGCTCAATAGGCTAAGCAACGCAATCAGCGCGACATAGCCAATGTACGGTTTCGTTCTCATTGTTTAGGTGCCAGTTCAATTAAGCTGTCCGTAATGGCTTCTGCCACGTATTGCAAAGACATCGCGCCGACGTAGGCCCACACCGCTCTTACCGAATTTACGCGCTGTTTTTTCACGAATGGCATCGCTTGCCAAAGTGGTGAGCTGTTCAACTTGCTCTCTTGTGGGAAAGGCTGCACGTAAAGTACGTAGCTTTGTTCAAGGTTTTGTAAGCGGTTGATGCGATCTTGTTTGATACCCCAAGCGCGCGCAGAGACTTGGATAGGGTTGGTTAACCCAAGCTGCTCAACCACATAGTCAGTGGTCGAATTTTCCGTTGATAGCAGAACAGAATTGGGTGTCGAGAAGCGCATCACCAACACGTCTAATGGGGCAGAATAATGCTGACGAATCTTGTCACGCAGTTGTTTGAATGAGTCATTGAGTTTTGCCAGTTTTTGTTCCGCTAACTCTTGTTTATCAAACAGCGCACCTAGCGTACGAAAATGCTTGATTGCGGTTTGAGCCGCGGCTTCGTTTTGCGAAAAATTCGGCAAATACACCACCGGCGCGATTTGTCTGAGCAGGGGAATCAAATCTTGCTGGGGAGAAGCTGCTAGGATCACATCGGGTTTCAAACTCGCGATTTTCTCTAAATTAGGTTCGGCGCGAGTGCCGATATCCTCAATGGATTCTGGTGCGTAAGGATTCACTACCCACTGGCGGTAACCCGGCAAGTTAGGCGCCGCAATGGGCTCGATGTCCAACGCGAGCACTTGCTCCAAAATGTCCCAGTTGAGAACCACGACGCGTTGCGGCACTTGCTCAAAAGTCACTGCGCCGTACGCATCATGAACGGTAATGTCTGCGTTCGCTCGTGCAATCATCACTGTGAAAAGTAGCGTCGTGCAGCTTAGTTGTTTGAGAAATCGAACCATCATGCACATACCACCGCCACCTTCTGGCTAGCAAGTGTGTCCGCGGGCGTTGGATGGTCAATGAGCTTAATTGGTGATTCGTAAAGTGCAGACAAACGCGCTTCATCAAGCAGCATTTCGGCGTTGCCTTCAAAGGCAATTTGACCTTTTTTGAGCGCAACTATGTGGGTTGCGTAGCGCAATGCTAAGTTCAAATCATGCAGGATCACGATAATGCCTACGTTCTCGGTTCGATTCA
>NZ_JAWOQQ010000089.1:0-1295 GCF_033337405.1 Vibrio sp. YT-16
TAGATATGGACCACCCAAGCCAAGCTATGGCGCACGAAATCGTATTCCGCGCACCATCATCGTCTAACGTGATCTCACCTATCACGGACCTTGTGGCGATTGAAATGGCAAAAGACCCTTCAATTACTGAAGAAGACGCGAAAGCAAACGTAAACAAAGCATTGGGAGGCTCAGAGGAAGCTCCGATTGATCTGTACAGTGACTTTGTTGAAGGTGCGACAAAAAACGCCGAACTACATAAAACCGCTCAGATTCTGACAGAATCTAAAGCGCAAAACCCAACAAATTACGAGAAGAAAGCGACTGAGTTTGCTCAAGCGGCAAACCAAGAAGTGGATCGTCTTGTCGCGTCTGGCGAAAACATCAATGACCCAAGCCTACGTCCAGTCATCACTGATAGCACGCCAAATAGCGACAACTTTGTGCCTGAAACGGTAGTCAACAACAAGCTAACCGTCAACGAAACCGTAGAAGACGCAGCTGAAGATAAATTGGATAAGCTACCAAAAATCGTAAAAGGTGCCGCATTTGATGGCGTTGAGCTAAACATCGAAGGTCTTTTCAAAGACAAAGACCAAAGCCTTGTGAGCACAAAACTGACGCATAATTTAGCGGGCACAGGCATTGAAGTTGAGCAAGTTGGTAACCTAATTGTTCTACACCCAACCGCGATCGTAGAAAAATCCGGTGATTTTGAGATTGTTCTAACGGCGCAGGACAAAAACTCTAACGGGGATGTGCTATCAACTGTGAGCACAGTATTCGAAATCGAAATCGAATCTGCAAACTTACCACCAATGGTTGTTGAAGCAGAGCAAGCTCGCCTGCAATCCATTGTTGATAGCTGGTACCTACAACAGGGCGAACTGTTTGAACAAACGCTCGATATTTCTGGTTTGTTCCAAGATAAAGACGGTCAGATCACCGACTACTCAGCGGACTACGTAGGCATTGAAGGCCTATCAGCAATTGAAGATGGCAATGCGATTGTCACCATTAAAGGCACACCGACAAAAGCTGGTGAATCTGGTGCAGCACTTACCATTAGCGCAACAGGTGGTCATACCGCAGTGCAGATTGAACTCAGCATGCCAGAAGTAAAAGAAGGCGTTACGCCACCACCAGTAGTACCGACTTTGGGCTTCACTCACGAGCACTTCAACGGTCAAGAATGGAAAATGGGTAGCTTTGCGCAAAAAGATGGTGAAATTGGCTATGCCATGTTGATGCAAGACTCTGAGGGCCTACTATTCTGCTGGGGTTCAAACCACGATGAGATGAACCAAGAGTACAAA
>NZ_JAWOQQ010000008.1:0-220180 GCF_033337405.1 Vibrio sp. YT-16
AGGAGAGACTTGAACTCTCACACCTTGCGGCGCCAGAACCTAAATCTGGTGCGTCTACCAATTCCGCCACTTCCGCATCTATTCCTAACTGCTCTGATAAAAAGAACATTTAGGAATGGTGGCTACGACGGGATTCGAACCTGTGACCCCATCATTATGAGTGATGTGCTCTAACCAGCTGAGCTACGTAGCCAAAACCATATTTTTTGTTCTCAACGCTTTGTTGCCTTGTCGTTGGGAACGGCGCGCATTATGCGAAGTTGAGTGAGATCCGTCAACAGTTTTTTTTAATAAATTTCGGAAAAAACCTCGTTCGCTTCCTTTTTAAACAAAGAGGCGTGTTTATGATCTAAAACTGGAAATAAATTAGCTTGCAGTTGCGTAATTTATTTTTGTTCATTTACTTAAGGTATTAAAAAAGCCAGCTTAACAGCTGGCTTTTAGTGTAAATGAAGTGTTTAGAATTCATTCATTTAATTAAACATTGAAGCGGAAGTGTACAACATCACCATCTTTTACGATGTAGTCTTTACCTTCTAGACGCCATTTACCTGCGTCTTTTGCGCCATTTTCACCATTGAATTGGATGAAATCGTCGTAACCGACTACTTCTGCACGAATAAAGCCTTTCTCGAAGTCAGTGTGGATCTTACCTGCCGCCTGAGGCGCAGTTGCACCAACAGGGATTGTCCAAGCACGTACTTCTTTAACACCTGCTGTGAAGTAGGTGTGTAGAGTCAGTAGTTCGTAACCAGAGCGAATTACACGGTTCAGACCCGGCTCTTCGATCCCCATATCTGCTAGGAATTCTTCGCGATCTTCATCTTCTAGTTCAGATAGTTCAGATTCGATAGCTGCACATACAGGTACAACGACATTGTTTTCTTTTTCTGCGAACTCACGAACCGCATCTAGATATGGATTATTTTCGAAGCCATCTTCGTTTACGTTTGCAATGTACATAGTTGGCTTCAGTGTTAGGAAGTTTAGATAGCCGATTGCTGCTAACTCTTCTTTAGATAGCTCAACTGTGCGTGCCATGCCGCCTTCAGTTAGTACTGGTAACAGTTTTTCTAGTACGGTTAGTTCAAATTTTGCGTCTTTATCGCCGCCTTTTGCCTTCTTCGCGTTACGTTGAATCGCTCGCTCACAAGAATCTAGGTCAGCCATTGCAAGTTCAAGGTTGATCACTTCGATATCTTCAATGGGTGAAACTTTACCTGAAACATGAACAATGTTTTCGTTTTCAAAACAACGTACAACGTGGCCAATCGCGTCTGTTTCACGGATGTTAGCTAGGAATTTGTTACCTAAACCTTCACCACGTGATGCACCAGCAACAAGACCAGCGATGTCCACGAACTCCATCGTCGTTGGAAGAACTCTCTGTGGGTTAACGATCTTAGCTAGTGCGTCTAGACGTAGATCTGGCACAGGAACCACACCAGTGTTTGGTTCAATGGTACAGAACGGGAAGTTTGCTGCTTCGATACCCGCTTTAGTTAGTGCGTTGAACAGAGTTGATTTACCTACGTTAGGTAGACCAACGATGCCACATTTAAAACCCATGATAGTAACCTTATTCAGCTTTGAACGTGTGGAGGCGATTTTGTGCTTTAGATAGGCCATCCTTAATCAGGATATCTAGACAACGAACAGCCTCATCAGCTGCTGCATCTAAAAGCTCTTGCTCTTTAGCTGGCGCTTTACCTAATACAAAACCCGCCACTTTATCTTTGTGTCCCGGATGACCAATGCCAATACGAAGACGATAAAAATCTTTGTTATTGCCCAGTTTGCTAATGGTGTCACGCAGACCGTTGTGTCCACCGTGACCCCCACCTTTTTTAAACTTAGCGACACCTGGCGGTAAGTCTAGCTCGTCATGAGCAACCATGATCTCTTCAGGTTTAATTTGATAAAATTTCGCAAGCGCTGCGATCGATTTACCTGATAGATTCATGAAGGTGGTTGGGATAAGCAAACGGAGATCCTGGCCATTGACCATAATGCGTCCTGTTAGACCAAAAAACTTTGGTTCGTTCTTCAGTGTAACGTTGTGAACGCGTGCTAATTCTTCTACAACCCAAGCGCCCGCATTGTGACGAGTTCTGGCGTATTCTGGTCCTGGATTAGCAAGACCAACAAGAAGTTTGATTTGTTGACTCAAGGTTAGGATCTCTCTGGAATCTCAAAAAGCGCAGTATGATAGCACAGAAAACTCGCGGTGGGCGACCAAGGGATTTTCTAGTTATCAGTACAAATAAAAAACACCCCAAAGAGGGGTGCTTTTGAAATCAGTGTAACTGAAATGTTCGTATTAGTTGAACATTGCAGAGATTGACTCTTCGTTGCTGATACGACGAATCGCTTCAGCCAGCATGCGAGATAGGCTTAGTGTTGTCACTTTACCTGTTGCAGCCATCTCTTTAGACAGAGAGATAGAGTCAGTTACGATAACTTGGTCAAGAACTGAGTTCTTGATGTTATCCGCAGCGTTGCCTGAGAATACTGCGTGAGTAGCGTAAGCGAATACACGCTTAGCACCGCGCTCTTTTAGTGCTTCAGCTGCTTTACATAGTGTGCCACCTGTGTCGATCATGTCATCAACGATCACACAGTCACGACCTTCAACATCACCGATTAGGTTCATTACTTCAGAAACGTTTGCACGTGGACGACGCTTATCTACGATTGCGATGTCGATGTCGCCTAGTGCTTTTGCTGTTGCACGAGCACGAACAACGCCACCTAGGTCAGGAGATACCACTACAGGGTTATCTAGACCGCGAGCCTGCATATCTTCAAGTAGCACTGGCGTGCCGAAGATGTTGTCTACAGGTACATCGAAGAAGCCTTGAATTTGCTCTGCGTGTAGGTCGATAGTTAGAACGCGGTCAACACCAACGTTAGATAGGAAATCAGCAACAACTTTTGCAGTAATTGGCACACGCGCAGAACGTACACGACGGTCTTGGCGAGCGTAGCCGAAGTAAGGGATAACTGCAGTGATACGGCCTGCTGAAGCACGGCGCATTGCATCAATCATAACAACCAATTCCATTAGGTTGTCGTTAGTCGGTGCACAAGTGGATTGAATGATGAAAACATCGCTACCACGAACATTCTCATTGATTTGAACTGCAACTTCGCCATCAGAAAAGCGAGAAACAGATGCATCACCAAGAGAGATGTAAAGACGATCAGCAATACGTTGGGCTAGTTCAGGTGTTGCGTTACCAGCAAATAGCTTCATATCAGGCACGGTGGAAACCTCGGGTTTGCGTCCAGTTTAAATAGGTCGGTGTGAGGCTGATTGGTATTCAGCCAAAGTCTCTTTTAATGGCGAAATATTGCGCCCTTGAGCGACAAATGCCGAGACTTTATCAGAGAGTTGTGCAAGGATAGTTTCTGCTTCAGATTTGCTCGAAAATTCAGCAAAAACGCAAGATCCTGTCCCCGTCAATCTTGACGGCGCGTATTGTAGCAGCCAAGAAAGTTGCTTATCAACCTCTGGGTAGAGCATTCGTACAATTTTTTCGCAATCGTTTACGCTTGGCGTATTTAAAAGTGTTTCTAGATCTCGTTTTGGGGTGTTTCGCGTTAGATCTGGATGACAAAAAACGTCGACGGTTGCGATAGATACATTCGGTCTGACGACTAAATACCACTTTTCTTCGGGATAAGCAGGAGAGAGTTTTTCACCAACACCTTCAGCAAAAGCTGCAAATCCGCGCACAAATACGGGCACGTCTGCGCCTAGTTTTAAACCTATTTCAGCCAGTTCGTCGTCAGTTAGATTCAGTTGCCATAAGTAATTCAGTGCCACTAATGCTGTAGCTGCATTCGATGAGCCCCCACCAATGCCTCCACCCATAGGCAGCACTTTCTGTAGCTCAATATGCGCGCCAAAAGGGCAGTTTGAGTAAGCTTGAAGCGCGGTTGCTGCTTTCCAAATTAAATTGTCTTGAAGAGGCACACCTTCTATCTCTGGAGAAATCGTAATATCACCAGAATGGTTCGCTTGAATGGTGAGCTCATCGCCGTGATCGACGAATTGGAATAAGGTTTGTAACTCGTGGTAGCCATTCTCTGTACGGCCGTTGATATATAGAAAGAGATTCAATTTCGCTGGTGATGGCCAGCGTGTTGAAAGTTCAATCATTGGGTGATGTTCCATTTTGTGATCACTAGATTTATTTTGACATCAGCTGTGGTGAGTTTCAGCTTATTTGGCAGAGGGAGAGACTGTTCATGCCATTGAACGTCGCCATATCTTTGATAAGCGATACTCCAATCATTTAAACCAATCTGTTTGTTTAACGCTTGCAGTGTATTGGTTGGAGACAGTTGGAATTTGTCGGCATCGGTAGGTAGACCTAATAGCCAGTCAGGCATGTGCTCGACGGGCATCATTAACCCTGTAAGACGGTAAATCAGCTGGTTAGCACTGCGAGAAGAAAGGACCTGATCATCGTAAGTTTCTACTGTGGCGCCTTGTGGGGTGATGGTGAGCTTTAATGCCGTTTGTCCGAGAATCGTTGTTAAACGCAACTGGCTTAGTGCTGAAGAATGTTTCCAGTAGAAGTTTAAATTTTGTCTTTGGTCTGGGCCAATATAACCAAGTTTCCCCGTTGCTTGAAAATCTTGGATGGTTTCGAGTCGCTGCTCATGAGCTTGCCATTCAACGCTGGTAACACTTTCAGGAACGGACGAACAACCAGCGAGCAGTAAGCTCGACAAGAAAAAAAGAATAAAGGAGCGTAACGTCATGTTTGATGGCTTATTAATCAGTTTCATCGGGAATCGCTCACAACTATAGCATTGAAAAGTCGCACTTAGGAAAACAAATCCGGCTTACCCTTTCAATAAATGCGTGCTTACAGTAAAATTCTGGACCTATTTTATAACCTATCCCAGAGATACCACGTTAGATGTCCTTGCTTGCTATTGGAATTAATCACAATACAGCGTCTGTCGACTTGCGAGAGAAGGTGGCGTTTGGTCCGGATAAACTCGGCCTTGCACTCGAGCAACTTAGAGAGCACGAAGCAGTTAACGGCAGTGTGATTGTTTCAACCTGTAACCGAACTGAGTTGTACTGCGATGTTAAGCAAGGAGCGCGAAACAAGTTGATCGATTGGCTTGCTCAATTTCATCAAGTGAGCCGCGAAGATTTAATGCCGAGTTTGTATGTTCATGAAGAACAAGCTGCAATAAAGCATTTGATGCGCGTATCGTGCGGTCTTGACTCTCTGGTGTTGGGTGAGCCTCAAATTTTAGGGCAGGTAAAGCAAGCATTTTCTGACTCGCGAGATCATCAAGCCGTCGATGCCTCGATTGATAAACTGTTTCAAAAGACGTTCTCAGTCGCCAAACGGGTGAGAACAGAGACAGATATAGGTGGTAATGCCGTGTCCGTGGCTTATGCGGCATGTACACTGGCAAAACATATTTTTGAGTCGTTATCAGATTCAACCGTGCTTTTAGTTGGTGCGGGCGAGACGATTGAATTGGTCGCGAAGCATTTAGCGTCCAACGGTTGCACAAAAATGATTGTCGCGAACCGCACTAAAGAGCGCGCGCAAGGCTTAGCGGACCAATTTGGCGCAGAAGTGATCAGTTTGAACGAAATTCCTGAACATTTGGCGAAAGCGGACATTGTGATTAGCTCAACGGCGAGCCCATTGCCTATTATTGGCAAAGGTATGGTCGAAACGGCTCTAAAGCAGCGCCGACATCAACCTATCTTGTTAGTCGATATTGCGGTGCCGCGAGATGTAGAGTCGGAAGTCGGTGAACTGAACGACGCATATCTGTATTCTGTTGATGACTTGCAATCTATCATCGACAGCAACATTGAGCAGCGTAAAGTCGAAGCGATTCAAGCTGAAGCGATTGTTAGTGAAGAAAGCGCTGCGTTTATGACATGGTTGCGTTCACTGCAAGCCGTCGATAGTATTCGCGACTATCGCAAATCAGCCAACGAAATTCGTGAAGAGTTACTGAGCAAAAGTTTGCAATCTTTAGCGGCAGGCGCAGATCCGGAGAAAGTGCTGCGCGAGCTGAGTAATAAACTCACCAACAAACTGATTCACGCTCCAACTCGCGCATTGCAAAGTGCAGCAGAGCAAGGCGAACCAGCAAAATTAACGATTATCCGCCAAACACTTGGCTTGGATGATCTATAACTCACGCTTTTTATTAAGAAAACGACACTATGAAAGCCTCTATTCTGACTAAGCTAGAAACGCTAGTAGAACGTTACGAAGAAGTTCAACATCTTCTTGGTGATCCTGATGTAATTGGAAATCAGGACAAATTCCGTGCTCTATCAAGAGAGTACTCTCAGCTAGAAGAAGTAACCAAGTGCTTCCAAGCTTATCAACAAGCACAAGAAGATCTTGTCGCCGCTGAAGAGATGGCAAACGAAGACGACGAAGAAATGCGTGAAATGGCGCAAGAAGAAATCAAAGAAGCGAAAGCGACGATTGAGCGTCTTACTGATGAGTTACAGATTCTTCTTCTGCCAAAAGATCCGAACGATGATCGTAACTGTTTCCTAGAAATTCGTGCAGGTGCGGGTGGCGACGAAGCGGGTATCTTCGCGGGTGATCTATTCCGTATGTACAGCAAGTACGCAGAAAAGCGTGGTTGGCGTATCGAAGTGATGTCTTCTAACGAAGCAGAACACGGCGGTTACAAAGAGATGATCGCGAAAGTAAGCGGCGACGGTGCATACGGCGTGTTGAAGTTTGAGTCAGGCGGTCACCGTGTACAGCGTGTTCCAGCAACAGAGTCTCAAGGTCGTGTGCATACTTCTGCTTGTACAGTAGCAGTAATGGCGGAAATCCCTGAAGCGGATCTGCCAGAAATCAAAGCAGCAGACCTGAAAATCGATACGTTCCGTGCATCTGGCGCGGGTGGTCAGCACGTTAACACCACGGATTCTGCAATCCGTATTACCCACTTACCAACGGGTACGGTAGTAGAGTGTCAGGATGAGCGTTCACAGCACAAGAACAAAGCGAAAGCAATGGCGGTTCTTGCTGCTCGTATCGTTCAAGCGGAAGAAGAGCGTCGTGCCGCAGAAGTGTCTGATACACGTCGTAACCTTCTAGGTTCTGGTGACCGTAGTGACCGTATTCGTACCTACAACTACCCACAAGGTCGTGTGTCTGATCACCGTATCAACCTGACCATCTATCGTTTGAACGAAGTGATGGAAGGTGACCTGCAGAGCTTGATTGATCCTGTGATTCAAGAGCACCAAGCAGACCAACTTGCGGCGCTCGCAGAGAACGGCTAATCGATGAGCCAAGTTCAATCGATTGAGCAAGCACTGAAAAGTGCGACGGCGAAACTGGCAGAAGGCGGCAAAGAGTCGCCTTCTCTCGATGCAGCTGTACTCCTTTGCCATGTCCTTGGCAAACCACGAACTTACCTGCTGACCTGGCCAGAAAAAGCATTAGAAGCAGAGCAACAAGCAAAATTCGACGCTCTACTTGAACGACGTTTAACTGGTGAACCCGTCGCTTATATTATTGGTGAGCGAGAGTTTTGGTCTTTACCGTTCAAAGTTTCTCCCTCTACCTTGATCCCAAGACCGGATACAGAACGTTTGGTCGAGGTTGCACTCGATAAGACCTACGAGCAAACTGGGCCTATTTTAGATCTTGGAACGGGGACGGGGGCAATTGCTATCGCACTCGCATCTGAAATGCCAAAACGTCAAGTGATGGGCGTAGATCTCAAACAAGAAGCGAAAACACTTGCAGAGTACAATGCTGAGCAGCTAAACATCAAAAATGTGACCTTTGCTCAAGGCAGTTGGTTTGAGCCTATTACAGAAGGTACGAAGTTTGCTTTAATTGTCTCCAATCCGCCGTATATTGATGAAAAAGATCCACATTTATCCCAAGGTGATGTGCGCTTTGAGCCAAAATCTGCATTAGTTGCTAAAGAGAATGGCTTAGCTGATATTCGTCATATCTCGGATCTTGCTCGTCAGTATCTTGAAGTGGGCGGTTGGCTGGCATTTGAACATGGTTATGATCAAGGTGAGGCGGTGCGTGAGATAATGCGTGGCTTTGGTTACCAACAGGTCGCTACGGAAAAAGATTATGGCGGTAACGATCGAGTAACGCTTGGTTGTCTGGCCAGTTAATCATGGAAGTCAGCAAACACTAACTAAAAAGAGAAGAAAAATGTACGTAGCTCTAAAACACATACACTTAGTGACGATCGCTCTCAGCGCGACGCTACTATCGATCCGATTCGTGTTAATGATGATGAACTCACCGAAGCGAAATAATCGCTTTTTGAAAGTGTTTCCCCACATCGTTGATACTGCATTGCTAGTGTCAGGTATCGCGCTTATTTTCATTACGGGTTTCATCCCGTTTACCGATGCCGCACCGTGGTTAACAAACAAAATCACCTGCGTACTGGCGTACATTGCGCTTGGATTCTTCTCATTGAAACTTGCGAAAAACAACCTACTGAAGATATTTGGCTTTTTCGGCGCATTAGGTTGGTTGGTCATGGCTGCAAACATTGCTGTGTCTAAGAGCCCTACGTTATTTGGATAGACGTCATGTTAGAGTTTTTTGACGAAGATTTTGACAATATACCGTTGGTGGAGGGTGCGCTTGAGCTAAACAAAGCGATTAACCCAGAAACCAAAGTACATTGGGCGAAACAAGAGTTAGAGCGTCTTTACAAAGATGCAGAAGCCACGCTTGTTCATGAAACCGATGAAGAGCAACGATTTGATGCATTCCTACGACTGTTTTTCCACGAGTGGGGGTTTAAAGGCGACGAGCAGGAATACTTTATTTCGGACAACAGCTTCATCGATAAAGTGTTGGAGCGCAGAAAAGGTATTCCTGTGAGCTTAGGTTCGATTTTGTTATACCTAGGCAAAAAGCTGGGGTTCCCGTTGAAGGGAGTTACTTTCCCTACTCAGTTCCTGTTAAAAGTCGACTGGATGCATAAGAAGCCAGACTACATCAACCCATTTAATGGTGAGTATGTAGGTGAAAGGATTCTTCAAGCTTGGCTTATTGGCCAAGAAGGACCGCTAGCTCAGCTAAAGCCTGAACATTTTGAGGAAGCTGACAACCCAACAATTATTGGTCGCTGGTTGGCGTTGATTAAAAGTGCGATGTTGCGTGAAGAGCATTATACGCTGGCATTACGTTGTACAAATCTTGCTCTAACATTTGTGCCAGATGACCCATACGAAATTCGTGACCGTGGTTTTATTTTCCAACAGCTAGAGTGCCCTCAAGTAGCGGTATCAGATTTTCAGTACTTTATTGACCAATGCCCTGACGATCCGGCTTCCGAGCTACTAAAATCACAAGTTAATGTGATGAGTGAAACGCACGTCACACTTCACTAATTTTATCGATGTGCCGAACGGTGGCGTATCGTGGACAGAAAAAGAGAATCAAAATGGAACAGAAAATCGTTAATATCGGCGACATTCAGGTTGCTAACGACAAGCCATTCACCCTATTTGCAGGTATGAACGTTCTTGAGTCTCGTGATCTTGCGATGCAGATCTGTGAGCACTACGTAAAAGTAACGGAAAAACTTGGTATTCCTTACGTATTTAAGGCGTCGTTTGACAAAGCAAACCGCAGTTCTGTTCATTCATACCGTGGTCCAGGTCTGGAAGAAGGTATGAAAATCTTTCAGGAGCTGAAAGACACTTTTGGTGTAAAGATCATCACGGACGTTCACACTGAAGCGCAAGCTCAACCTGTCGCTGACGTGGTAGACGTTATTCAGCTTCCTGCATTCCTAGCTCGTCAAACTGACCTTGTTGAAGCTATGGCTAAAACAGGTGCGGTTATCAACGTGAAGAAACCTCAATTTATGAGCCCTGGTCAAGTGGGTAACATCGTTGAGAAGTTCGCAGAATGCGGTAACGACAAGATCATCCTATGTGAGCGCGGTTCTTGCCACGGTTACGATAACCTAGTTGTAGATATGCTTGGTTTTGGTGTGATGAAAAATGCTTCAAAAGGTAGCCCAATCATCTTTGACGTAACGCACTCACTACAAATGCGTGACCCATCAGGCGCAGCATCTGGCGGCCGTCGTGAGCAGACAGTTGAGCTTGCAAAAGCGGGTCTAGCGACAGGCATCGCAGGTCTATTTATCGAAGCGCACCCAAACCCAGACCAAGCGCGTTGTGATGGCCCATCTGCACTGCCTCTAGACAAGTTAGAGCCATTCTTAGCACAAATGAAATCGCTTGATGATCTAATCAAGAGCTTTGCAGATATCGATATCAAGTAAACGCCAGATGACTGGTGGTAACAAATACTATAGCCAACCGAGTGTTGGCTATTTTTTTATCTGAAAAACTGTAAATTCTCAAACTTGTTACTGATGAATTTGTTATTGCTAAACAATGCATCATAATTATTAAATCAATGTGTTAGGGTGCACGTGGTTTTCAAATAGATCGAATGCTTAAAATGTGCGTCAGTAATCCCAATAAGAAAAAGGTAAATAAATGAATCAGCGTCTGATGATCAAAACTGTTTTGAGTGCCGCTATCTTGGTCTCGTTAGCTGGGTGTGCTACGCAACCTGCACCAGAATGGAATGCCGATACAACCTATAAATTGACCGTGTTGCACACTAACGATCATCATGGTCGCTTTTGGCAAAATCGATACGGTGAATATGGCATGGCGGCGCGTAAAACGTTAATCGATGATTTGCGCGAAGAAATACAGGCTGAGGGGGGCAGCGTGTTACTGCTTTCTGGTGGTGACATCAACACAGGAGTACCTGAGTCTGATTTACAAGATGCCGAGCCGGATTTCAAAGGCATGAGCAAAATTGGTTACGATGCGATGGCTCTAGGTAATCATGAGTTTGATAATCCATTGGACGTGCTATTCAAGCAGCAAGAGTGGGCAAACTTTCCGATGTTGTCTGCCAATATTTACGATAAAAATACTGGCAAGCGTTTATTCCAACCATACGCGATGTTTAACAAGCAGGGCATTAAAATTGCGGTCATTGGCCTTACAACCGAAGACACAGCGAAACTTGGCAACCCTGAATTCATTGAACAAATTGACTTCCGTGACCCAAAAGAAGAAGCCAAGAAGTTGATTGCAGAACTGAAAGAGACAGAGTATCCAGATCTGATTTTTGCTGTCACGCATATGGGACACTATGAAAATGGTAATAGAGGCATCAATGCTCCTGGCGATGTGGCGTTAGCTCGTTATTTGAATGACGGCGATCTCGACATGATCGTTGGAGGACACTCACAAGAACCTGTGTGCATGGAAGGTCCAAACGTTATCAAAAAGAACTTTAAACCAGGTGATGAATGTCAGCCCGATAAACAAAATGGTACCTTTATTGTTCAGGCACATGAGTGGGGGAAATATGTGGGACGCGCCGATTACGAGTTTCGTAATGGCGAACTCTCGATGGTGAGCTACGATCTAATCCCTGTAAACTTGAAAAAGAAAATTAAAGTTGATGGTCAGTCGCAACGAGTTTTGATCCAAGAAGAGATTGAACAAGACGAAGCGATGCTTGAGTTTCTTCGTCCTTATCAAGAAAAAGGTCAGAGCAAGCTAAACGTGAAGATTGCAGAATCTAACGGTAAGCTTGAGGGTGACCGCAGTGTTGTTCGTTACCAGCAAACAAACTTAGGTCGATTAATTGCAACGGCTCACATGGAACGTGCAAAAGCAGATTTCGCCGTAATGAATTCTGGCGGCGTTCGCGATTCGATTGCAGCAGGTGAGATTACCTACAAAGATGTGCTGACTGTTCAGCCATTTGGCAATATGGTCTCTTACGTTGATATGACGGGCAAAGAAGTATTGGATTACCTAAATGTCGTTGCAACTAAACCTGTCGACTCTGGAGCTTACGCGCAGTTTGCGGGTATTGCGATGAGTATCAATAATGGTGAGGTAACCAATGTGTTCATTGGTAATAAGCAACTTCGCTTAGATGGTAATTACCGCTTTACCGTACCAAGCTATAATGCTGCTGGTGGTGATGGTTACCCTAAAATCGACGATCATCCAGGGTATGTAAATACAGGTTTTACCGATGCTGAGGTTTTGAAGGATTATTTAGAAACACACAGCCCTATTGATGTTAATGAGTATGCCCCTTCAGGTGAAATCACGTATTTAGTTGATACGGCGATTGATCAGTAACCCAACAGAGAAAAAGCGATTGACTCAAACTCGCTGATATCATTAACTAAAAGCGCAGATCCAATTCAATCTGCGCTTTTTGTTTTTATGAGGAGAATCTTGATGACTCCGGCCATTAATCTTGCGAAAAAGAAAAAAATTCCACACACGATTCATCAGTATGAGCATGACCCTAGAGCCGATAGTTATGGCTTGGAGGCTGCTGAAGTACTGGGGCAGGATCCGAAAACAGTATTTAAAACCTTGTTGTTCTGCTTGAACGGGGAGCCAAAGAACCTTGCGGTTGCGATTATCCCTGTTGATCAAAAGCTGAACCTAAAACTGGCGGCGAAAGCAGCGAAGGGCAAAAAGGCCGATATGGCTGATCCGGAAATCGCGCAAAAGACCACAGGTTATGTCGTTGGTGGAATTAGCCCACTAGGGCAGAAGAAAGCCTTACCTACTTTTTTGCACGAAAGCGCAGTAGAGCAAGACACAATCTGTGTGAGTGCTGGTAAACGTGGTTTAGAAATTGAGTTAGCCCCGAGAGATTTGCTGAACTTAACTCGCGGTCAGTTTGCACCTCTTTGTTTGTAAACTCATGACAAATAAAAAGGACGCTCATGAGCGTCCTTTTTTGATCTTGCCTGTCAGTGAAGCGTTACTTCTTCAGACTCAATGTACCACCAGTGCGTTTAGCTGGTTTACTTGGTTTCGCGGCATTTGGGTTCATGTAATGCTGCTTAGGCTTACTCGGTGATTGAGGCTTGTTTGCTGAATGCGTATTGCTCGATGCATCTGGTTTACGGTGTGATTTACCATGCTCGCCTTGCGGTCTGCTGCGTTCACCTTGTGGTTTCGCTTTGTAATGTTCTTTAGCTGGACGTCCGCCTTCATCATCACGCTGACGACGCTTTTGTTGACCTTTTTTCGAGTTTGGTGCATGACGGAATTCATCAGCATTGTTACCGCGGAAAGTTCGTGTCTTCTGGTTACGACGAGCAGTAGAATCTTGGTTTTCTTCACGGCTATCAAACAGCTTCGCGTCGGTCGCTTTACGAATGTTGCGACCTCTAGAGTCTGTTTTTGATGCTTCTTCTGTACCTACAGAGCCTTCACACATTGCTAGGATCTCTGCCACTTCTTCGTCACTTAGGTAACGCCATTTTCCATTCGGAATACCATCAAGAGAGATATTCATGATGCGTACGCGACGCAGCTTGAATACTTCATAGCCCAGCGCTTCACACATGCGACGGATCTGACGGTTAAGTCCTTGAGTGAGCACAATACGGAAAGAGAATTTAGTTTCTTTCGTTACCTTACAAGGTAGGGTGACTGTGTCGAGAATCTTAACGCCACTCGACATCTGTTTGAGAAACTCGCCTGTAATTGGCTTGTCCACGCGTACGACGTACTCTTTTTCGTGGCTGTTGCCTGCGCGAAGGATTTTGTTCACGATGTCGCCATCGTTGGTCAAAAAGATCAGACCATCAGAGGGTTTGTCTAAGCGGCCGATCGGAAAGATACGTTTTTGGTGGCCGATGAAATCAACGATGTTTCCAGGGACGTCTCTCTCAGTTGTACAGGTGATGCCTGTTGGTTTATTGAGAGCGATATAAATCGGCTTCTCTTTTGCTGCCACTGGCTTACCATCCACACAAACATCATCACCAGGTAGCACTTTTGTCCCCATTTCAGGTTTGTTGCCATTAATGGTGACACGGCCTTGCTCAATCAGTCTGTCTGCTTCACGGCGTGAGCAAAACCCCGTTTCACTGATGAATTTATTTAATCGTTTAGCGTTGTCTTGTGACATTTTTGTCTCCTAACGTTTCACAACGGCGAATGAAGCTCCCTTCCTTTAAGGGGAAGGAAGAATAAGGGCGGGCATTCTAGCATTAGGGTGAAATTTAGCCTAACCGTTTTTGGTGACGTTCGCGGGTTTCTAATTTCTTTTCCGCACTTTTTCTAAGTAGGACGTAAACGGCTCCAGTTCCACCGTGAAAGCGTTGCGCACTATGGACGCATTGGACTTCCTTTATTTGTCGTAGCCAACTGCTAACAAAGCTTTTCATCATTGCAGGTGGATTTGAGCGTTCTCCTCGACCATGGACGATAACGACCGTTCTAATGTCCATTGATAGGCATTGCTTTAAAAACGTCACGACTTCATCACGTGCTTCTTTCAATGTTTTACGGTGCAAATCCAAGCGAGCTTGGATTGGATACTTACCAAGGCGAAGTTTGCGGTAAACCCCGTCCTGTACACCATCACGTTTGAACTCAACAAAGTCCTCTGGCTTGAGCATTTCAGCGTGATCAAGTGATAGGTATTCTGGGTCATCTTCCGTTAACCAGATTGCTGCTTCGCGTTTTGCGAGCTGTGCTTCTGTTACTTGGTGTACTTTTTTGTGTTCGGTGGTGTCTTGAGTGATTGGCTTTACATCGCCCATCATCTGTTGAAATAGATCAAAATCGTCGTCGTGAGACATAGCAGTAATCTCATTAAGAACAGGGAAGAATAATAGGATTATATCAATGAGTGGTGCATTGAGATCAAATAAAAAACCGGAGTAGGCAAGTAACCGACTCCGGTGCAAAGCGTTTCTAGAGCTAAGCGAGATCTAGTGAGGAGATTTGTCGTTCATGATCTTGTATATGAAGAAACCGCCGTAAAATAACATCAGACCAATTGCCCCAAAAATTACTATCATTGACGATAGACCCACTGCATTACCAAATAGGAGATCAAGCCAAAAGTCCATACGTTTCCTCCAAGATGTTCCCGACAGGAATAAACTAAATGGCGGTGTCTTGTTGCACACTGATCTGGATCAATTATGTTGCTAAGGTTAATAAACTGTATTTTGTTGTGAGTTATCAGTCACATTTTACGTGCTAGTGTTCAGTTATTCATCAAACGAATTAAGACCTAAGGTTTTTTTGTAAAAAGCACTTGCGCCACAGTTCAGAATCCGTAATATACGCATTCGTTGACGGGGACAATTCCTCAGTTAAACATATCGGTGAATAGCGCAGCTTGGTAGCGCATCTGGTTTGGGACCAGAGGGTCGGGGGTTCGAATCCCTCTTCACCGACCACTTTTAGAAAGCCTGCTCAATGAGCAGGCTTTCGTCGTTTCAGCGGTCGCAAATTTGGCTTTGATAGTTGCGAACCAAATGGGGTTCGCCTGAAGTTAGAATATGGCTCTTCATCGACACATATTGAGAGGAAGGCTCTACAGAAATGTAGGGCCTTTTCATTTTTTAGAGCGAGTAAATTTATTACTTGATGTCACACGAGATAGTATTGATAGGAGTTTCAGAAGTAGTGAAACAGATATAAGCGGTCTTTGGGTGATTTGGCCCAATCTTGACGTAACCCGCTTTTAAATCGTCTTCATCAAACGTTACTGAGTGAGATTTGCTTGTATTTCCATCATAGTAAACCGCTTCAAAGCCTTGGTTCATCATATGTGCAACGCGATTTCGAGTGTGGGCTGTTGAAAACGTGATGTTCGCGCAACGCATCATTGGTTTTTCGGTAATAAGAAATTGACCACTCTCTTTATCTAAAACACCGCCTTTTACTTCCGGAGTTATATCAATAGCTTGAAAAGCTTCTACGTTGCATGGCGGTTTAGCATAAGACAGCGAAGAAGTGAGCATAATTCCAATCGTGTATAGGAATAAATATTTAAATTTCATATGAGTTGTTTTGTATCCACTTAGCTTAACGGCGTTTTATAAAAAAGTTTGAATGAATTTTAAATGGTTGTATTTAAATAATTGTATTTAAATGGCATTTTTCAAACAATCACTAGATATCACAATTTGCTTGGCGCGTCTTACCCAGTGGTTTGATGTTAAATCCCCGATTTTTAAGCAGTTCAATCAGGTTATCTTTACCTACTAAATGCAAGCCACCAACAACAACGGTGTAACGACCCGATTGCTGAGGTAGAACACTGCCAGTGTCGAGTTTTTTAGCCCAATCTCGATTACGCTCGTATAAAAAGGCTTGGTTAAACTCTTCTGTTGTATGATCGGTCAAAGAGGCTTCGACCAACATGCTACCATCACCACTCTTCCAACTCTCTATCAAGCATTGAACCAACTCTTCTCCGCCATCATATTCTTCAATTGATGAGAGAAGTATCTCTTTACCGCCTTCTGATTGACCTGCGATTAAATCGATTTGGAATTGCACGGACTCCAGTGGAATGACCGGGATTTGCTTTTTATCAGCGAGTCCTATTAAGTGCATGTCGACCCCTTTATCAGAGACATACCCCAGTTTGTTGACTAAAGCGAGTTGGATGGTGAATGCCGCCATCCAAGGTGGGGAATTTAGGAGTTGAGTTTCTGGCAAACCTAAATCTTGGGCAATTTCAATTAAGTGGCGACGTTGAGCTCTGTCTAAAACATCTTTAGAAAGAATGGTTGTTTGTGGGTAAACCAAGCCTTCAGAATTCCTGACGTCTGCTTCAATAATCAACCCTGCGCTTTGGCTTAAATGCTGGATGACCGTTCTAGGGAGTGGGTACATCGTTTTATCCCCCACATGTACCGAGCCAATAATCATAAGTTCGGTTTCCCCTTTTTTCGCTAACCAATGCTGTGGCTCTGCATAAGAGGAAAAAGGAGTCAAAGTAACAAGTAGAGATGATATGAGCGTCAAGAGACGAAACATAGAATGGTCCTCAGATAAGATACCTTTAAACTTTATACGCAAAATAGCGTGAGGTTAAGTGCAATTTCTCCAGTGGGGTATTCGACAAAATCGTCATTTCTAAAAATATTGACGAGTTTTGACGACGAATAAATGAGAGTCACTTCACGAAAGGTAAATAGGTAATTCGCTTACTAATGGTTCACAAAATAATTAGGCGTGATCCAAATCTTACAAAATCAGTCGTAACTCATGAATATAAGTGACCTAGATCGCAGCAAACTCGTCAAAACAAGTTGTTCGATTTTGACGTGTATTGTAACTCCATGAAAATTAGGTTTTTATTGTTTTTGCTGAGTGTCATTTTTTGAGCTGGATCACTTCCTATTTCTATTTATTTTACGCTTAGAAATAACAGGTTGTATGTTGAATGTAACGGTTAGGTACCTCGCATTTGAGGGGCCGAGATTTTTATCATTGTCGTTTTGAACCACTGACTTTTTTGGGGAAGTAAGATGTTTAAACCTAGTCTGATTGCTGTTTCTGTTATCACTACATTAGCAGGTTGCTCTGCGCTGCAAAGCTCTGAACAACAAGTTGTAAATTCGTTGGCTAATAATCTTGATATTCAATACCAAGTGTTGACCAACCACGGTGCAAACGAAGGTCTTGCTTGTCAGGACTTAGGGGCTGAGTGGGCGTCTTGTAACAAGGTAAACATGACACTGGTTAACCAAGGTGAAGCGGTTGACTCAAAAGATTGGGCTATTTACTTCCATAGCATTCGTCTGATTCTGGATGTTGAAAACGAACAGTTTAAAATCTCTCGCGTAACGGGTGATCTACACAAACTAGAACCAACAGATAAGTTTGATGGTTTTGCTGCGGGTGAAGAGGTTGTGCTTCCTCTTGTTGCTGAATACTGGCAGCTATTTGAAACTGACTTCATGCCAGGCGCTTTCGTTGCTGCACCAAATGCAGAGCCTAAGATGATCGCTTCTCTTAACACAGAAGACGTTGCATCTTTCGTGACTGGCCTTGAGGGTAACAACCTAAAACGTACGCCAGATGACAACAACGTATTTGCGAGCGCTGTGTCTCGTTTCGAGAAGAACGAAGATCTAGCAAAACAAGACGTATCAACCACGTTACTACCAACGCCAATGTCTGTTGAAGCAGGTAAAGGTACGGTAGATATCGGGGCGGGTATTGCGCTGCCTAAAGACGCATTCGATGCGGCTCAATACGCAGCAATTCAAGGTCGTGCAGAAGTGGTAGGTGTGGATGTTCGTGGTGATCTTCCTGTAAGCATCACTGTTGTTCCTGCACACTTCACCGGTGAATTGGCAAAATCTGGTGCTTACGAAATGAGCATCAAAGGCGACGGTATTGCGATTAAAGCGTTTGACCAAGCAGGTGCTTTCTACGCAGTACAATCTATCTTTGGCCTGGTAGATAGCCAAAATGCTGATTCTCTACCACAACTGTCTATTAAAGATGCGCCGCGTTTTGATTACCGTGGTGTGATGGTGGACGTGGCTCGTAACTTCCACTCTAAAGACGCGATTCTTGCAACGCTTGACCAAATGGCCGCGTACAAGATGAACAAACTACACCTTCACCTAACGGATGATGAAGGCTGGCGTTTAGAAATCCCGGGTCTGCCTGAGCTGACTGAAGTGGGTGCTAACCGTTGTTTCGATTTGGAAGAGAAAAGCTGTTTACTGCCTCAGCTTGGCTCAGGTGCAACGACAGACAACTTTGGTTCTGGCTTCTTCAGCAAAGCAGACTACGTGGACATCTTGAAGTACGCGAAAGCGCGTAACATCGAAGTGATTCCTGAAATCGATATGCCAGCACACGCTCGTGCAGCAGTGGTATCAATGGAAGCACGTTACGACCGTCTAATGGAAGAAGGTAAAGAAGCAGAAGCGAACGAGTACCGCCTGATGGATCCTCAAGATACATCGAACGTAACGACGGTTCAGTTCTACAACAAGCAAAGCTTCATCAACCCATGTATGGAATCTTCAACTCGTTTTGTTGATAAAGTGATTTCAGAAGTAGCAGCAATGCACCAAGAAGCGGGTACGCCGCTAACAACATGGCACTTCGGTGGTGATGAAGCGAAGAACATCAAGTTAGGCGCTGGTCTGCAAGACATCAACGCAGAAGACAAAGTAAGCTGGAAGGGTAACATTGATTTGTCTAAGCAAGACAAGCCATTCGCACAGTCACCACAATGTCAGACGCTAATTGCAGACGGTACGGTAAGCGATTTTGCTCATCTACCAAGCCACTTTGCAGAAGAAGTGTCGAAGATGGTGGCAGAGAAAGGCATTCCAAACTTCCAAGCTTGGCAAGATGGCCTTAAGTACAGTGAAGGTGAGAAAGCGTTCGCAACAGAAAACACGCGTGTTAACTTCTGGGACGTTCTTTACTGGGGTGGCACATCATCAGTGTACGAATGGTCTAAGAAAGGTTACGACGTTATCGTTTCTAACCCAGACTACGTATACATGGACATGCCGTACGAAGTTGACCCGAAAGAACGTGGTTACTACTGGGCGACGCGTGCAACAGATACTCGTAAGATGTTTGGTTTTGCACCAGAGAACATGCCTCAGAACGCAGAAACCTCTGTAGACCGCGATGGTAACGGCTTCACTGGTAAAGGTGAAATCAAAGCGAAACCTTTCTATGGTCTATCAGCACAGCTGTGGTCTGAGACAGTACGTAACGACGAGCAATACGAGTACATGGTATTCCCTCGCGTACTGGCAGCCGCTGAACGTGCATGGCACCGTGCTGATTGGGAAAACGACTACAAAGTGGGTGTTGAATACTCGCAAAACTCTAACCTAGTAAACAAAGCTGCGCTAAACCAAGACTACAACCGCTTTGCGAACGTACTTGGCCAACGCGAACTGGCTAAGCTAGAAAAAGCGGGTATCGACTACCGCCTACCTGTACCAGGCGCGAAAGTTGAAGAGGGTAAACTGGCAATGAACGTTCAGTTCCCGGGTGTGAAGCTTCAATACTCTCTAGACGGCAAGAACTGGCTAACTTACGTAGATAATGCTCGTCCAAATGTGAAAGGTGAAGTGTTTATCCGTTCTGTGTCAGCAAGCGGTGAGAAAGCAAGTCGAGTGACCAGCGTGAAATAACTCGATTCTTGTAAGTTAATTTTTTGGCAAAGCCTCAACATCATGTTGGGGCTTTCTTTATTTTTTGAGGAAATTAAGCGTGATCGATGTCTAATTATTTTTCATTGATAAATAAGTTTTTGGTTGTAATGGTCAAGGTTATTGTGAACTGGATCGACTTAATCTGCTAAATATCAATAAACAACCTGTTTATGATCACACTTCTATTTTTTGAATAATTTTATAAAAATACGATAAGTGCCTGTATTTCCCATGTTTTTATCAGGGTTGTTGAGCTTCGGTTTGAACAAGATCACTTTTTAAAATGTTTTATTTTCCATCGCGAATTAATTAAAACAATATTGCGAACGCCAAGGAGGCACATTCCAAAGTTTGCGATAAAAGGGAAGAGATGCCCTCTAAAACTATCGCATAACGTGAATAAATAAAGGCAGTAATTATGAAAAACATTTTTGCACTGAGTGCTCTTTCTCTCGCTTTCGCTTCTAGCGCTTTTGCTGGTTCTTCTTACGTAACAGGTAATGTTCAATTCCACGATGATGGTCGAATTCATGGTTCGGACGTTACGTCTACACTGGAAGCTGGTCATACTTTTGATAACCAATTCGGCGGCTTTACGGTTTACACCGAATTTGATGGTATTCAGTTGGGTAAACTGGAAACAGAAAACGGTGGCGCAGGTAACACAACACCAGCAATCACTGTGGGTGGTGAGCAGTCATTTAATATTACCGATCATTTATGGGTTGCCGCGGGTTATCAACACCTGTTCTCTGCTGGCGAGAATGTACAGTACCGTCCATTGGTTAAGATCGGTTACAACTTCGATAACGGCATCTCCTTAAGTAACCGTACTCGTGCGCACATTGATGCGACAGACGCAGATGCGGATACAGATTACCGCATGGACAACCGCATCGGTTACGTGATGAATGAGGATGTGACGCTAAGCTACAACAACGTCTACATGATTGAAGCGGAAACCATGGACCACGAGCTTCGTGCAACGTGGACTCGTAAAGGTGTTCAACCTTACTTTGAGTTCCGTAGTCAAGCACACGGTGCAGAAAACGCGAGTGGTGACAGCCTAGTGAATAACGCTTTTGTATTTGGTGCCTCTTACGGCTTCTAATTTTATATTTGTCTTAACTGTCCATTAAGAAAAAGCCCAGCGGTTTATCTCGCTGGGCTTTGTTTTTATTGGTCGTTGCCTTCGTGGTGGCTATATTCGAACACTTGGCCTTTTTCGTTAAAGGCGTAAACGGTGTAGCTGTCTTTTTTGTCGCCATATTCCATACCAGGGGAGCCCATTGGCATGCCCGGTACTGATAAGCCTTTTGCGTTACGTGGTGGATTTTTCAAAAACGCTTTAATGTCTTCGGCTGGAATGTGACCTTCAAACAGATAGCC
The DNA here is from genome assembly GCF_033337405.1 of Vibrio sp. YT-16. Lineage (NCBI taxonomy): Bacteria > Pseudomonadati > Pseudomonadota > Gammaproteobacteria > Vibrionales > Vibrionaceae > Vibrio > Vibrio sp. YT-16. Next base: position 21,445 of record NZ_JAWOQQ010000008.1, read on the forward strand.
GTTGATCTCTGCCGTGTGGCAAGAGTAAAGCTGTTCATTCTTGATGCCTAGATCGCGTTTGATGGCGTTCATGTCATCGTGCAATTTTTCTTCGACCGTAAAGCCGTTCTCTTCCATGTGTTTTGTCCATTCTCCACAACAGCCACAGTATGGCGATTTATGGTTAATGACATCGGCTGCCAATACGTTGGCGGACACGGTCGCAAGCATTGCAAAGGTCAATAGTTTCAACTTCATAATACCCTCAAAAAGAAGTGGTTATTTTACTGAAAACAGTCGTAGTCGATTTGCATTACTAACGACAGTAATTGAAGACAGTGCCATTGCCGCTCCTGCGACAACAGGACTGAGCAAAAATCCAAACGCTGGGTAAAGCACGCCAGCGGCAACTGGAATACCCAACGAGTTGTAAACAAAGGCACCAAATAGGTTTTGCTTCATGTTTTTAAGTGTAGCGCGAGAGAGTTCAATCGCATGTACTACCGCCATTGGTGACGTGTTCAGGATGGTCATTTGCGAACTTTCAATGGCGACATCACTGCCGCTACCCATGGCAATACCTAGGTTGGATAACGCGAGAGCAGGGGCGTCGTTAATGCCATCCCCCACCATTGCCACGACATGTCCTTGAGATTGAAGTTGCTCAATGTGCTGAGCTTTCTCATCTGGCATTACTTGGGCAATCACTTCATCAATACCAAGTTCTTGGCCGATAGCATTGGCAACGTGTTGGTTATCGCCCGTCAGCATTACCGTTTTGATGCCTTGCGATTTTAATGCAGAGAGCGCTTGCTTCGCATCTGATTTGATCGGGTCGGCAATGGCGATCAGACCGATCAGTTCGCCGTTCAATGCCACAGCTACCGGAGTCCACGCATTTTTTGCGCATTCATCGATGGCAGGTTTTAGTGCGCTGGTCTCGACGTTCTCTGCTTGCATAAATTGAAGCGAACCAATGAGCAGCGGTTTATCTTGATACGTCGCCAAAATGCCGCGTCCGCGAACGTTCTCAAACTTGTCTAATGAGACGTCTTTTGCGTCGTGTCGTTTGGCGTAATCACATACCGCTTTTGCCAGTGGGTGCTCAGACTGACGCTCTGCCGCATACGCTAAAGCCAATAGATCTTCTTGGCTGGTGGCGTGAGTAAACACTTGCTGAACGCTAGGTTTACCTTGGGTAAGTGTGCCAGTTTTGTCGAACACAACCGTGTCGACTTTGCTTGCCAATTGCAGGGCGTCGGCGTCTTTGATCAGAATGCCGAGCTCTGCGGCTTTACCCACTCCCACCGTGACAGAAAGTGGGGTTGCTAAGCCTAGGGCGCAAGGGCAGGCGATGATCAGGACGGTTGTGGTGACCACCAGCATATAACTCGCTTTTGGCTCTGGGCCAACGGCAAACCAAACGAGCGCGGCCAGTATTGCTATACCAACAACGACAGGGACAAACACCGATGAAATCTGGTCTGCCAGTTTCGCGATGGCTGGCTTACTGCTTTGCGCTGTGCGCACCATGCGGATGATACGAGCCAGCATGGTATTTGCGCCAATGCCCGTTGCCTCAATGACTAATCCACCATCGGTGTTTAATGTCCCGGCAGACACTTGAGCCTCTTGCGCTTTTAATACTGGTACTGGTTCACCAGTGAGCATCGACTCATCAATGTATGATTCACCTTGAATCACAACACCATCAACAGGCACTTTCTCGCCTGGTTTGATACGCAGTTTCATGCCTAACGTGATTTGCTCAACCGCGATTTGTTGGTCGCCTTGTTCCGTAATTACCGTAGCTTGCTGAGGTTGCAGGTTAATCAACGCTTGTAAGGAACGTGTTGTGTTTGCTTTGGCTTTTGCTTCTATATAGTGCCCAAGAGAAATTAAGCCGATGATCATTGCACTCGCTTCAAAGTACACGTGGCGTGAAGCAAGAGGGAACCAGTCTGGGAAAATCACCACAAGCATCGAATAGAACCACGCTGCGCCAGTACCGAGCGCGACTAACGTGTCCATGGTGGCGCGCTTGTGAGTAGCTGCTAACCAAGCGTTACTGAAGAAGTGTTTCCCTGCTGTGGCAAGAAGGAGTAAACATACGATACCGATCGCGCCCCAAGCTAATTGGTCGTTGGTGTTGCGAATCATCATATTGCCGCCAGCTACGCCCCAAATCATTAAAGGGGCACCGACGACAAGGCCAGCAATAGCATCCAGTTTAAAGCGTTTTTGTTGCTGACGTTGTTGCTGTGCTTGCTTTTCTTGCTGGGTTGCGGCGTCTTGTAGGATCTCTGCTTGGTAACCGGCTTGTTTTACCGATTCAACAATTGCGTTAAGGAGGTCATCAGAGTCTTGGCTTGCGAATACTAGTGCGCTTTGTTCTGCAAGGTTGACCTGTGCTTTCTCAACGCCTTCTACGTTAGTAAGTGCTTTCTCTACTGAAGATACGCAACTCGCACACGTCATGCCTTGAATCAGCATTTGCAATTGAATACTCGCTGGTGGCACCTGCGTATCTTTAATATTGCTTTGCTTTTCTACCGGCTCGGTCTCTGGTGAGCTTTCGTTCTCTACTTCAACAGAATCAAGGTTGGCGGTATAGCCGAGTGTTGCTATTAAGTCGATCACTTGTTGCTCGGAGAGGAGGGTACGAATCTCTAAGTGCGTTGTTGAAGCCTCAAAAGAAATAACGTCTTGATTAGATTCTAATAAAGATGAAAGTTTTTTGACGCAACCGCCACAGCTTAAGCCTGAAAGGTTTAGTTCGTAGTGATTTCCTGCTTGGTAACCAAGAGATTCAATCGACGAGACGAGCTCTTTAAGAGAAGACTCGGTTTTGACCTCTACTTGCGTCGGGGACAAATTGAGGATCTCCACATCGTGATTCGCATGTAAAGCATTCTCAACTTTTCTCGCACAGCCCATGCAGTTGAGCCCTGATAAAGGTATAACTAACTGATACATAATCTGCACCTCAATAGTAGTGATGCTATGAGCTTAAACCTTCCTGCAAGGGTAAGGTCAATACCCATTTGCTACTCACAACAATTTCGTCAAAATCTCTCGAATCCCACAAGTGCACGGTCATTTTACTTGCGAGTGATCTCAAGGTTTTTTCTCTTTGAATATAAAGTTCCGTTAAAACACCTAAAAGATGAATGAAGTCGCTCACGTTTTTTAGATGCTCTCAATGTCAGTTCAGTGTCAAAACGTACTTTTAACGTTTTTTATTTTTTATATTTGATGTTAACTAATTGTTTTTTATTGATTTATTTTATTTTTGATCTTCTCATTTTGAAGTCGCTCAGATTGCTGTAGGGAAAGTTTTTTAGTGCGAAAAAAGTTTGTCATATTTGCCCCGTCCAAACACTGTTTCAAGTTCCTGCCATGTCCTAGTTAGTGAATTTGAAAATGGAAAAAACTAAAAATATAGGGGTTTATAATGTCTTACCTAAAGAAAAGCCTACTTGCCACGGCAATTACCGGCATGATGTTCAGTGGTGTTGCATTTGCTGATGGTGCAAACAGTGACGCAGCAAAAGAGTTTCTAACCAAAGATTCATTTTCTTATGAAGTTTACGGGATCATCGCGATGCAGGCCGCGTACCGCGATTACGATTCTGGCAGCAAAGCAACGGACGATGACTTGGGTGGCATGCAGCTAAACAACGAATCTCGTATCGGTTTCCGTGGTAAGAAACAATTTGCTAACTTCGACCCTACTTTTATTTGGCAAATCGAAGGCGGTTATGTAGACCCTAGCTTTGGTGGCGAGGGCGCAGGTCTTGGTGAACGTGACACATTCGTCGGTTTTGAAAGTGCATCTTGGGGGCAAATTCGCCTGGGTCGCGTTTTGACACCTATGTACGAATTGGTTGACTGGCCAGCATCTAACCCTGGCCTGGGCGATGTATACGACTGGGGTGGTGCTATTGGTGGCGCCAAGTACCAAGACCGTCAATCAAACACTATCCGCTGGGACTCTCCAATGTTTGCTGACAAATTCTCCCTAGATATCGCAGCTGGTGCAGGTGATAAAGCAGGTCTAGGTGAAGGGGATGACTACTGGGGTGGTATCGCAGCACACTACAAAATTGGTCCTATCCAGTTAGATGCGGCATATGAAGGTAACCGTAATATCAAGATGGAAAGCCAAACGTGGAAAAACAACACGTACTTGGTAGGGGCACAAGGCTGGTTTGATAACGGAATCTCTTTCTTCGCGCAATACAAATACATGGAGGCGGACGCAAGCAATGGTGTGAGTGAAAAGCAAGATGCAATGTCTGCCGCTATCATGTACACCACGGGTGATTGGCAATACAAACTGGCTTACGCCGCTAACTTTGATCTAGAGCGTGATGGTAAGAAAATTAACGATACAGCGGATGATGTGTTATCAGCACAAGTTATGTATTTCGTAGACCCATCGGCAGTGCTGTACGTACGTGCTCGTACTCTAGATTTTGGCGACGGTGCGTCTCAATTAGATAAACCAACAGAAGCACGTTGGAAGTCTGCTGACTACGACGAGTTCTCTGTAGGTGTTGAATACTACTTCTAACTAAAGAAGCAGCTAAAAGGGCGGAAACGCCCTTTTTATCTTGATACTTATTCAAATAAGCCTTTGAAATGACTGGCCTGTAAATTTTAGAGGCTTATCTAAATTGGTATAAAGTGAGAAACCATGATGAAAAAAACAACGACACTTCTCGGACTTTGCGCAATGCTTTCGGCGCCAGCTTTTGCTGCTCAACTCACTCTGCAATCTGAATTAGTTCCTCGCGTTCTCAACGGCGAGTTCGTCTACCCTGAGTGGATATCCAAGAACAACAGCATCGAGTTAAAGGATGGGGAAAACCAATTGGCGGTAACGGTTGGACAAATCGTATTTGAAGATGGAAAGCGCCGTAAATTCGATTCGCAGCCGCTGGTATTAGAGTTTGATGCAGAAAAAGACACCGAGCTTTCTCTGACTTATCAAACATTCCGTACTATTGAAGAGGCGAGAGCCTTCGAACTCGATCCTAAAGTGGTATTGAAAGACAAAAACGGAAAAGAAGTGGCATTCTCTATGGTTCAACTTCGTAAAGGTGGTTTGCAAGGTTTTCGTGATTATGAACGAGAAGTTGCCGACTATAATAACGCAATGAATAAAGAATCGACTAAGGCAAGCATTGCGTCTTCTCCAGCGGAAACCAAAACAATCAAAGCATCGTTTAATGAATTGAGCCGTGAAGAGCAGCAAGAATTTATGCAATGGGCAATGCGTAACCTGAAGTAATTTTGTCTTGTGCTTTAACAGTAAATAGTAGGGCTGTGCCTTTTTGGTTCTGCCCTGTTTTTATTTCTGTTGTCAAACCGATTGTAGAATTGACTTACGGTGGTAAAATGTCGCCACTTTTATCCTTGACATTACAACGAGAGATCTCTCGTTGCTCATTACCCCTAAGGAACTCAAATGACGGTTAAAACTCGTTTTGCTCCTAGCCCAACTGGCTATCTACACGTTGGTGGTGCGCGTACTGCACTTTACTCTTGGCTATACGCTAAAAACCAAGGTGGTGAATTCGTTCTACGTATCGAAGATACAGACCTTGAGCGTAACTCTCAGGAAGCGGTTGATGCAATTCTTGAAGGCATGGAATGGCTAGGCTTGGAGTGGGATGAAGGTCCTTACTACCAAACTCAACGTTTTGACCGTTACAACGAAATGGTTGATAAGCTTCTTGCTGAAGACAAAGCTTACAAATGTTACGCGTCTAAAGAGCTGCTAGATGAAATCCGTGCAGAGCAAGAAGCAAATAAAGAAATGCCTCGCTACGATGCTAACCATCCAAAAATCAAAGCAGCAAACGAAGCGGCAAAAGATGGCGATCCATGTGTTATCCGTTTCCGTAACCCGAAAGAAGGCAGCGTAGTATTTGATGATCAAATCCGTGGTCGCATTGAAATCCGCAACGATCAAATGGATGACCTAATCATTCGTCGTACAGACGGTTCACCTACTTACAACTTCTGTGTAGTAGTGGATGACTGGGACATGGGTATCACTCACGTTGTTCGTGGCGAAGACCACATCAACAACACGCCTCGTCAAATCAACATCTACGAAGCACTAGGTGCGCCAGTACCTACATTTGCACACTGTGCAATGATCCTGGGTGATGACGGCGCGAAACTGTCTAAACGTCACGGCGCTGTATCAGTCATGCAATACCGCGATATGGGCTACCTGCCTGCGGCACTAAACAACTACCTAGTGCGCCTTGGTTGGTCTCATGGGGACCAAGAAATCTTCTCTCAAGAAGAGATGATCAATCTATTTAGCCTAAACGCAGTATCTAAGTCAGCGTCTGCTTTTAACACTGACAAACTGCAATGGTTGAACAACCACTACATCAAGAACTCAGATCCTGCGTACGTTGCTGAGCATCTACAATGGCATCTAGATCAACAAAAACTAGACGTAACGAATGGTCCTGCTATCACTGACGTGATCAAGCTAGTGGGTGAGCGTTGCAACACACTAGTTGAGCTAGCTGAGCAAATCCGTTACTTCTATGAAGATTTCTCTGAGTTTGAAGCGGGCGCAGCGAAGAAACACCTACGTGGCGTGGCTAAAGAGCCTCTAGAACTTGCATTAGCGAAAGTGGAAGCACTAACTGAGTGGACGACAGCGAACATCAAAGATGGCGTTATCGCAGCAGTATGTGAAGAGTTGGAAATCGGCATGGGCAAAATCGGTATGCCATTACGTGTTGCTGTAACAGGAGGCGGTCAGTCTCCTTCTGTCGATGCAGTAATGGAGCTGGTTGGAAAAGAGCGTTGTATTGCTCGCATTAAGATGGCGCTTGAGTTCATTGCTGAGCGTGAAGCAAACGCATAATTGCTTTGAACTGAACGTTCTTTTGAATAAATAGTCACAAAGCCGCGGTGAGCAACCGCGGCTTTTTTGTATCTTCAATTTAGATAACGAGAAACTTTCTCTCATATTGGTGAATGAAGAGATGGTTTCACCTGTAATTTACCTCAATATGGATAAGATTTTTTAATCCAAATATCGTTGGCATGAATAAAAAACGAGCGATTATATATCAAATATCTGATTGATTTTTATCCATGTTCCTTAAAGTTCCATTTTGTTTGTCTCATTTTTAAGAAAAACCTTTGCTTTAGCTATGTTGTTTCAAAAAATAAAGCAAACGTTTGCGTCGTGATTGCGTGGGGATTTTTTTGCTTAAGATCACATGTTGTCGAGATTTTTGATGACAATAAATTGACAGAATTGGGATTTTTCTCGCGATTTCTTAGCGTTATAGTTCATCCCGTCAGCGATACCGAGATGGCGATATGTATCACTGAACAGGAAATATACGTAAGTTGCTTCCATAAAAAAAATGCATGTGCATAAAAAGAAGCTGACTAAGTATCTCACTCAAGGAGTGAATAAAAAGAATTGAAATACAACGTCAGTCAGACGGCGCATTTCGGCATCTAACAAAAGAACTTCTTTAGAGGAATCAATAATGAAAAAATTAGCAGCGGTAATTTCAGCGTCTCTACTTATGGCTTCAGCAGCACAAGCAGAAGTATACGTTGGTGGTAAGATGGGTAAGTCATGGATGGAAGACGCGTGTGTAGCGGGCCAGGCTTGTGACAAAGACGATTCTACTCTTGGCGCTTTTGTTGGTTACGAAATGAATAAATACTTCGCAGTAGAAGCGGGTTTCGACAACATCGGTGATTTTAACCAAACTTCTTTCGGTGGCCACGTAGAAGCGATCACTCTTGCTCCTAAATTTAGCCTACCAATCACTGAAGACATCGCACTTTACGGTAAAGTGGGTGGCGCTTACGTAATGTTTGATGGCAAAGATGATTACTCTTACCTAGGCGCGGCTGGTCTTGAATTCAACCTAAGCCAAAACGTAACAGCTCGTGCGGAATACCAAACACTAACTGACATCAGCAACGATGTAACTCGTGCGACAGGTAACACTGCAACACTAGGTGTTTCTTTCAAATTCGGCGGCAACGATGAGCCAGTAATCGTAGAAGAGCCAGTTGTTGTTGAAGAAGTGGTTGTAGAAGAAGTGGTAGAAGAGCCAGTTGTAGTTACGAAAACATTCGAAACTCAAACAATTGGTACAGGTAGCTTCGATCTAAACAGCACAACTCTAAAACCAGAGAGCGCTGCAAAACTTGATAACCTAGTTGCTTTCCTAAACGAGCACCCACAAGCGAACGTTGAAGTTGTAGGTTACACAGATACGTCTGGTCCAGCAGCTTACAACCTAAAAGTTTCTGAAAAACGTGCTGAGTCTGTTGCTAACGCACTCGTTGAAAAAGGTATTGATTCATCACGTATCCAAGCTCGTGGCGAAGGTGAAAACAACCCAATCGCTTCAAACGACACTCGTGAAGGTCGTCAACAAAACCGTCGCGTAGAAGTCGTTGTTCCAGAATTTGAATACCAAGTTCAGCAATAAGCTCCTATTCGACCGTAGTATAGAAGACTGAAGCTGAAAGCCCCAAAGAGTTCGCTCTTTGGGGCTTTTTATTTCTCTTCAAAAAAACTGACTGAAATGTTCAAAGTGGCCAGGTATTACTTAAGATCAATGCTGTTTAAACGCCCCATAAATGTCAGGATCTCCAAGTTATCTTTATGTGCTTCTAACAACGCTTTTTTGGTTTGCATGTAGGCGGCAAGTTTGCCGTACTTACTAATAGAGCGAACCACCGTTTTATATTTATACTCGCCGTCATCATTGAACTCTCGCCACTTGGCGATGTAACACGTATCTCGGTTGTCAGGGTTTTCAAGAGTAGGGTTAGGCTTGTGAACGATTTTAGGCTCAACGCTATGTGGAAGCCTAGTCATTAGGTAAGGGTCTTTCAAAAGACGTCGCCAGAATTTGCCCCACATTTGCCGGCCTAACTCGTTTCTCAGCTTAATGGCTTTTTGTAAGCCTTTCTTTTCTCCAATACGAACAAATCCTACCGAGCGGTGTAGTACCGTATCCTCGGGGGTATGGATATGTATCTTAAAGGCTGTCTTGCCTTTAGAAATAAAGCGGTGTCCAGTGTTAGTTATTAAATTGCTCTTAGACATAGTGCTAACTAATAATTTTATTAATAGCTAAAAGGGTAAGCAAAACTCATAGATAATTAAAGTAATAAAATACAAAACTGTAAATAGGGCTTGTTGAAATGATTTCAAGGGGAAGAAGTCAGATCAGTAGAAGGGTTTATCCCGTAACCGAAACACCCGATCCGATCATATTGATTACTGGGAAGATTATCTAACACGGTGTACTAGGGGGAGCAGTGCGAGGCTTGAAATTGAAGATACAAAAAAGCCTTAGCTCAAGTGGGAGCTAAGGCTATGATATGGCGCCCCCAGTAGGATTCGAACCTACGACCTGTCCCTTAGGAGGGGACTGCGCTATCCAGCTGTGCCATGGGGGCGTAATACCAATAGTTGCAGTTCATTGCACTGTTTTACTGAGTTCAAATCTAGCAATCTACCAGATCTGTATCAGCATCACGTTGAACGATTCGCTACGGTCATTGGTATAATCAAATAAGATGCGCTGCCTATGATATTCAAAAGTGAGCATATCTCAAGACTTAATGTTTGCTTTTATAGGATCTTGTTCATTACGTCGCCAATTTGAACGCTAGATGCTAAATTTGGCTGATCAATCGTCAGTTCCGCTTCGTGTTCGTATATGCGTGATACCGTTAATGTAATTTCGCTTTGCGAGACTTTGTTTCTTGGCAATCCATTTTGGTCGATAAACGACGCGGTGTGCCAAAGCTGCAATTTGTCTCCCTCTTTTACGCCGTGCATACGGCCGAGATCCATCGTTACGGTATTACCGAAGACTGCCACAACCTCTGGCAGTGTAATTTTGCAAGATAGCTCCGACTCCAGATCCAACATAATATTGCGACTAACGCGAAGCATCATCTCGCCATAGGTCGATGCCCAAAAACGTGCACTACGAGTGTCCACTTGACTCGTCTTAGCAAATGGCCAACGCGCGACCTCACGGTAGGCTTTGTTGAAGATTTCATGGCCAGTTTTACCATCAAATACTTTCATTTCTAACGCAAACTGACGATTGATGATGTCATCTTGCAATAGTTGAGATTCGACCGTTGCAGTGAGATCGGTGATGACCCCTCCAATGATGTATTGTGCGCCATTGTCTTGCGCGATCATTTGAGTGCGAGCAGGATAGTTGCTGCTTATTGAGTAGTCCGTTGTACCAACAGACACAAAGCTGCGTGAGGTTTGATCAAGTTGACGGTTCACTACGTGGCTAAAATCGTCACCAACTTGATAAATTTGTCCCATCACTGCTTGTTGTGGTGATGCGACCTCAATATTGCCGACCAGCATTGTCTTTTTGTATTGATCGGTGTGGCAACCCGTTGCCGATGGATAAATATCAACGCGGATTTTTACCTCGACTTTACCGCGACGTTTGCGTTCAGATTCGACCAAAATGTAACGGACTTCATGATTGGTAAACTGGTATTCGTTGCGGCTTTCTTCTAACAGCGGCATCAAGTTGCTAATACTGCCAATATCTGCGCCCGAAAAATTGACGGCTTTGAACAGCGCGTCTTCCAACGCATGGAGCCTTGCCGTCTCTTCTGAAGAAACGATGGTGGCAACGCCTGTGACTTCATACCAAGATGCCATTACCTTAAAAGGCACAAGCATCACTAAAGTGATTGAAAACAGACTGTTTAATATTTTTTTCATTGGTTACAACCGTTCGGGTATAAATATTGCTTTAACAAATTCAGTGAAGTTTGGTGGGTTTTTCTTCGTTAGGCAAACAAAGAAAAGCAAAGACTGTTCCAATATTCACTTTCTTGGAAAGGAATTAATAAAGAACGGTATCACCTAAGATTATCTGGAGAATCAAACCATGAAAAAGTGGCTTGTCGCCGCATCGATGATGACGCTTCTGACATCGTGCGCGTACTCACCGATTTACAATGGTAAAGAACCGTACTCGGGAAGCCAGTTCATGCTGATGGATAGTCCGCGTCATACGATGGACTTTTTCATTGAGAGCATGACAGAAGACCTGATGGTTTCTAATGTGGCAGTATCAGCGCGGACACCGATTGCGATTACCTCGTTTGTTGATCTACAAAATATGGATGCAACAAACTGGTTAGGTAACTCGGTCTCTGAAGGTTTTATCCATCAGTTTCAGCGCCGAGGGTTTAAAGTGGTTGATTTCAAAACTACGGGCTCTATTCAAGTGACGCAGCAGGGCGATTTTGCTTTAAGTCGTGATTGGCAAGATTTAGCTCAAGAGCAGCAAATTCAGTATGTACTGACCGGAACAATGCTGCGCCAAGAGGGCGGAGTGCTTGTCAATGCACGCGTGGTTGGCATGCAAAGCCGTGTAGTTGTAGCGACAGCGCAAGGTTTCCTTCCGGCTGACCGTATTGGGCGTGACTTAGATACGTTAAATAGCATCCGCACACAAGATGGTGTGTTGATTCGTTCTGACCCTACTATTCGTCAGCCGTACACTGTGATTCTCCGTCCATAGGATAGAAGCATGAAGAAGTTATTATTTATTGTTGCCACACTGATATTGGTTGGGTGTCAGCCATTACAACAGATGCGTCAAGATGAAATCTTAGTGGCGGTGGGTTATGCCAGCGTCAGTGAGCAAACAGGCCGCACAGTTGAAGAAAAGCGTGTACGAGCAATGCGCGCATCAAAAATTGATGCTTATCGTGAGCTAGCAGAGCAAGTTTATGGCATGCGTGTTAGTGGACGTGCAGAGCTGCAAGACCAGCGTTTGGGTATTGAAAGCACCACTGGTGCCGTCGATGGTGTAATTCGTGGTGCAGAAGTTGTGCGTAGTTATCTTGTTGAAGACAGTTATGTGACTGAGCTGCGCCTGGATATCCGTAAGATGGATAAGCTACGTGATTATGGAGAAGTTCAGCAGGTGCCTGAGAAGCGTCAGCAAACCTTGTTTTAAACCATTTCACTAGACAGATAATCTTTTTGAGCGGCTGATTGGTAACAATGAGTCGCTTTTTTATATCTACGTGAGCGCGGGAATTGAGGGTAAGAGTGACGTTTAAGCTTTTATATTGGTGCCAAGCGTCGAGATGGTGTGGGTTTTTCCGCCCGCATTGTAGGTCATGCCAACTTTGCCATGAGTTCGCTGAAGCATGTTGTTGAGTTTATTGAAGCTCAGCTGTGCGCGACTAAGCGATTCGCCATTTACTTGGTTAACTTGTTGACAGTCGAGGACGATCGATTGGATCTGAGCAACAACCTGACTTAGGTGCTCATCTTCAGTAAGTTGATTGACGTGCGGGTGAGAGGCGATTCGCTGATCAGTTGTTCTGAGCTGATCAATGAGCGTCATCTTCTGTTTGGCAATGTTCTCAATCTCGGTAGAGACACGCGCCGTGATTGCTTGTGTTTCTTGGCGTAAAACAGCGGAAAGTGCCTTAGCATTTTCTAGCTGGAAATTAACGAGATCGACTAATGCTGCCATAAAACACTTACCTTCGGCCTAAGCCAGTTAGCTTTTGCCTTGCAATTCGTTTTCAAACTTAATCATGTTGTCAGCCAATTTTTCAGGATCGACTTTGTATGAACCGTTTGTGATAGCTTCTTTGATTGCTGCAACTTTGGCGCTGTCATATGCCGGAGAAGCTGCCATATCCTTCTGGAGTTTACTGACGGCTTTACTTTGCTGGCTGAGTGATACTGCGTCTTGTTGCGCTGGCGCCTTTTTTGATTCTGTCGTGCTGGTAGCATTGGAATCGTTACGTGCAGGTGCGCGACTTGTTGTCGTCATCATTTGCCCTGAACGTATATTATCTATACCTGCCATGTTTAACCTTTGCCTTGTATCGTAATACTGGTATCCAGACTATCGACCAGCGCAAAAATAACTTTAGTCATTTTTTGCATTTTTATTGATCAGTTTAAACACGCTACCAGTGGGTATTAAAAATTAACAGTGATTTCCGCAATGTCAGTCACTATGCCTTCTATTATACGTTGTGACTTATCATTTTTCACTCTTACTTGATCGCCAGCTGAACCATCCTGCAATGCTGTGCCTTGCGTTGTGATCGTCATGCCAGAATTCACCGCTTTGATAATGACCTTTTCATTTCGGCATACCACACAAACATCATTTCTCTCTACGACATCGCCTAAACGAACATTACGCTTTAGCTTTGCCCCAACCACTTGATCGTAGCTAGAAAATCCATCTTTACGAAAGCGCTGTAGCTCGATCATGGAAGTGGTAACATCCGATGCGCTGACGATTTCTCCTCTCCCTAGTGTTCGTGTAGCGACGATCATTGGTACTGATACCGAGATCCTCACAGGGACATAGACTTTCCAGTCATCCGGTTGGCATTCCACTAACACATTGATGTTACTTCTCGTGCTGCTGGTGGAAGAGGCAGATGTATCTAACGGAACAGGGCAATCCGTTGCTTTTATTCTCGAGTCGATCTCTGCCGCATTAACAGATAGCTCGCCACCATCAGGCTGATCAACCGTAGCAAGAATATGTTGTTCTGCTGCTGTTTTTATTTGCTCGATCTGATTATCTGAAGCTGAATGAACAAAAAAGCTAAACATACTGAGCAAAATGCCGATAGACTTAGCGTACTTTGTAATTAGCGCTCTACATATTGTCATAGTCAATGGTGTCGAAGTGAAAGTGAAATACGCCATACTGTCTCCCTGGTATCGTGCTTGCCAGTGGTAGAGTATCATTTAAAAACAAAAAGTTTGAGATGGAGATGAGCATATGACGGGGATTCTTGACTCGGTGAATCAGCGTACGCAACTCGTCGGTCAGAACCGATTGGAATTATTGACCTTTCGACTGATGGGCCGACAGCGCTACGGCATTAACGTATTCAAAGTGAAAGAAGTACTACAGTGCCCTAAGCTGACTTCAATGCCAAATCTACACCCTCTGGTTAAAGGTATCGCTCATATCCGCGGCCATACCGTGTCCGTTATTGATTTGAGCCTGGCAATTGGTGGCCGCCCAACCACTGATTTAGATAAATGTTTTGTTGTTATTGCAGAATTTAACCGTACGATCCAAGCATTTTTGGTATCATCGGTTGAGCGTATTATCAATATGCATTGGGAAGCGATTTTGCCACCGCCAGACGGCGCAGGTAAAGCGCACTACTTGACTGCCGTGACAAACATTGACAATGAGCTGGTTGAAATCCTTGACGTTGAAAAAATCCTGGCAGAAATTGCGCCAGTTGATGAAACGATGGATTCCGCTATTGGCGAAGAAATCGCACAAGCAGAACAAGAAAAGCCTATTGTACGCCGCATACTGATTGCTGATGACTCGACGGTCGCGCGTAAACAGGTAGAGCGTGCGATTACATCCATCGGTTTTGAGGTCGTATCTGTCAAAGACGGCAAAGAAGCGTACAATAAGTTGATTGAAATGGCTCAAGAAGGCAATATCTACGATCAAATTTCGTTGGTTATTTCCGATATTGAAATGCCAGAAATGGACGGCTATACCTTAACGGCTGAAATTCGCAGACATGCCGATTTGAAAGACCTTTATGTTATCCTCCATTCTTCATTAAGTGGTGTATTCAACCAAGCTATGGTTGAGCGTGTAGGTGCCAACACCTTCATTGCGAAATTTAACCCAGATGAGTTGGGTAACGCGGTTAAATCTGCATTAACACAATAAAAGAGACATTAATGACTGCTATTACAATCAGTGATCAAGAGTATCGTGACTTTAGCCGTTTTCTAGAATCGCAATGTGGCATCGTGTTAGGTGATAGCAAGCAATACCTCGTGCGTAGCCGACTGAGTCCTTTAGTGACGAAGTTTAAGCTCGCATCGTTATCAGATTTGCTACGTGATGTTGTTACAGGGCGTAATCGAGAATTACGAGTCGCCGCTGTGGATGCGATGACGACTAACGAAACCTTGTGGTTTCGAGATACTTATCCGTTCACGGTTTTAGCTGACAAATTATTGCCAGAAGTAGCGGCAAGCAAGCGCCCAATTAAGATCTGGTCTGCTGCCAGTTCATCGGGCCAAGAACCGTATTCTATTGCAATGACGATCCTGGAAACGCAACAGCGCAAGCCGGGCTTGTTACCAAACGTGTCCATTACAGCCACAGATATTTCGGCAAGTATGCTCGAGATGTGTCGTGCAGGGGTGTACGACAACTTGGCTTTGGGTCGCGGGCTTTCACCAGAACGTCGTCGCACTTTCTTTGAAAATGCGGACGGTGGTCGCATGAAAGTCAAAGATAACGTCAAGCGTTTGGTGAACTTTCGTCCACAAAACTTGATGGACAGTTACGCACTGATGGGTAAGTTCGACATCATTTTCTGTCGTAACGTATTGATTTACTTTTCTCCAGAAATGAAATCTAAAGTGCTTAACCAAATGGCGAGCAGTTTAAACCCTGGTGGCTACTTGCTGTTAGGGGCATCAGAGTCGCTAACTGGTCTGACTGATAAATTTGAAATGGTGCGCTGTAATCCGGGCATCATTTACAAGCTTAAATAGCGGTATCTCTTCATTGATAGAAAAGCCTGACTTCGTGTCAGGCTTTTTTGTTTGTTACCTTTCTGCGCCGAGCGTTTCATGTATCACTCAATTAGTTGAAGTGCGTTTTTGCCTTGTGCCCTCAACACGGTGTATCTTTATTAAGTGAGCAAAGTGATACGACATGACATTCCAGTTACTTTGGCTCACTTATTGCTATTTCAATTCACGGTAACCACTAGGTTGGTGTAATGCTTTAGGTCTTGGCATGCTAATTGCTTTTTGGTTATCAATCACGGTCAGTTCTTAATTGTAGAGGCAAACATGGCTATATCTTTTGACAATGCACTAGGCATCCACCAGCACACGGTGGGCGTACGTGAGCGCAATGCAGAGGTGATTTCCACCAATATCGCACAAGCAAACACGCCTGGTTACAAAGCAAGAGGTTTAGACTTTGCGAAGGAATTGCAAGCGGCAACATCTGGGGCAAGCATTGGTCTTAGTCGCACAGATGGTCGGCATATTCCTGCCACTACGACGTTGGTTGGGGACAAGTTATATCGTCTTCCTACGCAACCAGATACGGGAGATGGCAACACGGTAGACTTGGATTTAGAGCGTAACTTGTTTATGCAAAACCAAATCAGACACCAAGCATCACTCGACTTTCTAGGCAGCAAATTCAAGAACTTAACCAAAGCAATCAAAGGGGAATAATTTAGATGAGCTTATTTAACGTTTTCAATGTGACAGGTTCCGCAATGAGCGCTGAATCCGTTCGTCTGAATACTACCTCAAGCAACTTGGCGAACGCCGACAGTGTCAGCAGCTCTGCGAAAGACACTTACAAAGCGCGTCATGCAGTGTTTGGTGCAGAGTTAAGTAACGCCATGCGTGGCGGTGATACGGTGCCAGTGAAAGTGATGGGTATTGTAGAAAGTGATAAACCGCTGAGTGCGGAGTACAACCCAGACCATCCCCTTGCAAACGAAGAAGGCTACATTTACAAGCCTAACGTCAATGTAATGGAAGAAATGGCAAACATGATTTCAGCTTCTCGTGCATACCAAACTAATGTACAGGTCGCTGATTCTAGTAAACAAATGCTGCTGCGTACGCTGCAGATGGGTCAATAAGGATAAGGGGGTAGCGTATGGCCGGAATTAACAACGTTGGTCAAAGCGGCTTGTCCTATATCGACCAGCTTAAAAGTCTACAAGAGAGTAACAAGAAAGCGGAAGAGAGCACGGGTAAGCAGGACCTAAAACAGGAAGACTTCTTATCATTGCTCACGAAGCAACTGTCTCAGCAAGACCCTTTTAAGCCGGTAAGTAATGACCAGATGATTGCGCAAATGGCTTCATTTGCGACCGTTGATGGCATTGGCAAGATGAACACTCAGTTTGAGAGTTTGAATTCGTCAATGACATCAAATCAAGCGTTACAAGCTTCCTCTTTGGTAGGGCGTGACGTATTGGTCCCAGGAGCAGCAGGTGTGAAGCAGGACGACGCACCAATGGCGGCAATGGTTAAGCTTTCACAATCTATCGATAATCTGTTTGTTCGTGTAGAGGATGAAGCTGGCCAACTGGTTCGTACCTTTGAGGTAGGGGCGAAACCAGCCGGCGACACGCGTGTGCTTTGGGACGGTAAAGATGAAAGCGGAAATCCACTGCCAGCTGGCAAATACAAAGTGAAAGCGTCTGGCTTAGTTGAAGGGGAGTCGCAAGAGTTCCCAGTATCGACATACGCCAACGTAAACAGCGTATTGCTTGGCAAAGGTGACGGAAACGTATTACTCAATCTGGCTGGTTTTGAATCGCCAGTTCGACTTGCAGAAGTATTGGAAGTCGGCAAAGCGTAGTCATAGCTCGCTAGATTAGGAGATTTTGGAATGTCATATGTATCTTTAAGCGGTTTGTCCGCCGCCCAACTGGATTTGAATACCACCAGTAACAACATTGCGAACGCCAACACTTACGGCTTTAAAGAGTCCCGTGCTGAGTTTGCTGATGTCTACTCTAACTCTTTATTTACTAACGCAAAAACCACACCGGGTGGTGGTGCGCAAGCAAGCCAAGTGGCACAGCAGTTCCATGAAGGCTCTAGCATTTACACCAACAACCCAATGGATTTGCGTGTTTCGGGGACAGGTTTTTTCGCTGTAGCGAAAGAGCGTCTAACTCCACAACAGAATGAACTGACACGTAATGGTGCATTTCACTTAAATAAAGAAAACTACATGGTGACCGCGAACGATGAGTTCTTATTAGGTTACCAAGTGGACCCAAGCTCTGGTGAGGTTTCTTCATACGAGCCACAACCCATCAATATTCCTGCTGAATTTGGTAAGCCAAAACAAACAGCAAACATTGAAGTGGGTGTGAACTTGCCAGCGAACGGCGATTTGAAAGATCCAACGCAGTTTGATTTTTCAGACCCAGATACATACAACCGTTCAACCTCTTCGACAATTTATGACTCGATGGGTCAGTCTTACAAGCTAACGACGTATTACTTGAAAGATCAGACTCAGCCAAATACATGGAACACTTACTACACCGTGACAGATAAAGAAGGTGAAAAGCCTTTAAATGTTGCGGCTGGTGATGCGCAAACGCCAACAGGTCATGTGGGGCATACCATGAAGTTCAACAACGATGGTACGTTGGCGAGCTTGAACAATGGTCAGCCAATCACTTCTGTGGCTCTGGGCGATCCGGCGACGAACACGACACCAGTCGATATGAATGGTGCCGATCCTGCGCAGACGCTTAACTTCGGCTTAGGCTCAGCAACACAGTTTGCGGCTCCGTTCGAACTGACTAAGTTTGACGAAGACGGTGCAACGACGGGCTTCCTAACCAAAGTTGACTTCGATGAAAACGGCAGCGTATTGGGAACTTACTCAAACGGTGAAAACGTTACATTGGGTCGTGTTGCTCTCGTACGTGTTCCAAACGAGCAAGGTCTGGATAAGAAAGGCGGCACTCAATGGGATTCAACGCAGTTCTCTGGTGACAAGATCTGGGGTGAATCAAATAAAGGCTCTTTCGGCACCATCAATAACGGTATGCTGGAACAGTCAAACATTGATATGACGCAGGAGTTGGTGGACCTGATCTCTGCTCAGCGTAACTTCCAAGCAAACTCACGTTCGCTAGAAGTACACAACCAACTACAACAGAATATCTTACAGATCCGCTAGAGCACTAGCTGGGTCATTCGATACTCTGCTTGAGTAAGCAATGGCGTGTGATTGCTTCTTAGTAATTACCGCTTTGTTCATTTTCATCATGACATTCATCTGATGCTTAGCCTGAATACACCTCACTCAGGCTAAGCATGCTTTGATCTACGATTTGCCGCTGTTGCCGCCGTATGGATCAAAACCTTGCCTCTCGTTACAGTTTTCTGCCTCTATTGACCTCTTTTCATTGTTGATTTTTAATTCAAAGTATTGATTAATAAGTCTATTTTTGTTTTGGCATAACTATTGCTTTTTACTCCGTGTACAGAGAGATTTTTTGGAGTAATTTATGGATCGCGCACTGTTTCTCGCAATGAGTGGCGCCAAGCAAAATATGCAGGCACTACAATTGCGCGCTAATAACTTGGCTAACGTAAGCACGACCGGATTTCGGGCTGATTTAGCACAGGCTCGCTCAATGCAGGCTTATGGTGAAGGCCATCCTTCACGTGTATTCAGCATGACAGAGCGTCCAGGGCATAACTTTGCTCAAGGTAGCGTGATTACAACAGGGCGTGATCTGGATGTGACGATTGAAGGCAGCGGTTGGATATCGGTACTCGATCATACAGGGAAAGAAGGGTTGACCCGTAACGGCAACCTAAAAGTCGATCAAAATGGCATGCTTACCAACGCAAGTGGTCATTTGGTGCTGGGTGAAAACGACGCGCCGATTACTTTGCCTATCCCTCTCTCCAAAATTGAAATCGGTCGGGATGGCACCATCTCTGTACTTCCTCAAGGTGCCCCGGCAGAAGAATTCCAAGCGGCTGATCGCATTAAGCTCGTTAAGCCTAATGATCAAAGCTTGTTTAAAGACACCAATGGCTTATTTCGCCATAAAACTCCAAACCAACCTTACGAAGCAGACGCGACTGTTAGTCTCCAGACGGGAGCGATAGAAGGCAGTAACGTGAATGCCGTAGGTGAAATGACCGCATTGATTGACTTACAACGTCAGTTTGAAATGCAAGTCAAGATGATGAGCACAGCTGAAGAAATGGATAAATCTTCAGATTCACTGCTTCGTATGAGTTAACAGAGTTAGAGGTTCACTATGCATCCAGCACTATGGGTAAGTAAAACAGGTCTAGACGCCCAACAAACCAACATTGCCACGATTTCGAACAACTTGGCGAACGCTTCTACTGTCGGCTACAAAAAGAGCCGTGCAGTATTCGAAGATTTGTTCTATCAGAACATCAACCAACCTGGCGGCCAGTCATCTCAGAACACGGAACTGCCAAGTGGTTTGATGTTAGGTGCGGGTTCTAAAGTGGTTGCGACGCAAAAAGTGCACACGCACGGCAATGCACAGACAACGACCAACGCACTGGACATGATGGTGGAAGGCGACGGTTTTTTCCAAGTGACATTGCCGGACGGCAACATCGGTTATACCCGTAACGGTCAGTTCACGCTAAATGGTGAAGGCACGTTAGTCACGTCGGGTTCTGGCTACCCTGTAGAGCCTGAAATTGTGATTCCAGAAGATGCGATTTCTATTACTGTCGGTACGGATGGTGAAGTGTCGGTTCGCGTCCGAGGTCAGCAAGACAACCAAGTCGTTGGTCAGCTAACCATTACAGATTTTGTTAACCCGGGCGGCCTAGAGCCAATTGGTCAGAACCTTTACTTACCAACGGGTGCCAGTGGCGATCCACAAGAGGGTGTTCCTGGTTTGGACGGTTTGGGTGAAATTCGTCAATCCATGCTGGAAGCGTCCAACGTGAATGTAACGGAAGAGTTGGTCAACATGATCGAAGCCCAGCGCGTTTACGAAATGAACTCAAAAGTGATCTCGTCAGTCGATAAAATGATGAGCTTCGTTAACCAGCAATTGTAACGATTAAGAGCAAGATTTGAGGAGCTCACGATGAAACGTATTTGCCTACTCGCTTTGATTGCTACGATGTCGGGCTGTGCCATGTTGGAACCGATTGAAACGGATGAAGTGACACAAGCAACCACTGTGGTCGACGCAGTAGAAGGCGATAAATCGAAAGAAGAGAGCAGCGGTATTGTAGATACTTTACGTGGTAGAAGCGATCCGGTTGCTGGCGATCCTGCTTGGGCTCCAATTCATCCGAAAAACAAACCTGAGCATTATGCTGCTGCAACAGGTTCGTTGTTTAGCGCCGAGCACATTACCGATCTCTACGACGATTCTAAACCACGTGGTATTGGCGACATTATTACCGTAACACTGGATGAGACAACCAGTGCGACGAAAAGCGCAAATGCCGATTTATCGAAAACCAATGAAGCGCAAATGGACCCGCTTCAAGTGGGCGGAGAAGAGCTGCAAATTGGCGGAAAATATAATTTCTCTTATGACTTAAACAACTCCAACTCATTTGCAGGTGACTCTTCTGCAAAGCAGAGCAACAGCATCAGTGGTTACATCACTGTTGAGGTGATCGAAGTACTGGCAAACGGCAACCTCGTGATCCGCGGTGAGAAGTGGATGACGCTAAATACGGGTGATGAGTACATACGTTTAAGTGGCACTATTCGTCCGGATGATATTAATTTCGACAACACCATTGCATCAAATCGCGTTTCTAACGCAAGAATTCAGTACTCTGGCACTGGTTTGCAACAAGATATGCAAGAGCCAGGCTTCTTGGCACGATTCTTTAATGTAGCGCTATAACACGCCGTGCTGACGGCAATTTGACTGCAAGAGATAAGTAAGCATGAAAAAACTCCTTTTAGTACTGATGAGCGTTGCTCTGTTTTCTACCGTAGCCCAAGCCGCACGTATCAAAGACGTCGCGCAAGTGGCAGGTGTACGAAGCAACCAACTCGTGGGTTATGGTTTGGTTTCAGGCTTACCTGGTACGGGTGAAGCGAACCCGTTTACAGAGCAAAGTTTCGCCGCCATGCTGCAAAACTTCGGCATTCAGATGCCGCCGGGCACAAAGCCAAAAATTAAAAACGTTGCCGCAGTCATGGTTACGGCAGAATTGCCGCCTTTCTCTAAACCGGGTCAGCAAGTGGACGTGACTGTCTCTTCCATCGGAAGTGCTAAAAGTTTGCGTGGTGGTACGCTACTACAAACGTTCCTCAAAGGTCTCGACGGTCAAGTTTACGCGGTTGCTCAAGGTAACTTAGTCGTGAGCGGCTTCAGTGCTGAAGGCGCTGACGGTTCTAAAATCGTAGGTAACAATCCAACCGTTGGTCTTATCTCTAGTGGTGCGACAGTAGAGCGAGAAATTCCAAACCCATTTGGTCGTGGTGATTACATCACGTTCAACTTGCTTGAGTCAGACTTCACAACGGCTCAACGTATGGCGGATGCTGTAAACAACTTCCTTGGCCCACAAATGGCGAGCGCTGTTGACGCGACATCAGTGCGCGTGCGTGCTCCTCGTGACGTCAGCCAGCGTGTTGCGTTCTTATCGGCAATCGAAAACCTAGAGTTCGACCCAGCAGATGGTGCAGCCAAAATCATCGTTAACTCTCGCACGGGCACCATCGTAGTTGGTAAGCATGTGCGTCTTAAACCAGCAGCAGTAACGCACGGCGGCATGACGGTTGCGATCAAAGAAAACCTGAATGTTAGCCAGCCTAACGGCTTTTCTGGTGGGCAAACCGTAGTCGTACCAGACTCGGATATCGAAGTCAGCGAAGAGCAAGGCAAAATGTTTAAGTTCGAACCAGGCTTAACGTTGGATGATTTGGTCCGTGCCGTGAACCAAGTCGGGGCTGCGCCTTCGGACTTGATGGCAATTTTACAAGCATTGAAGCAAGCTGGTGCCATTGAAGGCCAGTTGATCATCATTTAATGGTTAGGAGGTAGGTATAATGAACAATCCTAACGACATTGGTTTTATCCATGACATCAGTTCTCTGGACACTCTGCGTCAAAAAGCAGTGAAAGAGGGAAAAGATGGCGAGCAAGAAGCATTGCATGCGGCTGCTCGTCAGTTCGAATCGATCTTCACCTCCATGATGTTGAAATCCATGCGTGAAGCCAATGAGGGCTTTGAGTCCAACATGATGAACAGCCAAAACGAGAAGTTCTACCGACAAATGTTGGATGAACAGATGGCGAGTGAATTGAGTTCGTCTGGTTCAATGGGACTGGCCGATATGATTGTTAAGCAATTAACGGCTGGGCAAGGGAACGACAAAAAAGAAACGGCTATGCGTGATGCGGCAAACAATGCTGCGGAATATCGTCGTGTTGACCCGAAAAAAGCGCGCGAGATTGAACAGCGCTTGATTGAATCTGGTCAACTATCTCGACCAAGCAATGAACCCACTCGATTCGATTCACCAGAATCCTTTGTTAACTCGATGAAGCCATACGCGGAGAAAGCTGCGAAAGCCCTAGGAGTCGAGCCATCTCTGCTACTTGCGCAAGCCGCTTTGGAAACGGGGTGGGGACAAAAGGTCGTGAAGAACGCGCGTGGCAGCAGCAACAACTTATTTAATATCAAAGCAGATCGAAGCTGGCAGGGTGACAAAGTGACGACTCAAACTTTAGAGTTCCACGATAACACGCCAGTGAAAGAGACGGCAGCGTTTCGCTCCTACTCAAGTTACGAAGACAGCTTTAATGACTTTGTACGATTTTTGAATGACAACCCACGTTACGAGACAGCATTGCAGAAACGCGGGAATTCAGAGTTGTTTATTCGCGGTATCCACAGTGCGGGTTACGCGACCGATCCGAATTACGCAGATAAAGTCCTGCAGGTGAAGGATAAAATCGAAAGTATGTAATGTCTCTGCGACAATTTATGACGTTCTCGAAGGCTTGCCATAGTGCAAGCCTTCACTTTATCTGAACATCTACGCCTTTCTATCACTTGGCACATCTTTTGCTTTTAATGTGTCTAGGTGATCGGTTTTGCCGATTTATATTTCGTTTTCGGGGGCATGTATGGCGTCAGATCTTCTGAATGTAGGTACTCAAAGTGTGCTTACTGCTCAGAGACAATTAAACACCACTGGTCATAACATTTCTAATGTTAATACAGAGGGTTATAGCCGTCAGTCTGTTATCCAAGGCACGAATGATCCGCGCATGTTTGGTGGTTCTACCTACGGCATGGGTGTGCATGTGGAAAATGTTCGCCGCTCGTGGGATCAGTTTGCCGTGAATGAACTGAACCTGTCGTCGACCAACAATGCCAACAAAACGGATACCCAAGGCAATCTTGATATGCTCTCTAGTATGTTGAGCTCTGTGGCATCGAAGAAAATTCCCGAGAACCTGAATGAGTGGTTCGATGCGGTAAAAACCATGGCAGATACCCCGAACGATTTAGGGGCACGAAAAGTGGTATTGGAAAAGGCGAAAATCTTCTCTGATACATTAAATGATTTCCACGAAACCGTGCGACTGCAATCTGATGTCACCAATAAAAAATTGGATATGGGCATTGAGCGCGTTAATCAACTTGCGTTGGAAATTCGCGATATTCATCGACTGATGATGCGTACTCCCGGTCCACATAATGACCTGATGGATCAGCATGAAAAGCTGGTTACTGAGCTGTCAGAGTACACCAAAGTTACCGTAACCCCACGCAAAAATGCGGAAGGGTTTAATGTTCATATCGGCAATGGACACACTCTTGTTTCTGGCACGGAAGCAAGCCAGCTCAAAATGATCGATGGCTATCCGGATGTTCATCAAAGACGATTAGCAATGGTGGAAGGGAATGGCATTAAAGCGATCAAGTCTGATGATATGGATGGCAAAATCGGCGCTTTACTTGAAATGCGCGACAAACACATCCCACAACTGCAAGATGAAATGGGCCGTTTAGCGACGGGCTTTTCCTACAAAATTAATCAGCTGCAATCTCAAGGTCTGGATCTCAACGGTAAGATAGGTAAAGACGTATTTACCGACGTGAACTCTGAGCTGGTGGCAAAATCTCGAGTTTTTGCTGCGCCTGACTCCCAAGCTGATGTTGCGGTTTACATCGAGGACATTTCCGCGATCAAAGGTGGTGAATATTCGCTGCGTTATGATGGCGATCAATACAGCGTGACAACACCGAAAGGTGAGCAAATGTCGTTGAACATCGACCGTTCGGATTCGTCATTTGTTCTGGATGGTATGAAAGTGCAAATTGGTGAAGGCCTTGCCGCCGGTGAGCGCGTATTGCTCCGCCCAACGAGAAGTGGTGCAGCCATCATAAAGATGGAAACCAATGACGCAAAAGCTATTGCCGCACAAAGTTATGAAGCCTCAACCACTTTTGCCCAAGGTAACGCCAAGTTTAAAATTCGTGAGGCGGGGGATGTTAAAGAGTTTGAGGTTACCGTACAACCAACCGACGAGAAGCATGATAAGCCGTGGTTAAAGATCACGGATAACAAGGGTAATTTACTATCGGACAAATACTCATACCCGTTAGATAAAGATAACCCGAAGATTGAAATATCAGTGCCGAAAAGCCATCCGCTGTATAAAAACGGCGATGCAACCGTGTTTGAGTTGAGCGAAGGCGCACTGATGAATGATAAATTCACCGCAAACTTGGTGCCTTCTGAAGGTGGTAACGGCAACTTGAGAAAAATGCAGAAGATCCAAACAGACAAGATGATGGATGGAAAATCCAGTACCTTGATCGATGTTTATCATAACCTCAATACCGAAGTTGGACTGAAGTCTTCTACAGCAAACCGTTTAGCCTCCGTCGCTCGTTTAGAGCATGAAGCGGCGCAAGAGCGCGTTGCTTCTATTTCTGGTGTTAACCTCGATGAAGAAGCGGCCAACATGATGAAGTTTCAACAAGCGTACATGGCTTCATCACGTGTGATGCAAGCGGCGAATGATACCTTCAATACCATTTTACAACTGAGGTAAGGAGAAGAGATAAGTGCTAACCCGAATTTCTAGTTTCCATAACTATCAGTCCGTACAAAATGATCTGCGTCGTCAAGAGAATAAGGTTCACCACAACCAAGAGCAGCTTGCTTCAGGGAAAAAGTTACTGAAACCTAGTGACGACCCCCTCGCTGCGCATTACATCCAAAACATTAGTCAGCAACAAGAACAGCTACAACAATATCTTAGCTCGATAGTGTTGGTGCGTAATCGTCTAGAAAACCACGAAGTTAATATCGCCAATGCGGAGAATTTTGCCGACGAGTCGAAGCGCTTAACGATGGAAATGATTAACGGTGCGTTTTCTGCGGAAGACCGACAAGCAAAGAAGCGTGAGCTAGAAGAGATTGCGAACAACTTCCTTAACTTGGTGAACTCGCAAGATGAATCTGGTAACTACGTGTTTGCTGGCACTAAGCCAAAAAGCCAACCATTTTATCGCGATAAAGATGGTAGCGTGCAATACGCTGGGGACGATTATCAGCGCAAAATGAAAGTCTCCAGCATGCTTGAGATGCCAATGAACGATCCCGGCAGCAAGCTGTTTATGGAGATACCAAACCCATTTGGCGACTATCAGCCGAATTACGATCTACAAAACGGCTCTGAGCTGTTGCTAAACAAAGCTACTAACGTTGACGCTAAGGATGATGCGGCGTATCGCGTGACATTTGTCGATATGAACAACGGCAAATTTGGTTACCAATTAGAGCGTAACGGCAAAGTAGTGGATGCCGATGAGTTTTCTCCAGAGAAAGGGATTGAATACAAAGACCTGAAAGTGCACGTAAAAGGTCAAATTACGCCTGGTGACAGCATTGAGATCGAAAAGCGGGCAGAGTTCAGCATTTTCGATACCTTCAAGGATGCAATGGCATGGTCAGACAAATCGGTTTCGGATACGTCGGCGACCGCCAAATTGCACCAAATGACAGAAGAATTCCACGCTGCTTTTATCCATTTGAATAAAGCGCGTACAGATGCCGGTGCTCGATTGAGTACGCTGGATATCCAAGAGCAAAATCATGAAGACTTTAATTTGTCTCTCGCAAAAGCGAAGAGCAACTTTGAGGACTTGGATTACTCTAAAGCCGTGATCGAGTTCAGTGAAAACTCGCGAGCGTTACAGGCATCGCAACAAGCATTCGGTAAGACCAAAGATCTAACGTTGTTTAACTACATCTAGTATGACACTCATACACATTGTCTGATTTTGATGCCTTATGTGCAAAGCCTTAAGCGCGATAAGTCGACGTAACCTGAGAGTCTGAGATGTCATGCGGCACGATTTTACCCAAAGCGGCAATGATGCGGGAGGCAAGTCGGGCGGCAACAGGGCAGCGTTCAATACCCTTGGGCTAAGACGAGTCTGACAAACCGGAAATAGCTTAATGATAAAGCTAACTTATTGTTTATTTGATTCTTTTAAAAGTAGTTAAATAATTTACGCAAGTTGGCACACAAATTGTATTGAAAATATCAGAACAGATTTAGAGATTCTAAACCCTGCGTTTAAGGCAGATTTAGCAAGTAACTTTTACGGTCAGTGCTTATCCAAATGAGAGTAAAGCTGGCCGCTTCGCAAAAGCTTGCGAACTCAACAGGAGAGCAAAATGGCTGTAACAGTTAGTACTAACGTCTCCGCGATGACCGCGCAGCGTTACCTAAACAAAGCGACTGATGAATTAAACACGTCGATGGAGCGCTTATCTTCAGGACATAAGATTAACAGTGCAAAAGATGATGCGGCAGGTCTACAGATCTCTAACCGCTTAACTGCACAGTCTCGTGGCCTAGATGTCGCAATGCGTAACGCGAACGATGGTATCTCGATTGCACAAACCGCTGAAGGTGCGATGAATGAGGCAACCTCTGTCATGCAACGAATGCGTGACCTTGCGATTCAATCATCGAACGGTACTAACTCTCCAGCTGAGCGTCAGGCGATCAACGAAGAGTCAATGGCATTGATTGACGAGCTAAACCGTATTGCAGAAACCACTTCATTTGGTGGTCGTCGTCTATTGAACGGCTCATTCGGTGAAGCAGCATTCCAGATTGGTGCGAGCTCAGGTGAAGCCATGATCATGGGACTCACCAGCATTCGTGCGGACGATACTCGCATGGGCGGTGTGACCTTCTTATCTGAGAACGGTAAAGATAAAAACTGGAGTGTTGACCCAGCTAAATCTGACTTGAAGATCACGCTACCAGGTATGGGTGAAGACGAAGACGGCAATGTTGATGATCTAGAAATCAACATTAATGCCAAAGCGGGCGACGACATCGAAGAGCTTGCCACTTACATTAATGGTCAGTCTGATATGATTAATGCGTCTGTAAGTGAAGATGGCAAGTTGCAAGTTTTTGTCGCGCATCCAAACGTTCAGGGTGAGATTTCTATTTCTGGTGGATTAGCATCTGAGCTTGGCCTGAGTGATGAACCTATCAGAACGTCAGTACAAGATATTGATATGACCACGGTACAAGGTTCTCAAAACGCGATTTCTGTGCTGGATTCGGCACTGAAATACGTAGACTCGCAACGTGCAGACTTAGGTGCGAAGCAAAACCGTTTGAGTCACAGCATCAACAACTTGGCGAATATCCAAGAAAACGTTGACGCATCGAACAGCCGAATTAAAGATACAGATTTTGCGAAAGAAACCACGCAAATGACCAAAGCACAAATTTTGCAACAAGCAGGAACATCGATTCTTGCTCAAGCGAAACAGTTGCCAAACTCTGCAATGTCACTATTGCAGTAGTTTACTTAGCCTGTGCTCAATACATTCAGACGTGGATGGGAATGCAGGCTTTTGGCAAGCAACTTTACAATAGAATGAGCGGCTCTCTCATCTCTCACCTGCCAATCATTTTCAATGTAAAGTTGCACTCGGTATGCCGGAAATGTGTTCATTTCTCTTGATCTCCACATAGGCTCTGGCGACCAACCTAGCCCCAGTTCTCTCAAAGGAAAAGGGGCTTTTTCTTTTCTAATTCTTACGTCTATCGTCTGCGAACTTATCTTCAATTGTTTCCTTTCGCTGGTTTTCTATACAATTTGGCCCTCTCGGCTCGATTTGTGGAAACTTGAGCACTTTTTCTTACTTTTCTTCAATTTTATTAGCTAAATCTCGCAATGTTATTTTTTTAAACTTTTTTCTAAAGCTTCTGAATTTGGTGTCGTTAATAGAGGTAACTTTGAGAGAACTACTTGGTTTTCCGAGACGTCGGAAACCGCTACATCGGAAAATCAATTGGAGAAATCACCATGGCAGTGAATGTAAACACAAACGTATCAGCGATGACCGCTCAGCGTTACCTAAACAACGCAAACTCAGCACAACAAACTTCTATGGAACGTTTGTCTTCAGGTTTCAAAATCAACAGCGCGAAAGACGACGCTGCGGGTCTTCAAATCTCGAACCGCTTGAACGTACAAAGCCGTGGCCTGGATGTGGCTGTTCGTAACGCGAACGACGGTATCTCGATTGCACAAACTGCTGAAGGTGCAATGAACGAGACCACTAACATTCTTCAACGTATGCGTGATTTGTCTCTACAATCAGCAAACGGTTCAAACTCGAAAGCAGAACGTGTTGCGATTCAAGAAGAAGTGACCGCGCTAAATGACGAACTAAACCGTATCGCAGAAACCACTTCTTTCGGTGGTAACAAGCTACTAAACGGCACACACGGTGCGAAATCGTTCCAAATCGGTGCGGATAACGGTGAAGCAGTGATGCTTGAGCTAAAAGACATGCGCTCAGACAACAAAATGATGGGCGGTGTGAGCTACCAAGCTGAAAGTGGTAAAGGTAAAGACTGGAACGTTGCTGAAGGTAAGAACGACCTAAAAATCAACCTAACGGACAGCTACGGCCAAGAGCAAGAAATCAACATCAGCGCAAAAGCGGGTGACGATATCGAAGAGCTTGCGACTTACATTAACGGTCAAACTGACCTAGTGAAAGCATCAGTAGACCAAGATGGTAAACTGCAAATCTTCGCAGGCAACAACAAAGTTGAGGGCGAGGTCGAGTTTTCAGGCGGTCTATCTGGTGAACTAGGTCTGGGCGAACGCAAAAAAGTAACGGTAGATACTATCGACGTAACCTCAGTTGGTGGCGCACAAGAATCTGTTGCTATCATCGATGCGGCACTGAAATACGTAGATAGCCACCGTGCAGAGCTGGGTGCTTTCCAGAACCGTTTCAACCACGCAATCAGCAACTTGGACAACATTAACGAGAACGTGAATGCGTCGAAGAGCCGTATCAAAGATACAGATTTCGCGAAAGAAACGACGGCAATGACCAAATCACAAATTCTATCGCAAGCGTCAAGCTCAATTCTAGCGCAAGCGAAACAAGCGCCAAACTCAGCGCTAAGTCTGCTAGGTTAATCAATTTAACAAAGCAAGAAACCAAAGCCAGGCTCATCCCTGGCTTTTTGCTTATTGGCTATAACGATTCAGATGTGTCCTGACAGTATGTTCGATAAGGCATTCATATCGATTAGATGCTCTCTTTAAATTCCAATGTTTCTGCGATGGTGGCGCAGAGACACCTGAGTCAAGCAGCTGCGCAAAATGTTGATTCACAACGCAACCTAACTTCGGGATTTCGAATCAACTCGGCGAGCGATGATGCGGCAGGTTTACAGATATCGAATACTCTCCATGTACAAACGAGAGGGCTTGATGTCGCCTTAAGAAATGCGCACGACGCTTTTTCTGTTGCTCAAACAGCGGAGGGAGCATTGCACGAAAGCAGTGACATATTGCAACGCTTACGCTCTCTGGGGCTTCAAGCAGCAAACGGCAGTTATGACTCAAGTGATCGGCAAAGTATTCAATATGAGGTCGTAGCGCTGCAAGATGAGCTTGATCGTGTCGCGATCACGACAACATTTGCGGATAAAAACCTGTTTGATGGATCTTACGGTTCACAAAGTTTCCATATTGGCGCGAACGCTAATTCAATCTCTTTGACGTTACGTAACATGCGTAGCCATATCCCAGAGATGGGAGGGCAGCATTATGTTGGTGATGCGGTCGATAAAGATTGGCGAGTCACTAAAGATAACCAAACCCTAAAAGTCGAATACCAAGACAGTAAAGGGCAAACCCAAACGGAATCCATTGGACTCAAATTGGGTGACCGTATAGAACAGGTCGCCACTTACATCAATACTCAACAATCGATAGTGAATGCTTCAGTAACGGAAAACAACGAACTGCAATTCTTCGCTTCTACGATGAAGGCGCCAGAGGGTGTGGTTCTCGAAGGGAGTTTAGCGGATGAGCTTGATGTGAGCGCTGGTCAATTAGTCACAATGGATGACATTGATATGTCGACGGCAGGTAAGGCTCAGCTTTCAGTTGGGGTGATTGATGCAGCAATTAAGTACGTTGATTCGCACCGAAGTGAAATTGGCAGCTTTCAGAACCGTGTAAACGGCTCGATGGATAACTTAAATACTGTGAATCGGAGTGTTACAGAATCCAAGAGTCGAATAAGAGATACAGACTTCGCAAGAGAATCTACGGAAATGGTGCGTTCTCAAGTGCTCCAAGATGCGACAACTGCATTACTCGCTCAAGCGAAGCAAAGGCCGAGCTCAGCACTAGGCTTGCTCAGTTGAACGTGTTTCAGCGATGCACATCGCTCAGAAAAAAGTCAGATAATAAAAAACGCTGCCAATGGCAGCGTTTTTTTCGTGTTCGATTAAGTAAAAATTACTTAGTTACACGTAGAACTGGAGTTTCACCAACAGTTACAGAACCAGAAAGCTTGTTTAGCTCTTTGATTTCGTCCATGTTAGAGATAACAACTGGAGTTAGCGTTGACTTCGCTTTCTCTTCTAGAAGAGCTAGATCGAATTCAATTACAGTGTCGCCAGCTTTAACAGTTTGACCTTCTTCAGCGATACGCGTGAAGCCTTCGCCTTTTAGTTCAACTGTGTCGATACCGAAGTGAACGAAAAGCTCAACACCGTCGTCAGACTCGATAGAGAACGCGTGGTTAGTTTCGAAGATCTTACCGATAGTACCGTTTACAGGAGCTACCATTTTGTTGCCTGCTGGCTTGATAGCAATACCGTCACCAACGATTTTCTCAGCGAAAACAACATCTGGCACGTCTTCGATGTTTACAATCTCACCAGAAAGTGGCGCGATGATTTCGATAGCACCAGCGTCAGCGCTGTCATCAGATACAAGCTTCTTAAGTTTGTCAAACAGACCCATTGTGTCATGCTCCTAAGGTTTGGTTTTATTCTGTCGAATTATAGTATACCAATATAGCTCATTAGACGACTTTTTTCGCCGTCTAATGGCCATTAAGTATTGAATTACTTGGTACTACCGATTACTGAGCTTTCTCAGCAATAAACTTTTCTACCACGGCTTCGATTTCTTCTGCTGTCGGTAGAGAAAGGGCTTCTTCAGCCATTGCTTTCACTTCTGCGAAGTTAGAGTTACGAACTACTTTCTTCACTTTAGGGATAGAGATACCGCTCATTGAGAACTCGTCCAGACCCATACCTAGAAGTAGAAGTGTTGCACGCTCGTCACCTGCAAGTTCACCACACATACCAGTCCATTTACCTTCTGCGTGAGAAGCGTCGATAACTTGCTTGATCACTGTAAGTACAGCTGGTGATAGTGGGTTGTATAGGTGAGAAATCATCTCGTTACCACGGTCAACCGCTAGCGTGTACTGAGTTAGGTCGTTTGTACCGATAGAGAAGAAAGACACTTCCTTCGCTAAGTGGTGTGCGATCGCAGCAGCAGCAGGAGTTTCAACCATAACACCGATTTCGATGTTTTCGTCGAACGCGTGGCCTTCAGCGCGTAGCTCTTCTTTGTACTCTTCGATCGCTTTCTTAAGCTCACGGATTTCTTCGACAGAGATGATCATTGGGAACATGATACGCAGTTTGCCGTGTGCAGAAGCACGTAGAATGCCACGTAGCTGATCACGAAGGATTTCACGACGATCTAGACTGATACGTACAGCGCGCCAGCCTAGGAATGGGTTCATCTCTTTTGGAAGATCCATGTATGGGAGATCTTTATCGCCGCCGATATCCATAGTACGGATGATCACAGCTTGACCGTTCATTGCTTCCGCAACTTCTTTGTACGCTTGGTACTGTTCTTCTTCAGTTGGTAGCGCAGTACGGTCCATAAATAGGAATTCAGTACGGTACAGACCAACACCTTCACCGCCGTTACGAAGGATACCGTCACAGTCTTTCACTGTACCGATGTTACCGCAAACTTCTACACGGTGACCGTCAGTCGTTTCTGCGTGTAGGTCTTTCAGTTTCGCTAGCTCTTCTTTTTCAGCTAGGAATGCTGCTTTAACCGCTTTCGCTTCTTCTAGCTCAGCTTCTGATGGGTTAACAACAATCTTGTTGTTCATTGCGTCAAGAATCAGCATGTCGCCATTCTTAACTTTCTTCGTGATGTCGTTAGTACCAACGATAGCTGGAAGCTCAAGTGAGCGAGCCATGATTGAAGTGTGAGATGTACGACCACCGATGTCACAAGCAAAACCAAGCACGTAGTCTAGGTTAATTTGTGCAGTTTCAGATGGCGTTAGGTCGTAAGCAACAAGAATTACTTCTTCGTTGATATCGCTAAGCGAAACAATGTTGATGCCTAGTGCGTTCTTAACAAAACGAGAACCGATATCGCGGATGTCAGTTGCACGCTCTTTTAAGTATTCGTCGTCTAAAGACTCAAGAGCACATGCTTGCTCTTCGATCACTGAGTGGATAGCGTGATCAGCAGTCATCTTGTCGTTTTTGATAAGTGCTAGGATTTCCTCTTCTAGCTCTTCGTCTTCAAGAAGCATGATGTGACCTTCAAAGATCGCTTCTTTTTCTTCGCCAAACGTTTCAAGCGCTTTTTGCTTGATAGTTTCTAGCTGAGCTGCAGATTTGTTACGAGCGTCAAAGAAACGCTGAACTTCAGCTTCTACTTGATCGTCAGAAATAGTGTTTGTGTTTAGGACAATTTCATCTTCTTGAAGTAGTAGTGCTTTACCGATTGCAATACCAGGAGATGCTAGGATGCCTGAAATCATAGCCTTACCTTAAGTTTGGTCAACTTTATAAAACGGGAGAATAATGGGTGCGCTAACGAATAGTTTTAGCTTAGTTTTGAGCCTATTTCCAACGAAGCCATTTTGCTTTCACAAAATGGCTTCTGGAGTAGGAGACCGGATTAGTGTAGTTGGTCCATTAGAGCAACTAGGTGGTCAACTGCTTGCTGAGCTTGTGGGCCTTCAGCAGAAATAGTAACTTGAGTACCTTTTACTAGGCCTAGTGTTTGTAGTTTGAACAGGCTCTTAGCGCTAGCGCTTTTACCGTTAGAAGTCACAGTGATGTCTGCGTCGAATGCTTTTGCTTCTTTAACAAACTGTGCAGCTGGACGAGTGTGAAGGCCGTTTTCTGCTGTGATTTCTACTTGCTTCTCGTACATGTGATATACCCCAATAAATGTATTTTTTTGTTAGTTTGTGACCAGATTTTAGCTTAACTGCTTTACATCTTGTGCGCTAGCACGGGAAGAGTTCAAAGCGCGTCAGTTCTGATACTAGTCAAAAGTTTGGTAACTACGCAACTGTTTGCGTGCGTAATCACTTTGAAACCTTTTTGTGTTCTGCTTCTTTATTTTGAAGCTAGAAATAAAACACCCTGATATTACCAAAGGTAGGGCAGGGATCAACAAAAAAGCCCCTAAACGGGGCTTTTTTAAACTAAAAATTGATTTGAACACATATTATTGTTGGTTCTCTTTTTCGGTAAAGATACCTGCAAAGAGTGCTGTACTTAGGTAACGCTCACCGGAACTTGGCAAGACAGTTACAATTGTTTTTCCTTCAAATTCAGGTAGTTCCGCAAGTCGGTTCGCTGCAACAACCGCTGCGCCAGATGAGATACCAGCTAGGATACCTTCCTCTTCCATTAGGCGACGAGCCATCTCAATCGCTTCTTCTGAGGTAACTTGCTCAACACGGTCAATAATGTCTAAATCGAGGTTACCAGGGATGAAACCAGCACCGATACCTTGAATTTTGTGTGGGGCAGGCTGGATTTCTTCGCCAGCAAGTGCTTGTGCAATAACCGGAGACTCTGCTGGCTCAACTGCAACAGAAGTGATGGCTTTGCCTTTTTCACCTTTGATGTAACGGCTAGTACCTGTAATAGTACCGCCCGTACCAACACCAGCAACGAATACGTCGATTTCACCGTCTGTCGCTTCCCAAATCTCAGGGCCCGTAGTCTTTTCGTGGATTTCTGGGTTCGCTGGGTTGTCAAATTGTTGAAGAAGTAGGTACTTCTTAGGGTTGCTTGCTACGATTTCTTCTGCTTTAGCAATCGCCCCTTTCATGCCTTTCGCCGCTTCAGTCAGCTCAAGGTTCGCGCCTAGTGCTTTTAGTAGCTTACGGCGTTCTAGGCTCATTGATTCAGGCATGGTCAATGTTAGCTTGTAACCGCGAGCAGCCGCTACGAATGCTAGAGCAACACCAGTGTTACCACTGGTAGGTTCTACAAGCTCTACACCTGGCTTAAGAAGGCCCGCTTTCTCTGCTTCCCAAATCATGTTTGCACCGATACGGCACTTAACACTGAAGCTAGGGTTACGCGCTTCAATTTTTGCGAGAACTTTGCCTTTACTTACTTTGTTTAGACGAACGAGAGGTGTATTACCAATAGTAAGAGAGTTATCTTCGTAGATTTTGCTCATAGTGATGTTCCTTCATTACACGTTGTGTGAATATGGATAGAAGAATATGCGGTATGAAAAAAAGGGAAAAGGATTAAAAAGTTATATCTTATTAGGTTGGCCCAGAACTTGATAAAAGAAAAGGGAAAAGCTGGCGCTGATCCCTTTCCTTAATCTCTAATCGACTATCGTTGGTGCTTAAACTCCGCGACCCACATAGCGGTTGCACCACATATTGCTACAGGCATGACAATTAGGTTCAAAATTGGGATCGTCGTAAACACAGACACCAATACCCCAAAGCCATAGGCCTTACCTTGCTTTTGTTTCAATTTGTAACGCATGTCGTTAAATGGGATTTTATGGTTATCAAACGGGTAGTCACAATATTGAATCGCGAGCATCCAGGCGGTAAAGATAAACCATAAAAATGGGCCTACTGTTTGTCCAAGGGCAGGGATGAGCAATAATAGGAATAGGCCTATTGCTTTAGGTAAAATGTAAAGGAGCTTTCTCCACTCACGAGCTAAAACGCGAGGAACATCTTTCAGGACGGCAGTGAAACCATCATCATTTACTTTTTGTCCCGTTAAGTACTCTTCCACTTTTTCAGCCAAGAGGCCATTGAATGGCGCGGCGATAAAGTTCGCGAGCGTGCTGAAAAAATAGGAGAAGGTAGCGAGTATCGTTAGAGCGAGTAAAGGCCAAAGAATGTAAGTTAACCAGGATAAAAACTCAGGCAGCTGCCCAATCCAGCCTTCTATCCATATATTAAGGTTTGAAAATAGATAGAAGATGGCACCACCTACAAGCAAGATATTTGCAAGTAGAGGTAAGATGACAAAGCGCCTGATTTTAGGGGCTAGTGCCAATTGTATCCCGTATAGAAAATAACCGAACCCGGTTCTCTGCTGATTGTTTTTCTTCATGTCTATTTTGGCTTCGTGTAAATGAAAACTCATTGTACCTGTGAGGACTTTTCTTTCAAAGCCCTGACAAATGACGTCTTGTTAAGTGGAATCGTGGCAAGAATCACAACAAAAAACGGAACTTCTTGCATTAAGTTGTTCTAAATCTACATATAGTTTTGGTAAAGTAAACGTATCATTCAGATTTATTGCACTTGGGTTGCTGCTCAAGGAACTGCGAGTAGTAAAAACAAGTATATTGAGAGTAAATAATGCAGGAATTGCGATTCGTACTCATTGTTGTTGGCGCATTAGCCATCGCGGCATTACTGTTTCATGGTTTATGGAGCAGTAAAAAAGAAGGCAAAGCAAAGTTTGGTAACAAGCCACTTGGTAAGCTGGATGTTGACCAAGAAGACAAAAATGATCTTGTTGAGAAAGAACGAGACTTCGCTCCCGCTCCTGAAGATGACTTTGAGATCATTCGCAAAGATCGCAAAGAACCAGATTTTGGGATGGCGAGTTCTTTCGACAACAAGTTTGAATCTGACCCGTTATTCGGTGGTCCATCTGAAGTCAAACAGACGCAGCAGGAGCCGGATGACATCCCTTCATTTGTTGCAGAAAAAGATAAAGAAGAGGACGTTGAGCCTGTTGTTCAAGCAACAGTAGCTGAAGAGCCATTCCAGCCTGCTGTGGAAGAAGAAGTTATTCCCGCCGCGTTTGATATTACGGAGAAAGAACAGCAAGTCGAAACGGTTAGTGAGCCTGTCGTTGCAGAGCCTAAGGAAGAGCCAAAGCCAGAACCTGAAATGCAAGTGATTGTATTGAATGTGCACTGTGCTGGTGAAGAGCCATTTGTTGGTACTGCTTTATTTGAAAGTATGCAACAAAACGGTCTAATTTATGGCGAGATGGATATTTTCCATCGTCATGTCGACTTGTCCGGTAACGGCAAAGTGCTGTTTAGCGTCGCTAATATGATGCACCCTGGTACGTTTGAACATGCTGATCCTGCTGAGTTTACAACGAAGGGTATTTCATTCTTCATGACATTGCCTTGTTATGGCGAGGCTGAACAGAACTTCAACTTAATGCTTCGAACTGCGCAGCAAATTGCTGATGACTTAGGTGGTAACGTACTTGATGACCAGCGCAACTTAATGACGCCAGATC
The DNA here is from genome assembly GCF_033337405.1 of Vibrio sp. YT-16. Classification (NCBI taxonomy): domain Bacteria; kingdom Pseudomonadati; phylum Pseudomonadota; class Gammaproteobacteria; order Vibrionales; family Vibrionaceae; genus Vibrio; species Vibrio sp. YT-16. The sequence goes on from NZ_JAWOQQ010000008.1 coordinate 58,957, forward strand.
GTTTAGCATCTTATCGACGTCAAATAGTTGAGTTTAATGCCGCTAACGCATAATCTTAACAGCAAATAATAATAGGGCTCCGGATGGAGCCCTTTTTCTTGGATTTCCCAACCTCACCGATTGAAAATACACGGGGCTTTACTATGTCTGAATCAGTACTTCAGCGACTAGAAGAACTAAAAGAGTCGTTGCATTACCACGCTGTGCGTTACTACGTGGAAGATAACCCAGAGATCCCTGATGCCGAGTACGACCGTTTAATGCGAGAGTTACTGGATATTGAAGCTGAGAACCCTGACTTAATAACCGTAGACTCGCCAAGCCAACGTGTCGGTGGGCAACCTCTCTCTGCGTTTAGCCAAGTGACACATGAAGTACCGATGCTTTCGCTTGATAACGCGTTTGATGATAGTGAACTCGATAGTTTCCACAAGCGCGCACAAGAGCGCGTGGGCAGCCAGAGTGTGAAAGAATACTGTTGTGAGCCTAAATTGGATGGACTCGCCGTAAGTTTGTTATATGAGAATGGCGTTTTAGTTCAGGCGGCCACTCGAGGCGATGGTACTACGGGTGAAAACATCACAGAGAATGTGCGTACGATTAAAGCTATTCCTTTAAAACTCAGAGGTAATGACTGGCCAAATCGTCTTGAAGTTCGTGGTGAAGTCTTTATGCCGAAAGCTGGGTTTGAAAAGCTCAATGAATTAGCAAGGAAGAAAGGCGAGAAAATCTTTGTTAATCCACGTAACGCTGCGGCAGGTAGCTTACGACAATTGGATTCACGTATTACGGCTTCTCGTCCGCTTAGCTTCTATGCATACAGTGTAGGCGTGGTGCAAGGTGCAGAATTGGCAGCAAGTCATTACGAACGCTTTTTGCAAATCAAATCTTGGGGACTGCCAATGTGTCCGGAAACTAAGCGAGTTGAAAGCTTGGCGGATGTAAAAGCTTACTACCAAGATATATTGCAGCGTCGTGATGCCCTCCCTTATGAGATCGATGGTGTCGTTATTAAAATTGACGATATTGCCGTGCAAGAGCGTCTGGGTTTTGTTGCTCGCGCTCCACGTTGGGCGATTGCCTACAAATTTCCAGCTCAGGAAGAAATGACGACACTGAATGAAGTGGAGTTCCAAGTCGGTCGCACTGGTGCGATTACACCTGTTGCTAAACTAGAGCCTGTATTTGTTGGTGGGGTAACGGTAAGTAATGCGACGCTTCATAACGCAGATGAGATAGAACGTCTGCAAGTCAAGATTGGTGATCACGTTGTGATCCGCCGTGCTGGCGATGTTATTCCGCAAGTCGTTTCTGTCATCAAAGAGCGTCGACCAGAAACAGCTCGAGATATTGTTTTCCCAACTCAGTGTCCTGTTTGTGGTTCGCATGTTGAGCGGATCGAAGGAGAAGCGGTAACACGTTGTATGGGGGGCTTAGTTTGCCAAGCCCAACGCAAACAAGCGCTAAAACACTTTGTTTCTCGTAAAGCGTTAGACGTTGACGGTTTAGGCGATAAAGTGATCGAGCAGCTTGTTGATCGTGAGATGGTGAAAACTCCTGCTGACTTATTTAAGTTATCAGCGGGGATTTTAACCGTACTAGATCGCATGGGGCCAAAGTCTGCGCAGAATATTGTGAATGCGTTAGAAAAATCCAAAGAAACAACTTTACCTCGGTTTTTGTATTCACTGGGGATCCGTGAAGTTGGCGAGGCAACCGCAGCAAACTTAGCAATGCACTTTAAAACGTTGGGAGCGATCCAAAATGCTACCGAAGAGCAGTTGATTGAAGTGCAAGACATCGGTGCTGTGGTTGCTCAACATATTACGACTTTCTTTAGTGAAGAACAGAACCAAGCGGTGGTTAAAGATTTGCTTGAACAAGGAATTCATTGGCCAGAGATTAATACTACTGAGCAGGTGGGGGAATTACCATTAGAAGGTAAAACAGTAGTATTAACGGGAACACTTTCTCAACTGGGGCGTACAGAAGCCAAAGAAGCCCTCCAAGCACTGGGGGCTAAAGTGACGGGTAGTGTTTCTAAGAAAACCGATATTTTGTTTGCTGGTGAAAATGCAGGTTCGAAGCTCGCAAAGGCACAAGAACTGGGTATCGAAATTAAAACAGAACAAGACTTACTCGAACTGATGAATTAAGTCTTCTCAAAAAAGCTAAAAAATAACTAAAAGCCCCGTATGGTAAGCATGCGGGGCTTTTTCTTGTTCATAATTAAGTATTTTTTTATTGAGTAATTGATGCCTTTGTTCTTTTCAGTGATCAAGATCGAACCTTGGGTTATTGGTTTTTTTGGCTTTTTTAGTCTGCGAGTGACTTCAAGTTGATACTTTTAAGTTCAGTTTAAGTGTTTGATTTTAAATAATAATTTATTGTGTTGTGTTGATGTTATTAAAAATAAGATCTGGATCAATAAGTTATATGGAACTTTGGAGTGGCTCATATTTTTTTAGAAAAAAAATAAGTTCCATTTGGATGTTTTTAGCTGCGAAGTTAGTCTTAATCACGTGGATACACGGTGTGTATGCAGGAACTAAAAAAAGCCAAATTAGAAATAATGAGGTTTGATCAGGAATTTACTTCTCTCCTTCGGCGGCCAACTAAAGGTGAGATAGAAAAATACAGCTATATCCATTTTTAGGAGTTTTTCCATGGACAAATTTTTTAAGGTTTCAGCGTTAACCGCAGCAATGTTTGGTGTTGTTGCTGTCGCTCCAGCTACAGCGTCTACTGAAAGTGCAGCAGGTGGCGAGTACGTAGAGAAAGTGAACGAATTTATGCAAGACTCAAGTCTGAATGCATTATTCATAGTTGATACTCGTTCACGAACTCGTACAACAGGTAAGCCCGGCGGTGAAAATGGTGACCGTTGGAGTCGTCTAAACTACTCTTCTTACAACGCAATTTTAGACTTCACTTCTGGCTACCACGATGGTTGGGTGGGCGCAGATGTTGCGGCTTACTACTCTGGCGATCTTTACAACGATAGTCTTTACAATTCAAACGAAGGCTACCTATGTAACGAAATCTCAACTTGTAACAACCTAGACTGGGGTGCAGGTGATGGTCAGCAGCTTAAAGTTTACAAAGCAGCGCTGAAATTCAAAGCAAACGAAAACTTTAATGCTCGTTTCGGTATGTTACAGGCTGGTGGTAACGGTACAATCGGTAACGTTTGGAGCTTTGTACCTGGTACTTACCGTGGTTTCGAACTAAACGCTAAACTTGGTGATTTCAACCTAAGCTACTTTGGCGCAGACCAATTTACAGCACCTTGGCTGCTTCACGAAGATGATTACGCACCAGCGCTTTGGTCTGACACTTCATGGAGCTACCTACACTCTCTAGGCCTAAACGGTAACCTAACTGACAGCTTGTTTATGCAACTTGGTTTGGGTCAAGCTACTGGCGTTCAATATGCAAATGGTGTTGACTGGGGTGCAGGTCAAGTAACTAGCTACCACAACGAAACTGACAACACTTCTTACAAGGCTTACTTGAAGTACACTGTTAGTGACCGTACAACTCTAGCATTTGATTTCTACGGTGTTGACGATGATGTGAAATACGATGGTCTAGGTTTCCACACTGGTCTATCTTTGAATCAATCTTTCGGCAAGCTAGCTTGGATGTCTGAGTTGCGCTACACAGACACAGATAACCGTGCGGACTTCGTTCCTCGTACTATTCATACATATGGTATGAACAATGGTACTTGGTCTCAGTGGTGGGACGCGCTGTCTGACTGGAACAAAGCGGGTGAGCTAGCATGGTACAACCGTCTATCTTACAACCAAGGTAACGGCTGGAACTACTACCTAGGCTTTGGTTACGGTACTGGCGCTGACTCTGCAGCAAGCGGAGCATCAGGTGACTGGGATTACGAAAGCGAATACGCAGTTAACGCAACAGTATCTTACTCACTACAAAGTGGCGCGCTTAAAGGTTCTACCATTCGTTTACACGGTACAATCCTAGAACGTGATGAGTACGCAGGTGCTGGCGATGCGGATGAAACAGACTTACGTCTACAAGTTCTTATCCCTTACAGCTTCCACTAATACTTAATTAGATAATAAAAGGAGCCGCTAGGCTCCTTTTCTATTTCACTTCTCGGCCGTCGTATATTTTGCAATATAACGGTGGCAACATATGTACATTACCGTTTGGCAACTCACACTTTATCTCTGGGCCTAACGTACGACCACCGGATGCACCATTAGCATGAGTGGTTAACGGAATTATGGCAAAAGATATTACTAATAGACCAGATAAAAATCTCATAATAATCACCTTAATATAAACTTTAAATATCTACGTGCTTGTATAAACCGTGACTACGCAGAAAGGCAAGGTTGAATAGGGCTATTATATCAAACTAAGCTCTTACTTCTTTACTATTCCCATTCCCCACCTCTAAATCGACACATTTCACTTGGAATATTCGTAACGTCGCCACTTGGCATCTTACATTCGACTATAGGTCCCAAATTAGTTGTACCGCCGTTTCCGTTGTTGTAGGCAAAGGAAGAAAAAGAAAAAATACCGCACAACATTAAAAAGAGAAGCTTATTCATAGTACATCCTCTTACTTACCAAATAAAAAGCACTCAACTTAAATGCTTATGCGTTAAGTATGTATCCGAGGATAAAAAGATCAAAAAATAATTCAATAAAGTTTTATTTTTTAAAATAAATTTAGATCGATAATTTACCTAGATATATTTCTATCTTATTGATTGTCGTGTGTTGAATAATTAAATAATAGGAAATGGTAGGTAGGGTATTAATAATATTACTAATACTTATTTTTTTCTCGATTTTAATTAAGGTAATGAAATGAAAGCAGTTGTTTAGATTAAAGTAATGGAGCATGATTTGCCCCATTACTTTGGCATAAATTAATTAGAATCAGGATCAATGATTAAAATAATACCTTCAACATCGGTGATTCTTACGCGGGTACCGGCTGGAAGTGCTTGATCCGATTGTGCGGACCATGTGGTATCGGCTACCTTGATGCGATTGAGCCCGACGGAAAAGTCTTCTTCAAGGATAAGAGTACGCCCAATTAACTGCTTGTACTTTTGGTTCAGATCTCTTTCTTGGTCTTCTTGCTTGTCTTTAGACCATTGTCGTCGCCACCAAAGCCAGGTGGTGATTAAGCTGAAGCTTGCAAAGCAAAGCCATTGCAATTGCCAGCTCATTGGCAAAACGGTCATGAGTGCTCCAACGATAAGTGCAGACATCCCGAGCCAGAGAAAATACCCTGCGGTACCAAGTAGCTCAACTGCTAAAAGAGCAAAGCCAAACGCTAGCCAATGCCAGAAAGAGATACCTTCCAACAAACTAAAAAAGTCCATAAATTATTCTTTATCTTGCTGTTTAAACATTTCTGCTATCCCTGCAACCGAGCCCATTAGTCCGGTTGCTTCTAATGGAAGCATAATGATTTTACCATTTTCGGCTTGACCAATGCTCTTGATCGCTTCGGTATAACCCTGTGCAATGAAGTAATTGACGGCTTGCATGTCACCTTTTGCAATGGCTTCGGAAACCATGTAAGTCGCTTTTGCTTCTGCTTGCGCGGCACGCTCACGTGCTTCTGCATGGAGAATAGCAGACTGCTTTTCGCCTTCAGCTTTTAATATCTCTGATTGTTTATGACCTTCGGCCTTTAATATCTCAGCTTGGCGAACCCCTTCTGCTTCAAGAATTTCCGCACGCTTATTACGCTCGGCTTTCATTTGCGCATTCATTGCAGCGGTCAGATCGGCTGGTGGCTGGACATCTTTAATCTCAATTCGTGTGACTTTTACGCCCCAAGGGTTTGTTGCTTGGTCAACAATCGCCAACAGCTTAGAGTTGATCATGTCGCGTTGGCTCAGCATTTCGTCCAGTTCCATTGAACCTAAAACGGTACGAATGTTGGTAAGGGTCAAGTTTCTAATAGCGTGTTCTAAATCGTTGACTTCATAAGCCGCTTTGGCAGCATCGATCACTTGAACAAATCCGACAGCGTCAATAACCACGTTAGCGTTATCTTTTGAAATGACCTCTTGCGCAGGAATATCGAGAACGCGCTCCATCATATTTACTTTTTGACCAACTTTATCAACGAATGGAATGATCAAGTTTAAACCCGGCTTTAATGTGTGGGTGTAGCGTCCGAAGCGTTCAACTGTCCAGTTGTTTCCTTGCGGAACCGTTTTAATGGCTGAAGATAAGATAACGACAGCAAGAACGACGAAAATACCGATGGTGATCAGTGAATCAATTGGCATGAGTTATTCCCTTAAGTGCATAATGTTCGATCCATTTTTACCTATTTATAGACAATAGACAATTGAAGTTCTGAGACCTTTGAGAGGTTATTGGTTTTTTATATGACAAAGGCCGGAAACACCGGCCTTTGTCATTGCATGGTTTTACTCTCGCTATTTCGCGGGGTATTCAATCCAACTTGAACCATCAAGAGAAACATAATACTTCCCTTGTACTTCAATCACAGTAGAGCCTGAGTTCTGCGCGACAACTCGTGTTTCTGGTAGGTTCTCTGTCAATATTGAAGGGCTAAACGTCTTACTTTGATAAATGTTTTTATCCAGGATATTCGAAACGAGCTGCGACAATGCCAGATAGCTAGATGGCTCGCTTACGTGTTCGGTGTTGCCCTGACGCTGAATTCCTTCTCCGAAGATTTTAATTCCTACCGGTGTATGAATGATTGTCGGCGCAGGAATTTCTCGCATACCTGAAATTTGCATGCGGTCTCCTCGCATACCACCACCATGTTCTGGTACCAAAGCGACAACGATGTTGCGTTTTGAGGACTCTAAGGTTTTAAAGAACGCGTGGAGATCATCAAGCAAATTCTTAAGGCGCATTTTGTAGCTAGCAATAGATGTGCTTGAATTCGCATTGATGATCCTGTTGCCATCATGTAGTGAAATTGAGTTGTAGAGTGCCACGACTTTGTCGTCACTACTGTTAAGTCTTTGCTGCCACCAGTTATCCAATACTTGCTTATCGCGGAAGATCGAAGAGCCATCAAAAGATTTTTGGTAAGGAGTTAAGTCTTCTTGAGACATAAGAGCCGCTTGTAAGTCGCCGTCTTTTTTGATCAATTCAAGGAAGCTATCAAAGACACCATTGTGGTTCATCAGTAAATTTTCTGTGAAGCCTAGCTCTTTCAAACTTTCGAACAAGTAGCACTGCTTTGATGGTGCTGGCTGGAACAGTTGACTGTGTTCCTGTTGACCACAATTGGCTCGTAACAGACGAATGACCGCAGGCCCGCTGTATGACGTTGCAGAGCTAAAGTTGTCGAACATGATGTCAAATTCTTTGAATAGAGGATGATCAGCCAGTCCTGCAATTTCGATGTCATCCCACGCGACCGAACAAATACTCAAGAACAGCAAATCAAAAGGAGCATCCATTGCGCTGTTGGTATCGAATGTCACATGTCGGGAAGCTTCTTTAGAAAAGAAATCTGCAGTTAACGTGTTGAGACTGGCATCATTAATTTCCGTTATTTGAGGTTGTTTGCTAGCAGTAACCTCGGTTGTTGGCTGTTGTTGGGCTACTTCTGCAGCCACTGTTGTCTGAGGTTCAGTCGTCATAGGAATACTTATATAGACCATCGCAATAACCACAAAGACTGAAATCCTAACAAACTTGCTCAAAATAAAGTACGCACCACACAAAGCGAGCAATCCGAGTATTGCTTGGAATGATAAAAATCGTCCCAAAAGCTCGACCAGATAACTCAATTCAAACTGCATTAACTGTCCCGCTTGAGCCCAAAGACGGTCTAGAGGAGGTAGGTAAGAATCGTAATGCAAGAGCCAGGCTGCGGCGACAAACACAACGATATGACGTACCGCATTTAGGCTTTTCATCGAGATAGGAAGCAGGATGAAGATCAACAGCGCAAAGTTTTCCATTGGATGGAAATCGATGATTCCTTGAAAATAGAGCGCTGTTTTTGCGATAAAGTAAATGTTCCACCAGCCCAATCCTATAGTAGAGGGGGTAGAGTCATGAGAATGCGATATCATTACTTAAGCTTCTTAGTGTTAGTGGCTGATGTATCTAGCTCAAAATAGCGCGAGCGTTTTAAGTACTTGTGGTAAAAGCGTCGGGTAGCGTTTACTAGGTCACGGATAAAGTATCCTAGGAGTAGGCCAATACCTGAGCTGATAATCACGGTCAGTAAAAAATCGTTAATATTCATGAACGCTCCTTGAGCTCGATGGTTTTTTTCACAGCAAACAAAGGAGGAACATCAGTAATGGAGTTAGTGGCGGTATGGAATATTTTCCTCTCTGTCGCCAGAGCTGAAACGTCGTCGGATATGACAGCGGCATCTTGAACGATGAATTTTAACTCTGTTTCGATATCTAATTGAGTATCAAACGTGTGGGTCGAGTGAAATAGGTCTCTCACTGGGAACTCAAATATATTGTTTAGCGCAATATCAATATCGCTTTGTCGAATAGCACTGAACACGACATATAGAGCTTTGTTGCAGGCTGTCACAACGTCGCCATCTCTTCGAATATGACAAAGACGTAAACATTCCTCTGCAGTCATACCTGGCAATAAGTTCAGCTTTATAAGTGCAAAGTTCACACTTGAGTGTGTTGAGTGGGAAATGACGTCAATACAGTATTGACTAAAGTCCTGGTTTTGTAAGTAGCCTTTGCTACCAAACTCAAAGTCATATTTTAAGAGCGCCTCTAAACTTTCAGGAATTGGACGTGTAAGCATTTGGCCTTGAATTGCCTCAACCTGAGTCATAAAGCGCATGTGGGGGATTTGCGCGTGAGAAATGAAGTTTGCCCCCGCGCGAAGCAAGAACTTTTCATCTGCATATCTCAGACATTGTTGGGTCTCCCTGACAATAATCTTTAGTCGACGGCCATATGCGGACCTTAAACGGTAGCAATCTAACGCGATCTGTTGAACTTCGCTTTGGTTATCGCAGCTGAAAATAATCGTTGAAGAGCGAGGGTTGTCTAGCATCGCTATGAGTCCTTGATTGCTCTCTGCCACACGCATCCCTTTTGGGGCTTTCACGCTTTCTCTGAAAGCTCTTCTGCTGACATAGATTCTATCGCTATCCGATTTGTCTTCTGGCATGACATGAGATTGATGCGTTTCGTAAGACGTTGCTTTTAGTGTTTTATCTTTAGTTTTAGTGAGAATGTATTCGTGTTGGGTAATTACACCGTGTTTATTGGACCAAAAATCCACAAGATAGCAGTAGCGAGCGTCATCTAATGATGTCATGGTCGCCAAACCTGCAATGTGTCTATTATGAGAAATAAGAATGGGCTTTAATAGTGAAGTCGTCAGATGCCCATATATACAAACACTAATAGTGATTTTTTTATTATTTGCCAGCTCATTTAAGCTTTGTAGAAAGACACTTATAAAATCATCATTAGTTGATGATAGTAGCGAGTCTGGAACAACTAATAGACATGTAGAAAACTTCTTTATGTTCGTTTGGTGAATGTCTTTAGCAAGATTTATAGCTTTGGGTGTTTTTTTTGTGAATTTATGACTAAGAAAAAAACACTGTTCAAGGTGGGTTTTAGATAAGTCATTGAATTTCATTAAGGCTTCATCATTCAATGTGGACAAAAAAGTTTCTTTGTCTGTAAAGCTTGTAAGTGAAGTGTTGTCATTTTCCGGTAGTGTACTGAACAAATAATCAATAAGCATCTGTTTATGAGTAAATAAGTTTACATAAACAGAGTTTATCTCTCGTTCGTTTTTAATAGCAGATGATTCAGAGAGTGATGACATAAAGAGCCTTAAATCAATAACTTAATGTGTTTTGTGAAGCTCACAATCCGTTGTATGCTAATCGTTACAATTTTGATTTTCTTAGTGACAAGAAAATGACGCTAAGATATTAAACGAAATTGATCAGAAATTAAAATAGTTATAGCATGTGCTTCACATGATGTTTATGAGTTTAAAATCAATAGTCTCTAAGTCTATGATTCTCATTTAAAATATTTAAATTTCTTATGTGTATTAAATGGATGGTAACAATTCATTATTGTAATCCTTTTTTCTGAAGTTAAATATTATTTAGGCCTTTGTTATTCATATGGGCTATAAATAAACTTATTCACATTCATCATCGTTCTATAAATATGAGACGCATAGGTCGATGCGTCAATTTTTTAACAATGGAATTTATACTGAAAATGATAGTGGCGGGATTGCTGTTATCTCAGTTTAAGCTCCGTTACATTGTGAAAAATTCTATGACTGAGTCTGCAAAAGATATTAATTCGATCTACTCTTCTTATAACTTAACTCAATACACGTATATTGAAACAACAGAAAACGAGTCTTACGTACAAGTTAAAAATAAGTGGCAAGTCTTCAAAGCCAACGGTGCTCGTAATGTTCTATCTTTGGTACGTAATACGCAGAAAAATTCAGAAACGGAAGCGATATGAAGCGCCTTCTATTTGTTAGTTTAAAAGGCGGTTGTGGCTCAACGACCGTCGCTGCGAATTTGGCACAAGCGTTAGTTAAGATAAATAAACAGGTACTGGCCATTGAGGTGGTGCCTAATAGTTTACTGCAAGCTCATCTTGGCTTGCCGAGGGAAGAGCAAGGAGGCTGGGCGAAACAACTTCTTTTAGATAAGCCTTGGACCCAGGCTGGTTATGAAAGCCCACAAGGTGCACTTTTTTTACCGTTTGGCCATCTGAATTCTGAGCAGTTAAAAGCGTTTTTTAATGAGCGTTCTCACTATCTATCAATGTTAGGTGAAACGACGTTGCAAGTGAGCGAAAACCGTGGTGAACAGTGGCTGCTTTTTCACGCCGACTTAGCAGAGCTTACTGATCCTGAAGTGCGATCTTTTGTCGACTCAATGGATATGATTGTGGTGGTGGTAACGGCAGACGCCTTGAGTTATCTCACTCTTCAATCTTGGCTACAACATGAAGAGCTATCGAGATTGCTTCGCTCTGACAAATTACGTTTTTTGGTGAATAAGTATCAGCCAGAAACCGAAATTGGTCGTGATTTCATGTTGGTGCTGAAAAAGGAACTTAGCGAATCCTTGATTCCTGTTTCGATTCATCGAGATACGGCATTGCTTGAATGTGTGGCAAACCTGACGACCGTTCAACACTATTCGCCATCGAGCCAAGCCGCAAAAGATTTTCAGTCTTTTGCTTTTTGGTGTGTATCAGCGTTATCAAGCGCTCAGGACCAAAGCTAATTTATGCGAAGTCTTAATCTGATTTTCCAACGTTGGGTAGTGGATCAATTCAGACTGCAGAAGAACGCTTACGAGCAAGCCTGGAATTGTAAAACAAACTGGGTTGGTGAGTGTGCTTTGTCTTTTTGGTTTTCATTGAGTTTTGTATTTTTAAAGCCGGTTATTTCGGGTGTTCCCTCATGGAAACTGCCTTTGGTTTACTATCCAAACGTTAATTTTGCTGCGCCAAGATGGTTTGATCCTGTACGTTTTATTATCCAAAGCGTGTGGTTGCTTTGCTTCAGGCAAAACGTAAATACAGCATGGTCCAAAAAAACCAGCAGCTTAGCGATGACTTTAGCCGAGCAAATTCGCAATGCGTTCTACTTGCCATTTGAATTGGTTGCAAAAGGCGTCCGCTGGTTAGAACAGACAGCGAACAACATCAAAGATCCACAAGTTCGAGAGCGTATTAAAGCAAGTAAGTCCGCGATGGCGTTGAACTACACCTTGCTGTTTTTCGTGGTGTTAATCGCTTTGCTTTGCTTTACAGTGCCATTTGGTTATCAGGCTCAGACTGTCTTTGTGCTGTTACTCTGGGCATTAGCGATGATGGTCCGTCGCATGCCGGGTCGTTTTCCTACCATGCTTTTGATCATCTTGTCGGTTACGGCCTCATGTCGATACTTGTGGTGGCGTTATTCGTCTACCCTGAACTGGGACGATCCTGTTGCTTTGTTTCTAGGGGGCGTTTTACTTCTAGCTGAGACGTATTCTTGGATTGTGCTAATGCTTGGCTATTTCCAAAATATCTGGCCATTGAATCGCAAACCAGTATCGATGCCACCGGATCAGTCAACTTGGCCAACCATTGACTTGATGATCCCTACTTACAACGAAGATCTCGATGTTGTGAAAGCGACGGTTTATGCCTCGTTAGGTGTCGATTGGCCGAAAGACAAACTTAACATCCACATTCTGGATGACGGCAAGCGTGATAGCTTCCGAGATTTCGCCAAAAGTGTAGGGGTGAACTACATCCGCCGCCCAACGAATGAACATGCGAAAGCCGGTAACATTAACTATGCGTTGAAGCAGACCAGCGGTGAGTTTGTTGCGATTTTTGACTGTGACCATATTCCTACACGAGCATTTTTTCAGCTCACAATGGGGATGTTCCTGAAAGATCCAAAGTTGGCGCTTATTCAGACGCCGCACCATTTTTTCTCACCGGATCCTTTTGAGCGTAACTTATCGAACTTTCGTAACGTGCCAAACGAAGGCAACTTGTTTTACGGCCTGATTCAAGATGGTAACGACTTATGGGATGCGACTTTCTTCTGTGGCTCGTGCGCTATTTTACGTCGAGAGCCTTTAGAGGAAGTCGGTGGTATTGCAGTCGAAACCGTGACGGAAGATGCGCACACGTCTCTGCGCATGCACCGTTTAGGCTATCGTTCTGCATATCTTAAGCAGCCGATTTCTGCTGGTTTGGCGACAGAAACATTGTCTGCACATGTTGGGCAACGCATTCGTTGGGCTCGCGGGATGGCGCAGATATTTAGGGTAGATAATCCATTGACTGGAAAGGGGCTTAAGCTCTCTCAACGGCTTTGTTACGTCAATGCCATGCTGCACTTTCTATCTGGTATCCCGAGGATTGTATTCCTGATCGCACCCTTGGCTTATTTGTTGCTGCATTCCTACGTGATTTATGCACCAGCGCTGGCGATCATTTTGTACGTATTACCCCACATGATTCACGCCAGCATGACCAACTCTCGTATGCAGGGTGACTACCGTTATTCGTTTTGGGGTGAGGTATACGAAACCGTGCTTGCTTGGTATATCGCAAGGCCAACAACGGTGGCTTTGTTTGCGCCCCATAAAGGGACATTCAACGTAACGGCAAAAGGCGGTTTGGTTGAAAAGTCTCACTACGATTGGGTGATCTCTCGACCATATTTGGTTTTGGTTGCACTCAACATTTTGGGCTTCGCTGTAGGGATTTACCGAATGGGGTGGGGGCCTCAAAATGAAATCGGTACAGTTATCGTGAATCTCGTATGGACGATGTACAACCTGTTGATTTTAGGTGCTGCCGTTGCGGTTGCAGTAGAAGCTAAACAAGTGCGAAAAGATCACCGAGTAGAGGTGGCGATTCCTGTCGCGGTTAGGCTTAATTCTGGGCATTTAATACAAGCGCAGATGAAGGATTTCTCTTTGGGGGGCGTGCGCATAGAAATTGACGGGGTCGATGAACCAACCTGTGCTTACTTACTCGGTCAAACCTTAGAAGTGATCCTCAATCGAGGTGGCCAAGAATTCGTGTTCCCTATGACGGTTGCCTATGCTCATAAGGGGATATTTGGTTTACAACTCAACGAATTGTCTCATCAACAACGAATCCAATACGTCCAATGTACATTTGCACGTGCAGATACATGGGCGAAATGGCAACAAGGTTATCAATCAGATAAACCTCTATCGAGTATGCAGGCTGTACTGCAAGTCGGCTTTAATGGATACAAACGCTTGCTGCAACATTGTCCTAAGTTTGTTCAGGTCAGTGTGGATGCACTTTTATTTTGTATCGAATTTATTTGGTCACTAAGACCTCGTTATGTCCCAATCAGGACCTCAAGTCATGCTAAATAATAAAAAACTAACAGCGTTGACAACGGCTATCACTCTCATGTGTATGTCGTGCAGTCTCGCGGCACAAGAAGTAAGTCAGCAACAAGCAACGCCTTTGGCACAGCAAGATGCTGAAGATTCGACCGTGTTTAAGCGCGTCATCCCATTTAGTCAATTAGGTTACAGTGGTTCAATTGCTATCCAAGGTAGTGAGGCCAGTGCTTATATTGGTTTCGGTTCGCGACTCGATGAGGTGGTATCTAAAGCAAAGTTGCACTTTGATATCACACCTTCGCCAGCGTTGCTCTCTTTGGTTTCTCACGTCAAAGTGTATTTGAACAACGAACTTATGGGAGTAGCGTCAATCGTCGATGGCCAGCAAGGCAAAAAGTTGAGCTTATCTATGCCGCTGGACACTCGTTACTTTAGTAATTACAACCAAATTCGCTTTGAGTTAATAGGGAATACTCAGAAAGACTGTGCTAACCCCAATGACTCGAGCATTTGGGCTGAGATTAGCCAAAGTAGTCGAATTGAGATGCTTGCTCAAAAGACAGTGCTGGAAAGTGACTTGAGTTTGTTACCGGCTCCTTTTTTTGATGTCCGTGATTTCAGCCAGTTAAATCTGCCTGTCGTGATGGGTAGCAAATACGATTTAGATGATGTCAAGGCTGCCGGTGTCTTGAGCTCTTACTTTGGTGCTCTTGCGGGTTGGCGTGGTGCTCAATTCCCTTTTAGTGTCGACACGTTACCTAAGCGCAACGCCATTGTCTTTGTTACCAATGACAACAAACCTGAGTTTCTGAGAGATTTTCCAGACACGGATGGCCCTCGTCTTCAAGTCATCACTCATCCAACAGACCCGTACGTGAAGCTTCTTCTGGTGACAGGCCGTGACAGTAAGGATCTTAACATTGCGGTGCAAGGTTTGGCGTTGGGAAACCAACTTCTTACTGGACCAATCGCGAAGATTAATGAAGTCAAACAAATCAAACCACGAGTCCCGTACGATGCGCCAAACTGGGTGAGTACGGCTCGTCCTGTTGCATTGTCTGAGTTAGTCGAACAAAAAAGCATGCTGCAAGTGGAAGGCCGAACGCCTCCACCAATCAACGTAAGTTTGCGTTTACCACCCGATCTCTTTACTTGGCAAAGCCGTGGTATACCGATGGATCTTAACTATCGTTATTCACCGCCTGCTGCGGATCATTCCGGCTCTCGTCTGACTTTGAGTATTAATGACCAATTCATTGAGGCGTTCAACCTAACCACAAAAGGTCAAGGTGGAGAATCTAACCGTATACGTGTTCCTTTGTTAGATGATGGCATTCTAAGTGGTGATACGTTTGTTCGCATTCCGGCTTTTAAGGTGGGTAGTCAAAACCGAATCGAGTTCGAATTTGGCTTTGCTTCGGTGACCGATGGGCAGTGCCAGGTAACGCAGCCAAGTAAGCAATACGCGGTTATTGATGGTGATTCTACTATTGATTTTAGTGGTTTCCCCCACTACATCGAAATGCCGAACATGCGCGCTTTTGCTACATCCGGTTTTCCTTACACTCGCATGGCTGATTTGTCAGAAACTGCTATTGTTGTTCCAGAGAGTGCTGCAAAAGAAGTGTTGCAAACCTTCTTAAACGTCATGGGGTCATTGGGACGTGACTCTGGGTACCCAGGTATTCAGGTGCTTTTGACAGATAAATGGAATGCTGAGCAACTAAAAAATAAAGATATCCTGACGATTGGTGTTGTGGATGCACTAGAAGAAGCCGCTAATAACCCTGACCAAGTAAACTTAGTGGTTAAAGAAGGTCAGAGACAAATTCGCCTACCAAGCAAAAATGAAAAGCAGCTCGGAATGAACTGGATGAGTCCAAGTGATGCTCGTCAAGCCGCCGCAGATTATGTTTCTGTCGAGGCAGAAGGCTCTTTTGCTGCTATTTATGGTGCAGAATCGCCATTTACGAAAAAACGCAGCGTCATTTCTATTATGGCGGCTCACCCGTCAGATTTTTCGTCGGTTGATCGCGCGTTGGCTGACTCCGGTAAAGTGGAGCACATGTTTGGCTCGGTGGTGACGTTGAGAAATAACGAAGTAGCAAGCTACAACGTGGGTTCGCACTACTATGTCGGTAAGCTTCCTGTGTGGCAGCTCGTTTGGTATCACTTCTCTAATCACCCAGTCATCGTTGCGTGCTTTGCCGCCTTGCTAGTGGTGATCGTAACCATTGTGCTTTGGCGCGTATTACGTCAAGTCGCGTCTAGACGTTTAGAAAAAACTGAGGAAGAGGAATAATGAAAAAACTCATCTCGTTCCTTATGTTGTTCGTGTCTCCTTACTTGTGGGCTAACACCTGCGAGTGGCCACAATGGGAAACATTTAAGTCGGTATACATGGAGCAAGGCCGAGTCGTTGATGGCAGTGACGAGCGTATGATTACAACCTCGGAAGGCCAATCTTACGCATTGTTCTTTGCCTTGGTTGCCAATGACCCTAAAACCTTCGATCAGGTTTTAAAATGGACTCAATCACATTTGGCTGGTGGGGATTTGACGGCAAGGCTTCCTGCTTGGTTGTGGGGAAGAAAAGAAAATGGTCAGTTCGGAGTCTTGGATTCTAACCCAGCGTCAGATTCAGATTTGTGGATAGCTTACTCCCTTGTTGAGGCGGGGAGATTATGGAATAACTACTACTATCAGACCCTTGGACATCTGATCGCGAGTCGTATTTTACGTGAAGAAACCGTCAACATAGCGGGAGTTGGAACGGTATTGTTGCCAGCTCCAACGGGCTTTGATGCCGACGGCCAGTACCGTGTGAATCCGAGTTATGTTCCGTTACAACTGATTGCTCGTATGCAGTCGCTGTACCCGCAATACAACTGGGATTCAATGTACAAGGCAAGTGTTCACATGCTAGAGAAAACGATGCCAGCTGGCTTTAGCCCAGACTGGGCAGCATTGAGAAATGGTCGTTATAGCTCAGATGTGGTTACAGGGCCGATGGGCAGTTACAACGCGATCCGCACTTATCTTTGGGCGGGTATGCTAAATGACCAAGTTTCAGAAAAAGCAGTATTAGTACAAAAAATGCAGCCGTTTGTCGCGGCAACCAAAGCCCTTGGTGCGCCAGCGAGAGAAGTAAATACTGAAACGGGTAAATATACCCAAGCAGGAAGCGCAGGTTTTTCTGCTGCGGCTCTTCCGTTACTCGCGGCTTCTGGTGAATCTACGCTGTTGGAGACGCAGTTTCGTCGTGCTCAAAATGAACTTGTGGTGGACAAAAACGATCATTATTACGACAACGTATTAAGTCTATTTGGGCTTGGTTGGCATGAAGAACGTTACCGTTTTGGTGTGCAAGGTGAATTGCTTCCTGTATGGAGCGAGAGATGTCAGTAACAGGACGCGTGTTATGGTGGATTCCACTGGTTGCTTTGGCGGCTGGTGGCGTCGGCACTGTGCATGCAGAAAGCTTTAGCTCAAAACCTCTGACAAAGTCGCAGCTCGCACAGGTCTACAAGCCTATCGAGCTGGTTCAATTTTCCACATCATTAGCACGAGTTGACTCGGTTGAGTGGTTGGTTGAGCAGCTAAAACTGGCGGATGCGATTGGCCGAGATGATATTGTCGAGAGTACTCTGGAGAGGCTGTTCGCGATTGAAGAAAGCAATCCAACGGGGCTTTTCTATCAAGCGAATATGTATCTGAAACGTAAGCAGCCAGAATTAGCAAAACCGGTATTTGAGCGCTTAATCAGACAGGCGCCTCATTCGACTCAAGCGAAAAACTTGTCATCGATTATGGCTATTCAGGGAGAGAAAAGAGCGGATTATCAGCGCGCTCAGTTGCTTGCAAAATCTGGTCGTTACGATGAAGCGATTCAAGCTTACAAAGCCCTTTTCCCAAATGGAATGCCATCACCAGCGTTACAACTGGAATTCCTACAGTTGCAAAGTAATTTGCCAGGCAGTTGGAGCTCGGTAAAACAGGGACTGGAACGTTTAAATGCAAATTATCCTAGTGTTCCGTCTTTTCAACTCGCGTTAGCCAACCACATTCGCAAAGAGAATCCTGCTGATCCATGGATTCTCGATACCTATAAAAAGTTAGCGCTTGCTCCTTCGGTTGGAACAAATGCGGCAACGTCGTGGTTGCGTGCATTGGATCAATTGCCTATTTCAGATCAAGTTGTTCAGCAATATGCCATCTTAGCTAGCTACTACCCGTCTGACATGGAGATACAAAGAGCGAATCAAAGCGCGAAAGATCGCTGGAAAAAGGAAAAGGAACTACGCAAAGACCCCACTTATCTCGCCAAGCTCAAAGGGTTAGCGTTGCTCGAGGAAGATAAAACCGGCCAAGCAGAAGCTCAGCTGCGTTATGCGTTGACGACTCGTCCGCAAGATCCTGAATTGCTTGGTGCTATGGGTAAGGTTTATCTACGTAGAGGGCAGCAACAAAAAGCGCTCGGATACTTTAAACAGGCTCAGCACTTAGATCATAATCCTGACTCGGCCTCAAAATGGGCAGCGCTAATCGAGACTTCTCAATATTGGGCGTATCTTGATCAAGGTGATGCCTTGGTCGAAAAAGGCCAGTTTAAGCAAGCAGAAAGCGCTTATCAAAAAGCGATTCAAGTAGATAAATCCCAACCTTATGCTTATTCATCATTAGGCTCTTTGTATCTGGTACAAGAAAATTATGCCGCGGCAGAGAAGGTTTTCAAACAAGCTTTGCAACTGGATAGCAGCAATAGCTCTGCATTGCGTGGTCGCTTAGATGTTCGTATTCAGCAGCAAGATTGGTCTGGCGCGGAAGCACTCGCGCGCAGTTACTCAGCCCCACAGCAGAAAGTGGTCGCTGAAAAAATAGCGAGCATCAAGTCGGAAGTTATTTTGACTCGTCTGCGGATCGCAATCGCTCAAAATGATCAGGCAACGATGAAAGCGTCCGTAGAGGAATTGATTGCGCTACAGCCAACCTCCCCATGGTTAAGGCTTGATATTGCTGACGTGGTTCATTCAATGGGCGACAAAGTACGCGCGGATACGCTGATGTCCGATTGGGCTACATCTAGTAATGACCCTGAAATGAAATTTGCTTACGCGCTTTATCTCGCGCAGGACTTCAACGTGAATGAGGCCATCGCTGAGCTAGAGAGTATCGCACAACATGACATGACAGACGCAATGCAGCGCAATTTAACCCGCTTGAAGCTTGATGCTCAGTTGAGAGACATTCAAACGCGTTACTTAGCTTCTCCCGAATCAGTAATGGCGATATTACGTGCGCTAGAGTCGGATTATCAAGGTCAAATTCAACCGCTCGCTCGTCTAGTGAGTGCGTGGTTAGACATTGATGAAGTTAAGGAAGCTGAGAGGATTTTCCAAAACATTTCGCTTTCAGAAGATTGGTCAACCGATGACAAACTGGCTTACGGCAGCATGATGGTAAGCTTGAATCACTTTGAAGATTTTGATCGTTGGTACGCGGACTTAGCATTAAATTCCGCAACACAAGATTTAAGTGCTTCGGAAGCATTACAGCTTGATGAACTCAAAACCCGTCGACTGTTGAGTCAAGCGGATCTGATGCTGGTTAATCAACAGCCTAAGCTTGCGTTGGATTTGTATGAACAAGTTTCTTTAAAGCCTGAGCCATTTAAAACTCAAGCAGAAATTGGCATGTTGCAAGCTAGTGCTTTGACTGGGTATGAAGCGACGTATCACGACATGCACCTCATTTTGAATAAAAAGCGCGATAGCTTAACTGCGGCACAGTTGATGACAGTGGCCGCGGTGTTTAATCAACAAGGCTATCGAAATGACGCTAATGCGCTAAATCAGTTGTTGGATGCGATGCCTGATGCTGACGCATTAGCATTTCGCAATAGCATGTCTATAGCAATGGAAAATCAACAGTGGGCGTTAGCTGAAACACGCGCCTATCAAGCCTTAAATCGTGACCGAATGGATAAAAATCGTGAACCTGAAGAGGCGAAAAAAGAACCCCTAAGCTTACGCGAGCTATATGATACTGCTGACGACTACTGGTTGACTCGTAACGTCAAATCGGACATCGATAAACTGCATGATCGGAGTGATGGGCATGTCATGATTGGCTGGGATTACAGTGCACGAGATGGCCGTAATACTTCGAATCAAGTGCCCATAGAAGCCCGAATCCCGATAGAGAGCTGGGATGGGCACCTGTTGCTAAAAGCCGATTATGTTTCTATCGATTCAGGTCAGTTGGACTATTATGAAAAAACCACCGATTCTGACAGCACTTCGTTCCAAAATGACGCATCAGGTATGGCATTTGGAGTGGGCTGGCAGGCTGAAGATTGGTTGGTCGATATCGGCACGACACCAATTGGTTTCGACCATACCACATGGGTTGGTGGTGTGCGCATCAATGGGGACCTGGGTGAGTTCGGTTGGACGGCAGAAGCTTCGCGTCGCCCTGAGACCAGTAGCGCGCTTTCTTATGCTGGAATGTCTGTCCCTAGCGGCACGACTGACCCTCAAGGGACTAAATGGGGCGGAGTTGCTCGTACTGGTGTGAAGTTGAGCTCAAGTTGGGACATTGGTGGCCCTTACGGTTTTTGGAGTAGCTTGCAGTATCATGTTTTGACTGGTGAAAAGGTTGAGGACAACACTCGTTTAGGCGTGCTAGGTGGAGCGTACTACAAGTTAATTGCAACGGATGACCAGCGTTTAAGTATAGGTACGAACTTAATGTACCTTGATTACGACAAAAATCTGGGTGAGTACACGCTAGGTCACGGTGGCTACTACAGCCCGCAAAGTTACTTCTCGGTGTCTTTACCTATCAACTTTTATGGCCGATACAACAGTTCTTGGTCATATCAATTGAGTGCATCCGTCTCTAACTCTTGGACTAAGGAAGACGCGCCATACTTATCGACAGTAGCGGAGTCAGACAAGGGTGGTGGTTTTGGTACGTCGTTGCAAGCGGCGGTGGAAAAGCGAGTCAGCAAACGTTGGTATCTTGGTGCGTTAGTCGATGTACAACGTTCTGAGTTTTATACACCAAACCATTTCATGCTTTATGCCAAGTACACCTTTAATGATCGTTGGCAACCAATAGAGTATCCGCCAGCAGCACCAACGTTGTATAGCGACTTCTAACAAAAAACAAAGGCCGGAAATCCCGGCCTTTGTTGTCTTATTCTTAGAAGAATGCGGCGCTTAGTACAAAATTGAGTAAAGCTGGCGACGATATTTGCTTGCTAATGCGTTACCTTGACCTAGTGCACTGAGAATATCCATAAAAGTCTTCTTCACGTCACCGTCTTGGGCGCCCAAGTCTTTTTTAAGAATATTCCACAGCAGTTCCAACGCTTCTTCATCCCGACCAACTTGGTTGTATTGTACCGCCAATTCACAAGCGAGTTCGAAGTTTGCCATGTCTGCTGCGTATGCTTGTTCTAGTCGCTGTAACTCAGGGCTATCTGCAGCCTGCAAATGCAGCTCGAGCTTGGCTATTAGGCTCTTGTAGTAGTTATCTTGATACTCGAGAGGGATAGCGTTCAGTAGTTCTTGGGCAATATCAAATTGTTTGGTTTCTAGCAAACAATCAGCCATCGCGAGTTTCACATCACCACGCTCTTGCAGCTCTGGCGGCAAAGTGTGGATGATGCTCAAAGCCTGAGCATGCTCACCTTGCTGAAGAAGTTCACTGACTTGTTTTAATAGTTGTTCATCTGGGCTTGGCAAATGCTTTTGTAGCATGGTAGCAATGGCATCAATTGGCTGGGGGCCTCCTAGACCATCGACGGCTTGACCATTTATAAACAGCGCGATAGTTGGCAATACTTGCACGCCAAATTGAGACGCTAAAGCGGGCTGATCTTCACAATTTAGTAGAGCAAGCGTAAATGCACCGTTGTACTGTTGAGCAAGAGATTGCAACTCAGGGAGTATCTGTGCGCTTTCTGGTTGAGCGTTGGCCCAAAAGTGGATCAAAACGGGCGTGTTCATTGATCCTTCAAGCGTTTCGCGAAAGTTCTGTTCTGTTATCTCAACGATAAATGGGGATTGCATCAGAGTATCCTTGCCTTGTGTCTTGTCGTTGATATTAGATATGGAGTTGATTTAGGTGAAATTCAAGCGACATTCACCATCAATAATGAATCATTCTATTTTGAGAAAACGTGAGGTAATAGAGTGAGGTTATTGCTGCTCAGGTGTTAGATAAAAAGAAAACGCTGCCGAAGCAGCGCAATTCTAATGCTATTTGTTAGTGCGGTATCAAAATAGGATGAACATGGTCAACACTACACCCACACTAAGCCAGTTAAGCTGATTTAATGTCATTGTTGCCTCGCAGTAGTATAAACATTGCTACAAAACGTAATGGGTGGCGATACCAAATCTAAGCAACTCAATCACTTTGGGCGAAAGAATCCCCGCTGAATTGCGTAGAAATTGATTCGTTTAGTTGAGGTTTTTTTAACCTACATGTTCATAATGACATCACATTGTTACGGTGAAATTACATTTCGACAAAACTTTTTTATGCAGCCTGTCGCAAAATTTTATCAAGTACACGGGTTGGTAATAGTCTTTTCAAGACTGCGAATAATTTAGTCGGTGTAGTAATTCGATAACGAATTTTCGGTGAAACGCTAGTTAATGCATGAAGAACTGGTGCGATGCAAGACTCTGCAGGCAAAACAAATCGATTATTAGACTTGTCGTTGTTGAGTCGCTCTCTTTGTCCTTCATAAGCATGACGATGGGGGCTAGATTCAATATCAACCCACTTCTCAAAGGCTCGTAATGCATTGTTTCTAAATTGAGTTTCGATCGGTCCTGGTTCTATCAATGCCACTTTGATATTCGTATCCGCAAGCTCTAGCCTGAGCGTATCTGTCCAGCCTTCTAAGGCAAATTTTGATGAATTATAGGCGCCACGGTATTTCATTGCGGCAAAACCAAGAACAGAGCTGTTTTGTATGATGCGTCCTTCGCCTTGCTGGCGCATATGAGGAAGCACCTCTCTGACCAACTGGTGCCAACCAAAAAAGTTGGTCTGAAATTGATCTTGAAGAGCCTCGGTGGGTAAGTCTTCCAGTGCTCCGGGCTGACCATAGGCACCATTATTGAACACTGCGTAAAGCTTACCTTCTGCTAACTCTAGCGCTTGCTTCACGCCCGAAGAAATGCTTTCTGGGCTATTTAGGTCTAGATTGATGCAGGTTAGCCCTTCATTAATTAGGCGCTGGACATCTTGTTCTTTCCTACAAGATGCAATGACATTAAATCCCTTGTTTTGTAGGGCGTGAGCGCACACGTAACCGATGCCGGTTGAACAACCCGTAATAAGAATCGACTTTTTCATAATTTAATTTAAGACTCAGAAACATTGATTGGAGCCATCATTCATCAGCTCCGGTCATGAAGCAAGTGCTTGAGTGCTGGCTCTATTCTGGAGTAGCTAAATTTAAAGCCCAGTTCGGTGAGTTTTTTGGGTTTGGCTCTCATGCTATCAAACAACAAGCAGGAAGATTCTCCCATTAGGAGTTCCATCGCCCATTTAGGCGTGAACAAGATATGCGGACGTTTTAGCGTTTTAGCTAGTGTGCCGCTGAATATACGATTAGTCACAGGATGGGGGGCGCACATATTGAATGCACCGTGGGCATGTGGTGTTTCAAGCAAGTACATGATAGCGCGGATCATATCTAGGATGTGAATCCAAGGCATGTACTGATTACCGTTCCCAAGTGAGCCGCCTACGCCAAGCTTGTAAGGTAATAGCATCTTTGCCAACGCACCACCATTAAGGCCGAGTACCACGCCAGTTCTCAGTA
The DNA here is from genome assembly GCF_033337405.1 of Vibrio sp. YT-16. NCBI lineage: Bacteria > Pseudomonadati > Pseudomonadota > Gammaproteobacteria > Vibrionales > Vibrionaceae > Vibrio > Vibrio sp. YT-16. The sequence continues at coordinate 82,695 of NZ_JAWOQQ010000008.1, forward strand.
GACAAACCCGTGTTTGTTCCGACTCTGCGCGCTTAGCTATTTGCTCCCACTTTGCACAAACCTCGTGAGGAAAGCCGTCGCTATTAACATGTAAGCACTCATCAAACGGATGATCTTGTTGGTCACCATAGTAGCCAACTGCCGAGCCACTAATAAAAACAGAGGGAGGTTCGGTACTTGCGTGGATCAGCTCAACAATTTGTTCGGTAATTTTCCAACGACTTTTGCAGACTTTTTCTTTTTGCTCGCTGGTCCACCTTTTATCCGCAATAGGCTCACCTGCAAGATTAATGACGGCATCAACGTGATTGAGATCGGCGAACGACTCGAGCGAGTCAAGGTATTCGATATTACCCAGATCAGCATGCTGTAGGCGTTGTTTTGCTCGCTCTGGAGAGCGTGTAAGTAGCATAACCTGGTGAGTTGATAGCAGCTTGAGCAACTCCGAGCCAATAAACCCAGTGCCACCTGTGAGTAATATCTTCATGTTATCTCTTTGAATGTACACGTATTAGAACATTATAGTCGCTTTGTGCTTAGCTTGATCATCTCAACACCATTATTTCTAGGATAGTGACAAGCTGACAGAGAGGCTATTAACTTCACATATTAGAAAATATGTAACTAAATGTTATAGATGGCGCTAGTGCATTCACGGTAGAAGAGTGAAATCTATGCCAGACTAGAAGTTATCGCTCATTGGAACGAGCGTAATCAGTTTGCACAATCAAGGAGGATAGGCATGGAAGCATTTGTTGCGCTTTTTCGAGCGCTCCTCAATAGTGCTCGTGATTTATTACCCATCATCATTGTTATCACTTTTTTCCAATTAGTCGTTTTGCAAGAGCCGCTGCCCAACCTGGTCTCCATTCTTTTTGGCTTGTTGCTTGTCGTTTTAGGATTAACCTTTTTTATCTTTGGCCTAGAACTTGGTCTTTTTCCTATCGGAGAGAGTATGGCTCAAGCCTTTGCAAAAAAAGGCAGCGTGTTTTGGTTATTAGTCTTTGCGTTTTGTTTGGGGTTTGGCACCACGATAGCTGAACCTGCATTAACCGCGGTAGCGGAAGAAGCCTCAGAAGTTGCGGCAGAGGGCGGAATGATCGCTAACTCAGAGCAGTCCATGCAGGATTACGGAGAAGGACTTCGAGTAACAGTAGCTCTCTCAGTGGGGATAGCCATCGTTATCGGCGTTTTGCGTATCTTAAAAGGGTGGCCGATTCATTACATGATCATTGGTGGCTACGTCGGCGTTGTAATACTGACGTGGTTTGCACCTGAAGCCATTATTGGCGTTGCTTACGATTCCGGAGGTGTAACAACGTCCACCATAACAGTACCTTTGGTCACTGCACTGGGTGTCGGTTTAGCGTCTTCTATTAAAGGGCGTAACCCTATGGTGGATGGCTTTGGTTTAATCGCTTTTGCCTCGCTGTTACCGATGATGTTTGTGATGGTTTACGGAATGGTCGTAACATGATTTCAATTGATCATTTCCTAGACACTTTGTTATCGACCGTTCGAGACGTCGTTCCCATCGCCAGCATTATTTTTGGTTTTCAGTTAGCGGTGTTAAGGCGTCCTGTTAGCAACCTTAAGAAGGTTTTGTTTGGGTTCGTTTATGTGATTTTCGGGTTAGCTCTTTTTTTACTTGGATTAGAAATGGCGTTGTTTCCACTTGGGGAGACGATGGCTGTGCAATTAACGGCGCCGGAGTTTTTACAAGAGTTCAAAGTATCGGTAGGGAAAGCCTTAATGTGGGTCGACTATTATTGGGTTTACACCTTCGCCTTTTTTATAGGCTTTAGTACCACGATTGCAGAGCCTTCTTTAATCGCTGTAGCGATAAAAGCAAACCAAGTCTCTGGAGGCAGTATCAGTATTAACGGCTTGCGCGTAGCCGTTGCGTTTGGGGTGGCAATTGGTATTGCATTAGGTAGTTACCGGATTGTCGTAGGCGATCCCATTCATTATTACATCATCGCGGGTTACATCGTCGTTGTGATTCAAACGTTTTACGCTCCTAAGCTTATTGTTCCACTCGCCTACGATTCTGGAGGCGTAACAACTTCTACCGTCACTGTCCCACTTGTAACTGCATTAGGGTTAGGGCTTGCTTCGACCGTCCCTGGAAGAAACCCAATGATTGATGGCTTTGGCTTGATCGCGTTTGCCAGTCTATTTCCTATGATCTCTGTGATGGGCTATGCGCAAATAACCCAGTGGCTGAATAAAAACGTCTCGGAGGAAGAAGAAAATGCGCTTTAAATTGATACTTGCGTTTGTTGAAGACAGCAAAACAGACAAGGTGTTGGACGCTGCACGCGATGCTGGTGCGACCGGTGCTACAGTGATTAACAATGCTCGCGGGCAAGGTTTAAATCAAAAGCGAACGTTTTTTGGTTTAACGCTAGAAGTGCAAAAAGATGTGCTGCTGTTTGTGGTCGAGGAACATCTCTCTCGACACATATTAGAAACCATTAATGAGGTTGGTGAATTCGACAGAGAGTCGGGACAGGGGATTGCTATTCAGATCGATATTGAAGATGCAGTCGGTGTCGCGCATCAAGTCGAGACATTGACCAAAGTGGTCGAGGATGAATTATGAGTGATCAAACGATAATTAGAGTTCGAGATGTTATGGCGGCAACGTATGTGATGGTTGATGGACTGATGACCGTATACGAAGGCATAACGCTAGCGAAAAAATACCAAGTCAAAGCGCTGGTGGTGAAAAAGCGAGATGATAATGATGAATATGGCATTGTGTTGATGAATGATATCGCCAAAAAGGTGCTGGCGAATAATCGTTCTCCTCAGCGCACAAATATTTATGAAATCATGACCAAGCCCGCTTTGTGTGTCGAACCAGATATGAACGTAAAATATTGTGCACGTTTGTTTGAGCGATTTGGCATAAGCAGAGCGCCGGTCATTGAAAGTGGCGAGGTCATTGGGATGGTGAGTTATAACAATATTGTCATCAATGGTATGGTGCGAGAAGAAGTGTAATAGGTTGATATAAATGAAAAATCAACGAATTTTTTCTCAAGTCAGCGACTGTTACAAAGAACTAAAATATTTAATATATGTTAGGTTGCATATGTGTTAATTCACCATTATTCTTTGCGCCCTAAGCCTAATGTCGAGGAATCTGTATCATGCCTTTAGTCTCTTGCCCCGTGTGTGAGAAACAAATCTCAAAACGCGCTCATGCATGTCCAGGATGCGGAGAGCCCGATCCGCTGCACCATCTAGCCAAATCAAAATTTATGTCGATGGTGTTTTGGATACTGGTGTTGGTTGGAACAGCGTATGCAGCATGGTTCTATGTTTTGCCTATGGTCATTGAATCATTGCGCTATCAGTAGTATTCAAACCGTCGTAGGTTGAGCTGCTAAAAAAATGCCGTAGAATGACCTCATACTTTTTGAGGAGACGATGTCGTGAAACTATTTTTTGCCTCAGACCTGCATGGCTCTTTGCCAGCAACTAAAGAAACCATTGATCTATTTTTGGCTTCTGGTGCGCACCACCTGATTTTGCTAGGAGATACGCTGAACCATGGGCCGCGAAACCCTATTCCGGAAGGCTACAACCCTCCACAGGTAGCAGACTTATTGAACCAATACAGTGATCAAATTATTTCTGTACGTGGCAACTGTGATAGTGAAGTAGACCAAATGCTATTGAAGTTTCCAATGATGATGGATTACTCATGGGTGCTACTTGAATCTGGCAAGAGAATCTTTTTGACTCATGGTCACTTGTACAACTCTGAAAAACGGCCGCCACTGCGTGAAGGTGATATCATCGCCCACGGTCATACACATGTTCCCGTCGCAGAGATGCAAGATGGAGCCATTATATTCAACCCAGGCTCGATGACATTCCCACGTAATGGCTTACCGAGAAGCTTTGGTACTCTAGAAGGCAATAAGCTAACGGTAAAAACGCCAGAAGGCGAAGTATTAGCACAAACCATGATTTAACGGTTTTACTAAGTAAAAAATAGGGAGCGAATTGCTCCCTATTTTGTGTCTGAATGTCCTAAATCGCGTTCTGGGTCGATAATGTCTCTAACGCGCTGTTTTAGCACCTTGGCTTCAGGAAAGCCGCTGTCTTTTTTCCGTTCCCAAATTTGCTGGCCATTACAGAAAATTTCGAAGCGACCACCTGTGTCCGGGTGTAAGCTGATTGTTTCTATTTCTTCGCTAAAAGTATGCAGTAATTCTTGCGATAGCCAAGTTGAACGCAACATCCAGTTGCACTGGCGGCAGTAATAAATATCAATGATTGCTTTATCCATGAAACTTTCCTTTTAATCTTTTTAAACCAGCAACTTGATGCCCACCGCAAACGTGAGAATTTCGAATGCAACTTTAATCACTCTGTTACTGTATCGAGTCGCGGCCCATGCGCCTAAACTGCCGCCTAGAAAAGAGCTTAACAATAAAACAGGTAACCAAGCCCAGTGAATAGGCGCCCCTGCCTGTACGACGGCAATGCCTCCAATGCCATTCCAAAACAGGCCGACACAAATCATGGTGTAAGCAACGGCTTGTTTGTAGTCGTAACCAAACCAGCGCACCAAAAATAGTGTCACGAGCAAACCAGAACCTGCGGTAAGAGATCCGTTAATGATGCCGATAAACAGTAAGCCAATTCCACCAATAACCCAACCGATAGGATGACGGTTACGTATTACTTCAGCTTGGCCTAGCGATGTCTTAAATCGCGAGTAGATACCTAGCGCTAGGATCATCGTGCCGAGCATCTTTTCCGCGATACCATCAGGGATCTGTACAATTAAGTTAGCCCCTAAAATCACGCCAATACTACCGGACAAGATAAGGTAGAGCGCGATTTTCCATTTAATAGTGCCTGATATTAAATGCGTGCTTGCTGCGCCTAAGCCTAAAGCGACCGAAGCCACCTTATGTGTGCCTAGCGCAACGGAGAACGGTAAGCCGAGAAAGATGAGTAAAGGGAATTGAAGCAAGCCTGCTCCGCCACCGGAAAGTGAAGCCAGCGTGTTGGCGATTAGTGAACCGAAAAAGAGAGTAGTGGTATCTAGCCAATCCATAAGCAAAACAAAGGGGGCGTCTTGCCCCCTTATCATCCAATCAAAATTAGTTTTTAAACAGTACCGAAGAACCGTGGTTCAAGCTAGTGAGCAAGAGTGTTTTTTCGTTCACGACGTCAATACGACGACTTTGCTCCGCATCTAGCTTAAAAATTTGAGTAATCAAACGTAGCTGTGCTTCGGAAAAGTCTTTTGATTGAGAAGATGAAATATCTTTAAACTCCGAAGGCGAGACCAACAAATAGTTGTCACTTACTTCCCAGCGGCCTTTTTCCGAGATATTTATCGTTGATTCTGCGGTTGAACCTTGAGCGAATAGTTTTATATTTGCTACGCGAATATAGTCACCATTAGGGAGATATTTCACGTTTGATTCAACATTAACTCGGCGTAGTGGGCCGACAGTATCGTCAGGCAAGCTGTCTGTAATGACTGTCACCATGGTCGACTGCCATTCGTTTGCTGTGAGGAGCTGCTCCACTTTTAGGTCACTTCCCCAATACAACCAACTACTGAAAAGAACGGATACGGCCAAAACCGCAGATGCTAATTTAATCTTCATATTGGCCTCCTTTATTTGCAGATGTCTGTTGGATCGTTTTGACCTGCGAAAATACGCAGTGTTACGTTCTCGTAAGAGTGGTTACTGTCATGAATGTAGTTCAGAATCAGCTGGTTATTTTGTCCACCAGTGGCAATCACTTCAACTGGCAACGAGTCTTCTGCATGGTGCTTCACGTAGCGCTCAATGCATTGCTCTATTGAAGGCAACCAGTTGTTGATTTGAGGGTGATTTACAGGTGTCATCACTGGTACATTTTGATACTCACCAATCTGACGGAATTGGGATTCCGCAGGGTTCGTGAATAACAATACGCAAACAGGAAGCAGCAGAGACAAAAAGATAATGACACGCGGTAGCCAGTTAATCGTGTTAGATGCTGGCTTCGGCTGAGTTTTAGTCGGCTCTACTTGAGGCTCAAGATCAGCAGTAGTATCGGTCACTATCTCTGTTGGTGGTGTATCGCTCGCTTCTAACTCCACTGCTGGCGCTTCGTGTTCAGAAGCGGTTTCTTCAACGTCAGTGTTAGAGTCAGTAGAAAATGGGCTCAAGCGTTCCACTGAACAAATGAGTTGGTAGCCACGTTTAGGTACCGTTTTAACAAACTCTGGAGATTTTGTTGAATCCTTCAACATCTTACGCAGAGTAGAAATCGCTTGAGTCAGGCTTGAGTCATCCACCTCAAAACCTTGCTCACGCCAAACAAACTCGTGAAGCTCGTTACGGGTTAAAACTTCGTTTGGTCTCTCTGCCAACATCAGAAGTATACGGCTTTCGTTGCTTCCTAATCGTACAACGTCGTTGCCGTTTTGTTGGTCAGCGAGCGAATTACTATTTGGATCAAAGGTGAACCTTTGAGCAAGTAGAAATTTGGTGCCAATGTTAGTCATTTAGTTCTTCTTAGATGGATGATGTTGTAATTATGGTGATTTATGTCACAAAATTACCGGGGCGCTTGGAGTGCGCACGACATTTTAGATGCTTTTAGACGGGTAGGATAATTAAAATTTTCTAAAAAAACACCGTTTTTAGCAATATTGACCTTGAATTTACATTTGTCAGCCACATGTTAAATGACATCTCGGTAAGGTGATTTCAAGGGGAAAGTCACAAACTTGTCCCTATGAAAAAGCCAATTAGTTTAGATGTTATGGAGCACACATGAGCGAAACCGTATCTCAAAATAAAGAAACTCGTGGTTTTCAATCAGAAGTAAAACAACTACTGCATTTAATGATCCATTCTCTTTATTCAAATAAAGAGATCTTTTTGCGCGAGCTGATCTCTAACGCATCAGATGCATCAGACAAACTGCGCTTTCAGGCGTTATCTAACCCAGATCTATACGAAGGTAATGCAGATCTTTGCGTGAAACTGTCGTTTGATGAAAGCGCAAATACCTTAACCATTTCTGATAACGGTATCGGTATGAGCCGTGATGATGTGATTGAGCACTTAGGAACAATCGCAAAATCTGGAACAGCCGAGTTTTTCTCAAAGCTATCTGAAGAGCAGAGCAAAGACTCTCAGCTTATTGGTCAGTTTGGTGTTGGTTTCTACTCGGCATTTATCGTTGCTGACGCCGTTACCGTGCGCACTCGCGCTGCGGGTCTAGCCGCTGATGAAGCGGTACAATGGCACTCAGCGGGTGAAGGTGAGTACACCATCGAAAACATTACCAAAGAGTCACGTGGTACCGACATCATTCTTCATATGCGTGAAGAGGGTAAAGAGTTTTTGAATGAGTGGCGTCTACGTGACGTTATCAGTAAGTACTCTGATCACATCGGCATTCCTGTTTCAATCCAAACTGTCGTTCGTGATGACGAAGGCAAGGAAACAGATGAGAAAAAGTGGGAGCAAATCAACAAAGCCCAAGCACTGTGGACGCGTAACAAATCTGATATTTCAGAAGAAGAGTATCAAGAGTTCTACAAGCACGTATCACATGACTTTGCCGATCCCTTGGTCTGGAGTCATAACCGTGTAGAAGGTAAAAACGACTACACGAGCTTACTATACATCCCATCGAAAGCACCTTGGGATATGATGAACCGCGACCACAAATCAGGCTTGAAACTGTACGTACAGCGCGTATTCATTATGGACGATGCAGAGCAATTTATGCCGTCATACTTACGCTTCGTACGTGGTTTAATAGACTCAAACGATTTACCGCTAAACGTATCGCGTGAGATTTTACAAGACAATAAAGTGACTCAGTCTCTACGTAATGCTTGTACTAAGCGCGTGCTAACGATGCTCGAGCGTATGGCCAAGAATGACGAAGAGAAATACCAATCATTCTGGAAAGAGTTTGGTCTTGTGATGAAAGAGGGCCCTGCGGAGGACTTTGCAAACAAAGAGAAAGTTGCAGGTTTATTGCGCTTTGCTTCAACTGAAGTGGACTCTTCTGAGCAAACTGTGGGCTTGGCGTCTTACGTTGAGCGCATGAAAGAAGGTCAAGATAAGATCTACTACTTGACGGCAGACAGCTATGCAGCTGCGAAAAACAGCCCTCACTTAGAACAGTTCAAAGCGAAAGGCATTGAAGTTATCTTGATGTACGACCGCATTGATGAGTGGCTGATGAACTACTTAACTGAGTTTGATGGTAAACAGTTCCAGTCAATCACTAAAGCTGGGCTTGATCTAAGTCAGTTTGAAGATGAAGCAGAAAAAGAGAAGCAAAAAGAAACCGAAGAAGAGTTCAAGTCGGTTGTAGAGCGCACGAAGTCTTACCTAGGCGATCGTGTGAAAGAAGTTCGTACGACCTTCAAACTCGCATCTACGCCTGCTGTTGTGGTAACGGACGATTACGAAATGGGCACTCAAATGGCGAAGCTTCTTGCGGCAGCTGGTCAAGCTGTGCCGGAAGTGAAATACATCTTTGAGCTAAACCCTGAGCACAAATTGGTTAAGCGTATGGCTGACGAAGCCGATGAAGAAGCGTTTGGTCGCTGGGTTGAAGTTCTGCTTGGTCAGGCAATGCTAGCGGAGCGAGGCTCTATTGAGGATCCAACAGAGTTCTTAGGAGCCGTTAATCAACTTTTGACTAAGGTGTAATAACCTCTGCAAATCAAAAAGCTCGCATTTCGCGAGCTTTTTGTTTGTTGTCGCAAAATTTTGCATCTCAAGTGCTGAGTTAATAATCAATAGGGCGTGAAAGAGGGTACTGTTAACATTCTTTAGTCTTAATACACTCTTTGCTCAGAGAACCTGTGATAGAATCTGCGACTTGAATGTGAGTAATAAGGCGTGTATTTTTGCTCGCCTATATACGTTATACCGAAACTTATCGTTGCAGGTGCTTCTCAGGTTTGATGTCTAAGAGGTCAGCTATTGTGAGCTTCGGTATAAATCTTAAATATTAAAGAGGATAAATCATGCGCATCATTCTTCTAGGTGCTCCAGGTGCAGGTAAAGGCACACAAGCAAACTTCATCATGGAAAAATACGGTATTCCACAAATCTCTACTGGTGATATGCTTCGTGCTGCTATCAAAGCAGGTACAGAGCTTGGTAAACAAGCTAAAGCTGTTATTGACGCTGGTCAGCTAGTTTCTGATGAAATCATCCTTGGTCTTATCAAAGAGCGTATCGCTCAAGAAGACTGTGCAAACGGTTTCCTACTAGATGGTTTCCCACGTACTATCCCTCAAGCTGACGGCCTAAAAGAAATGGGCGTAGACGTAGACTACGTTATCGAATTTGACGTTGCAGACGATGTGATTGTTGAGCGTATGGCTGGTCGTCGTGCTCACCTTCCTTCTGGTCGTACTTACCACGTGGTTTACAACCCGCCTAAAGTGGAAGGTAAAGATGATGTAACTGGTGAAGATCTTGTTGTTCGTGATGACGACAAAGAAGAAACAGTACGTGCTCGTCTAGGTGTTTACCACGAGCAAACTGCACCGCTAATCAACTACTACGGCAAAGAAGCTGAAGCAGGCAAGACTAAGTACCTTAAGTTTGATGGTACTAAGCAAGTAGCTGAAGTTAGTGCGGATATCGAGAAAGCACTATCTTAATTTGCTGAAGTCAAAAATTTAATATTTTGATATATTGAAAGCGGCCCAAGTGGTCGCTTTTTTAGTTTACTCGTAAACATATATCTAATTAACCTCAGCTCGGCTATTCGTTACTTCGAGGTTACTTAAATATATGAACCAAGCCGTTTACCATGAATAGGATGTTATGAAAGAGAATAATAAACAGGGTGTACTCCTAGTTAACCTGGGAACTCCTGACGCACCAACCGCTCCTGCCGTAAAGCGCTTTTTAAGTCAGTTTCTTCATGATCACCGAGTGGTAGACATGACTCGATGGCTTTGGTGTCCACTATTGCACGGCGTTATCCTTCCTATCCGAGCTCCTAAAGTTGCCAAACTCTATCAATCAGTATGGATGGAAGAGGGCTCGCCGTTGATGGTGTACTCTAAACGCCAAACGGAAAAGTTGGCACAAAAGCTTGATATACCTGTAGAGCTTGGTATGACGTATGGTAACCCAGGTTTACAATCAGGCTTTGAAGCCCTATTGGCGCAAGGCGTTGATGAAGTCATTGTTTTACCTTTGTATCCGCAATACTCGGGCACAACAACGGCAGCGGTTTCTGACGGAATCACTAAAGCATTTAAAAACCTGCCTGTGATGCCAAGCTTTAGCTTTATTCGTGATTATTACAATCACCCGAAATATATTGAAGCGTTAGCGCATTCAGTTCGTGAACATTGGCAAAAGAATGGTCAGGGAGATTACCTGCTGTGTTCTTATCATGGTATTCCAAAACGCTATGCTGACAATGGTGATGTTTACCCACAGCATTGTGAAGAGACGACTCGCTTGCTTGGGGAAGCGTTAGGTTTAAGCGAACAACAAATTGGCATGACGTATCAGTCCCGATTTGGGAGAGAAGAGTGGCTTCAACCTTATACCGATAAGACCCTAGAGGCACTTCCTGCAAAGGGTGTGAAAAATATTAATGTTGTGACCCCCGCATTTTCGTCAGATTGTTTAGAGACGTTGGAAGAGATCTCGGAAGAGTGTAAAGAGATTTTCCTTGAAGCTGGTGGCGAAAACTTTACCTACATCCCTTGTTTGAACGATAGTGAACTTCATATCGAGATGATGGTTGAGTTAGTTCAATCTAAACTTTAGATACAAAAAAGGGTCGCAATAGCGACCCTTTCTACGTTTAGTTGAGCGATCAAGCAACTTGTACTTGCTGCTCTTCTACTTGCTCTGCCGTGCTGTGCGTATTTTCAGCGCCATGCATCCAGCGAACGAGTGTATTAGAGAATAGGAGCAAAATTACGCCACTTACGGTTGCGCTGACCGCAATACCACTAAAGATAGCCATAGCGCCTAACTCGCCTACGTGAGAGCCCACATAGCCCGCAACATAGTTAGCAATCGCATTACAGCCAAACCATGCACCCATCATAAGTGAAGCTAAGCGAAGCGGTGCTAATTTAGTCACCAATGAAAGACCAATTGGTGATAAACACAGCTCGCCTAATGTGTGGAAGAAGAAAGCGCCGACCAACCATAACATCGATGTTTTTACTGTTGTATCTCCACCTTGTTCTAGCACTGCGCCAACCATACAAAGGAAACCAATCGCCAAGAAAAATAGTGCCATCGCAAATTTCACTGGCGAAGTAGGTTCACGTTTACCCAATTTTACCCAAAGGACAGCCAGAACTGGCGCTAGAGTAATAATGAAAAATGGGTTTAGTGATTGGAACCACGCAGCAGGAACTTCGAAACCACCAATCATGCGATCAGTATATTGTTGAGTGTAGATGTTCATCAGACCACCAGCTTGTTCAAAGCCTGCCCAGAAGACAATAGTGAATAAGCTCATGACCAGAATTACTTTTAGTCGATTCACTTCTTCTTTGGTGAGTGGCTGCTTCGTGGTGGCGTTTTTGTTGTTTAGATCTCGTTTCGCCGCTGGTTCGCGACCAATATCACCAAGCCATGATTGAGCCAGTACCATTTGCATCACTAGGCTAACCAGCATACCCACACCAGCGGCAACAAAGCCAGCTTTCCAACCGTAAGAGGTTGTCACAGAGCCAGAAACGACGCCGGCAAGTAATGCACCTAAGTTGATACCCATATAAAAGATAGTGAATGCGCCGTCACGACGGTTGTCACCTTCTTGATAAAGGTCGCCAACCATGGTTGAGATATTTGGCTTAAAGAGACCGTTACCAGTGATAAGTAGGCCAAGACCTAAATAGAAACTGTGTAGCGAACCAATACCTAAAGCATCAGCAGGAAGTGCAAGAGTAAACTGGCCGATGGCCATTAACGCGCCACCAAGCAAAATTGAGCGACGTTGACCTAAATAGTTATCTGCTAGGTAACCACCGATAAGAGGCGTGATATACACAAGCCCTGTGTATATGCCGTATAGGTCTAATGCGTCTTTGGTTGACCAGCCAAGGCCGCCATTCATTGTTGTATCAGTAAGGTAAAGCACGAGAATGGCACGCATTGCGTAGTAAGAAAAGCGTTCCCACAGTTCTGTACCGAACAATAAGAACAGGCCACGTGGATGACCAAAATATTGATGTTGGTTTGACATAAGCTCTTCTAATAATAGTTATTACATTTTTTAACGACTTCTACGTATACAATGCAATTCAACGAGTGACAAATAATAAAATTTTGCCATTCAACTATTTTTGTTTGTTAAGTGGCTGTTTTTGATTGGATTTGCAGATTATATGATGGTGTATTGGTTGTGTTACAAACTTAATTTCCATTTTTGCCTATGGACTTCTTTATCGTAAGTTGCTGAAAAATGTCGTTAATGCGAGCGATGTATAATCATACTTTTATAGATAAACTGAATATCAATGACTCAACTTTGGCTTAATGCTAGGATAAAAACAAAATAGAATTGGCTAGTAAAAAGATGAAACGTTGGTATCTACTTTATTGTAAACGTGGGGAGCAGGTTAGGGCGAAACAACACCTTGAAAATCAAGGTGTAGAGTGCTTTTATCCAACTGTAGAAGTTGAGAAGATTTTGCGCGGTAAAAGACAAAAAGTCGAGGAACCGCTGTTTCCTTGTTACGTATTCGCTTACTTTGATTATGAGCAAGGGCCAAACTTCACCTCAGTCCGCTCTACTCGAGGTGTTGTTGACTTTGTGCGTTTTGGTGCTCAACCGAAAGAAGTTCAAGGTGACTTGGTCTTCGAATTGATGCAGCTAGAAAAGTGTTGTAATGACAATACCGTTTCTGAATGTATGCCAAAACCAGGCGATCAAATTAGAGTTAAAAGCGGTCAATTTGCGGGCATAGATGCCATCTTCCAAGAACAAGATGGTGAGAAACGCTCAATTATGCTAGTTCAGATGATCACCAAGCGTGTGCCTGTCAGCATAGACAATAGTGATTTAGATTTAAAATAGCCTAATTCCATCAAACATAAAAAGAGGTGCAAAAGCACCTCTTTTTGATCGTATCTAATTTTCTGTCTGTTTTAAAAGGATTGGACGAACCGACCCTTATCTTTATCGTAGAGAATTAGTATGAGTCGTTGTGAACGGTCTGTACTGCACGACCTGATGGGTCAACACAGTTTTGGAACGATTCATCCCATTCAATCGCCTTCGCTGAAGAACACGCTACTGAAGGGCCTCCTGGTACACACTCTGCTGCTGATGGAAGTGGGAATAACTCTTCAAAGATTTCACGGTACGCGTAGCCTTCTTTTGTCGTTGGCGTGTTGTATGGGAATCGATATTGAGCTGTTTCCATCTGCTGGTCTGTCACTTTCTGTTCTGCTACTTCTTTCAGCGTATCGATCCAACTGTAGCCAACGCCATCAGAGAACTGCTCTTTTTGACGCCATGCGATCGATTCTGGCAGGTAGTGCTCGAAGCACTCACGAAGGATGTGTTTCTCCATTTTACCGTTGCCACACATCTTGTCTGCTGGGTTCAAGCGCATTGCTACATCAATGAACTCTTTATCTAGGAAAGGTACGCGTCCTTCAACTCCCCATGCTGCCAGCGACTTGTTAGCACGAGCACAGTCGAACATGTTCAGAGCAAGCAGTTTACGCACTGTCTCCTCGTGGAACTCTTTCGCGTTTGGCGCTTTGTGGAAGTAAAGGTAGCCACCAAAGATTTCGTCAGCGCCCTCACCAGACAATACCATCTTGATACCCATCGCTTTGATCTTACGACCCATTAAGAACATAGGTGTTGATGCGCGGATAGTCGTCACGTCATACGTTTCAATGTGGTAAATCACGTCACGAATCGCGTCCAAACCTTCTTGAATCGTGTACGTCATTTCGTGGTGAACGGTACCAATTTGGTCGGCAACTTCGCGAGCTGCTTTCAGGTCAGGCGCGCCTTCTAGGCCAACAGCAAAAGAGTGCAGTTGAGGCCACCAAGCTTCAGACTTTTCATCATCTTCAATACGCATCGCTGCAAAGCGTTTTGCTACCGCAGATGTAATAGAAGAATCTAGACCGCCTGAAAGAAGTACACCGTAAGGCACGTCAGTCATTAGTTGGCGTTTAACAGCCGCTTCTAGCGCTTCAGTTAATTCTTCTTTGCTAGTGCTGTTACCTTGTACTGCTGCGTACTCGTTCCAGTCACGAACATAGTAACGTGTTGGCTCAGTATCTTTAGAGCTGTAGTAGCTACCAGGAGGGAATTCACTTACTGTTTTACATACTGGAACAAGAGCCTTCATCTCTGATGCCACATAGTAGTTACCATGCTCATCGTGACCTTGATAAAGAGGGATAATACCAATATGGTCACGGCCGACTAAATACTCATCTTTTTCTTCGTCGTAGAGCACAAAAGCGAAAATACCGTTTAGTTCTTCAAGGAGATCTGCACCCATATCTTGGTAAAGTGCAAGAATGACTTCACAGTCTGAATCGGTTTGAAATTCGTACTTTCCTTCGTAACGAGCACGAATTTCTTTATGGTTGTAGATTTCACCATTGACGGCAAGGATGAGCTTCTTATCAGGGCTGTATAGCGGCTGTGCACCACTATTTAGACCAACAATCGCCAAGCGCTCGTGCGCTAAAATAGCACGCTCTGAAGAGTAAATCCCAGACCAGTCTGGGCCACGGTGACGAAGTTTTTTCGACATCTCTAATGCGATAGGGCGCAATGCGGCTGCATCGCTTTTAATGTCTAAAATGCCAAATACTGAACACATACTACATCCTTACTAAACTAAACAATTTCTAATCGGTATGGTTTAAATTTGCCATTACTAATAAAAAAAGCAACGTTTTGTGATTAAAAAAATGATAAAAGGCCTTGTTGTATGGAAAATATTTAACTCAACCGTTGTTTTGGTGAATGAGATCAAGGTTTGGTATAAAAACTATACAAAAAAGGCTTTCTATCAATAGAAAGCCTTCCGAAAAATATCAGTGCTGTTGCTTATTTAATTGGTGTGAATTTAGGTTGAAGTTGTTTACAGACGTGTCGAGCAAAACCGCTACCAGCTTCACTATATATATTGAATGCTGCGTCAACGCCATTTTCAAGTAAGCCTTCCAATTGATCTGGGTATTCGGCGATAGCGGCAATTTGCCCCTTATATTTTCTGCGTTTAAGCTGCTCAAGTGCTGTTTGGTTACCTTGATGATGTGGCATTGCAAGCAGAACCAGTTTTACATGACCTGTATCTAAAATTCGCTCCCAGAAATCCGGGTCGGTGGCATCACCAGAAATCACATTTCTTCCTTCTGAACGATGATGATGTGCAGCGTCTTCACGAATTTCTATACCCAATGAAATTTTGCCATAGCGTGAGCGTAGCTCATCATAAGCGCCCGTTCCAATACGCCCCATACCTAAGATCAATACTTGGGCATGACCTGGGTTGATGAGTTGGTCGCGTTGATTGAGCTTTTCTACCGCTGTCTCTTGCAGCCACTTACCTGAATGTTGATAAATTTTATGGCTAAGGCGGTTAAGTGGCGCGGAAATTACAAAGGATACCGACACCGCAACCGCAATCGCAGCAAGCATATCACTTGGCATCCAGCCCATTTTATAGGCCAACCCAGCAACAATAAGACCAAACTCACTGTAGTTAAATAGTGATAAAGAGGCGAGCAAAGAGGTACGTACTCGAAACTTAAAATGATTAATAGTGACGAAGTACAAGAGTCCTTTGATTGGTAGCAGTAAGATAAATAGCAGGGTGAGAACGACGCCATTCACGCTCAATGAGGCGGATAAACCAATGTTTAAAAAGAAGCAGACTAAAAAGAGCTCCTTCATATTGAATAATGACTTGGATAGTTCTGAGGCTTTTGGGTGACCTGCGAGTAGCATGCCTAAAATTAGCGCGCCCAAGTCTGGTTTCATCCCGACCAACTCGAATAGCCCAGCACCGACAACAAGCGCGAAGAAAATACCGAATAGCACCAGCATTTCGCCGTGGCCAACTTTATCGAGCAGCTTATAGAATAGGGGACGAAGGAAAGGCAGTGCGAACAAACCGATGGCATACCATTCTGGGACTTTTCCGGTTGAAGCAGTCAGGAATACTACGGCAAAAATATCTTGCATAACCAAAATACCGATCGCGAGTGTGCCGTAGGTCGCGTTCATTTCGCCTTTTTCTTGCAATGCTTTTACGGCAAAAACGGTACTAGAGAACGATAGTGCAAAAGCTAAAAGCAGGATTTGGCTGCCGTCCATACTGGCTAGCGAAGTCAAGCCCAGTAGTTTTAAGCCGGATAACGCTAGGGCAAAAAAAGCGGTAGAGAGTATGTTGTGGGCGGTTGCCCCTCCCCATATTTCTTTGGACAGCAGGGTTTTTACATCGAGTTTGAGTCCAATAGTAAACAGAAGAAGAGTAACACCAAGATCTGCGAGAGTGACGATAACGTCATTGCTTTGGTAACCAAATGCATGCAAGCCAAATCCAGCTAGTAGAAAACCAACGAGGGGAGGGAGGCTGCATTTAAGCGCAATAAAACCAGCTAAAAAAGCGGCTGTAATTAGAATAATTTCCATACTGTTAAGCTGTATTCCTGATATACAAAAACGGGCTGTGAAAACACAGCCCGAGATTGTAACTCAATTGGTTGTATAAACTTAGTCTTCCAGTAACTTTTGTAACAAAACTCCGTTCAGCATAGCGCGTTTAATCATCGCAAATGCGCCCATCGTTGGCTGCTTATCAATGTGAGAAGCCACGATAGGGAGGTCGTTATGGAAAGTTTTAAGAGATTGATTCTCTACGTTGCGTTGAATTGCAGGGAAAAGAATATCTTGTGCTGCAGTAATATCGCCAGCAATTACAATTTTCTGTGGATTAAATAAGTTAACCGTAATCGCAATCGCTTTACCTAGCTGGTTGCCCACTCGCACTAAACTCTGTTTCGCAAGTTCATCACCATTCATTGCGTGCTGACATACCGCTTCAATTGTGATGTTTTCAAGGTCGGTTAAGCTTGATTCGTATCCTTGAGTAATCAGTTGCTTCACTCGTTGAATAATCGCTGGGTTTGCAGCTACGGTTTCTAAACAGCCAAAGTTTCCACATTGGCATTGCTCACCAAGCGGGTCAATTTGGATATGACCAATTTCACCGACGTTGCGGTTAAAACCAAGAAAAACCTGGCCGTTAACGATAATACCTGCGCCAGTACCGCGGTGGACGCTAACCAAAATAGAATCCTGGCAGTCTTGGCTTGCCCCAAAGTAGTGCTCAGCCAACGCCATGCCACGTACGTCGTTGCCAACAAAGCATGCTGTATTAAACTTCTCTCCAACAATTTCACCGAGAGCAAGATTATCGATATCGGTATTAGGCATGTATTCGACCACGCCAGTTGTTGGGTTAACAAGGCCCGGTAAAGTGATGCCGATAGCGATGAGTTGATCAATTTTGTCTTCGCAACGGCTTACGAAATCTTTTAATAAATCGATGAGTCCTGCGATTAAGTCTGCTTGGTTAGTGTAGTACAGTTCATGCTGATCTTCTGCCAGCGCGGTACCACCTAAATCGTATAAACTGAACTGTACGTAATCTCGACCTAAGCGAACGGCAATCGAATGAAAAGGTTTGACTTCAGTAGTCAAAGAGATCGCACGACGACCACCAGTTGAAGCTTGTTGGGCGACCTCCTTAATAAGGCCGCGCTCTAAAAGTTGGCGGGTTATTTTGGTAACACTAGCAGGCGCGAGCTGACTCACGTCCGCGACT
The DNA here is from genome assembly GCF_033337405.1 of Vibrio sp. YT-16. NCBI lineage: Bacteria > Pseudomonadati > Pseudomonadota > Gammaproteobacteria > Vibrionales > Vibrionaceae > Vibrio > Vibrio sp. YT-16. Next base: position 100,567 of record NZ_JAWOQQ010000008.1, read on the forward strand.
TGAATACGGGAGATAGGACCTTGCTGATCAATCAGCCTATATACCGCAGCGCTGTTAAGCTGTTTTACTAAATCTACATTACCAATCTGTCCGCCATTCATGCTTAATTTTGCTCGTATTGTCCGTTAACAACCGTCGCTTTTACTTTAAAGTCACGATCGAAAATAGTCAGGTTTGCAACCATCCCTTTTCGAACTCGGCCAAGGCGATCCTCAACACCAATTGCTGTTGCTGGGTATAACGTGGCCATTCGTAGAGCTTCGTCTAAAGCGATCCCCGCGTGCTCAACTGAATTCTGAACTGCTTCAATCATTGTCAAAGCTGAGCCGCCTAGCGTGCCATTTTCATCAACACACTTACCATCTCGGTAATATACTTTCTTACCGACAAAAATAAAGTGATCAATGTTAGCACCTGCTGGAGCTGTGGCATCCGTCACCAAAACAAGCTTTTCACCTTTGATTTTATGAGCAATTCGGATGTTTGCGTAGTCGACGTGAAAACCATCAGCAATAATGCCAGCATATACGTCAGGAGTATCGTAAATTGCACCAACAACTCCTGGTTCACGACCAACCATTGGTGTCATTGCATTAAAGAGGTGTGTAGCAAAAGTAATGCCTGCTTCAAAGCTTTTACGTGCTTCGGCGTAGGTTGCATTTGTGTGGCCAATTGAAACCACGATGCCAGCAGCCTTTAATCGCGTAATATGCTCTGGGTCGTTATGCTCAGGTGCTAGTGTTACTTTCGCTACGATATCGGCGTTTGCGCAGATAAGGTCGATCATGCTTTCGTCTGATGGGCGAATAAAATCGACGTTATGGATGCCTTTTTTCGCGACGTTAAGGTAAGGACCTTCGAGGTGTAAGCCAAGCGATTGATTTTGATACTTGTTGTGGTACTCACGAGCTGCGGCAATTGCAGTTCGCATATCTTCATCAGATGATGTAATGAGTGTTGGCAGGAAGCTAGTACAGCCAGATTTGAGGTTTGCCTGGTGCATGATTTGCATGGTTTCAGGGGTAATTGCATCGTTTAGCATTACACCGCCACAACCGTTCAACTGCAGATCGATAAAGCCTGGACTTAGATTAGCGCCTGCAAGGTCTTTTACTTCGATGCTTTGAGGTAGCTCAGAAACCGGCACAATAGATTGAATAAGATCGTTTTCGATGATGACCGCATGATCGGTAAGAACATCACTACCGGTATAAATTTTACAGTTACTTAGCGCGTACATAGTCAGCTAGTCCTTATAGATGAGAATTCAATTTCTATATCGTTATCTAAGTAGAGACTGCTTCAGTCATATGGGTACTTAGTTTGTATCACTGAATTAGATAACGAGTCACATACAGCAAGTCGCGTTTTATCGATGTTATTGTCATAGTAACTAACTGAAAAGTAATAATTGTATGGTTTTTTATGATTCTTTTTCAGAGCAAAGTTACAGTGATTTACCCGCCTAGATACCAAAATAACACTGATTCTGCCTTGCATAAAGTGCGAGAATATTATCTTTAAAACGCCATTTTTTCGTATAATAAAATAAGTTTTATGATCTCGCTAGCAAAAACCTTCCGAAAGGGCAAATTGTGGTGATTATGATCACAAACGGTGAGCTTTTAATTTGCGGAGCAAAATTAATATCATAAACTTAGGATGACTAAATTGGACGGCTGAAATAAGTCATTCAACATAACATCTAATCCTATAGGGGGAACTTAAGGTGAACATTCTCGGATACTTCCAGAAGGTGGGTAAGGCGCTTATGGTGCCGGTTGCCACACTTCCTGCAGCAGCAATACTCATGGGTATTGGCTACTGGATCGACCCAAATGGCTGGGGCGCAAACAGTGCACTTGCTGCATTTCTTATTAAAGCTGGTGCAGCGATCATTGACAACATGTCAGTATTGTTCGCTGTTGGTGTTGCTTATGGAATGTCTAAAGACAAAGATGGCGCCGCTGCACTTTCAGGTTTCGTGGGCTTCTTAGTTGTCACAACGCTTTTGGCCCCTGGTGCAGTATCACAAATTCAAGGCATTGACCCAAGTGAAGTACCTGCTGCATTTGGTAAAATCAATAACCAGTTCGTCGGTATCTTGGTTGGTATTGTTTCTGCTGAGTTGTACAACCGTTTTTCTCACGTAGAGCTGCACAAAGCACTGGCGTTTTTCTCTGGTAAGCGTCTTGTACCTATCCTAACGTCTTTTGCTGGTATCGTTATTGCGTTCATCCTGATGTACGTTTGGCCATCAGTTTACGGCGGTCTGGTCAGTTTTGGCGAAAGCATTCAAGGTATGGGTGAAGCAGGTGCAGGTGTTTACGCATTCTTCAACCGTCTTCTAATTCCTGTTGGTCTGCACCATGCACTAAACTCAGTGTTCTGGTTTGATGTTGCTGGTATTAATGACATTCCAAACTTCCTTGGCGGTGCGAAATCATTAGCTGAAGGCACGGCAACGGTAGGTGTTACGGGGATGTACCAAGCGGGCTTCTTCCCAATCATGATGTTTGGTTTACCAGGCGCTGCTCTAGCGATGTACCATACAGCGAAATCAAAGAATAAAGAGAAAGTGGCATCTATCATGATTGCGGCTGCGTTTGCTTCATTCTTTACAGGTGTAACAGAACCACTTGAATTTGCATTCATGTTCCTTGCTCCAGGACTGTACGTTCTTCACGCAGCGCTGACTGGTCTATCAGTTTATATCGCGGCATCAATGCAGTGGATTGCAGGTTTCGGTTTCTCTGCTGGTTTAGTCGACTTAGTATTGTCGACTCGTAACCCGCTAGCGGTAAACTGGTACATGCTCATTGTACAAGGTCTTGGTTTCTTTGCGGTTTACTACTTCGTGTTCCGTACCGTGATTGTTAAGTTTGGCCTTAAAACACCGGGACGTGAAGATGATGAAGAAGCTTCATCTAACGTGGCTGGATCAAGCAATTCTTCAGAGCTTGCTCGTCAGTACTTGAAGGCACTTGGCGGTCATGACAACCTAAGTTCTATCGATGCCTGTATTACTCGTTTGCGCCTTTCTGTGAAGGATATGAGCGTTATCAATGAGAAAACTCTGAAAGATCTTGGAGCTATGGGAGTTGTGAAGCTAGGTACAAACAACCTACAAGTTATCCTTGGTCCACTAGCAGAGATTGTTGCTGGTGAGATGAAGAATGTATCTAAAGATGAAGACTTAAGTGGTGTTCAGTTACCAGCTTAACTGTTTAATAGTGGTGCGATTGTTTGTTATTGGTATTGCAAACAATTGATACTACAACATCGCAAAAGGCCTCCGCAGGGGGCCTTTTTTCGTTTAGGCCCTTTGAATCTGCTTTGCTTTCACGCTAACTCGATAAATATTGTCGTTTTAGAGCGAGTTCTTGTTGTCTAATTGCTTAGAATTGTGGATCATTAGGAACAATGTACTCTGTGAAACCATACTTGGATACAGGGTTCCGTTTTCTCTGACAATACTAATATTTTTGAGGTGCTATAGATGAGTGAAGCTGATGCTCGTCCATCAAACTTTATTCGCCAGATCATTGATAAAGATCTAGCGGATGGTAAACACACTAGCGTGCATACTCGATTCCCGCCGGAGCCAAATGGCTACCTGCATATCGGTCATGCTAAGTCTATCTGTTTGAACTTCGGTATTGCTCAGGACTACCAGGGTCAATGTAATCTGCGTTTCGACGATACAAACCCTGAAAAAGAAGACATCGAATACGTTGAGTCTATCAAGAAAGATGTAAACTGGTTGGGCTTTGAGTGGAGTGGTGAAGTATGTTACTCATCAAACTACTTCGATAAGCTTTACGAATATGCAATTGAATTGATTAACAAAGGCTTAGCGTATGTAGATGAGCTAAGTCCAGAGCAAATTCGTGAATACCGCGGCACACTAAAGGCGCCAGGTAAACCAAGTCCATACCGTGACCGTTCTGTTGAAGAGAACTTGGCGTTGTTTGAAAAAATGCGCGCTGGTGAATTTGAAGAAGGTAAAGCGTGTCTTCGTGCTAAAATCGACATGGGTTCTTCATTCATGGTCATGCGCGATCCAGTTTTATACCGTGTGCGTTTTGCTACGCACCACCAAACTGGTGATAAGTGGTGCATTTACCCAATGTACGACTTTACGCACTGTATTTCTGATGCACTAGAAGGCATTACGCACTCTATTTGTACGCTTGAATTCATGGATAACCGTCGTCTGTACGATTGGGTTCTAGACAACATCACGATCGAAAGCCGTCCACATCAATACGAGTTCAGTCGTTTAAACCTTGAATACACAGTGATGTCTAAGCGTAAGCTTAACCAGCTAGTTACTGAAAAACTGGTTAATGGTTGGGATGATCCACGTATGCCGACTGTCTCAGGTCTGCGTCGTCGTGGCTTCACACCTGCATCTATTCGTGAGTTTTGTAAGCGTATTGGTGTAACGAAGCAAGAAAATATGATCGAGTTTAGTTCATTAGAATCTTGTATTCGTGATGACCTAAACGAGAACGCTCCGCGTGCAATGGCTGTACTGGATCCTGTTAAAGTTGTTATCGAAAACTTTGAAGCAGGCGCAGTAGAAAACTTGACAGTTGCCAACCACCCAAATAAACCTGAAATGGGCGTGCGTGAAGTGCCATTCACGCGTGAATTGTGGATTGAGCGTGAAGACTTCCGTGAAGAAGCGAACAAAAAGTACAAGCGTTTAGTGCTAGGTAAAGAAGTTCGTTTACGTGGTGCTTACGTGATCAAAGCTGAGCGCGTTGAAAAAGATGCCGAAGGCAATATCACAACGATCTTCTGTTCTTATGATACAGATACGCTAGGTAAAAACCCAGCAGATGGTCGTAAAGTGAAAGGCGTTATTCATTGGGTGTCAGCTGATAAAGCTCTTCCAGCGGAAATTCGTCTGTACGATCGTTTATTTACGGTGCCAAACCCAGGCGCAGCGGAAGATTTTGCTTCTACTATCAACCCTGAATCATTAGTTGTGATCAATGGCTTTGTCGAGCCTAGCCTAGCTTCTGCAGAAGCAGAAAAAGGTTACCAGTTTGAACGTATGGGTTACTTTTGTGCAGACTCGAAAGACTCTTCAGCAGATAATCTAGTATTCAACCGCACGGTTGGTCTACGTGATACCTGGGCAAAAATTGAGAATCAATAATCTCGATTAATGCTGAGAATGATGAAAAAATGCCAGCAAACGCTGGCATTTTTTATACCTACTCCCACAGAGCGCTATATAGATGTGCAAGACTGTGGAGAAAAAGATGGGCGTTTAGTAGCTTTTGTTCTGTAACCAAAGTACTGACGTCTAAGGTACTTACTTCTAGAAACAAAAAACGCCAGCATGTGCTGACGTTTACTTTTTAAATTAACAAACCCTTATTTTTTCGGTTTGTGTGCATCTGGATTGTCTTTACAACCACCATCGCTACACTTGCCGTACAAGTATAAGCTGTGGTTTGTTAGTGTGACATTGTACTTAGCTGCAATCTCTTTTTGACGTTCTTCAATAAGATCGTCAGAAAATTCAATTACCTCACCACAGTCTAGGCACACTAGGTGGTCGTGGTGATGTTGAGTCGATAATTCGAAGACTGACTTTCCACCTTCAAAGTGGTGACGAGTTACAATACCAGCATCGTCGAACTGGTTTAGAACTCGGTAAACAGTTGCTAGGCCAATTTCTTCACCTAGATCAATCAACTTTTTGTACAAATCTTCAGCACTGATGTGCTGGCAGTCTGGCTGCTGAAGTACTTCTAGAATTTTTAGCCTCGGAAGGGTTACTTTTAAACCCGCATCCTTCAGCGCCTGATTATTATCTGACATATACTTTCCCGTTGGATCATCTGCAGCGATTTAACAGAATTCAATCTTCCTACCATTATAGGATAAGCGTTCGGAACATTAAACCACGAACTTCAAAGGGTTAATAGAATCTTTTTGTAAATTAGAAACAGGTCCATTATATTACAGCTCTGACCAGTTACAATTGTGTAACATTAAGCTTGGAGAGGGCAGGGATAGCGATGAATAGGCGACTAGCGAAGATATACAAACCAGGAATTGTAAAGTTCGCACTCAATATTTGGCCTCCTTTTTGGGGGGCGGGTATTAAAATCTTACATATTTCTCAAGACTTCCGTACTGTAAAGGTACGTTTAAAGCTTCGCTGGTGGAATAAAAATGCCAATCGCACCCAATATGGCGGCAGTATTTTCTCTTTAACTGATCCTATTTACTCGTTGATGCTGATGGGGATTCTACGAGAGGAATATTATGTGTGGGATAAAGAGGCAAGCATTAACTTTATTAAGCCGGGGCAAAGTGATTTGTTTGCAGAATTTGAGGTCACTGAAGGGATGCTGGAAAACATTTATCAAATGACACGGAATGGAGAAAAGTGTTTTCCTGAGTTTATTACTCATGTAAAAGATAAACAGGGGAATGTGGTTTCAGAGGTTCAACGCAAGCTTTATGTAAGAAAGAAACCTCAGTATCGCGAAGAGGAAGTACTTACCGATGCTGTGTGACAATACATACAAAAAGACCTCCAAGTGGAGGTCTTTGCATCATTCAATTTGATTAGCCTTCTAGCTCAGCTAAACACATCTCTTCATAGATCTGTTTAACCCAGCTTTCAACACGCTCGTCAGTCAATTCTGGTTGGCGGTCTTCATCAATACATAGACCTACGAATTGGCTTTCGTCACCTTCAACAAGTGCTTTAGACGCTTCAAATTCGTAGCCTTCTGTCGAGGTATGGCCAAGAATTGTGCCGCCTTTAGATTCAACGATATCACGGACTGTGCCCATCGCGTCACAGAAGTATTCTGCGTAGTCTTCTTGGTCGCCACAGCCAAAGATAGCCACTAGCTTAGTAGAGAAGTCGATTTGCTCAAGTTCAGGGAAGAAGTCATCCCAATCACATTGTGCTTCGCCGTAGTACCAAGTTGGGATACCTAGAAGAAGAAGATCGAAGTTATCAATGTCTTCTTTGCTGCTTTTCGCGATGTCTTGAACGTGAACTAGATGTTTACCTAGTTGCTTTTGAATCATCTTTGCAACGGCTTCAGTATTACCTGTGTCGCTACCGAAGAAGATACCTACACTTGCCATAGAGTCTATACCTTTACATTGTTTGTTATTGGCGATGCTACTAAGGGTTTAACCTAACCCTGAGCCTTCCCAAGTTAGCTGAATTACACCTTTTGCAATAAAGCCAGCACAGCCTAGGAAAAGGACTAACCACACAATACGACGACCAAAAACAGGTACATTGCCTTGCTTTAGTACATCTTTTATCGCCATCCCGATGAAAAAAAAGATAGCAGCAAAAAGAAGATCGAGTCCAATAGACTCGAGCATATCCATATAGTCGTAAAGCATTTTAGCCCTTCATGCCGAAAAATCTTGGGCGCACTATACCACTGTTAAACGGTAAAGTTAATGCACTACAAGAAGGGTTATTTCAATAATCTAGTGTTGCTTTTCGAATTTGTTAACTCGAAATGTATTTTCGAATGACTCTCATTACTTCTGTCGGTTTCTCGGCGTGTAACCAGTGACCAGTGCCAGCGATAATGTGTGCTTTAGCATGGTTAAATTGTCGCTTCACTGCCGGCTGATGTTCTGGCATTAAGTAGTCAGAGTCGCCGCCTTTGATAAATAAAGTTGGGATATCTGTTGGTGTGATTTCTTGCCAGCCAATAATTTGGTCATAATTCTCAAAAAGGCTCGGTACGTTAAACCGCCAATCCATCTTATCGCCATTTTTGTACAGTGATTTAGAGAGAAATTGTCTTACACCATCGAGTTCAATATGTTGAGCTAGGATATCCATGGCTTGCTGTCGATTTGTTGGTTTTTCATTAATAACAGCATGTAAGCCGTTAAAAACATTATCGTGACGGTTCGTAGTGTAGGCAACAGGCGCCATGTCGAGAACGACTAACTGCTTGACTACATTTGGCGCAATGTCCACAAGAGCCATCGCGACTTTTCCGCCCATGGAGTGACCAATAACAATAGATGGCTCAACGTTTAAGTGCTGAAGGAGCTGAGCCACATCTTTTGCCATATCGGTATAGTTATGGACTTCGGAGTGGAAAGAGAGGCCGTGATTTCTCAGATCAATACTGATCACCGTGTGATCTTTAATAAGATCGCGGGCGAGTAGACCCAGATTACTTAAACTACCAAACAATCCGTGAATCAAAACAACTGTTTGGCCTTGGCCTTCCTGCTTATAGTTGAGTAATGCTGACATTTTATCTTATTCGTGATGGGTTTAACGTGGAGTATCCGCGTGGATCTCGTTATAATCCCCCAGAGTTTAAACATTGAGAATGTGAAAAGCGAATGAAAACAATTGAGGTTGATGAGGATCTATACCGTTATATAGCTAGTCAAACTAAGCATATCGGTGAAAGCGCCTCGGATATTTTGCGACGCCTTTTAAACCTTGATGGTCAGTTGCAGGAAGCTAAAGCCGCGCCTGTAGTAGAGAAGCCACAAGGGATTGTAGTAAGTAAAGATGCGGGTAAAACGGAATCTGTTGATGTAGTGAAAGAAATGCGTTCACTGCTTATTTCTGATGAGTTTGCCGGTCTAAAAAAAGCGATTGATCGCTTTATGTTAGTATTATCGACCTTACATAAATTGAATCCAGAAGGTTTCGCCCAGGCTACGAATGTAAAAGGACGCAAACGCGTGTACTTTGCAGATAATGAAGAAACCTTGCTAGCAAACGGTAATACGACCAAGCCAAAAGCCATTCCTGGCACACCGTTTTGGGTTATCACGAATAACAATACAAGTCGTAAAAGACAGATGGTTGAACAAGTGATGGCACACATGGGGTTCCAACCTGACTTAATAGAAAAAGTAACAGGTTCAATCTAAGAAACCTGATAGAAGCCTCATAATGCGTCGCAGTGAGCGGATATTATGAGGCTTTTTTAATTTTATTTGTATTGAAAGAAAGGATGTCAAACATGGCTATGCACCCTCGTGCTGGGCAAAAAGCGCAGCAGGAAGATCTTCACAATATCCCAGCACTCGTTGCTAACTACTTCTTACTTCAACCAGACGCGGCAAACGCAGAACACAAAGTTCAATTTGGTACTTCTGGCCACCGCGGTACTGCAGACAAGCACACTTTTAACGAAAACCACATTTTAGCGATCGCTCAAGCGGTAGCAGAAGTTCGTGCTGAGCAAGGCACAACTGGCCCGTTGTTTGTGGGTAAAGACACGCATGCGCTATCTGAACCAGCTTTTTCAAGTGTGATTGAAGTATTGATCGCAAATGGTGTGAAAGTGATTGTCCAACAAGACAACGGTTACACGCCAACACCGGGTATTTCACACGCGATTCTGACTTACAACATCAAACACGATGAAAAAGCAGACGGTATCGTTATTACCCCATCACATAACCCACCACAAGACGGCGGTATCAAATACAATCCGACACATGGTGGTCCTGCTGAAGCTGAGTTGACTCAAGCTATCGAAGATCGTGCGAACGAATTGATTGCTGAAGGTTTACAAGGTGTTAAACGCCTACCACTAGCAGAAGCAAAAGCATCGGATCTGTTTGTAGAGATGGACTTGGTGAAGCCATACATCGATGACCTGGTGAACGTTATCGATATGGAAGCAATCCAAAAGGCGAACCTGAAGATTGGTGTAGATCCATTGGGTGGCAGCGGTATCGATTACTGGCGTCAAATTGGTCAGGCATACAACCTAGACCTAACGCTAGTAAGTGAATCGATCGATCCTTCTTTCCAATTCATGTCGCTAGATAAAGACGGCGTTGTGCGTATGGACTGTTCTTCTCCTTACGCAATGGCGGGTCTATTGGCACTGAAAGACGAATACGATTTAGCATTTGGTAACGATCCTGACTACGACCGTCACGGTATCGTTACGCCAAAAGGTTTGATGAACCCGAACCACTTCTTAGCCGTTTGTATTGACTACTTGTACCGTCATCGTGACGCGTGGGGTAAAGACGTCGCTGTTGGTAAAACACTAGTTTCAAGTGCGCTGATTGACCGTGTTGTTGCGGATCTAGGTCGTGAGCTATGTGAAGTGCCTGTTGGTTTCAAATGGTTTGTAGACGGTCTGTACACTGGTAAGTTTGGTTTCGGCGGCGAAGAAAGTGCTGGTGCGTCTTTCCTTCGTAAAGATGGCACGCCTTGGTCAACAGACAAAGATGGCATCTTGCTATGCCTTCTAGCAGCAGAGATCACTGCGGTAACGGGTAAGAACCCTCAAGATTACTATGAAGAGCTTGCAGCGAAGCACGGTGAATCTAAGTACAACCGTATTCAAGCTGTAGCAAATGGCCCACAAAAAGACGTGCTGAAGAAGTTGTCGCCAGAAATGGTCGCGGCTGAAACACTAGCGGGTGATCCAATTACGGCTCGTCTCACGCATGCGCCTGGTAATGGTGCTGCAATCGGTGGTCTAAAAGTAACAACAGCGAATGGCTGGTTTGCTGCTCGTCCATCAGGCACAGAAGATATCTACAAGATTTACTGTGAGAGTTTTAAAGGTGAAGAGCACCTAAAACAAATCGAAGCAGAAGCACAAGAAATAGTTAATCAAGTGTTTGCAGCCGCTGGTTTGTAAAACATCCAATGGTCAATGTATCTAGCAAAGGGTTGATGTGAAAACATCAACCCTTTCATGTTTAAGTGCCCCGAACAGCTTTATCTCCGGGCCATGAATCTGGTACCACAAACCAGAATTGACCGTCTTCCGTTTGTGCGTGTATGAATCGATCTAAAGGCTTTTCAATAGGTTGAGAGAAATCGTCTGTTCCGATCGCCCAGCATGGTTTATGTAAATGATAAAGGGGTTTACCAATTAAATCCCATTGACTTTGATAGCACCAGTAACCACTAATCTGACTTGGATTTAATTCATAACCCAAGCACTCGCTAGGAGTTGGCTCTGGAGTAAACGGATTAATATAGAGTCGTCCTTGCATCAATAGACGTTCTTGTGGAGCGTCGTTTAACGGAATTATTTTTTGAAATTCCGGGCGATCGCTCATTTTTAACTGATGAGTAAGCATTCTATTCAGTTTTGTATGCAGCTGGTCGTGAGCATTCGGACCATACCATACGCCGTTATAAAGAAGATAAAACTTAATCGCTACTTCCCAGTGTTCTATTTGATTTGATTCTGTATTCCGCAACACCAAGTCGATAGCACCAATAGTCTTACCTTCGATGTCGTTTAACTGAACCTCTTCCGCGATAACCTGATATCGTTCTGAACTAGAGAGAACTGCAGTGCATAAGTGCTGATATAAAAAGCCCAATCTTGGATTACCATTGTATTGCTCAGCGTTATTTAAAGGCGTTACCGAAAGATCCTCTAAGGTTGTAAACGGAGGGCGTAACTTGAAAAGAGGAGGTGAAGTGGCGATCCATTGGTAAAAGCGTTGCAGTTGGTTCATCCGTATCCCTATATGTATGGTGAGGCGAAAAGCTTTGTTATTGTAACTAAATTTGCTTTTGAGGGTAGGGTGGCTAGCATCGATATTAGGGTTCGAGATACACTTTAAGTACCTAAATGATATCAAGGTGCCAGATGTCAAAACGTTGTTGTATCAACTAGGTTGCACACTCTCGGTCTGATTTCATCGAGAGGTTATTTAGGTTTACATGCGCTAGAAATTGGAAGTAATAATGAATAACTTAAAGCTAGAACAGATTCTTAATGACAAACTGTCACCGCAGTTAATTAAAGATTACGCACCAAACGGGTTACAGGTAGAAGGGACGCCAGCCGTAAAGCGTATTATCACTGGCGTAACTGCCTCTCAAGCCTTAATCGATAAAGCGATTGAGCTTAATGCAGACGCATTACTCGTTCATCACGGTTATTTTTGGAAAGGTGAACCTGAGCCAATTCGTGGTATGAAAGGTAAACGAATTCGTAGCCTGATCAAAAATGATATCAACTTATATGGTTATCACCTTCCTCTAGATATTCATCCAGAGCTAGGCAACAACGCTGAATTAGCTCGCTTACTTGAAATCGAAGTAGAAGGTGGGCTTGAAGGGCACCCTCAATCAGTAGCCATGTTTGGACGCTTGAAAAAACCGATGTCTGGTGCTGAGTTTGCGAGCAAGATCAATCAAGTTCTTGATAGAGAACCACTGCATATTGCTCCAGAGAATACCGATAAGATGATTGAGACAGTCGGTTGGTGCACTGGTGGAGGGCAAGATTTCATTGAACTTGCTGTACAACACGGGCTGGATGCATTTATCTCTGGAGAAATTTCAGAGCGTACCACTTATACCGCTCGTGAAATGGACATTCATTACTTTGCTGCAGGTCATCATGCTACTGAGCGTTATGGTGTTCAGGTTTTAGGAAAATGGCTAGCGGATGAATATGGCCTACATGTGGAGTTTATCGATATTGATAATCCGGTTTAGTGTTCGCTATTCATAACGTGAAACGCTGAAAAGAAAAAAGGGTTGAGACAAAATCTCAACCCTTTTGTTTATCTTCTAACTAAAAAGATCATTCACGTTCGTGAAGTGGAGAAAACTCACGCTGTGTCTCACCAGTGTATAGCTGACGAGGACGACCGATGCGGTTCAGTGGATCGCTGTGCATTTCGTTCCAGTGAGCAATCCAGCCGATGGTACGAGAAATCGCGAAGATAACCGTAAACATAGAAACTGGAATACCAATCGCTTTAAGAATGATACCTGAGTAGAAGTCTACGTTCGGGTACAGCTTCTTAGAAACGAAGTACTCATCAGAAAGCGCAATGCGCTCAAGTTCCATTGCAACGTCTAGCAGAGGGTCTTGAATGTTTAGCTCTTTGAGAACTTCATGACACGTTTCGCGCATTACTGTCGCACGTGGGTCGTAGTTCTTGTAAACGCGGTGACCAAAGCCCATTAAGCGGAATGGGTCATCTTTGTCTTTCGCGCGGTCTACATATTCAGGGATGTTATCGACGCTGCCAATCTCTTCTAGCATTCTCAAGCAGGCTTCGTTTGCACCACCGTGAGCAGGTCCCCAAAGGGATGCAATACCAGCGGCAATACATGCAAATGGGTTCGCACCAGAAGAGCCAGCTAGGCGTACAGTTGATGTCGACGCATTCTGTTCATGATCCGCGTGTAGAGTGAAAATCTTATCCATCGCACGGGCAACCACAGGATTTACTTCATATTCTTCGCAAGGATTTGCGAACATCATATGCAAGAAGTTCTCAGCGTAGCTAAGGTCGTTACGAGGGTAAATAAATGGCTGACCGATAGAGTATTTGTAACACATCGCCGCCAGTGTTGGCATTTTTGACAGCAGACGGTACGCTGCAATTTCGCGGTGTTCGTCGTTGTTAATGTCAAGAGAGTCGTGATAGAAGGCTGCAAGTGCTCCAACTACACCACACATTACCGCCATTGGGTGTGCATCGCGTCGGAAGCCATGGAAAAAGCTTGCGATTTGCTCGTGTACCATTGTGTGACGAGTAACGGTCGTTTTGAATTGCTCGTATTGTTCTCGGGTAGGGGCTTCACCATAAAGAAGGATGTAACATACTTCTAAGTAATCTGCGTTATTGGCTAATTGATCAATCGGGAAACCGCGGTGCAAAAGAATACCTTTGCCGCCATCGATGTACGTGATTGATGATTCACAAGATGCAGTGGCAAGAAAACCTGGGTCAAAAGTAAAGTAACCATTGGCTCCCAGCTTACGAACGTCAATTACAGGTGTACCTAGCGTACCGTCCATAATTGGCAGTTCGATTGGCGCTTGACCTTCAACATGAAGGGTCGCTTTCTTATCCGCCATAACAATCTCCTTTGTTTATTATTTAATCCGTCCAGGATGTTTATGTGCCATTTTTGTACTGTTGTTAAAGCTTAAAGTCAATTTTTCTCCATCTTTGTGTGCACTTGTTATGATTTTTCTCATGAAAATCGTTAAAAATCTGTTCTATGTAGCATAATTTGTTACACCAATTGTATTAGAATGTTGCTCGCCGTATATTGGCAAAGAAAATTTTAGTTAAATCCTTATAAATTCGGGGCTAGAAACAAAGAGTGAGGTTTGTTGCTGGATTCCGTTTGTTAACAACTTGTTTACAATTATCTGAGTGGTTACTCGCGATATTTGTTAAATAGATGTTAACTTTTGTACGTTTGGAAGCTGAAATTGGTTATAACAATAAATGCTCAATGGAGCTGAGTGAGCAAGCCCGTGAAAGAAAGAAAGTCAAGACCTGTTAATTTAGATTTACAGACCATCCACTTTCCTATCACAGCAATCGCATCCATCCTACACCGTGTGTCTGGGGTAATTACGTTTGTTGCGGTGGGTATATTACTGTGGTTACTATCCATTTCTCTGTCATCCCCAATGGGTTTTATGGAAGCCGCTGACATCGTCGATAGTTTCTTCGTAAAATTCATCCTGTGGGGAATTCTTACTGCACTTGCCTACCACATCGCAGGTGGTATCCGTCACTTATTGATGGATCTAGGTCACTTTGAAGAACTAGATTCAGGCACGATGAGCGCGAAAGTCGCGTTTGGTGCAACAGCAGTATTATCATTATTGGCGGGGATCTTGGTATGGTAAAACACGTATCTTCATTTGGTCGTAATGGTGTACACGATTTCCTACTAATTCGTGCAACTGCAATCATTATGACGCTATACACGATTTATCTGATTAGCTTCTGTGCATTTTCAGATATCTCTTACGCATCTTGGACCCAATTCTTTGGTGGTACCTTCACTAAAGTATTCACCATGTTGGCACTTGTCTCGATCCTGATTCACGCATGGGTTGGTTTGTGGCAGGTATTAACTGATTACATTAAGTGCGCGAAACTACGTGGCGCACTACAACTTGGTGTTATTGCCGTGCTATTCGGCTATGTCTTCTCTGGTCTATTTATTCTGTGGGGTGCGTAAGTGTCTATTCCAGTTCGTGAGTTTGATGCCGTAGTAATCGGCGCTGGTGGTGCAGGTATGCGCGCTGCACTACAAATTTCAGAACAAGGCCTATCATGTGCTTTGTTGTCAAAAGTATTTCCAACACGTTCTCATACTGTGTCTGCACAGGGCGGCATTACCGTTGCTCTGGGTAACTCGCACAAAGACGATTGGCAATGGCACATGTACGATACCGTTAAAGGTTCTGACTACATCGGTGACCAGAACGCGATTGAATACATGTGTAAAAATGGTCCTGAGTCAGTTATCGAGCTTGAAAAGATGGGTCTTCCATTCTCTCGTTTCGATAACGGTACCATCTACCAACGTCCATTCGGTGGTCAATCTAAAGAGTTTGGTGGTGAGCAGGCTGCTCGTACAGCCGCTGCTGCAGACCGTACTGGTCACGCACTTCTTCACACGCTTTACCAGCAAAACGTAAAACACAAAACAACCATCTTCTCGGAGTGGTACGCTTTGGATCTTGTGAAAAACCAAGACGGCGCAATCATGGGTTGTACTGCGATTTGTATGGAAACGGGTGAAATCTGTTACTTCAAATCGAAAGCAACCATTCTAGCTACAGGTGGTGCAGGTCGTATTTACGCATCGACCACTAACGCGCACATCAACACGGGTGATGGCGTTGGTATGGCACTTCGCGCAGGCGTTCCAATGCAAGACATGGAAATGTGGCAGTTCCACCCAACAGGTATTGCTGGCGCGGGTGTTCTAGTGACGGAAGGTTGTCGTGGTGAAGGTGGTTACCTTCTAAATAAAGATGGTGAACGCTTCATGGAGCGCTACGCACCAAACGCGAAAGACCTTGCTGGTCGTGACGTGGTTGCTCGTTCAATGATGATTGAAATCCGTGAAGGCCGCGGTTGTGATGGCCCTTGGGGTCCACATATCAAGTTGAAACTTGATCACCTTGGTAAAGAAGTACTTGAATCACGTCTACCAGGTATCTGTGAACTGTCTCGTACATTTGCACACGTTGACCCAGTGAAAGAGCCAATTCCAGTAATTCCAACTTGTCACTACATGATGGGTGGTGTACCTACTCAAGTCTCTGGCCAAGCAATTAAGCAGAAGGCCGACGGTAGCGAGATGGAAGTTCAAGGCCTTTACGCATGTGGTGAGATTGCTTCTGTATCGGTACACGGTGCTAACCGTCTTGGCGGCAACTCATTACTAGACTTGGTCGTATTTGGTCGTGCCACTGGCTTGCACCTTGGCGAAACGCTAGCAGCGCAAGCGGAAGCTCGTCCTGCAACAGAATCTGATATTGAAGCGTCTCTAGCGCGTACTATGCGTTGGGAAAACAGCACTGGTGGTGAAGATCCAGTTCAGATTCGTAAAGACCTACAAGCATGCATGCAAAACAGCTTCTCGGTATTCCGTGAAGGCGATGCGATGGCAACCGGTCTAGAAGAGTTGAAAGTGATTCGCGAACGTTTGAAAGATGCACATCTAGCGGACAAGTCTTCAGAGTTCAACACGCAGCGTATCGAGTGTCTAGAACTTGATAACCTGATGGAAACCGCGTTTTCAACTGCCGTTGCAGCGAACTACCGTACAGAGAGTCGTGGCGCACATGCTCGTTTCGATTTCCCTGAGCGTGATGATGAGAACTGGCTATGCCACTCTATCTACAATCCGGAAACAGAAGCGATGACTAAGCGTGATGTGAACATGACGCCAACGCATCGTGAAGCTTTCCCGCCGAAAGTACGTACATACTAAAGGGAGGATACGACTATGAAATTAAACTTCTCTTTATACCGTTACAATCCGGATGTGGATACTAAGCCTTACATGAAAGAGTATACCCTTGAGGTAGACGAAGGCTCAGACATGATGGTGCTTGATGCATTGATTCTGCTAAAAGAGCAAGATCCAAGCATCGCGTTCCGTCGCTCATGCCGTGAAGGGGTATGTGGTTCTGATGGTTTGAATATGAATGGTAAAAACGGCCTAGCGTGTATCACACCGTTATCTGCTCTACAAGGCGATAAGATAGTTATTCGTCCACTACCAGGGTTACCTGTCGTGCGCGATCTTATCGTTGACATGACGCAGTTCTATGATAACTATGCGAAAGTTAAACCATTCTTGATTGATGATGGTGCATTACCACCATCACGTGAGAATCTACAATCGCCTGATGACCGTGCGCATTTAGATGGATTGTACGAATGTATCATGTGTGCATGTTGTACAACGTCTTGCCCATCATTCTGGTGGAACCCTGATAAATTCATCGGCCCAGCTGGTCTTCTCGCAGCGTACCGTTGGCTAATTGATAGCCGCGATACGGCAACAGATGAACGTTTGTCTGATCTTGATGATGCATTTAGCGTTTTTCGTTGCCATGGCATCATGAATTGTGTAAGTGTTTGTCCTAAGGGATTAAATCCGACGAAAGCCATCGGTCACATTAAGTCGATGTTGGTTAATCGTTCGGTTTAATTTACTCGCTCTTAGGAATGTCGCAGTGTTGCGGATCACCCGATATGACCGCTTCACTGCTTCAGTAATATTCGAGTAAAGAATACAAAAATTGCCGACCGTATTTTTAGTCGGCTCTTATAGCTCGGCAAAGACCGAAGCAAACGTGAAAACTACTGGTTAAGGGAAAATATGCACAACGGCGTGATGAAGGCATGGCTCGAGTCTTCACACTTGGCTGGCGCCAATGCAACGTATGTAGAGGACCTCTACGAACTGTATCTAAGTGATCCCGATCTGGTAAGTGAGGAGTGGAAACGTGTTTTTGAAGGCTTGCCTAAGCCATCAGAAGAAGTGGCAGAACAACCACATTCACGTGTCCGTGACTACTTCCGACGACTCGCTAGAGAAACAAAGCATTACAATGTCCAAGTTAGTGACCCAGATGTCGATGCAAAACAAGTAAAAGTTCTACAGCTAATCAACGCATACCGTTTCCGCGGGCATGAAGCTGCAGAATTAGACCCACTAGGTCTATGGCAACGCCCAACCGTGGCGGAGTTAGACCCTGCTTTTCATAATCTTACCGAAGATGACTTCGAAGAAACTTTCAACGTAGGTTCTTTTGCTGTTGGGCAAGAAACCATGAAGTTGAAAGATATCTATGAAGCCCTCAACAAAACTTATTGCGGTTCCATCGGTGCTGAATACATGCACATGACTGACACAGAGCAAAAGCGTTGGATTCAGCAACGCCTTGAGTCTGTCGTAGGCCAGCCATCATTCAACAAAGATGAGAAGCGCACATTCCTAGAAGAGCTAACAGCCGCTGAAGGTTTGGAGCGTTACCTCGGAGCGAAATTCCCAGGTGCAAAACGTTTCTCTTTAGAAGGTGGTGATGCGTTGATTCCGATGACGAAAGAGTTGATCCGTCATGCGGGTACAAGTGGAATGCGTGAAGTGGTTATCGGTATGGCTCACCGCGGTCGTTTGAACATGCTGGTGAACGTACTTGGTAAGAAACCTCAAGACTTGTTTGATGAGTTCGCCGGTAAACACGACGAAACTTGGGGTACGGGTGATGTGAAATATCACCAAGGTTTCTCTGCTGATTTTGCGACTCCAGGCGGTGATGTTCACTTAGCACTTGCATTTAACCCGTCGCACCTAGAAATCGTAAACCCGGTAGTCATGGGCTCAGTTCGAGCACGTCAAGACCGCTTGGGTGATAATCAAGGTAGCAAAGTACTTCCTATCACCATCCACGGTGATTCAGCAATCGCTGGTCAGGGTGTGGTTGCCGAAACGTTCAACATGTCTCTTGCTCGTGGGTTCCAAGTTGGTGGTACGGTACGTATCGTCATCAACAACCAAGTAGGCTTTACGACGTCTAATCCTCGTGACACGCGTTCTACGATGTACTGTACCGATATCGCGAAGATGGTGCAGGCGCCAATTTTCCATGTAAACGCAGATGACCCAGAAGCAGTTGCTTTTGTTACTCGCATTGCATTGGATTACCGTAACGAGTTCAAGCGCGATGTCGTGATCGATCTTGTATGTTACCGTCGCCACGGTCACAATGAGGCGGATGAGCCAAATGCGACTCAGCCTTTGATGTACCAGAAAATCAAAAAGCATCCTACACCACGCAAATTGTATGCAGATGTTCTGATCGACAAAAATGAGTCAGATATCGAGACAGCGACTCAGTTAGTCAATGAGTATCGCGATGCATTGGATCGCGGTGAAGTGGTTGTTAAAGAATGGCGTCCAATGGCGTTGCACTCTGTAGACTGGTCCCCTTACTTAGGGCACGAATGGGATATGGAGTGGGATTCAAAATACGACAAGACACGCCTTATTGAGCTAGGCAATCGTCTGTGTCAGTACCCAGAAAGCCATAAACTGCAAAGCCGTGTTAATAAGCTATACAACGATCGTCTAGCAATGATGACCGGTGAAAAAGCCATTGACTGGGGTATGGCTGAAACATTGGCGTATGCTACATTGGTTGACGATGGCAAGCGTATTCGTCTTTCTGGTCAGGACTCGGGTCGTGGTACTTTCTTCCACCGTCACTCGGTTCTTCATAACCAAACCGATGCAAGCACTTACATTCCATTAGCGAATATTCATGACAACCAAGGGCCATTCCAAGTCTTTGACTCAGTATTGTCAGAAGAAGCTGTGTTGGCGTTTGAATACGGTTACGCAACAGCCGAACCAGGTGGTTTAACTATCTGGGAAGCACAGTTTGGTGATTTTGCCAACGGTGCACAAGTTGTTATCGACCAGTTTATCTCGTCAGGCGAGCAAAAGTGGGCGCGTTTGTGCGGTCTTACTATGCTTCTACCTCATGGTTATGAAGGTCAAGGTCCTGAGCACTCATCTGCACGTTTAGAGCGTTACCTTCAGCTTTGTGCTGAGCAAAATATGCAGGTTGTGGTTCCTTCAACACCGGCTCAGGTGTACCACATGATTCGTCGTCAGGTTGTACGCCCAATGCGTCGACCTCTCATTGTTATGTCACCGAAATCTTTGCTGCGCCACCCTCTATGTACTTCAACGATTGAAGACTTGGCGGATGGTACATTCCAATCTGCAATTCCAGAAGTAGATGATTTAGAACCAAGCAAAGTGAAACGTGTCGTGTTCTGTGCTGGTAAGGTTTACTTTGACCTACTAGAGCAGCGCCGTAACAACGAGCAAGACGATGTTGCTATCGTGCGTATTGAACAGCTTTACCCATTCCCAATGGAAGAAGTACAAGCAGCAATTGCTCAATACACTAACGTTGAAGACTTCGTGTGGTGTCAGGAAGAACCTCAGAACCAAGGTGCTTGGTACTGTAGCCAACATAACTTCCGTGCCGCTATTCCTGCAGGTGCAAATCTTAAATACGCAGGTCGCCCAGCTTCTGCTTCGCCAGCAGTTGGCTACATGTCGGTGCACTTGAAACAACAAAAAGCGTTGGTTGAAGACGCTCTGAACGTGAACTCAAAAACTTCGAATTAAGAACTAGAAGTTAAAGGAAGAAACAGATATGACAATTGAAATTCTGGTTCCAGATTTACCTGAATCAGTTGCTGATGCAACCGTAGCGACATGGCACAAACAACCGGGCGACGCAGTAGAGCGTGACGAGGTTTTGGTTGACATCGAAACAGACAAAGTTGTGCTAGAAGTTCCAGCTCCGGAAGCTGGCGTTTTAGAAGCTATTGTTGAAGCAGAAGGTGCTACAGTACTTTCTAAACAAATCATTGCTAAATTGAAGCCAGGCGCAGTTGCAGGTGAACCAACTGCAGACAAAACAGAAGGTACTGAAGCATCTCCTGATAAGCGTCACAAAGCTGCGCTTAGCGAAGAAAGTAATGACGCACTAAGCCCAGCAGTGCGCCGTTTATTGGCTGAACATGGCTTAGAAGCAAGCCAAGTGAAAGGCACTGGTGTTGGTGGTCGTATTACGCGCGAAGATATTGAAGCGCATCTTGCGAACGCTAAATCTGCGTCAAAAGAAGACTCGCCAGCAGTGGTTGACGTGCCGGCAGCGGCTCGCAGTCAGAAACGTGTTCCAATGACTCGCCTTCGTAAGACAGTTGCTAACCGTTTGCTAGAAGCGAAGAACAACACGGCAATGCTAACGACGTTTAACGAAGTGAACATGAAACCAATCATGGACCTTCGTAAGCAGTACAAAGATCAGTTCGAAGAGCGTCACGGTATTCGTTTGGGCTTCATGTCTTTCTACGTGAAAGCAGTGACAGAAGCGCTTAAGCGTTACCCAGAAGTAAATGCTTCGATTGATGGCGATGACATTGTTTACCACAACTACTTCGACATTAGCATGGCGGTATCAACGCCACGTGGTCTAGTTACACCTGTCCTAAAAGACTGTGACAAGCTTGGTTTCGCTGATGTTGAAAAAGGCATCAAAGAACTGGCTATCAAAGGTCGTGATGGCAAGCTAACGGTAGACGAGCTAATGGGCGGTAACTTCACTATCACAAACGGTGGTGTGTTCGGTTCACTAATGTCTACACCAATCATCAACCCACCTCAATCAGCGATTCTTGGTATGCATAAGATCCAAGAGCGTCCGATGGCAGTGGATGGCAAAGTTGAAATCTTGCCGATGATGTACCTAGCGTTATCTTACGATCACCGCCTAATTGACGGTCGTGAATCAGTTGGTTTCCTAGTAACGATTAAAGAGTTACTAGAGGACCCAGCACGTCTCCTATTAGACGTTTAATATCGCTAAAACGTCTAGTTATCGTAGGTAGCTAGACGTTAAAAATTTCAATGGCTAGACTAGCTCAACGTTTGGCCTTCATTTGAATCCTTCAGTATGAGAACTCATGATAAAGGATTGATTTGAGAAGACCCTACAGACGTACAAGCAGCCAAGACTGCAGCGTTATGGAAATAATAAATCCCTTAAGGGAAAAACAAACGGAATATCGAAATGAATTTGCATGAATACCAAGCCAAACAGCTGTTTGCAGAATTCGGTTTGCCTGTGCCAGAAGGCTACGCGTGTGATACACCACAAGAAGCTTTTGAAGCCGCAGGCCGTATTAGTACAGCCAAGAAAGTAGTTAAATGTCAGGTTCACGCTGGTGGCCGTGGTAAAGCGGGTGGCGTAGAGCTACACGATACAAAAGAAGGCGTTAAAGAGTTTGCACAGAAGTGGTTAGGTAAAAACCTAGTAACTTACCAAACAGACGCAAATGGTCAGCCAGTAACAAAAATCCTTGTTGAAGAAGCTTCAAATATTGCGAACGAACTATACCTAGGTGCGGTAGTTGACCGTGCTAGCCGTAAGATCGTTTTCATGGCTTCTACCGAAGGTGGTGTGGAAATTGAAAAAGTTGCGGAAGAAACGCCGGAACTCATCCACAAAGCAGCAATTGACCCACTAGTAGGTCCACAAGCTTACCAAGGTCGTGAGCTAGCGTTCAAACTTGGTCTTGAAGGCGACCAAATCAAACAATTCGTTAAGATCTTTATGGGTCTTGGCACTATGTTTTCTCAGTACGATCTTGCTCTGCTAGAGATCAACCCACTTGTGATTACTGGTGAAGGCAACTTGCTATGTCTTGACGGTAAGATCAACATCGACTCAAACGCACTGTACCGTCAGCCTAAGCTTCGTGAAATGCACGATCCTTCACAAGAAGATGAGCGTGAAGCACACGCAGCTCAGTGGGAGCTGAACTACGTAGCACTAGACGGTAACGTTGGCTGTATGGTTAACGGTGCAGGCCTAGCAATGGGTACGATGGATATCGTAAACCTACACGGCGGCAAACCAGCTAACTTCTTAGATGTAGGTGGCGGCGCGACGAAAGAGCGTGTTGCTGAAGCATTCAAGATCATCCTATCTGATGACAATGTGAAAGCGGTACTTGTTAACATCTTCGGTGGTATTGTACGTTGTGACATGATCGCAGAAGGTATTATCGGTGCGGTTAAAGAGGTAGGCGTAAGCGTACCTGTTGTTGTTCGTCTTGAAGGTACTAACGCTGACCTAGGTCGCGAAGTTCTTGCTAATTCTGATGTTGATATCATTGCTGCTGAGTCGCTAACTGATGCTGCTCAGAAAGTTGTTGCTGCTGCGGAGGCTAAATAATGTCTGTATTAATTAACAAAGACACTAAAGTAATCTGTCAGGGGTTCACTGGTGGTCAAGGTACTTTCCACTCAGAGCAAGCTATCGCATACGGTACGCAAATGGTTGGCGGTGTGTCTCCAGGTAAAGGTGGCCAAACTCACCTAGGTCTTCCTGTATTCAACACAGTTCGTGAAGCAGTAGAAGCGACTGGTGCAACAGCGACAGTCATCTACGTACCAGCACCTTTCTGTAAAGATGCAATCCTAGAAGCGATTGACGCGGGTATCGAGCTAATCGTAACGATTACTGAAGGTATCCCTACAACAGATATGATCGACGTGAAAGTGAAGCTAGAAGAAACTGGCGTTCGCATGATCGGTCCTAACTGTCCGGGTGTTATCACTCCTGATGAGTGTAAGATCGGTATCATGCCTGGTCACATTCACAAGAAAGGCAAAGTAGGTATCGTATCTCGTAGCGGTACTCTAACTTACGAAGCAGTTAAACAAACCACTGACGAAGGTTTCGGCCAGTCTACTTGTGTTGGTATCGGTGGTGACCCAATCCCGGGTTCAAACTTCATTGATATCCTAAAACTGTTCCAAGAAGACCCTGAGACAGAAGCGATCGTTATGATCGGTGAGATCGGTGGTACTGCAGAAGAAGAAGCAGCAGCATACATTAAAGAAAATGTAACGAAGCCAGTGGTTTCTTACATTGCTGGTGTAACTGCACCTCCTGGTAAGCGTATGGGCCATGCTGGTGCGATTATCTCTGGTGGTAAAGGTACTGCTGAAGACAAATTTGCTGCACTAGAAGCGGCTGGCGTTAAAACTGTGAAATCTCTAGCAGAGATTGGCCAAGGTCTACGTGAAGTGACGGGTTGGTAATCGACCACACTACTTAATAAGTATTAAAAAGCCTGCGATTTCGCAGGCTTTTCTTTTTCCGTTTCCGTGGGTTTATGTTTGTTGTTAGCAAGGTCTTTCGCGTTTAATACTCAATGCGATTATGCTTTGCTTTTAATCAGCTGGCTCAGCATAAATAAGGATGTTGCGCTGATCACTACGGAAGGGCCGGCCGGTGTATCGAAGTGCCATGATAGGCTAAGCCCCATCAGTACTGCCACTGAGCCAATAATGGATGCGAACAATGCCATTTGCTCTGGTGATGAAGAGACTTTACGTGCTGTTGCTGCTGGGATAATTAGGAGCGAAGTCATGATCAACGCGCCAACGAACTTCATACCTACTGCGATTACTACACCCACCATTAGCATTAACACCAATCTAACTAAGTCTGTATTCACGCCCTCAACAGCGGCAAGTTCTTCACTAACAGTGCTAGAAAGCAGTGGGCGCCAGAAGACGTACAAACACGCACTTACCGCAACAACACCTGCGTAAATAAACATCAGATCTTGTGGAGAGACGGCAAGTAAGTCCCCAAATAGGTAGCTCATTAAATCGACGCGCACGTTTTCCAAAAAGCTAACCGATACTAAACCGATAGAGAGTGCACTGTGTGCCAAGATACCTAACAACGTGTCTGTAGCCACAAGTTGTTGCTTTTGCAGAGTGACAAGCAAAACGGCCAGAGCTAAACAGCAGACGAGTAGCGCAAGGTAGAGATTTACGCTGAGCAAGAAGCCCAGCGCTAGGCCCATTAACGATGCATGAGCTAGGGTATCTCCGAAGTAAGCCATTTTACGCCAAACGACAAATGACCCAAGTGGACCGGCAATGATCGCGATACCAATACCAGCAAGAATAGAAGGTAGGAGAAACTCAATCATGATGGTGATGTCCGTGTTTATGGTGGGAGCATGATGTCGCATCACCGCTTACTGGCGTTCCGGATAAATCGTGATGATGGTGCTCATGGTCGTGATGATAAAACGCGAGAGATTCTCTCGCTGCATTGCCAAATAGCGCGATGTAAGAAGGGTGCTGAGTAATAGTGGCAGGTGAACCTGAGCAGCAAACATGGTGATGCAGACAAATAACATCGTCCGTTTTCGCCATCACTAAATGTAAGTCATGCGATACCATAAATACGCCACAATCAAAGCGGTGACGAATGCTCTCAATTAAGTCATAGAGATCGATTTGACCTTGGATATCCACCCCCTGAGCTGGTTCGTCTAATACTAATAGCTGAGGACGCTGAAGCAGAGCGCGCGCCAGTAACACTCGTTGGTTTTCACCACCGGATAAGCGATGCATATTACTATTAAGTAAATGTTCAGCGCCAACAAGCCTTAATGCATCAATGCACTCCTGCTTACTGTATTTTCCTGCTAAATTTAGGAAGCGGGTTACATTCAATGGAAGGGAGTCATTGAGCTTCAACTTTTGAGGAACGTAACCAATTTTCAGTTTTCTTTGTCGGTTCAACTTGCCGCTAGTCGGCTTTTGAAGACCTAAGATAACTTTGACTAACGTTGATTTTCCCGCTCCATTGGGACCAATTAGGGTAGTTATTTTGCCCTTTTCTAATTCCATACTAATGTTATCGAGAACTCTGCGGCCATCGAACTCGACGCATAACTGCTCAAGATGGACTAAGGAAGACATGAATGAAACTCATTTGCAAATCAATAATGTTATAATGTAACATTATCTCACTTTCCACGCCATATCCCAAGTAAAACTATGAAAAGAGCATTAATTCTTGCTGCCTCAGCAATGTTAACACTGCCAGCACAGGCGGTAACGGTACTGACGAGTATCAAACCTATTCAGTTGTTAGTAACAGAGCTTACTCAAGGAGTAACTTCACCAGACGTGCTATTGCAGTCTAACACATCACCCCATGACTATGCTTTGCGTCCATCGGATGTTAAAAAGGTCGCTTCGGCTGATTTGGTTATCTGGTACGGACATGATCTTGAACCGTTTCTAGAGAAAGTTGTTTCGGATAGATCGAATACTTTGACTATTAGTCAAATTCCAAATCTAGAATTGCGTGAATTTGATAGTGAGCACAACCATGACCATGATGGGCACGATCATGGCTCACATGATCCGCACTTTTGGCTAGGTGTAAGCCAAGCACAACAAGTGGCCAAGGCTGTTGTGAATCAACTTGTATCACTTGATCCGGAAAATGCAGCTCAATATCAAGCGAACCTCAAAAAGTTTGAACTCGAGCTAAAAGACACTGACCAACAGATAAAGCAGAAGCTGGCACTAGTAAAAAACAAAGGTTACTTTGTATTCCATGATGCTTACGGTTATTTCGAAGATCGTTATGAACTAAATCAAATGGGGTATTTTACTGTGAGCCCAGAACGCAAGCCAGGAGCGAAGACCTTAATTCAAATTCGTCAAAAGCTAAGTGGTGGAGATGTGGCTTGTGTATTTTCTGAACCTCAGTTTACCCCGGCTGTCGTTCAGAGCGTAATGAGAGGCAGTGATGTCGCTAAAGGCGAGCTTGACCCGTTAGGGAGTACAATTGAAGCAAAACCTGGCAGTTACTTTACTTTTCTCAACAATATGGCGAATAGTTTTGAGCAATGCTTGAACAAAAAGTCAGATTAAGTGCTGTCGTAATGTAGGAGTAGTCTTTTTAACGTGATCCAGTAGTAAGAATTACAACCTTTGGTAAGGCGAGCCTTTTCTCAGAAAGTAATTGAGATATCATTACCAATAATTATCAGCTCAAAATAACCGTATCAATCCATGTTTTACAAACGATGAACGGTCACTTTCAGAGCACAAATTGATACAAAAGGTTTTCGTCTTGCTACGCCAATTAGCCCTTGCTCTGTTGGGCTTTGTCTTATCCTACCAAGCATTTGCGCTTCATAATGCAAATGCAATCTTTTACCCTTTGCCAACTCAGGCAAAGGGTACTTTTATCGCGGCTAAAAAGTTGTTCTTGGGTGAAAAGGGCGGTTTGTGGATTCATGACGTACACGGACGAGTCCTGTTTTACGATGGTCAAACTATATTGCCTAAATCAGGTAGCTTCCTACAAACGTCGGCTAAGCAGTTGGCTTATCATAAAGGTGCTTTTTGGACCTTTATTGAAAATGAGGTCTATCGAACCTATCCAAATCAGGAACGACGTTTAGTCTTTAGTTTAAATCCAGGCTCACAAATAAGAAAAATAGGGTCTTCAAAGAACTATATTTGGGTGAGTGATGGCGCGCATTTCTATACCTACAATATCGACACTAGCGAGTTAAACTCTTTCTCTCTATTGCAGCTCTATCAACATAGTAATAATAGCTACGTTTACATTAATGATGCGGTGCTAGTTGAAACCAAGTGGGCACTAGCAACGACTTCCGGCTTCTATCTTTCTGAAGGTGATAAGTTTGACCATGTCGCTGCCTCAGGTCAAAACTACATTGAGAAAGTCTATTATTCACACACGCGAAGAGAAATTTTGATAGGTACATTGCGTGGCGCTTTAATTTTCAACATTTACCAGCCTGATAAAGAAGTGATTAGAATTGGCGGCTCACATGTTTTGACATTCGCAGAGACAAATCAAGAGTATTGGGTGGGGACCGAGCATGGTCTTTATTTGTACTCATTTTTTTCAGGTGAGGTCACCGAAGTCGCGCCTGCAAGTTTTCTTGAGTTAGAGTTAGATAACACGAAGATTTATTCGTTGTTGAGCGACAATATGGGAGGGATGTGGATTGCGACTAACCAAGGTATTCGTTATTACTCGCTATTTAGTAAAAAATTTGAACGAGTGACCTTTAGTAGTTATGACTCACACACCCTATCAGGACGAATTCGGCAAACTATTGAAGGTCCTGATGGTGCGCTTTGGTTTGCTGATGACCGAAAGATTTATCGTTCAGGAAAGAGTGGGATTAACCAAGTCTTAGAGTTGGAGTCGCAGATCAATGAATTTGCGTTTCAAAACGGTATGCTTTGGCTTGCGACCTCAAAAGGGCTGGAAATATTTGAGTTAAATGGTCTCAACAAGATTACATATCCTTATTTACAGGTTATGGCCGGACATGCCGTAGAGCATGTGACCGTTGATGGTGATGACCGTCTTTGGGTATCAAGCGGATACCATCTTTACAATGTTGATACTGCTGCACGAAGCGTACGAAACTTTGGAAGTGAGTGGCTAGTAAGTCAGTATTTGCCTGCTAAGGTTACGCGCCTATATGATACTGAAGATGCCCTATTAATAGGCACCGATCATGGCGTATACCAATACAGTAATGACAACATCCAGTTTATCCGTTTTTCAGAAAAGTTTGGTGAATCATTAGACATGACCACGGCGGTTGATGGCAGCCAGTGGTTTGCTTCATCTTATGGTGTGTTTAAAACTGATACACGAAGCGATGAAAAACGTGTTGTTGAAATGAGTGAGCCCAACGCCAGACCTGCTTGCTTGATCAGAGACAGGCAAGGTGTATGGTTAGCTTCCTCTGTCGGTTTAAGCTATTACCACCTTTCGGGTGAGTTAGTGAAACATTACTCATCGTCATCAGGCTTAATGAACAATGAGTTCCTCCCTGGTATTTGTAGCGTTATACAGCAGACAGAAATTGGTGAGCGAGAGCTTGTTCTGGGGTCGAAGTACGGACTCGTAAAAGCAGAAGCATCCAAGCTGCTTGTATCTAATCCCCCAGAGTCTAAGTTTATTGTTAGCCAAGTTGTGCTTGAAAATGAAGTTCTGCAAGTTGGTAGTGCCGATCTGAATGGGCTCACACTGCCATATGGATCTTCGCTGAGTTTTTTATTCGGTGTGATGCCAAAACCAGACAGTCAAAACTTGTACTATCGATTGAACAACGATGACCCATGGCAAACGTTAGAGGGGGGCCAACTGACACTCGAGCACCTTAGTTCCGGTGAATATCACTTGCAGGTCAGTAATGAGTCTCAAGTTGCCGCTGGAGTCGTTGGTTTAGAATCTCACTTTATCGTCCTTCATCCTTGGTATCTATCGCGATTTGCTATTTTAGGCTTTGTCGTAGCTAGTATTGCGGTCGTTGCAGTACTCGTATTCTGGCGCTCGCGCTACGTTGTACAGGCTAACCGTGATCTAGCAGCTCAAGTGACCCTCAAAACGAATCAGTTAAGACATCAAAGTAGAGTGTTGCTTACGAGCAACCAGCAATTACGTAAACAGATTCAAGTTAGAAACCTACTCGTAGACCATGTAGCTCTATCCATAAAATCAAGCGTCGACTTTATTGTGGCGAAACTACCTATGCCTCTGGATACTGCGACAGAGGATCATTTGGCTAAAACGAATTGGCAGTTAAATGAACTCAAAAGTGTTCCAAGTGATGTAAGTGGTGGGAGCCAGAACTACAACTTGAGTCAGATAACTCAGTCAGTGGTTGATGTATGGCAAGATGACTTTGCAAAAGCGGGTATTTTGGTAGAGCTAGAAGATGAGAGCAAGCAGAGCCGGGTTGCTCTGGAAAGCTTTAATCTTGATGTTATTTTCAATAGCATTTTTGCCAATATCATCAAGCGCTCTTTCCGAGGTCAAACGGTTAGAATTATGCTAGAAGAGGGGCATGATATTGTGTCATTGAGCTTTCTTGATTACGGGACGCAATTACCTAATAAAGTCGCGACTGGGTTTCCATCTAACTTAAATCACTCTGAGTTGAGTATTGACCACCTTGCCCAATTAGTGACAACGAGTGGTGGTTATTTGGCTGTCTTCTCTTCTGATGCTCAAAACAAAGTCGAGATTACATGGCCATCTGCGAAGGAAAGTAGTTATCTGGATGAACCGCAGCAAGAACTCAATCCTGTAACTATTGCAGAAGATCAAGTCACACCAGAGAAAGAGTGGTTGCAAAAAGTCTATCAATTAGTGGCAGAGCATTACCATGATCCTGAATTTGGCACTGCGTCAGCCGCTAAAATGCTGTATATGTCTGAACGCTCTTTGCAGAGACGTTTTAAATCTGCCTCGTCAAGAACGTTAAAAGACTATGTCACAGAGGTTCGTTTAGAAACGGCGTGTGAACAGTTATTGGCGGGTGAGAAAATCAGTGAAGTCGCCTTTAACTGTGGCTTTAATGATCCATCTTACTTTAGCCAAAAGTTTAAGCTACATTTTGGTTTGCCCCCGTCCAAGTTTGCTTTGACTCAAGAAAGCCAAGAAATTAACTAGAAAACCTTCATTACACGCTCCCTAGTTAATAGTTAAGATGCTGGGGAGCTGCATGCAGTGCTCTATTATTGCTGCAGTTGCTAACGCAGTGAGTTTCATTGTTTTTTCATCACATCTAGCCTACAAATCCATTCTCAACACGTAAGCACGATCACGTTCTATCTGTTAGTCGCGATGTTCATAGCAATAAGCATAAATGGCTTCAAGAGAATGATTTATTGATAGTTGCAACAAATAAATGACAGTTGTATTGCTGTATCAAAAGAGCGTTGTTCATTTGGGTGAATGATGGTGTGCGACATTCGTGAAAACGAAAACTGTGTTGAAAAGATGGATAAGGTAAAGAAGTTTTGAAAGAGGTGAAAAAAAATATCGTGGTATAGCCGGGGGGACTATACCACGGGTGTCAAGGACACCTTCGCTTGCTGCCGGAGTGACATGTTGCCATGCCACCTCTGGAATTTATTAGAGAGGTTGCCCTCTCGATGGAGTAACTATACGAGAGGTTACTTATTTTTCTTATAAAAATAACGCCATGTTTATATGAGAAAAGCGACAACGTTTGGTTTTTTACTTAAACCATTGTTTTAATTTTAATTTTTTGTTTTCTGTCTTGGTTTGTGACATTTTTGTTTCGTTAGGTGTCATTTTTAATTGTTAATTTTGACGTAAATAACGAGAGGAAATTTACGAAGTTAACGTTTGAAAGCGTGAAAACATTTACGGAATCTTTGATTTCACACAAGGATTGAAGGGGTATAGGGGAGTAATATTGGCAACCTAAACTTATTAAATAATAATATTTCTCATTAGCAATACTCTTAAGGGCCACTATGAAGTTATCAGAGATTAATCCTGGCGATACGGTGACGATTCGGTTGTTAGATGGTCTTTCATCAGATATCAGAAAGAAACTCATGGTAATGGGGCTGCTTCCCAATACAGAAGTCAAAGTGATTCGACGTGCGCCAATGGGCGATCCTTTACAAGTCGAAGTCCGTGGTGTGTCTGTCGCATTGCGAGAAACAATTGCTCAGAAAATTGAAGTGGAGCGAGTGTAATGCAATATCAAGTGCTAACCGTAGGTAACCCTAATAGTGGTAAAACGACGCTATTTAATGGTTTAACTGGCGCAAAACAGCAAGTTGGTAACTGGGCAGGCGTCACGGTTGAAAAGAAAACGGGACAATTCAAGCATGCTGGGGATGAGTTTTTGCTCACTGACCTTCCGGGTATTTACTCATTAGACAGTGGTAATGATAGTAATAGTATTGATGAATCCATCGCATCGCGTGCGGTTCTAACTCATCCTGCTGATCTCATTATTAACGTGGTGGATGCTACAAGTTTAGAGCGCAGCTTATACATGACGCTGCAACTTCGCGAACTTGGTCGCCCTATGATTGTTGTCCTCAACAAGATGGATGCGCTAAAGCGTGAACGTCAGATGATTAACGTTGCAGAGCTTGAGAAAACGTTAGGTTGTCCGGTTGTCAGTTTATCTGCAACCAATAAAACTCAAGTGGCAGAGTTTAAAGAAAAGCTCCATAAATCCATCGTTCAAGGAGTGCCACTTAAAGAATTGTCTTTGCATTACGGTGAGAAGATGGAGTCGGCAATTCAAACGGTTTCCGCACTTTTTAACGACCAAAACGTCGCTCATCGTGCACTAGCGATTCGTGCGCTTGAAAAAGACACAATGGTGCTCAATAGTCTTTCTGATATTGATAGAAGCAAAGTCTTGGAAGTCATTACGACGTTAGATTTGGATATCGATTTGCATGTCGCGGATACTAAGTACACGCATCTGCATGAACAGTGTAAAAAAGTTCGCCGAAGCGAAGGCAAGTTAAGTCGTAGTGTGACTGAAAGACTCGACCAGTTTATTTTGAACAAGTGGATTGGAATTCCTTTCTTCTTTGTTGTTATGTACCTAATGTTCATGTTCTCTATCAACATTGGTAGTGCGTTCATCGACTTCTTCGATATTGGTGTTGGTGCTCTGTTGGTTGATGGTGGGCATCACTTGTTAGACGGTCATTTGCCTGTGTGGTTAGTGACGGTTCTTGCTGATGGTATCGGTGGTGGTATCCAGACGGTTGCAACCTTCATTCCGGTTATCGCGTGTTTGTACCTCTTCCTAGCGGTACTTGAGAGCTCAGGTTACATGGCTCGTGCAGCATTCGTACTAGATAAAGTGATGCAGAAGATCGGCCTACCGGGCAAAGCATTTGTACCGTTGGTTCTTGGTTTTGGCTGTAACGTACCGTCAATCATGGCAACTCGTACTCTAGACCAAGAACGTGAGCGTAAACTGGCTGCCTCTATGGCACCATTTATGTCATGTGGTGCTCGTCTGCCTGTATACGCGCTATTCGCTGCGGCATTCTTCCCAGGTTCTGGCCAGAACATTGTATTCGCACTTTACCTACTTGGTATTGTGGCAGCGATCTTCACAGGTCTTTTCCTTAAGCACACGCTTTACCCAGGTAGCAGCGACAGCCTAGTGATGGAAATGCCAGATTACGAGCTTCCGACGCTACAAAACGTGGTGATCAAAACTTGGCAAAAGCTAAAGCGCTTTGTACTTGGTGCAGGTAAAACCATCGTTATCGTTGTTGCTATTCTGAGTTTCTTCAACTCATTGGGTACTGATGGCAGTTTTGGTAACGAAGACAGCGAAAACTCGGTGCTTTCTAAAGCTGCGCAAGTTGTGACTCCAGTATTCGCGCCAATCGGTGTTCAAGAAGATAACTGGCCAGCGACGGTTGGTATCATTACCGGTATCTTCGCAAAAGAGGCGGTAGTTGGTACGCTTAACAGCCTATACACCACGCCAAGCGACGGTGAAGACGCAGAATTTGATCTAATGGGCAGCCTAGAAGAGGCAGTAATGAGTATCCCTGAAAACCTAGCCGGTTTGAGCTACTCAGATCCACTAGGCATTGAAGTGGGTGACTTAACTGACTCAAATGCCGTTGCCGAAGAACAAGAAGTCGATGCTTCTATCTTCGGTAACATTAAATCGCAGTTTGCTTCTGGCAATGCCGCATTTGCTTACCTAATCTTTATCCTACTGTACACACCTTGTGTGGCGGCGATGGGGGCTTACGTACGTGAGTTTGGTCATAAGTTCGCACGCTTTATCGCGGTTTGGACAATGGGCTTGGCTTACCTATGTGCGACGTTCTACAACCAATTGACGCATTTCGCAGATAGCCCAGTGACAAGTGGCATTTGGATGGCAGTGATCGTAGCTATCTTCTTTGGCACATACCGTGTGTTCAAACGAGTTGGTAAGAAACAAAACGGTGCATTAGAGGCGCAAGTAGCATGATTTTAAAAGAGCTTTATCAATACATTGCAGACAAAGGAACCGTTTCCCAGTCAGATCTGGCTAAGCAGTTTGGGATGAGTGAAGATGGTGCTGACGCGATGTTAAGTGTGTGGATTAAGAAGGGCAAAATTAGCCGCCTAGTTGACACCAATAAAGCTCATGACGTGACTCGAGTTCGCTACTCAGTGACTAAACAAGATGGTTTGTCTCTGACAGTCACCATGTAGCGACTATCAAAATTAGTCACCTAAAAATTATCACGTAAAAACGACAAAGCCGCATCAGCAATGATGCGGCTTTTATTTTGCTGGTTATTGTTTGTGAATACAGCGAAATTAATGTTCTTCAGAGTGTTTAGTCGCGCCTAACCCTAGGAACTTTAAACCAAGACTTAAAACTAAAATCGAAATAGGTAATGTTAAGATCGTCCAATCTAAGCTGTCGAAGTTAATCAGCACGAGCTCTAAGAACTTCACAAACAAGATCACGATGATGACTTCAGCCAAAATGTTTTTTAGATGGCCGATGTTTGGGGTTCTGATCCAATGCAAAACCGACTGCTCTTGTGTTTTCGCTTTAGCTTTGTTGGAAATAAATAGTGTGTAGATGCCGTGAGCAAAGATGAACAAAACTAGTGCGACAAGAAACGTATCCAGTGACTTGATCAAATAAGCGATCGCGATGTCTGCTTTATCTAAATGTGCGAGTGCTTCTGGAGGTGTTTGATTGAGAATGAAGACCGCAAATGCCGAATAGGTTTTTGCTGCACCCATAAGAAAAAGCAAGAATGAAGCAGCCATAGAACAGATAATGGCGATCCAGCTGACGTATCGGAATGTGTTGAAGACTTGTTTCATGATGACCCTCTCTAACTGAGCTGGTAGTCTAAACAAGTTTTATTTTAGTGATAATCCCAGAAAAATGAGAAAGATTGTTACAAATACGTATTAATCTTTCTCTGTCTATTTCAGCCGTATTCAAAGGCGAATTATTTTCGCTAGCAGTGCTTATGCTTTTTGGAAAATAGAGCTCAGTGACAGCACATTTTTAATGCGACCAAGCAATTCGTTTTGCTCTTCTTCTGTACGGAATTCACCTTTGGTGTTCCCCCAAACCGGTCCCGGCCATGCTACGTCATCTTTGAAGCGAGCAATATGGTGAATGTGCAGCTGTGGCACCATATTACCTAGCGCACCAAGGTTTAGCTTGTCTGGACGGAATGTTGCTTCCAGTGCTTGGCTTACCGCTTGAGACTCTAGCAAAAACTGTTGCTGTTCTTGCATTGGCAAGTGGTGAAGCTCTTTTAGGTTTGCACGTTTAGGGACCAAGATAACCCATGGCACGGCGTTATCTTTATGCAGAAGCGCCACACACAGTGGGAAGTGGCCGATAACGGTGGTGTCTTTTGCCAGTTGAGGGTGCAGTTCAAAACTCATTATGTTGTCCGATTTGAATTGAATGACATCAGTATACGCCAGATAAAACAAAAGGTTGACGCTTTCACGTCAACCTTTCTAAATCGTCTCGATTCTAGAATCGCTTACATGCGCTCTAGAGTATCAATACCTAGTAGAGACAGACCTTGCTTGATGGTCTTCGCTGTTAGCGCTGCTAGTTTCAGACGGCTTTGTTTCACTGCTTCGTCTTCAGCAACTAGGATAGGGCACGCTTCGTAGAAGCTAGAGAACTGACCTGCTAGTTCGAATAGGTAGCTACACATGATGTGTGGTTGACCTTCGCGAGCGACAGATTGAACCGCTTCTTCGAACTGCATAAGCTTAGCAATAAGTGCTTTCTCTTTCTCATCAGTGATTTTGATGTCACCTTGGAGAGCGTCCATAGCAACACCAGCTTTAGCGAAAATAGAAGCTACGCGAGTGTATGCATATTGCATGTATGGTGCTGTGTTACCTTCAAACGCTAACATGTTGTCCCAATCGAACACGTAGTCAGTCGTACGGTGTTTAGATAAGTCAGAGTATTTAACCGCTGCCATTGCAACTGTTTTAGAGATCTTCTCTTTTTCTTCCGCATCTAGCTCAGGGTTTTTAGATTCGATCAGTTGTGCTGCACGAACTTCTGCTTCATCTAGAAGGTCGGCAAGGCGAACGGTACCACCCGCACGAGTCTTGAATGGCTTACCATCTTTACCAAGCATCATGCCGAACGCGTGGTGCTCAAGAGATACTGACTCAGGTACGTAGCCTGCCTTACGAACAATTGTCCAAGCTTGCATTAGGTGCTGGTGTTGACGTGAGTCGATGAAGTAAAGCACACGGTCTGCGCTTAGCTCTTCATAACGATATTTTGCACATGCGATGTCTGTTGTTGTGTATAGGAAACCGCCATCGCGTTTTTGAACGATAACGCCCATTGGTTCGCCATCTTTGTTCTTGTATTCATCTAGGAATACAACTTGCGCGCCATCATCTTCAACGGCAAGACCTTGTTCTTTTAGGTCTGCAACGATCTTAGGAAGCATGTCGTTGTACATGCTCTCGCCCATCACGTCGTCACGAGTCAGTGACACGTTTAGACGGTCGTAGTTGCGCTGGTTTTGGATCATGGTTACATCAACGAGTTTTTTCCACATTTCTGCACAGTACTCGTCACCGCTTTGCAGTTTCACAACGTAGTTTCGCGCTTTCACTGCGAATTCTTCGTCTTCGTCGTACAGTTTCTTAGACTCACGGTAGAAGCCTTCAAGGTCAGCCAGTTCCATAGAAACTTCGCCAGACTCTTGTTGTACACGCTCAAGGTTTGCGATAAGCATACCGAACTGAGTACCCCAGTCGCCGATGTGGTTCGCACGGATCACTTTGTGACCTAGGAACTCAAGAGTACGTACTACCGCATCACCGATGATGGTTGAACGTAGGTGACCAACGTGCATTTCTTTAGCTACGTTTGGTGCAGAGTAGTCAGCAACGATAGTTTGAGCTTCGTCTGCTGCAACGCCAAGACGTGAGTCAGCCAGTGCTGCTTCCGCTTGTTTTGCTAGGAACTCTTCGCTTAGGAAAATGTTGATGAAACCAGGACCAGCGATTTCTGTCTTGCTTGCAATACCATCTAGGTCTAGAACATCCAGTACTTTCTGTGCAAATTCTCGTGGGTTAGTACCCAGTTTTTTAGCAACGCCCATTACGCCGTTTGCTTGGTAGTCACCAAATTGTGGCTTTGCTGATTGGCGTACTGCCGCAGGACTGCCTGCAGGTGCGCCAGCGGCTTCTAGAGCCTGAGATACTTTGTCATTAATAAGTGCTTGGATATTCACACGCGTTTCCTTCAATTCAAGGACGAAGAACTCGGCGAAGTAAGTGCCGAGTTCTGTTGGAGTTCACAAAAATGGGGCTAATGATAACAACTTTATTGCTTTTCATACAGAGAGGAATTGGGGAAATTTATACTTTTTCGATTGAATGGAAATGTGGTTTGGTTTGCGTTTACTATTGCGCTCAGAGTAATGAGATAAATCGCCCCAAAAGAGAACCACAATGACGACTCAACTAGTTGAAAAACGCCTAGCGCCTAAATTGATGATCCAAGATCTGGATGCATTTATGGCGAAGATTGAAGAGCTTGCATCCCTGTTAAAACTGGATCTGAGCTTTGCTCAAGCTGACCATATTGCGCTGCGAATTAATGATACTGAAACAGCAAAAGCCGCGCATGAAGCATGGAATCAATACGGTAAGGTGATTTCACAAGCGAAAATCAACGGTCGTCCAATCATCGTTATCGAATTCGACAAAGCGTTGGAAAGCCGTGGTTGGAAGATTGAGTGTCTGGAATTGCCATACCCTGCGGAAGGCAAAATCTACCCAAATGAAAGCTGGGAACATGTGGAGTTTGTGATTCCGTCTCATGCCGAAACTGCAGACGAGTTTCTTGCTGATTTGAAACACACTTACCCAGCGTTTGGCGCGCGTTTTAATGAGTTGGAAGAGCTAGGTGTGAAGATCAAACTGTCGAGCCCGAAAGGGGATGGCGAACGCTTGAACAACCCAACCGTGGCGTTTAAGTACCAAGGCATTTGTATCAAACTGCACCCGCATTCACTTAAGCGTATTGTGGAGTCTGAGCAGGCGTAAAACGCTAGAGTGAGAATTGCTGAGTTGCGAGAGGTAAAAAGGGAGCCGAGGCTCCCTTTTCGTAAGCGAATCACTATTTAGCCGGTGATTTGCTTTTTGGGTTGGTAATGGAAAGTTTTTTGCCTTTCAACTCTTTATTTAGAGTGAGTGTGAAAGTCTTTGGAAACGGCATTCGTTTACAATGATCCGCCTTGTCTCTAACGATAGTAATAAGAGCTTCTGTCTGTGAGCTTTGCTCTATTTTTAGGCTAAAGTCCTCGTTTTCACTGCAGCCGTTAGACTCTGTGATAAATGAAATTTGACTCTCACTTGTCCTATAAGTCTCTACCATCATTGCTTGGTGCTCAGACGTCTGGTTTGTTTGCAGTCCTGCGTTTGCTGAACATGCAGTTAAACTGATAGTGCCCAAACCAAGTAGGAATATCTTGAGTCTATGTTTCATCTCGTTACCTTTTTTTGCGTCGTACGAATGAACCTGCAGCCATTAACACCAGTAGGCCAATAGATAAACTGCCGCCTGAACTAGACTTTTTATTAACGTCGTTACCAGCATCGCCCGTATTATCTGTGCTGACTGACATATTTATGTTGCGAACAAATGCTTGCGCGCTGTAAATGCCACTTGAAAACGGGTGTTGGACGTATTCAAACGTTATCGTATTAGATGCTTTGTAAAGATCGATCTGGATCTCTTTATAATCGAGGAGTTGGTTGGTGCTATCGTAAATTTCACCATTAACTAAGATGAACAAGTAATCAAAACCATCGGACATTACTTTGAGATCCATGGTAAGTTTGCCCTTCGGAAGATCGGTCAAAACCAGCTCAGATACACCAGGATAAGCTCCCATATCCGCTGATTGCAGTTCACCATTTTCAGCCGTCCAAGCGTTTTGACCGGTATAAACATTTGCGTCTGCTAGCGGAATGGCATTACGCACTGATCTGCTTGCTTTATCTACACCTGAATACTCGAAAGTTGTTGTGAGTCTGGACAGTTTCGGATGATCGGTAAAGAGCTCTATCGTTGTTTCTGATCCCGAATAGCTAGGTTGGTAGCCGACGGTAATTTGACAGCTTTGCGAAGGCTTTAAGGTACCAGTACAAGTGCTTTTCTCGATGGTACTTCCGTATGATATTGTGCTTTGGTAGATGTTGAATGGGATAGTATCGTCATTACGAATAGTAAAGGTCTCTTGCTGCGCTTTTCGCTCAACGAAACGAAGATCTCGGTACTTAGTGAAGCTGATAGTATTGCGATGGCTATCTATCCATCCATTGTGTTGAAAATGAGCGACGTTGGCGTAAACACCATAAGCGTTTGGTTGAGCACATCCATCCCCCCAGCTGACCACGCCTAGCAATTTGTTGATACCGTTATCATCAACGATGAGTGGACCGCCGCTATCTCCTTGGCAGCTATCTTTACCTCCCCAATAGTATCCGGCGCAAATACCGTCATCTGATACATTAGAGTAGTTTCCTGGTAGGTTTTGGCAGGTAGCTCGATCTACGTATTCCAAATCTACTTGTTGTAAAACGGTTGGGTATATTCGGTCTGTCGTGGACGTATTTCCCCATCCAGCCACGTGCAACTTGTCTCCTACGCGTACGCTATCTAAAAGTTCTGGCGTTGCCAGGTCAATAGTTGCGCTATCGATATTGCGTTCTAATTCAATAAGAGCGATGTCATTGTTCGTTGTTATGTTGTTATATTCATCATGTGAATAGATATTTTTAATGGCGATGCGCTGTGCTTGAGACTCTCTGTTTTTGTCATAAAGACCAAGAACGATATCCAGATCGTCCGCATTAAGACCTTCCACACAGTGCGCAGCAGTTAATACGTATTTTCCACCTAGGAAACTGCCACCACAAAAGTGACCAATAGATGTAGGTTGTCCTTTACGTACCAGTGAAGCAATAAATTTCCAGTCGGAAGTGTTGGCAGGTTCGCCGCCGATAATGCGAGTGGATACATCATTCTGAACAGGCTCAAGAGTATCTGCGATTGTGGTTGCTGGTAAAGTCAGCCCAATCAGAAAAGCCACTAACGTTTTTTTCATTTTAATTCCGTAATATTAACGTGGTTTATTATAAGGAGGGCAAATGATAAACGGAATCATTCTCTCAGTAAATAGTTGTGGAGAAATGAAAAATTATAACGTATCGGTTTAACTTTGATGGTTAGAATTGGAGGGGGGATCTTCTGAAAAGATGAAACCCGCCAAGTTGGACGGGTTTCACTATCGTTGTAACTAGTACGGAGGGATTACAGGATCACTGTCTTATTCCCATAAACAAAGACGTGGTCATTGATCACTTTATTCAAAGCCTTACTCAATACGTTCTTCTCTACATCGCGTCCCGCTTGCGCCATATCTTGGGCATTGAATGTATGGTCGACAGGAATTACGTCTTGCTTGATGATCGGCCCTTCATCTAAATCATTAGTCACGAAGTGTGCTGTTGCACCGATGATTTTCACACCGCGATCGTAAGCTTGTTGATATGGCTTCGCGCCAATAAAAGCAGGTAAGAAGCTGTGATGAATATTAATGATTTTGTGGTGATATTTCTCAACAAACGTCGGCGTTAATACGCGCATGTATTTAGCTAGCACCAAAAAGTCAGCATCGTATTGATCGATCACTTCTAGCATCTTCTGCTCGTGTTCTTCACGGCTAAGGTTTTCATGGGTCACGTGGTGGTAAGGAATGTCGAAGCGTTCAGTGAGAGTTTGCAGTTTGTCGTAATTCCCCACCACTGCAGCGATCTCAACATCTAGGCTTCCATCGTAGGTTTTCATCAGAATATCGCCTAAACAATGCGCTTCTTTTGTGACGAGAATGACGATGCGCTTACGGCGAGAGCCAACCAATTTACGCTTAGCACCTTGCGGGAGAGCTTGGTCCAAGTCGGCAAGAAACGTTTGATCGTTGAAGTATCCCTCCAGCTCCGTCCTCATGAAAAAGTGGCCACTGGTATTATCAACAAATTCGTTATTGTGAACGATGTTGAGTTGGTGCTTGTAACAGATATTAGTAATTTTCGAGATGAGGCCCGGGGCGTCAGAACAGTGGGTCAACAGTGTTTTCTTTTCCATAAATCAGGTACTTCCATGCATTAATATTTTAGCGTACGAATTTGTTATTATTCCCTAGCGGGTGTAACTGTACTGCCATGTTTCACCATAAATAATCTATTCTTACGTTGGTTTCAACAAAATATCCGCGTGTCGCCGCAAGCTGGTCAGATTGTGGGCTGATGTCACTCCTATTCCTCTGATATACTCTCGATAATTTTTCAAACTCAATACCAAGCATGATCGCAAAAACTTTTTCCTCTGATGGCGCGTTAGGTAAGGCCATTCCTGGCTTTCAAGCTCGCCAGCCACAAATCGATATGGCGGAAGCCGTCAGCAGTGCGATCAAAGATCAAACCCAGTTGGTGGTGGAGGCAGGAACCGGAACCGGTAAGACCTTCGCATACCTAGTCCCTGCGCTGTTGAGCGGTAAAAAAGTGATCATCAGTACAGGCTCGAAAAACTTGCAAGAGCAGTTGTACCATCGTGACTTACCGCTCATGGTCAATGCGCTTGGTTTTTATGGCCAAGTGGCGTTATTAAAAGGGCGTTCTAATTATCTGTGTTTGGATCGTTTGAGCCGCCAAATGGTCGAAAGCCACACTAATGAATCTGACCCGACGTTATTAACTCAACTGGTTAAAGTGCGTGCTTGGTCATCAGAAACCAAAACAGGTGACCTTGGTGATTGTGATGATCTGCCAGAAGACAGCATGATCATTCCGACCATCACCTCAACCAATGATAACTGTTTAGGTAAAGAGTGTCCGAGCTACACCGATTGCTTTGTATTGAAAGCGCGTAAGCGAGCCATGGATTCCGACATTGTTGTGGTGAACCATCACTTATTTCTTGCTGATTTAGCGATCAAAGAGACAGGATTTGGTGAACTGATTCCAGAAGCCGATGTGTTTATTTTTGATGAAGCTCATCAGTTGCCAGATATTGCGAGCGAATATTTCGGCCAGTCAGTTTCAAGCCGCCAAATTCACGATCTTGCCAAAGACATTGAAATAGCCTACCGCACCGAAGCCAAAGATATGCGTCAATTGCAAAAAGTGGGCGACAAACTCATGCAAAGCGCAATGGACATGCGGATTGTCTTGGGTGAGCCAGGCTTTCGTGGCAACTGGCGTGAGGCGTTGCAATCAGGTTCTATTAAGCGAGAATTATTGCGCTTAACTGATAGCCTCGAATTGGCGATTGATGTACTCAAAATAGCTTTAGGGCGCAGTCAATTACTGGATACCGCTTTTGAACGAGCCAATTTGATCAAAGGCCGCATCGACCGCGTCTGTGATGTCGATATTACCGGTTACTCATACTGGTACGATACCTCGCCTCGTCATTTCGCTCTGCACATTACGCCTCTTTCTGTCGCGGACAAGTTCCATGAGCAAATAGAGATTAAACAAGGCGCGTGGATTTTCACGTCAGCAACCCTAGCTGTATCGGGCGACTTCAAGCACTTTACTGAGCGCCTTGGCCTCAAGCCTACAAAGCAATTTTCTCTGCCGTCCCCCTTTGATTATCAAAAACAAGCGCGCCTTTGTGTGCCAAGGTATTTGCCAGAGCCAAACAGTAACGGCTTAGCGGATAAGTTAGTCCGAATGCTTGCTCCGGTGATTGAAGAAAATGATGGTCGCTGCTTCTTTTTATGTACCTCGCACAGCATGATGCGTGAACTAGGTGAGAAGTTCCGAGAAGTACTTGAGCTGCCTGTGTTAATGCAAGGGGAGATGAGTAAGCAGAAAACCTTGGCGGAGTTTATGGAACTGGGTAACGCTTTACTCGTGGCGACGGGCGCTTTCTGGGAAGGGATTGATGTTAGAGGTGATGCGCTGAGCTGTGTTATTATCGACAAATTACCGTTTACCGCCCCTGACGATCCGTTACTCAAAGCCCGTATCGAGGATTGTCGATTACGTGGCGGTGAACCATTTGCTGAAGTACAAATCCCGGATGCAGTGATTACGTTAAAGCAGGGAGTCGGGCGATTAATTCGAGATCAGAAGGATCACGGTGCGTTGATCATTTGTGATAATCGCCTTGTCACGCGAGACTATGGTGGTATTTTCCTCGGAAGCCTACCACCTATCCCAAGGACGCGAGACTTAGATGGAATCAAAGCATTCCTGAAAGCAGAACAATCTGTCACAGACGCAAGTGCTGAGGCATAACCCAATAAATGAGAGTTGTAGAGAGTTAAATGAGCGCAAAAATTCTTGCTATCGATACAGCGACTGAAAACTGTTCAGTTGCGTTGTTGGCTAATGATCAAGTGATTTCACGTAGCGCGGTTGCACCACGCGATCACACCAAAAAAGTACTGCCAATGGTTGATGAAGTACTCAAAGAAGCTGGCCTGACTCTACAAGAGCTGGATGCGTTAGCGTTTGGACGTGGTCCAGGTAGCTTTACTGGCGTTCGTATCGGTATTGGTATCGCACAAGGTTTGGCGTTCGGTGCTGACTTACCTATGATCGGCGTTTCAACGCTGGCTGCAATGGCTCAAGGTAGCTATCGCTTACATGGTGTGACCGATGTCTCTGTGGCTATTGACGCACGTATGGGTGAAGTTTACTGGGCACGTTACACTCGCCAAGCAAACGGTGAGTGGGCAGGGATGGA
Organism: Vibrio sp. YT-16; assembly: GCF_033337405.1. Classification (NCBI taxonomy): domain Bacteria; kingdom Pseudomonadati; phylum Pseudomonadota; class Gammaproteobacteria; order Vibrionales; family Vibrionaceae; genus Vibrio; species Vibrio sp. YT-16. The sequence goes on from NZ_JAWOQQ010000008.1 coordinate 143,908, forward strand.
TGCAGAGTGCGTAATTCCACCAGCACGTCTCGTTGAAGAAGCACAAGCAGACGACAAAACGTGGACGACAGCAGGTACTGGTTGGGATGCTTACCAAGAAGTATTAGCAGGCCTACCGTTTAATTTGACGCATGGTGACGTTCTGTACCCTGATTCACAAGACATCGTGATTCTTGCTGAACAAGAATTTAAAAAGGGTAATATCGTGCCGGTCGAAGATTCGAGCCCTGTTTATTTACGTGATAATGTGACATGGAAAAAACTTCCTGGTCGCGAATAGTCCGTTTTTCATTAACCTGACAAAAAGCAGGGCGTTTGCCCTGTATTTTTATGGAGTGCTATGGCGTCGATTAATGGCTTGCCTCCTTCTTTGATTCCCGGTGCAAATCGCACTAATAAAGCCAGTCAAAAGAAGCCGGTAAATAAATCACAAACAAAGCAGCCTGTAGGTCAGCCTTCAAAGGTTGCTAACGCCGTGGCGCACTCCATAAAACACGTGGATGAGTCCCAAATTCACCGAGCTCAAGTGCAATATGACCTTCCTGAAGGGGGCGCACGTAAAGCAATGGAGCAGTACATGGATGTCATGAATCGAGCTAAAAAAGAGGAACTGGCTCAATTACTTGGTGTCGATATTTACGTGTGAGATCTCCCCAGCTTGGGGTTACTAATATTGAAAGGTGGTTTATGAAGGTTTTTGGACGGTTTTTTCTCGCATTATTTGCTACGGTTGGTTTGTCTGCGTGTAGCTCGTTGCCTGAGGAGCTAAATGCAAGCACAGAATTGGTCGTTACAGACTATAAAGCTTTTGCTGAGTCTCAGGGGCAAGTGAGTGAAGATGTTCGCCTTGGTGGAATCATCGCTAAAGTGGATAACTTTAAAGATAAAACGCGTCTAGAGATTGTAAACCTTCCTATCAGTAAGTCTGGTAAACCTGATATCGATGAAGAGCCTACGGGGCGTTTTGTCGCCTATTTTGATGGCTATTTAGAGCCTGTCGCCTTTAGTGAAGGCCGTTTGGTGACGGTTGTAGGCAAAGGAGCAGGGGAAGAAGAAGGAAAGATCGGTGAGCACGGTTACATCTTCCCGGTAATAAAGGGGGAAGGGTACCGTTTATGGAAAATTGAAGAACGTGTACGCATGTATGACTCGCCAACCTACTTTTACCCATGTTACTCGATTAACTGCCGCATGTGGCGTAATGATTTCCCACAAGACGGTAAAGTGATAAAACAGGTCAAATAATCTGCGATGCATGAGCGTCAATTCGAGCTTCCTGCCGGCAAAATGGCAGCCCTTGAGATAGGGAACGAGAAAACGGCTGACTTGTCAGTCGTTTTTCTTCATGGGTGGTTAGATAATGCGGGCAGCTTTAAAGCGCTCATGGAGCAGTTGAATCAACTTAATCCTCACTTACACCTCCTAGCCATCGATCATTTTGGTCACGGTTTATCGAGTCATAAATCTCACGATAATTATTACCCCTTTCACGACTATATTGCCGATTTGTATCAGTTTTTGGATGAATTATCACCAAACAGACTGATATTAGTAGGGCATTCACTTGGTGCTTTAATCGCAAGTTGCTATAGTGCTGCGTTTCCAGAGCAGGTCGAAGCTCTTGTGCAAATTGAGGGGGCAGGACCTCTTAATGAAGAGCCTACTAACAGTTTGCCTCGTCTTCGCGATGGCGTTTTAAGTCGAATAAGACAGCAAAACAAGCCAGAGCGAGCCATTGCCTCCTTCGATCTGGCGTTAAAATTACGCATGCAAGCCAACCAATTAACCGCTGAGCAGCTTCTACCGATAGTCGAGCGTGGAACAGAGCAGCGAGGAGATAAATGGTATTGGCGGCATGACGCCAAGTTAAAATGTGCGTCGCTTTACCGAATGGCGCAAGCGCATGCTAACTCGATTACCAGCCAAATACGTTGTCCTCATTTGATTGTATTAGGCGATCAAGGATTTCAGAATTTACCATCTAACCAAGCTGATTGGGGAGAGAACCCACCGCAAGTGGTGTCTGTCAAGGGTGGTCATCACTGTCATTTAGAGCAAATACTCGAGGTCGCAACGCGAATTCTTGGTGTAGTTAACAAAATTTAAACAAGTGTTTGAGAGTTGCGTGCTCAAGCACGTTCGCTGTGCTGTAATAGCTTTCAAAATAAAAAGGACGCTATTTTTTAGCCAGTTATAAACGAGGAGTAACATCGTGGATAAACCATGGCTTTCACGTTATCCAAGTGACGTACCTGAAACCATTAATCCAGAGCAATATGAGTCTTTGGTAGAAATGTTTGAACAGTCTGTACAAAAATATGCAGACCAACCAGCATTCATGAACATGGGCTCGGTTATGACCTTCCGTAAATTGGAAGAGCGTAGTCGCGCATTCGCAGCGTATCTGCAAAACGAGTTAAAACTGCAAAAGGGTGACCGCGTTGCTCTGATGATGCCAAACTTACTGCAATACCCAGTAGCATTATTTGGTATTTTGCGTGCAGGTTGTATCGCCGTAAACGTTAACCCACTTTACACTCCTCGTGAACTTGAACACCAATTGAATGACTCAGGTGCGACGACGATTGTGATTGTGTCTAACTTTGCGAATACGCTAGAACAAATCGTCGATAAAACACCAGTCAAACACGTAGTGTTAACCAGTCTTGGTCAAATGCTGCCACGAGCGAAAGGTACGATTGTCGATTTTGTCGTGAAGTACGTTAAGGGCATGGTGCCTAAGTACGATTTACCTGGTGCAATCTCAATGCGTCAGGCTCTACGTAAAGGTCGTCGTCTACAATACGTTAAACCGTTTATGTCTGGGGATGACATTGCATTCCTGCAATATACGGGGGGGACGACAGGTGTCGCGAAAGGCGCGATTCTGACTCACCGCAACATGATTGCGAACGTTCTACAGGCAAAAGGCGCGTACGGACCGGTTTTATCTCCGGGGCGTGAATTAGTCGTGACAGCATTACCGCTGTATCACGTATTTGCTCTTACCGTAAACTGTCTGCTGTTTGTTGAAATGGGTGGTCGTAACTTACTTATTACCAACCCTAGAGATATTCCAGGGTTCGTGAAAGAGCTACAAAAGCATCCGTTTACTGCGATTACGGGCGTGAATACCTTATTTAATGCATTGGTCAATAATGAAGATTTCCACGAGTTGGATTTCAGTAATCTACGTTTAGCCGTTGGCGGCGGCATGGCAGTGCAGCGCTCAGTGGCAGAAAGATGGCAAAAGACCACGGGTTGCTATTTGCTCGAAGGTTACGGTCTAACAGAGTGTTCTCCGTTGGTGGCGGCATATCCGCATGATCTTGTTGAATACAATGGCTCTATTGGTCTGCCGGTACCATCAACAGAAGTTCGTATCGTGGACGAAGAAGGTAACGCTCTTGCGAATACTGAAACTGGCGAACTTCAAGTTCGTGGTCCTCAGGTTATGCAAGGTTACTGGCAACGACCTGAAGCAACGAAAGATACGATTAACGAAGACGGCTGGCTATCAACTGGCGACATCGTTAAGTTCGATGACGAAGGCTTCCTGCATATCGTTGACCGTAAGAAAGACATGATCTTAGTATCAGGCTTTAATGTTTACCCGAACGAAATCGAAGACGTTGTAGCACTTCACGGCAAAGTACTTGAAGTTGCTGCTATTGGTCAGCCGCATGAAGTGTCTGGTGAATTAGTGAAGATTTATGTCGTGAAACGCGATCCGAGCTTGACCAAAGACGAAGTGATCGCGCATTGTCGAGAACACTTAACTGGCTACAAAGTTCCGAAGTTGGTTGAGTTCCGCGAAGACTTACCTAAAACCAATGTCGGTAAGATCTTGCGTCGTGTTTTACGCGAAGAGAATGACGCTGAACTTGCGAAGAAAAGCGCATAAGCCGATTTCGTCGAGTCGAGAGATTTAAAAAATGATAGAATGCCAGCGTTTTGCTGGCATTTTTTATAGCGAGAAGTATGTGAACTATCAAATTATTACTAAAAACAAAGACCTAGAAGAGGTTTGCACTCATGCCCGAGAGGCAGACGTAGTGATGTTGGATACCGAATTCGTTCGTATTCGCACTTTCTACCCGCAGTTAGGTCTGATTCAGCTTTTCGATGGTAATCGCCTCTCGCTGATTGATCCGACTGAATTAACGGATATGACGCCGTTTGTAGCGCTATTAAAAGATACTTCTGTGCTAAAAGTGCTGCACGCATGTGGTGAAGATTTAGAAGTTTTCCAAAACGCTTTTGGTTGTACACCATTCCCTATGGTGGATACGCAGCTGATGGCCGCTTTTCTCGGTCACGGCCTATCGACAGGCTTCGCATCGCTGGTGGAAGAATATTTAGGCGTAGAGCTCGACAAAAGTGAATCACGTACCGACTGGATGGCTCGTCCACTGACACAAAAGCAATTAGATTATGCTGCCGCAGATGTTCATTACTTGTTACCGTTATACGAAAAGCTGTTCGATAAGGTGACGCAAGCAGGTTGGTGGGAAGCTGTACAGCAAGAAAGTGATTTACTCGTTTCGAAACGTATTCGCGTAACCAATGAAGAGAATGCCTACCTTGATATTAAGGGCGCTTGGCAATTAAAACCTTCTGAGCTGGCGATTTTAAAGCCATTGGCGACGTGGCGTTATCGTGAAGCAATCAAACGAGATTTAGCGCTGAACTTTATCTTCAAAGAAGGTGATCTATTAACGGTCGCTCGTCTTGGTTTAACGAACTTTAAGAAGATGGAAGCAGAAGATATTGATATCCGAGCGATTAACCGCCATGGCGCGAAGATTGCCGCGATTGTTAAACAAGCGAAGCAAACACCTTCTGAAGAGTATCCTGCGAAAATTGAGCGTTTAATGGACTATCCGGGTTACAAGCAGGTCTTCAAAAATATGAAAGACTTGGTGAAATCGGCTTCGCAGAAGTCTGGTTTAGCCACGGAGTTCCTTGCCTCTAAAAAGCAGATCAATCAGTTGATCAGTTGGGTTTGGAAAAAAGATCGTGACCCAGAAGTGTTGCCTGATTTGATGCAAGGGTGGCGTTTGGATTTACTCGGCGACAAGATGAACAAAGCATTAAAGTAATGAAAGATGAAAAAGGTTGGCCTCGATGCCAACCTTTTTCGTTCTAATTAGAGCATTCGTCTGGCGAGAGAAACTGATTACTTTTCTTCGTCTGGTAGCTTCACATTTAGCTCAAGAACTGAGATATCGTCGTCTTTGTGCTCAAATGTTAAGTCAACCATATTTGGATCAATTGCCACGTACTTGCTGATCACCTTCAAGATGTCTTCTTTTAATTGAGGCAAGTAAGACGGCGCAGGATCATTTTGGCTGCGGCGCTCTGCGACAATGATTTGCAAACGCTCTTTAGCTAGATTCGCAGAAGTTTTCTTCTGTGGACGGAAAAATTCTAATAATGACATGTCTAGCCTCCAAAGAGTCGTTTAAAGAGTCCTTTCTTCTCCTCAGTAAGGAAACGAAATTCAACCTGATTGCCTAATAAGCGATCAACGGTGTCAGAATAAGCCATACCCGCATCGGTGTTATCGTCAAAAGTGACTGGCACACCTTTGTTTGACGCGTTAAGCACGGCTTGGCTTTCTGGAATCACGCCCAGTAGTGGAATATGTAAGATCTCCTCTACGTCTTCAACGCTTAGCATTTCGCCTTGAGTGACGCGAGATGGGTTGTAGCGAGTCAGTAGCAGGTGCTGTTTTACTGGCTCTAGCCCTTGTTCTGCACGCAGTGACTTAGAATCTAAAATACCGAGAATGCGGTCAGAGTCACGCACAGAAGAGACTTCTGGGTTCGTTGTGACAATGGCTTCATCGGCATAGTACAAGGCCATTAACGCGCCTTGCTCGATACCTGCTGGTGAATCACAAATAATGAAATCAAAGCCCATTTCATCAAGTTCGCCGAATACGCGCTGAACACCATCTTTTGTCAGTGCGTCTTTATCACGAGTTTGAGAAGCAGGAAGAATAAATAGGTTGTCCGTGCGCTTATCTTTGATCAGCGCTTGGTTTAATGTCGCTTCGCCGTTAATGACGTTTACAAAGTCATACACGACGCGGCGCTCACAGCCCATGATTAGATCGAGGTTACGCAAACCGATGTCAAAATCGATCACCGCGGTCTTTTTTCCCTTAAGAGCTAGACCAGAGGCGATGGCTGCGCTTGAAGTGGTTTTACCAACGCCACCTTTACCAGACGTTACTACAATAATGCGTGCCATTTTTTTTCCTTTTTAGATTAAATCGCGAGAACTTCTAAATGTAATGATTCATCGGCTTTACTGATCATTACTTTCTTTTGCCAGTACTCGCTTTCAATTTGATCGCTTAACCAGTAGTCACCCGCAATGGATACCAGTTCTGCTTGTAAATCGTGGCAAATAATACGCGCTTCCTGCTGACCACTTGCTCCTGCAATCGCACGACCTCGAAGTGTGCCATGGATATGAATAGAGCCGTCAGCAATGACTTCAGCACCTGCACTTACGTGCGCTAGCACCACCAAATCACCATCTTTTGCGTAGATCTGTTGTCCTGAGCGGACAGGCGTACGAACTACTTTCGTTGGTGCCATTTTGGCAGGTGCTTGGCTTGGCGATTTGCTCGCCGACATAATGGCGAAGCCAGCTTCGGAAGCAAGGTTTTGTACACGCTTGTCTTTACAGCCCGTTACACCGACCGGAATAAAACCGGCATCTGAGATGCCTTGTTTAAGCTTAGGGAAATCAATGTCGCCTTGTACTTTTGCTATATTGATTACCAAAGGCGCGGATGCAAAAAAAGAAGGTGCTTGAGAAACTTTTTCTTGCAAAAATTCGACAGTCTTTGCGATCTCATTGTCAGAAAGGTGTAAAACTGACAATGTAAAACTGCTACCTTTAAGGTCTGGTGAATGGGTCATCGTGGACTTCTTGCCTTTATTGAAAGAGCGTTGCCTTAAACTAGGTATGTCATGTTATATTTCATCCTTTGACGCAGCAAGTTCTCTCGTGGGCAAATAGGTGAATTAATCTCAAATTTGCTATTAAGTTTGCGAGAATTTGACGTTTTCAACCTAATCCGCACTCAACGCGGCTAAATCAGCATAAAAGGCGTGTCATGCTTTGTTCTATTTATAAAAGCTCGAAAAAAGAAGGTACTTATCTCTATATTCCGAAAAAGGATGATTTTTCACAGGTTCCTGACACCTTAATGCAGATGTTCGGTAAGCCTATCGCTGTCATGACGATTAAACTTGATGGCCGTAAATTGGCACAAGTTGATATCGAAAAAGTGAAGGCTTCATTACAAAATGATGGCTTCTTTCTTCAGGTTCCACCGCCGCCGGAGAACCTATTAGAAAAGTACAAAGAACAAAAAGCCCAGCAGAAAGGCGAATAACGTCATCGTTTTTCATCTGGGATTTCTGCCTTGCTCAAGGAGGGCAATATGAAAAAGATACTGGCTACCATGCTTAGCGTTGGTATGTGTACCTCGGCTTTTGCAAGTAGCGAGGGTTTTGATGAATACTTGAATAAGCTGCGTGCTGAAGCTCGTGATAAAGGTATCTCAGAGCAGGTCATTAGTGCTGCTTTTGCTAATGTTGAGTACAAGCCCCGAGCAGTAAAAGCGGACCGAAACCAACCAGAAAAGAAACTGACATTGGATGAGTACATTCCTCGCGCGGTGCCTGAATGGAAGGTGAAGCAAGCCAGACAACTCTACAAAGAGCATTACACCGAGCTAAAGCGTATAGGCGATGAGTACGGTGTCCACCCGCGCTTTATTGTGGCACTTTGGGGAGTTGAAAGTAACTTTGGTAAGTTTACCGGCAACTTTAAAGTGATTGATGCACTATCCACAATGGCATTTGAAGGCCGTCGTGAAGAGTTTTTCCGTAAAGAGACCATGTCGGCACTGCAGATCCTCGATCAAGGCCATATTGAGCTAGAGAACTTTAAAGGCTCATGGGCTGGTGCGATGGGTCAATGCCAGTTTATGCCAAGCTCTTTCCTTCGTTTTGCTGCTGACGGCAACGGGGATGGTAAAAAAGACATATGGCAATCTGAAGCGGACGTGTTTGCATCAACCGCTAACTATTTGAGCAAGTCTGGTTGGGATGATAAATATACTTGGGGTCGCCAAGTTAAGGTTCCTAAAAATATTGATCGCAGTCTAGAAGGGCGCACGGCTGAAAAAGGCAAATACCTTCAAGAGTGGAGCCAATTAGGTATCACAAAATATGACGGTAGCCCGTTGCCAAAACTGGATGAAGACATCAAAGCATGGTTGATCATGCCGGACGACGAGAATGGTCGTACGTATCTGGTTTACAATAACTACAACGTATTGATGAAGTGGAACCGCTCTTACTACTTCGCACTTGCTGTGAGTCACTTGGCTGACCGCATTAAATACTGATCTGCCACAAACAATTTGGCATCCAGTCTTCAATACAAGGGCTCTTCGGAGCCCTTTGTTTTTTCTATAACCAAATCGAGGTAAAGCGTGTTATCTGAACGTGCCGCACAAATGGTGATTTTCTCCGCTCTTCTTAAACACAAAAGCTTCACAGCTGCTGCAAAGAGCTTAGGCGTGTCGGTGTCTCATGTGAGTAAACAGTTAAGTCAGTTAGAAGCGTCTCTTGGTATCAAGCTTGTTCAACGCACTACGCGAAGCTTTACGCCGACTGAGGCAGGGAAAACCTTTTTTCATCACTGTGAGCAAGTGGTACAAGCGGTGAGCAGCGCCACATTAGAGATGGAAACCCAGCGGGATGAAGTGGCAGGTTTGGTACGTCTTGGGTTGTCGCAATCATTTGGTACCTTACACATCATCCCAGCGATTCAAGAGTTACGCGAACTGTATCCTCAACTTCAAGTGGAAGTACATCTGTTTGACTATAAGGTCGATATGTTAGCCGAAGGGCTCGATTTATGGGTAACCAACAACGAGCATTTGCCTGAAGGTTACATTGCGCAGCGTTTGACGGATTGCCAGTTTGTTGTTGCGGCATCGCCAGATTACTTATTGAAACATGACACGCCAACAGAACCGGATGACCTATCTGCTCACAACTGCCTCATATACAGAAGCTGGGAGCGTGACTATACGGGGTGGGCGTTTACCAAAGATCAGCAAGAATTGAACGTAAAAGTCTCGGGTAACTATTCAGTGGATCTGGCAGAAGCCGTTCGGGATGCGGCTATTGCAGGTTGGGGTATTGCCTACCTTGCCACTTACTTGCTGGGTGATGAGTTCAGAACGGGTAAGTTAATACAGCTGTTACCTGATTGGAAAGCCAGCCAGTCGATGCCGTTTTATGCGGTATACCCAAGCCGCCAACATATGCCAAAAAAAATATCCGCAGTGATTAACTTTATCAAACAGAAGATCGGCAACCCTTGTCATTGGGACCAACGTTTGGCGCCTTACATCTCTATTCCTAAATAACAGGATCAATGACGTTGTAGAACGACACATAAGGTGATTCACTTCACAAAAATTTTTCCTGAATCAGAAACATATTTTCCATATGGAAATAATTAAAATAAGCAAACGTTTATCTTCAATAAATTCAATTGGTTATTTTGTTGGTCAGTTATTGGTCGCTTAAACTTTTCACACTGTTAACATCCTCAACTTGCAGCATTTTGAGTCCGCTATACAATCCGGTGCCTTCCATATCCCCCTTCTGTCGGATTCATTTTATGAACTCAATTATTGGTATCGTAGCCATACTATTCCTAGCATGGCTACTTTCTACAAATAGAAAAAATATAAAGCTGAGAACGGTGTCGTTTGCGTTTGCTTTGCAGGTACTGTTTGCGTTGTTGGTTTTATATGTACCAGCAGGAAGAGATGCGCTGAATTCAGTGAGCAGTGTTGTGTCGAATTTGATCAACTATGGTCAAGAGGGCATTGCGTTTTTATTCGGTAATTTGGCGACAGGGGGCTTCACCTTTGCGATCAATGTTCTGGGTATCATCGTTTTCTTCTCCTCTCTTATCTCAGGTCTTTATCACATTGGTGTGATGCCAAAAATCATTAACTTTATCGGTGGTGGTATTCAAAAGCTGCTGGGTATCGGTCGTGCTGAGTCTTTGTCTGCTACGGCGAATATCTTTGTTGGTACCATTGAAGCACCATTAATGGTAAAGCCTTACCTAAAACACATGACTGACTCGCAGTTCTTTGCAGTTATGACAGGTGGTTTAGCGTCAGTTGCTGGCGGAACGTTGGTTGGTTACGCATCACTGGGTGTCGACCTCAACTATCTTATTGCTGCTGCATTTATGTCGGCACCTGCCGGCTTGTTGATGGCAAAAATTTTAATGCCAGAAGATACGGATAAAGCAGCAGATATCGACATTAGCCAAGTTGAAATTCCACGTGCAACCAACGTAGTAGAAGCATTAGCCGATGGTGCCATGGCGGGTGTACGCATTGCTGTATCGGTCGGTGGTACGTTACTGGCGTTTATTAGTGTCATTGCAATGCTAAACGGCATGTTAGGCTGGATAGGTGATCTTATTGGGACCCCCTTAAGTTTTGAGCTCATCCTAGGTTTTGTGTTTGCGCCAGTCGCTTGGTTGTTGGGTATACCATGGCAAGAGGCAACCACAGCAGGCTCGCTGATTGGTAACAAGATTGTGGTGAATGAGTTCGTCGCTTTCATCCAGCTTGCAGAAGTGAAGTCTCAACTTAGTGAACACTCACAAGCAATCGTGACGTTTGCTTTGTGTGGCTTTGCAAACATCTCAAGCATGGCGATGCTGATTGGTGGGTTGGGCTCTTTGGTACCAGAAAAGCGTGCATTTGTTTCTAAGCATGGTTTCCGTGCGATTATCGCTGGTGTCATGGCGAACTTAATGAGCGCTTCGATTGCGGGCGTGATTTTAAGTCTGTAATTGAAATAGATATCAACAATTAGCAAAAAGGCTCCTTGCGGAGCCTTTTTCGTATCTGAAGTTTTACGTTATTTGTCTGTGTGGAACTGTTCGCAAGCGAGCATCGTGTTCTCAATTAAACTTGCGACGGTCATTGGGCCAACGCCACCAGGAACAGGAGTAATAAAGCTCGCACTTTCACGTGCTTTGTCGTATTCCACGTCGCCAACTAGTTTGCCTGAGTCAAGACGGTTAATACCGACATCGACCACCACTGCGCCTTTTTTAATCCACTCACCAGGGATGAAGTTAGGCTTACCAACCGCAACCACGACAACGTCAGCTTGACGCACATGACTCTCTAGGTCTTTGGTAAAACGGTGACATGTTGTTGTTGTGCAGCCCGCAAGCAGCAGCTCAAGTGTCATTGGACGACCAACAATGTTTGATGCGCCAACCACAACCGCATGTTTACCACGTAGCTCAATGTTGTAACGGTCGAGTAGGGTAATGATGCCCTTTGGCGTGCAAGAGCGAAGCTTTGGAATACGTTGCGCAAGACGGCCAACGTTATAAGGGTGGAAGCCATCCACGTCCTTCTCTGGGTGAATGCGCTCTAAAACATGTGTTGTGTCTATGCCCGCAGGAAGGGGTAATTGCACTAGAATGCCGTCAATTTCATCATCGTTGTTTAATTCATCAATCAGCGCTAGTAACTCTTCTTCTGAGCTAGACGCAGGAAGGTCAAAAGACTTAGAAACAAACCCAACTTCTTCACATGCGCGGCGTTTGCTACCGACATAAACTTGAGAAGCAGGATCTTCACCAACTAGAACCACTGCTAAACCAGGAGCACGTAGCCCAGCTTCAACACGTGCTTTAACACGTGCAGCCACTTCGGATCGAACAGTTTGGGAAATGAGAGTTCCGTCTATATTTTGAGCAGTCATGACTTTCCTTATAAATTAAGAAGGCAGATTATCTGCGGCGCATTGTCGCAGAATTTCTTATTAACATCCATACGCAAACGTTTGCTTTGTGGTGTTTTTGAACATTAAGCGTTTTAATGGACTTTTTTTAGGCATTCAGATCAGAATGTTATGAAAACCCGTTGATTTACCCGTTTGAACTCGTATAATCCTGTCCCTGTAGCGCGCCCTTAGCTCAGCTGGATAGAGCACGTCCCTTCTAAGGATGTGGTCATTGGTTCGAATCCAATAGGGCGTGCCATTTATTCAAAAGCCCCGATAACTCTTTGAGTTGTCGGGGCTTTGTCGTTTTTAGGTTTTTGGCTGTAATTGCCACTCTATCTACAACTTTTGAATGGCATTCTAGCCATTGCAATTTCTAGCAATTAATATGGACGCATATTAATTACCTTTCGTTAACCTTTATGCCTGCCACTTCTAACTTTTATGACCGACACGCCGACTCTTTCGCGAAGCAATACACATCGATCCAGTTTGAGGATGTCCACGCGAGTTGGAGAGTCTTCTGGCCCCAGGCTGGAGATCGTGTGTTAGATGTTGGCGCGGGCTCTGGTCGAGACGCGAAATGGATGGCTGAGCATGGGTGTGAAGTTGTTGCGATTGAGCCTGCTCAAGCACTTCTAAGGCTTGGTAAGTCTTACTGTGGCGATTCCGTTACTTGGCTTGAAGATGCATTACCTAAGCTTGAGAAAACCATTAATCTTGGCTTTCGCTTCGATTTAATTCTTGTCAGTGCGGTATGGATGCATCTTGCGCCTACGCACCGTGAACGTGCATTTCGCAAACTTGCAAATTTGTTAGCGCCTAATGGTCGATTGGTGATTAGCCTTCGTCACGGTGACTTTTCTGACGGTCGTAAAGCTTATCCCGTATCGGTTGAAGAGCTCGAAAAGTTTGCAAAGAATAGCGCTTTAATGGTGAGAAACGTATCTCTCGATGACGATCAGTTAAAGCGAACGGGTGTATCTTGGCAAACTGTAGTGATGTCTTTGCCTGATGATGGTTCCGGTGATCTGAATAAGGTTCGCCACATTATCGTCAATGATTCCAAATCGGCTACCTATAAGCTCGCACTACTACGTACTTTACTACGTATTGCAGACGCTCATTCTGGTGCAGTGGTTGATCGCAGCGAAGGTAAAGTTGCAATCCCATTAGGATTAGTTGGCTTATATTGGATTCGTCAATTTAAGCGTTTAATCGATAAAGAGAACATCCAGCAAAGCTCGAACTCGTCTAAAGGGCTAGGTTTTATAAAGCCCGATGGCTGGGGCAGACTTTCCCATTTAAGTCCTGATGATCTTGCTATAGGCACGACATTTTTTGGTGAAGATGCAGTGGCGCTTGATAAAGCGATAAAAGACAGCTTAAAAACCATAAAAGATGGTCCCGTCACTTTTACCTATCAAGGTGATAAATCAAACCCTTACTTTGAAATGATTCGTTCAGCTAAGAAGCCAAAACGTTCAATTGTTGTGGATAGCGAGTTCCTCGAAGGTTATGGGCTGTTTGTGTTGGATGAAAGCCTTTGGGATTGTTTTCGATTGTATAACTCTTGGATTGAGCCGCTGGTGGTCAACCAATGGATTATGGAAATGCAACGATTTCGGTCTAATCAAGAGCGGGGTATTCCACTGCAAACGTATCATGATTGTTTGGTCTGGATTGATAAAGACCATGATACGCGAGTCGTGCGAAAGAGAATTGAACAGTTGAAGCTCAGCCATTGCGACATTGTCAGTGTATGGAGTGGAAGCAAATTACGAAATGAGTATCACGTTGATCACTGTTTGCCATTTGCTTATTGGCCCAACAATGATAAGTGGAACTTACTACCAACATCTAAGGTTGAAAACCTAAACAAGCGTGATCGTATTCCTGCTAGCTATCGATTAAACGCATCCAAGCCGCGAATTTTGGATTGGTGGCAGTTAGCTTGGGGAGAGACGGATAATTTGAGTCGGACGTTTTTTACCGAGGCTTCATTGTCGCTACCTAATGTGCCTGCATCTTGTCAAGATTTTGAGCATGTCTTTGAAGCGATGGGATTACAAATTCGTGGTGTTAAAAGTCGCCTTTGTATCGCGGAATGGTAATGTCTTGTTTGCCGTTACAGCGTGATATATGAACCTGATAGGCAACCAACAAAAAAGCGCTGGTTAACCAGCGCTTTTGCATTTACTAAGGGCATTACATCTTTTTAAAGATGATGGAGGTGTTGATGCCGCCAAAGGCGAAGTTGTTACTCATCAAATATTTCACGTCCAGCTCTCGACCTTGTCCGGCGATGTAGTCTAAATCACCACATTGCTCGTCGAGGTTTTCTAGGTTGAGCGTTGGGTTAAACCAACCTGTGTGCATCATTTCTAAACCTAGCCACGCTTCAATCGCGCCACAGGCGCCTAGTGTGTGGCCAAAGTAGCTCTTGAGTGAACTGATTGGCACTTTGCCCAGAGCATTCGCTGTTGCGTTGCTTTCCGCAATATCGCCGCGGTCGGTGGCAGTGCCGTGAGCAGATACATAGTCGATCTTCTCAGAAGGAATGCCCGCGTTTTGCAAAGCCATTTCCATACAGATTTGCATGGTTTCCATCTGTGGTTGAGTGACGTGTGCGGCATCGCAGTTGCTGGCAAAACCGATGATTTCTGCATAGATTTTCGCGCCACGAGCGACGGCGTGTTCGTACTCTTCCAGAACCAGTGTTCCCGCACCTTCACCAATCACCAAACCATCGCGATCGGAGTCATAAGGTCTTGGTGTGCTTTTCGGGTCTTCATTCTTTAGACTGGTGGCAAAAAGGGTATCGAAGACAGCGGATTCCGTTGGGCACAATTCTTCAGCGCCACCAGCAACCATGACCGTTTGGTAGCCGTGCTTGATCGCTTCGTAGGCGTAGCCGATTGCTTGGCTGCCAGAGGTACATGCACTGCTGGTTGGGATCACTCGGCCTTTCAAACCGAAAAATAGACCAACGTTCACTGCCGTGGTATGCGGCATCATCTGCACGTAAGTCGTTGCGGTGATCGCTTTAGTGGTTTTCTCATTCAGCATGACACCAAATGCGCCGATTGCGTCAGTACTGCCTGTTGATGAGCCGTATGCGATACCCGTTTGACCATTGGTGAGTACGTCGTTACCAATCAAACCTGCTTGGCTCAGTGCGTTTTCTGTTGCGACGGTCGCCAATTTAGAAACACGCCCCATGCCGCGTACTTGCTTGCGCTTGTAGTGCTTTGGCAGTTCAAAATCTAAAATTGGTGCCGCGAGCTTGGTGTTCAAACCATCATACTGTTCGTAAGAAGGCATGTATTGCGTCGCGTTCTGGCAGTCACGCAGTTTTGGTTCGACAGATTGCCAATCGTTACCAAACGCAGTCACGCCCGACATTCCGGTTACAACGACTCGACGGTTCATACTAGGCCTCCGTTTACCGAAATGACTTGGCGAGTTACATAGCCTGCGATGTCAGACATAAGGTAACTGACTAAACCAGCGACTTCTTCTGGTTCTCCCATGCGGCGCAAAGGAATTTGCGGCATCGCGTGTTCTTTTACGTGTTCGTCTACCATGCCTGTGTCGATAAGCCCTGGAGCAACGCAGTTGACGGTGATTTTGCGTTTTGCCAGTTCAAGCGCGAGTGATTTTGTTGCACCAATTACGCCCGCTTTCGCTGCGCTGTAGTTAGTTTGACCACGATTACCCATTAGGCCAGAGACTGATGCAAGCGTAACAATTCGGCCGCCTTTGCGTTTTTGCACCATTGGCATAACACAAGGGTGAAGAACGTTGTAGAAGCTGTCTAAGTTGGTATGAATCACACCATCCCATTCTTCTTCGGTCATCGCAGGGAAAGCGGTATCTTTTGTGATGCCAGCGTTGTTTACTACGCCATAGTAAGCGCCGTGTTCGGCGATATCGGCTTCTAGCTTCTCACGACAATCTGCACGGTCACTGATGTCGAATTGGATAAGACGACCGCTACCACCATGCTGTTCGATGGTGTTTAGGGTGTCTTGCGCGCCTTGCTGATCGCCCATGTAATGGACAATGACTTGGAAACCATCTTTGGCTAATTGAACGGCAATGGCTTTGCCGATGCCTTTGCTGGCACCTGTAACGAGGACTTGTCGGGTCATTGTTGACTCCTGATTTTCATTTCTTGTAATTTTTCTTCTGATGGAACGTAAACGTTCAATTGGCAAGTCGCTACAACAGTTCCTTGTAGCTCAATACGGGCTGAAAAAACCGCCATACCGTTATCTTCCATAACTTTTTCAGCATACACATCGAGCACCTGTCCGCGAGAAAACGTATCGCATTCAGACGTGTATCGACGGCTACCAAGCAAAAAGCCAATCGGTGGCGCTTGTTCTTTCATTAATGCGTGGTAACCAGACCACGCCGCGACAGATTGCGCCATAAACTCAATGCCAACGTAAGCTGGCACAGTTTGAGAGGCCGAGTCGAAGAACGGATTGTGTTCTGCGATATCAACCTGACAGTGAATCGTATCTTGTTGAACATCCAAAGCACGATCAACCAAGATCATTGGTTTGTCGTGTGGCAAAAGTTGTTCGATGGGAGGAAGTTTAGTCATGAGCGTAACCAAAAATAAGACTAATATTATTGCCACCAAAAGCAAAAGAGTTGCTGAGAATCGCTTTGTTACCCAGTTTGGTTGGCGTCTCAACTAACGATATATGGATATCGTCTGCTTTGGTTTCGCAGTGTTGTATTGGCAAATCAAGGTTGTACTTGAGAATATGCCAAGCGATCGCGGCTTCCGTAGCACTTGCTGCGCCTAATGTGTGTCCGGTAAGTGGCTTTGTCGAGCTTACGGGAACGGAGTCACCAAAGCAGCGATGAATGGCTTTGCTTTCCATCGCATCGTTTAACGGCGTTGCTGTGCCATGCGCGTTGATGTAACCAATGTCTTGCGCTGTAAGTCCTGCATTGGCCAACGCTTTTTTCATCGCTTCTTCTGCGCCTAACCCTTCTGGATGTGGTGCGGAAATATGGTGTGCGTCTGAGCTGTCGCCAGCTCCGAGAAGAGCAACGGGCGCAGGTGTTTTGCTTAGCAACATTAATGCTGCGGCTTCGCCGATATTGATGCCGTTGCGATGTTGGTCAAACGGCTTACAAAGGGTATCGGATAGGGCTTCTAAACCGTTAAAGCCGTTTAGTGTTAGGCGACAAATGGTATCCACACCACCCACAATGACCGCATCAACAATGCCAGAGCGAATCAGGCGTTGCGCGGTTAAAAAGACACGACCACTAGAAGAACAGGCGGTTGAAACTGAGTAATGTGGGCCGCTCAAATCAAAGTAGGCGGCAATAAAATCGCTGCAGTTTCCAAGCTCTTGTTTGGTGTAATGGTAGTCGACAGGAAAATTACCGTTTGCCAGCTTTTCACCAAATGCGATTTCGCCATCTGAAATGCCAGATGTGCTGGTGCCGATCACGACCGCGATACGGTCACGACCATATTTAGCAATGGCGTCACGCACGTCGCCTTCGATTTGCTGCAAAGCCGAAAGTGCGAGGCGGTTGTTTCTCGTATCAAACTGGCTGAGTGCGGGTGGTAATTGCGGTAACGTCTGTGCAATTCGACCGATTACTGTTTGGCGGCCTGAATTTAAAATATCTTGGTCAACCACCATGTTGGATGGCTTCGCTCCCGATAAACACTGGTGGATGAGCGCATCATCTTGTCCCATGGCAGAGTGAAAGCCACAGGCTTGAATATACAAAGGTTGAGAAGAGCGAATAGGCATATTGTTATTCTAAATTGTTCTTAATTAATCTGATGTTGCAGTGTTTGAATAGAAATTGAAAACTGATGTTTGAGGTGATGAAAATCAATCTTACCCTCTAACTTGTTAGAAGAGCTGTATTGAATCTCAATGATCTTTTCACCGTCGCTATCAAAGATGGCGCGAGAATTATTTTTATCAATAATTCGCCACCTTACCTCATTTAACGACCCTTCCCAAGCGGAACTCGGCCAGAGCGTGATCATCAGGTTAAATAATACCTGTTCTGGCTGCGGTAGCGAACCTTGTAAACCGTTGAGCACTTCGGTTTGAATTTGTTCTCCATCGTAAGACAGTGAGAGTACTCTCGTCCCCCAGGATGAGAAGCCTGCCAGCACCACTTCGTTGTTGATCACTTGCAGTTGTACCGGAAGTTGCTCAGATTTGGTTTTACCATCTATTGCCCAAGAAGCCGTAATTAACTGACTGGCAGACAACTGATAGCCCAAGCTTGCGGGAGTGGGCAAGCTAACTTGGGTGTGCTCGGCAATGTCGACCTGAGGCGTCGATTGGTGAGGGACCAAGCTGCATGCACTTAAAAACAGGCTCAGTGCGAATAACGTCGCGCAGCGAAAGGCGTGATTGAAAATCATGACGTCGTTTCCTCTGTTTTAATTGCAATCGGAGAGAGCAGCCAAGCGACAAAAATACCACTTAACACCGTAATGCCAAAACTGTGAATCGCGTGAGTTTGGCTGAGTGACAGCAATCCAAATGACAACACAGTGGTCATTGCCGAAAGGGTGATCGCCAATAGTGTGCTCACACTGCGGGCTTTCTCGGCAAAGAACAGAGTATAATCGATCCCTATACCAAGGATGAGCACCAAGCCAAGCAAGTTGAACAGGTTTAATGTTGTTCCCATCGCGACAGCAGTTGCCAGACCGCACGCGCAAGCAATCAATGATGGCAGTAAAACTCGCCAACTGTGTTGCAGACCGTAACGCTTGATTAATACCAGAAAGATCACAGCACTGGCGGCTGCCAATAGCTCCATGATTTTAATTCGGTATTCACCAAATAGGGCGGATATTTCTTCTGCTTTGTTTAGGTAGACAACATCAGACTGCGATTTGGCAAATGCCTTAACAACGGCGGAGTCTTGCAATTGGTTTAACACCACTACCGTTGCAGATTTTCCTTTGATCTTACCCAAATGGAGAAAACGCACAGGCGCTGATACTGGGTTTTGCAAGTACTGAGCAACCGTGACAGGGATAAAGTCGGCGTCCATTTTAGGCTTTTTACTTAAGCTCAGTCCGGAAGCTAGTGGGCTGGATTGTGTCGCGTAAAGATCGCGAATCAATTGATAGTCTTGTTGCTGACGCTCCACCGAGCTCAAGTAGCGGCTCAGACTTTGGTAGCTTTCGATGGTGCTGTCCGCTTTCCACGCTTCTAATGTTGGCGTCAAAGACTCCAGCTTTTTCATTAGGTTTTCGTCATCGTCGGCGGTAACGACCAACATTTGCTGCGAAGATTGCATGCCACTAAGCGTCGTAATTAAGGTTTCTTGCTGCTTGAGATCTTTCGGCATCGTTTGCAGCAGACGAATGTCGTCATCGTAGTTCAATTGCAGCAAGAAAAAGCCACTCGCAACCACACATAACATCGGTAATCCGACTTTAATTCGAGGTTGATTCCAAAGCGTTAACCATTTCGCCAACAGTGATTGTCCCGGTAAAGTCGAAATGGTGCGCGATGGGTTATGAGCCAGTATCGGATACCAAGCTACCACTGTGATGTAAGCGGCAATCAGACCAATGGATGAAAACAGCGCAAGCTGCTGCAAACCAGGAAACGGTGCCACTAACATGCCCAAATAGCCGATCAAACTGGTGATTAAGCCAAGTGTGATAGCTATGAAAATATGCTTTAACCCTTGCTCGCTATCCCATTCATTTCCCGCCGCAAGGCGCTCGGTTAGGTAGTGGAATGCGTAGTCGATAGACACGCCGATTAAACTTGCGCCAAACACTAAGCTGAACAGATGGACTTTTCCAAAAATCCACGTCGTAACGGACAACGCAACGAGCAAACCAATGGTGATGGAAAGCAGTGCGAGAGACAGAGGCATCACACTACGAAAGACCAACACGAACAATGCAATGATACCGAGCAGAGAGAACACACCGATGGTGCTGATCTCCGATTTTGCACTTTGCGTACCAAAGTCGGCGTAAAATAGAACGCCAGTATGTGCGACTTCAGCGCCATATTTCTGCGCGACGCTTTGTTCTAGCGCTTGAATATCAGGGACTGCAAGCTGCCCAGTTAGGCTATAAGGCGACTCTTTTAGCTCGGCAGTAATAAGCAAGTATTGAGCACCGTCTTTTTCGACGGACAGATAGCCGTTATCCAATCGGAAAGAGGACGATTGCTGGGTAACTTGGCTTAAATAATCACGGAATAGCAAGAAAGGGTCATTTTGTAACTCTTGCCCGGTCACTCCAGAGAACGGGTTGTACAGCGACTGAATCACATGCTGTACTTGCTGTTCTGGATTTTGGCTTAAACGCTCTCGTTGTTCAGGCGTCAGTAATTGGAAGCGGTGCTTAAAGTAGTAACTCGCCCAAGCTTGCTGTTCTTGAGGTGAGATTTTTCCCACCACATCGCGAAAATGATTACTTTGGCGTAACCCCTTATCAAATTCAGCGGCCGCTGCAAAAAGGGTATTTTTGTCCGGCGCTGTGATCACGAAAATGACTTTGTCGCTCATACTTGCCGAGACCGACTCAAAGGCTTGCTCAGCCACCGGGTTTTGTTGGTTCTTCGGCAACAGTTTTAAAATGTTGGTCTCAATCGGAGATTCTGCACTCCAAACCCATTGTTTGAGTAGCAACGCGCCCGCTAAAACAACGAGATTGAGCCAAACCAGAGCAAAGGTGTGAGTGCCGAGACTGAGTTTAGAAACGGAATTGAGCGTCTTCGGCATCCGTGAGTTCCTGAGGTAGAGAGGTCTGGTTTGTAAACGTGATTTCGGTCTTATCGCCACGCAGCTCTTGTAGGGTTAGGCGATCAATGTGCGTTTTACCGGAAAGGGTGATGGCTTTAAACACCGCATTTAATGGCGACTGTTTGGGCACTAAAACGAGCTGCCACTGATTGTTCTCAACTGAAAAATCGAGTGTGAATTGTTCTTGCAGTGCAGAAGTATCCCCGTGGAACACGGATAAAAACACATGGCTAAAGTAGAACGCCATTGGGTTTTCTTCTGCAGAGATCGTTTTCGGAGCTTGGTCGGCAAAAGTCTGACGAAGTTTGTTTTCCGTCAATACCAAATTGACTGCGAAAGGTTCTGTTTGTTGCCACAACAAGCCATGTGTTTTGCTCAGTGTGAACTGACCTTTAGAGGTTAAAGGTTGACTAAACATTTCCAGATGACGCTGCTGCGTAAAATCTCCGCGTACGATTTCATGCTGAGACAACTGCTGTTGAAGCGATGCCAAATCCGTTACGTTTGCTGTCGGTGTGGCCAGTGCTGGAACAGAAAATATCAACAAAAAAGAGAGTAACCACTTTTGCATTAGTTCCGGCTCCCATGGTTGTGCCATTGCTCTACTTTATCTAAAAAGACTGCTGGAGACACAAAGCACATCTCTTGCTTTTCAATTGATACGGCGACTTGCGTTGTATGCGCTTTGCACATACGTTGATTCGTTTCGGCGTCGTAAATCACGTAATCCACACGTAAGCGGTTTTCCCACTCAGTGAGTTGCGCGGTAATACGAATGGTGTGATTAAACGGAATCGCCTTCACGTATTTAACGCGCGTATCGATGATCGGCCACATGTACCCAGAGTCTTGCATATCGCGATAGCTGTATTGGAGCTTCTCCATCAGCACACGACGCGCTTCTTCAAAATATCGAAAGAAGTTGCCGTGATAAATCACGCCCATCGGGTCAGCATCTTGGAATGAGGTGACCATAGTCACCTCCGCTTCTAATGGGTAGAGAACCTGCTCTTGCATTATACCTCCACGTAGAGTGGCCAATGACGTTGCTGAATGCGTTCAATGAAATGACGCAAATCTTGTTCCAATGGGCGATCTTCAATCACAAATTCAAACTCGCTCAGTACTGCGTCACGAATTACTCGCAAACTCTGACTCATGTGGTGTTCGTCCAATTCGTTATGACGACGACGAATCTCAACCGCTTGAACGCTTGCTAGGAGTGAAGCCGCAGCAACTTGCTCTGTTAACTCAAGTACGCGTAGGCAATCACGAGCCGCGATGGTACCCATGCTCACTTTGTCTTGGTTGTGACATTCGGTTGAGCGAGAAAAAACGCTCGCTGGCATGGTGTTTTTCAAAGCTTCTGCCGTCCAAGCTGAGATACCAATCTGAACCGCTTTAAAGCCGTGGTTGATCGGTTTACGCTCGCCTTCTGCACCAGTTAAGTTAAACGGCAGGCCGTTATTGAACTTGTAATCCATCAATTGCGCCATCTGACGGTCCAGCAAATCAGCTAAGTTGGCAATGTTCACTTTCAACGTATCCATCGCCATTGCGATATGACCACCGTAGAAGTGACCGCCGTGCAGAACGCGCTCATTGTCGCCATCGATAATTGGATTGTCGTTGGCACTATTTAGTTCATTCTCAATCAATTGACGTAGCCAAGGCAGTGAGTCTTGCACCATGCCAATTACGTGTGGCGCACAACGCAGCGAGTAACGATCTTGCAGTCGGTCGCTATTGCGTGGCGGACGTTCAGCATTGAGATCATCACGCAGCCAAGCTGCAACTTGCTGTTGACCAGGGTGAGGTTTTACCGCAAACAACGCTTCATCAAAGTGGAAATCGTTACCTTGCATACCTACAGAGACCATTGCGGTAATCTTGGTGCAAAGCTGCGCTAGGTATTCTGCACGTTTGTAGGCAAGACAGGCGAGGGCCGTCATCACGGATGTACCGTTCATTAACGCCAAACCTTCTTTTGGTTTTAGGCGAATTGGCTCAATGCCCAGCTCTGCGAACACTTCTTGTGTTGGTCGCACATCGCCTTTGTAAAGCACTTCACGCTCGCCAATCAAGGTCGCCGCTAGGTAAGAAAGAGGCGTTAAATCGCCGCTTGCGCCCACCGAGCCTTCTTGTGGAATACGCGGCGCAATGTCGTGGTTGATAAGCGTAACGATTTGGGTCAACAGATCGTGAGACACGCCAGATACGCCCTGCGACAATGAACATAAACGTGTTGCCAACACCGCACGAGCTTGCTCATGAGAAAGGATTTGACCTAAGCCACAGCCATGGAAGCGCGTAAGGTGCAACGGAAGTTCATCCACAAGAGCGGGTGGAATCGCCACAGTGCATGAATCGCCGTAACCCGTGGTCACGCCGTAAATAACGCCTTCTTCTTTCAGTAATCGTTCCAGAAACGCCACGCCACGATCAATTTTCGCGGTAAATTCTGGCGAGGTGTTCATGCTTGCCTTTGCACCTTGAGCAATGGCAACGACATCTTCGATGGTTAAAGATTGGGCACCAAAAGTGATGTTGTGATTATTGTTGTTTGTCATGTGGCTGATTACTTAAAGTCCAGAAGTTAAAAAAGTTGTACCACTGTAACGGCGCTTGCAGTGTGTGGTGTTCTAATCTGTGTGCGTACTGTTGAACAACGCGTTCTAGTGCCTGCTGACGCTCCTTGCGCGGTAGCGTGATTTGGTCACTAAAGTGTTCAAAGTACACATTAAAATGCGGAGTGTTTGCTTCATCGTCGCGTAGGCCGAAGAGTAGATAAACCGGCGCTTTTAATACCGAGGCCAGCATGAATGGGCCTTGCGGGAATGGGGCAGGTTTACCAAGAAAATCTGCCCAAACGACACGATTTTCTTTGCTGGTGGAAGTGCGATCGCCAACGATCACCACCCATTCGCCTTGCTCGATTTTTTGTTGAAGCAGAATCGCGGTGTCTGGTCCCATTGAGCTGACTTGAATCAGATTCAGTTCCGAATTTGGGTTTACCGCCTTCATTACCGCATTAAATTGTTCAGCGTGTTGGGTAAATACCAAGGCATTGATTTTGACATGAGAGTGTCGACGACCAAGCGCGCGGCAGAGTTCGATATTGCCAAGGTGCGAGCCTAAAATGAGCACGCCTTGTTTTTTCTGCGCCATCTCTTCGAAATGATGCTGGCCGTGAATGGTTAGGTTATCGACGTTAAAGTCACCTTGCCAGGCAGCCAGTTTGTCGAGCATGGTTCGCCCAAAAGAAAGCAGATGATGATAGCTGTCCAACTGTTTTGGTAGTGCGATGCTCTGCTGCGTTGCGTAGTACTGCAAGTTTTGCAGGTAAACCTCAGAAGCTTCACGGGCAGATTTCCCCGAGAAGTGGTAGTAGCGCATGACTAATTTTAAAATCAGGTCAAACGCTTTTCTGCCGAACAAGCGGTAAACCGCGAGTAAGGTTTTGATGCCTAAAATCGTGCCTTGTTCTTTTCGTTTCGACCAGTGGGCATTACTGTCATCTGTGTTTTGGCGCTTTCTGGCGAGTAGCGAAGGAATGCGCGGCAACATGCCAAAAAATAGGCGAGTGTGCATCCAGCTTATCTTGACGTTGTCCCACAATGCGTCGAAGTGGGAAATGCCACCTTCAGGGTAGATCACGCGCGTTGGAACAAAATCAATGTCGACGCCTTCCCAATACATTCGCACTAGAATTTCGATATCAAAATCCATGCGTTTGCCGATGCTGTACTTGTTCAACACGGCGACCGTTTTCGCCACTGGGTAGGCGCGAAAACCGCACATGCTGTCTTTGATAGATAGTGACAAGGTTTCTATCCACACCCACACGTGCGTAGCGTAGCGACCATACAAACGGGATTTAGGTACGCTCTCGTCGTATATCGGTTGGCCCGAAATCAGGTTATCTGGTTTTGTTTCGCTGGCGCTGAGCAATTTCGGCAATGCTTCTAGGTCGTGTTGACCGTCTGCGTCGATTTGAATGGCGTGCGTAAAACCAAGTTGGTGAGCTTGATGTAGGCCTGCCATCACAGCGCCACCTTTGCCTTGGTTTTCACTCAAACTAATCAGTTTTATCAGCCCTTGCTCACTCAATGCTGAAAGCGCTTGTTTGGTGTCTTCATTGCTGCCGTCGTCCACGACAAGCACTGGCAAATCGAAAGAGGATAACGACGCAACCACGTCTGCAATTGTGCTGCCGTGGTTGTAGCAAGGAATTAAAAAGCAGGGACGGTAATCACTCACGTGACTCACCCAGTTTCATTTTGCCTGAAGAGTGAGTCACCAAGGTTTCACCGTTTTTCGATGTGTACTTAAAGGTCAATTTCTCGCGCTCATTGTCCCAAGAGAGTGAGAGACAAACGTCGGAGTTTGGCAGAATCGGCTCTTGAAATTTGATGACTTCCATTCCTTTAAATACCTTGGGAGTGTTCAAATATTGAACGGCGTAGAACAACGCCCAGTCAATTTGAGTGACGCCGGGTAAAAGAGGAAAGTGACTGAAATGACCTTGGAAATCTAAGATGTCAGCATCCACACGCAGCGAAAGCTCCGCGGTGTGGTCACTCACTTCAATATTCTGAATGGTTGGTTTTCTTTTATCCATGTTACTAGCTTTATTGGAATAGTTTTTCAATTTCAGCAACTTGGCGTTTGCCTTGGCTGTTCAATGGAATTTCGTCGACCACTCGGAATTTTCTCGGGATAGCGATCGGTTCTAACCAATTGCGCAGTGCCTTGCGAAGTTCAAGCCAAAACTTGCCTTTACCAAGTTCATCAAGCACATCACCGCCTTTATCGTTAAGTACGATGATCGAGACTAACGTGAGGCGACCAGATTCTTCCATTGGGATCACCACGCTTTCTTGAACCCACGGCAATTGCTCTAAACGTTTTTCCACTTCGACAAGGGAAATACGCTTTTCTTCGACTTTGACGATTCGGTCAGTGCGTCCACGCAATTCAAAAGAAATACTATCATGGAAATAGCATTCATCCGCAGTTTGGTACCAAGTGTTTTCATCAATGTGTGGCGAGCGGAGCTTTAAACAATTTTCATGGTTAAGCTCGGCTTCAACACCAGGGAATAACGTCCAGGGAGTACTGGCTTCGTGCTGCTGACGGTAAGCAATGCCGCCGGTTTCTGTGCTGCCAAAAACTTCAATAGGAAGTGACCCAAACAACAGCTGGCTGTGTTGCGCGGCTTGGTTTGGCAGGGGGCCACCAGAAGAAAATACGCACCGAATCGCAACCGGATTATGCTCTTCACTGAGTCGTTTTAGTAACGCAGGGCTGCTTACTAGCGTGGTGTCAACATCGGCGTGATGGACAATTTGCTCAGGGAACTCTAGGTTGTGTGCTGAAAATGGACGTGCAGAACACAAAGGCCACAATACACGAAACAGCAAGCCGTAAATGTGCTGATGAGAGACGGTGCTTTCAACGCGTGTGCTGGCAACCGTGTCGCCCCACAGGTTATCTAGAATAGCAACTTCGATATCGAGCTGTTTCAGCGTTTTTGCAATGGCTTTTGGTGTGCCGCTTGAACCCGAAGTAAATAGCGTTACTGGTATTTCTGCCAGGTTTAATTCACGCCAAAAATAAGGTTGTTTGGCCTCTGGCTCGCTAATCACGGTGGTTTCTAGCAATGATTGAGCTTCGATCAAAAGCGAGCTCACGAGTTCTGGAGCCGAGACATCGGCATCATGCAGCAACAAATCGTAGTGCTCACTGAGCTCTTTGAGTGCTTCTGGTTGGTAATTACCAGGTAATACAATGGATTTTCCTGCATAACAACAAGCAAAAAAGCCAACGGCAAACAGGTAGCTGTTGCCAAAACACAACGCAATGTTTTGCGTTGGTTGGGTTTCTAGCTGTTGAGTAAGTGTTGCGACGTGCTGTTGGAAATCACCCCACGTGATAACCGTATCGCGATCGTAAGAGACTGGGGATTGCTCAGACCTCTCCGCGATGAACAAGGTCGCTAGGGAGGTAAAGCTCGAATACGTTGTATTCATACGATTAGTGTTCCTTTCGAACAAATTGACGCACGATCCATTCTCCAGCGAACAAGCCACCAGCAAGTAAGTAGCTGATGAGGCCGTTATAAAGCGTCCATATTTTTACTGGTAGGAAACAGGTATAGAGTGCAACGGCAGCGTTGAGCGTAAAAAAGGCGCACCAAACCATCGTCACTTTGCGAGTGTAAGCCACGCCACTAGCCGGAAGGTCGGGTTCTTGCAAGCGAGCAAGCCTCTCTATGATCGATTGCGGCTGTTTTAAGCTCAGTCCAAATACACACAGCATACATACATTGACAACGACAGGGTAAAACTGAAGCCACCCATGTTGTTTAAACACCATGCCAAGCGTAATTAGGACAATGCCAACAGCGCCCGTAACGAGCGCCAAGAACTTAAACTCTTTTAGTGGGGTCTTATTTGCGACGAAAACACGCAAAAGTAACGCAGCAATTAACAAGCCCCCAACTAAGTTCAAGCCAAATTTATCTATACCGAAATAGACGGCGAAGGGGTAGGCAAACAGTACAATTGCAGACAGACCAGTCAGCAATTGGCGCATTAACTTTCCTTCAATAACTCAGTAACAGCGTTAACCACATCGTCGACGGTTCTTACTGTACTAAACTCTGCCGGCTTGATTTTTTTGCCAGTGACATTCTGTAGGTGTACGACCAAATCAACGGCGTCAATGCTATCAAGATCGAGATCTTGGTATAAGTGCGCATCTGATTGAATGTCGGCTGCATCAATTTCGAACAGCTCAACAAGCGCATCTTTAACTTGTTCAAATACTTGATCTTTATTTACATCAGTCATGAATATACCTACAACTTATTCATTAGTTTGAGAAGAAACGTATTTCGCTAGATTTGCTACAGACGCAAAGTGTTCGCGCGTATTTGAGTCGTCGGCATCAATAACGATGTTGTATTGTTTTTTTATTGCGAGTCCAAGCTCAAGCGCGTCGATAGAATCTAAGCCAAGTCCATCACCAAAAAGTGGTGCATCCGTTTCAATATCATCTACGGTTAAATCTTCAAGGTTTAAAGCATCAATAATAAGTTGCTTAATGTCGTTGTGTAACTGTTCCACTGGGACCTGCTTATTAATAAAAGTTTTCTGGAAAAATGTTTTCAGCTAGGTGCTGTTGTAAGCGTCGCGCCGCTATTGTCGGCGACGTAGTTTGCTTTATAAAGGGGGTAATCTCAACTTTATCCTTAACTTCAACCCTGAAAAAGGGCTTTGTTGCCGGTACTTGATACCATTTTTTCTCTTTTGTGAGGAAACTTGGCGTTACCGTAATATGGACAACTCTTAAATCTCGTTCTGTTCTTACCGCAATTTGTGCTGCACCACGTTGTAATTTCGGTTCTACACCTGGCGTTGTTCTTGTTCCTTCAGGAAATATAAGCAACACGTTGCCTTTGTTAAATCGTTCATCACAAAGTGCTAATAAATCATCCGGTGCTTCATTGGGAATATATCCGGCTGCTTTTACGATGTGCTTCATAAAAGGATTCGACCATATTGCCGATTTTACTAAACAGTCGCAGCGATTTAATTGTGAAGCAATGAGAACGTAATCGATTAAACTAGGGTGGTTGGCAACAATTAAACAATTACGATCTTGTTGAAGAATATCGGCACCAATAATTTGATAATCGATTGCGCCACTCAACTTCATCAATTTACAAAATGTGTTGAATGAATATCGAATCGCACCTTGAACTTTATATTCGCGTTCCGTTTGGTCTGAAACAAAAATACGAATGGTCGGAATAACAATGAAGCTCAGTACTAAACCACCTAACCCAAATACTGAAAAACAAAAGCCTGTTGCTAGCACACGCCAATACTGATTTAAGCGAGTCATTTTTTGTGCCATTCCCAAGCTTGTTGCGGAGCGAAAATAGTCCACTGGCTTTTATCTAACAAGTATTGTTGCAAAAATACTAAACCTTGAGGAAGAGGATGACCGGAACGTTCTGCGTTTATGGAGCTTTGTATCGCGAAATTGTCTCCATGAGAAAGTATTAAGCCAAGTCCAAACCCTTGGTATTGTTGGTTTTCATATTCTAAATAAGAGTCAGGCATAGGCTCATCAAAATCAACAAGCAGTACTTTTTTGTCAGGATTGTCGTACAAAAACAGCCATGCTTCTAATATTGCGCTTTGGAATGTGTTTTCTGCCGCAGCGATAGAAGTTAGGGGAATGGGTTGTTTAGTTGCGATAGTGGCAAGCCCTGCGGCGGTATTGTGCACCGATTGAGAAAAAGCCATCGGAGACGCCTCTTCTCCATTAATTATATCTTCAACTAGTGCGACGCTGCGATGCAGTTCACCATGACGGCTTGAAAATACAAGGTAATCAACTTGATGTTGATTAAGCATTTCGATTGCAGTTTGTACCGCCAGTTTACTGAGTGGGCTCATTCTTCTGCGCATCATCGCAGGAATATTTGCAACATTGATTTTGCCATCTTCTGGCCATTTTATCTCTGTTGCCCATTGTTTCCAGTCATTGGATTCGGATAAACCGAATGAATTCGCTGTCCACGCATCAATATTGAACGAAATGTTGATCTTCGAGTTTGGCATATTGGGTTAAATTGTTTATTTTACAGCTCGATACAAATTGGGGTTGACCCAAATTCACAATAAAAAGGAAATTATCATGTCGCGTTTTAAGCTGTATGTCTCGTTATTATTAACTTTGCTTCTTGTTGGTTGTGGACGAGTACAACCTGTAATGAATGTGGAGGATACTCCAGTTGCTTATGATCTTCAAAATAAACAAGTAAAAATGGCCATAGTGCAATCAGCAACTAACCGAGGCTGGACGATCGAAGAAGTAAGCCCTGGTGTTCTTATTGCAAAAATCCACGTTCGTAAACACTCTGCAGAAGTAAAAATCCCATACAATAATAAATATTACTCAATTATTTATCTCAACTCAGTAAATCTCAAAGCAAGTGATGGCAAAATCCACCGCAATTACAATCGTTGGGTAAACAACTTGAATGTTGATATTCAGCGAGCTATTGCATTGTTGGGCAATCAATCTCAACAATAAAACTATTAATTGCAGTTAGGTTTTTCCGTGTTAAATCAAAATAATGACCCTTTTAATGCTTTTGAAGCGAAGACAGAAGCTCAGAAGTTATCTTTTGCACCAATCGTGTTCCAGACCGCCAAAACGCTTCGAGATTTAGGTATTTTAGCCGCTTTAGACAGCGCTGGCGCTCAAGGCATGAGTGCCACAGATATTGCCGAGAAAACGGGAGTATCAGAATATGGTGTTAAAGTACTGTTGGATATGGCGATTAGTGCGCATATTGTTTTATGGGAACGACCTAACTATTCGCTTGCAAACCTTGGTTTTTACCTTCTTCATGATGGTATGACGAATGCAAACATGGATTTTACGGCAGATGTTTGTTACGCCGCGATGATGCATTTGACGGAAGCAATTCAAGAAGGTAAACCGTCTGGTTTGAAAGAGTTGGGCAATTGGGAGACCATCTATCAAGGTCTATCGACGTTACCAGAACAAGCCAAACAGAGCTGGTTTAAGTTCGATCATTTCTATTCGGATCGCTCGTTCCCACTTCTGCTTAAAGAGGTATTTGCAAGCAAGCCAAAGCATCTTGTGGATATTGGCGGAAATACGGGAAAATGGGCGATTCAGTGTTGTAAACATGACCCTGACGTTCAAGTGACGATTGTTGATTTACCGCAGCAATTAGAAGTAGCGATGAAGAATGTTTCAGAAAACCAGTTCTTCGAGCGTGTACGTCCATACCCTGCAAACATGCTTGATAAAGCACAAACATTGCCTGAGCATGCTGACGTATGGTGGATGAGCCAGTTCTTGGATTGCTTTTCCCCAATTGAGATCCTCAATATCCTTAAAAAAGTTAAAGCCCAGTTAACGAAGGGAGATACTATTTACGTATTGGAGCTGTTTTGGGATGCTCAAAAATACGCGGGAGCTTCCTATAGCCTTAATGCCACTTCTCTTTATTTTACCTGTTTAGCTAACGGTAATAGTCGCTTTTATCGCAGTGATGATTTCTTAGAAATTGTCGAAGCGGCAGGTTTATCTGTCGTTGAAAGAACCGACAATATTGGCCTTGGTCATACCTTATTAAAACTACAAGCAAACTAAATTCAGAATGAAAACAGAGCTCAAGCAAGTTGTTGTCGTAGGAGCGGGGCCATCAGGTTCAACCGTTTCTGCGTTATTAAAATCGCGTGGCATAGATGTTGTTGTCTTAGAAAAAGCGACTTTTCCACGCTTTTCCATAGGAGAAAGCCTACTCCCTGCCTGTATGGAAGTTGTTGAACAAGCAGGAATGACCAATGCGGTAAAGCAGTTTGGCTTCCAGTATAAAGATGGTGCTGCATTTCGTCGTAATGGCGTATACACCCAGTTCGACTTTACAAACAAATACACGCCAGGACCGGGCACGACGTTTCAGGTTCAACGTGCCAACTTTGATAAAGTGTTGGCAGATAGCGCTGAAGAGCAAGGCGTAGAGATTCGCTATCAGCATGAACTGCTCAACCTAGCGTTTGAAGGGAAAAAGTCTCGATTAGAAGTGCTCGACTCAAATAAGAAGGCTTATCAAATCGAAGCAGATTTTGTGCTGGATGCAAGTGGCTTTGGGCGTGTTTTGCCACGCTTGTTGGAGCTAGAAGAACCTTCTTGTCTTCCGCCTAGAAAAGCGATCTTTACCCATATCGAAGATCATATCTCTCCCCAAGAGCCGGAATACGATCGCAACAAAATTTTAATTTCAGTTCATCCTGAAAATCACGACGTATGGTACTGGCTAATCCCATTCTCTAATGGTACTTGTTCGTTTGGTGTGGTGGGTGAGCCAGAATTTTTCGAACAATACCCAGAAGATAAGATTGCAGCGTTGCAGCAGTTAGCCAATGAAGAGCCGGGTTTGGCTGCTTTATTGCGAAATGCGAATTACCCGAATCCAGCAGGCGAGTTGGGTGGCTATTCTGCTAACGTCAAACGTTTAGCGACAGAGCACTACGCGTTGCTTGGTAATGCTGGTGAGTTTCTTGATCCTGTATTTTCATCGGGTGTCACTATCGCCATGAAATCGGCAGAGTTTGCAGCGGACTGCGTGGTTCGTCAGCTGAATGGTGAAAAGGTTGATTGGCAAGAAGAGTACTCGCAACGCTTAATGGTGGGAGTGAACACATTCCGCACTTATGTGGAAGGCTGGTACAACGGCACGTTGCAAGATGTGATTTTCTATCAAAACCCGAACCCACGTATTAAACAGATGATTAGTGCGATTTTGGCTGGATATGCTTGGGATACGAATAATCCTTACGTAAAACAAAGTGAGCAGCGTTTGTCGACGCTTGCAGAACTGGTTCGGGAAGCTGAACTGTAAGAATATACATTCGCTTATCCGAGAATCAGTAAACCTAGGTCTTACCAAAAAAATTGGTAAGACCTTTTTAATGCCTCTTTACTTTTACTTCTAGCGTGTTGGAGACACATTGACCACTTACATCGGTGTGTATCGAATTTGAGAATTTTTATGGTGACATTGATCACATCTAGAATTCCTGTTGCTGATATTTATATTAAATTTGTAGGAAATGGATTACATTCTGGGAGTGTTCCCTACATCCGGCTTCGTTGTGAAAACGGTTTATAAGCAACTGTATAAGTTAGTAAAGTTCCAAAAACTACATCAAAAAAAAGACAAGTTTCTTACCAAATCAATTCGCTTGGTGAGTTCGAGCCATCGACTACGCCAAACGCTTCCTCTACTTTCTAAAATTGTCGAAGAACATGACGCATCAACGGTCTCTTCGATTGCAGATCCCGAGAACGCGGTCGCGTGGGGAGGGAAAGTTTCTCCAGAGTTCAAATCTAAAGTCATCCGTATTAGTAAAGAGCTAAAGATCAATCCTAATCATCTTATGGCGTGCATGGCATTTGAAACTGCTGAAACTTTCAGTCCAAGCATCAAAAATGGTTCCGGAAGCGGGGCTACAGGGTTAATTCAATTTATGCCCTCTACCGCAGAGTCATTAGGAGTGAACACAAAGACTCTTGCGAGAATGAGCGCGCTTGAACAACTTGACTATGTGAAAGCGTACTATTGGCCCTATCGAAATAAAATTAATAGCTTAGAAGATGCTTACATGGCCATTCTCTACCCTGCTGCGATTGGTAAACCGCCGTCTTTCGTTTTGTTCAGACAAGGCTCAATTGCCTATCGACAGAATGCAGGTATCGACCGCCACAAAACGGGGAAAATCACGCTTAATGATGTTTCCTACAAAGTGAGGCAAAAATTAGAAAAAGGTTTGCAGCCCAATTTCATGGGCTAAGATTGTGTCATGTTCCTAGTTTTTCGCGCATGAATCCTTCTGTTACTTCACGGGGATTCTGATACACTACGCGCCCATTTCCTCTGTTGAGACCTTTCTATGCCATTTTCTAAGCTTGGTTTAAGCGCATCGATTGCTGATGCAGTAAAAGCGCTAGGTTATGAAAAACCCACTTCTATCCAACAAAAAGCCATTCCAATCGTATTGCGTGGCCGCAATTTAATTGCAGCAGCGCAAACGGGCACAGGTAAAACGGCCAGTTTTGTTCTGCCAATCTTAGAAAAGCTTAGTCGAGGCGAAACGCAACGTAAAAAACGCGCTCGTGCGATTATCCTAACGCCAACACGCGAACTTGCGCTTCAGGTTCATCAAAGTATTGAAGCTTATGGTAAAAACTTACCATTACGCTCAATGGCGATGTTTGGTGGTGTGGATTATGCACCACAAAAACAAGCCTTGATCGAGGGTGTCGATATTGTGGTAAGCACGCCTGGGCGCTTGATTGATCTGTACGGTCAACGCGCGATTCACTTTGATGAAGTGGAAATGCTAGTGCTTGATGAAGCCGACAAAATGTTGGATATGGGATTCATCGATGCGATCGACAAAATCGTCGACTGTATGCCAGAACATGTGCAAAGTTTGTTGTTCTCAGCGACGTTATCTAACCCTGTTCGTGACTTGGCGAAAAATGCGATTATTGATCCTGAAGAGATCACGATTGCAAAGCACAGTGCCTCAAAATCAAATATTAAACAGTGGATCACGACCGTCGATAAAGACATGAAGTCGTCGCTGTTAAGTCACTTGCTTAAAGAAAATGACTGGTCGCAAGTACTGGTATTTATTGAAACTAAACACGGCGCAGCCAAACTGGTAAGCCAACTTGAGAAACGTGGCATTGTGGCAGAAGCATTCCACAGTGGCCGTAATCAGCGTGTTCGCCAGGAATTAATAGAAAAGTTTAAAGCGGGTGAAATCCAGTACTTAGTCGCAACCGGCGTTGCTGCTCGCGGTATTGATATTGATAATCTGCCAGTTGTCATCAACTACGATTTACCTTACCCAGCTGATGAGTATGTACATCGTATTGGTCGTACAGGTCGTGCTGGCGCGAAAGGTGAGGCGATATCACTGGTTTCAAAAGACGACTTTAAGAACCTCTGCATGATTGAAAGTCGTTTAGGGCACTTGCTAGAGCGAGTGGAAATTGAAGGTTTTGCGCCAAGAAAGCCAGTACCAATTTCAATTTTAAATTACGTGCCTAAGAATAAACGTAAACCGCACGATAAGCGCGAATCAAAATAGCCAGTTTATCCCATGATCTAAAAGCCGCATTCTTGCGGCTTTTTGCGTTTTAAGGCATCCAATTATGTAGCCATCGAGACGGTTTCTATTCGGTAATGAGGAAAAAAGTTAATCAGTGTCATACGCTTAACACGTAAAGTGAATCAAGGTGCGTTAAGCTTTTGTCAATTATCTGTCCGCAGGTTTGCACAAGGTAAGGAATGGGCGCAAACTTTTTTGCTTGCTAATGAATGCATAAGATGGGGCACAAATGAAAACAGGTGATAAGCAATTCGCCGTTATTGGTCTTGGCCGATTTGGTTTGGCAGTGTGTAAAGAGTTACAAGATTCAGGCGCTCAAGTTTTAGCCGTTGACATCAACGAAGACAGAGTTAAAGAAGCCGCCAGTTTTGTTAGTCAGGCGGTTGTGGCTAACTGTACTCACGAAGAGACGGTTGCTGAGCTCAAACTTGATGATTACGACATGGTGATGATTGCCATCGGAGCGGATGTCAATGCCAGTATTCTTGCGACATTGATAGCTAAAGAGGCGGGAGTAAAGTCAGTATGGGTTAAAGCCAACGACCGGTTCCAAGCTCGTGTTCTGCAAAAAATTGGCGCAGACCACATTATCATGCCTGAGCGTGACATGGGAATACGTGTCGCGCGTAAAATGCTCGATAAACGGGTTCTTGAGTTCCACCCATTAGGCAGTGGCTTAGCTATGACGGAGTTTGTGATTGGCTCTCGTTGGATGGGTAAGACACTAAGTGATTTGGCTCTGTGCAAAGTCGATGGCGTGCAAGTGCTAGGGTTTAAACGGGGCCCAGAAATTACCAAGGCACCTGACCTTAATACCACACTAGAAATTGGTGACCTAATTATTGTGGTCGGCCCTCAAGATGTGCTCGCAAATAAATTAAAATCGCTATGACGTATTTTCATCAGAAAGGTGTTTTTTACGCACCAGATGGTAAACAAGAGAAAGCGAAAGGCAACGAACCGCGAATTATATTGCTCAGTTTTCTCGGTGTTTTACTGCCTTCTGCGGTATTGCTAACCTTGCCAGTTTTTTCTGTTACGGGCCTGTCGATAACGGATGCTTTGTTTACCGCAACGTCCGCTATTAGTGTGACAGGGCTTGGTGTTGTCGATACTGGGCAACACTTTACGCTTGCGGGTAAAATCTTGCTGATGTTTTTAATGCAAATCGGTGGGTTGGGGCAGATGACTTTGTCGGCGGTCTTACTCTATATGTTCGGCGTGCGTTTGAGTTTGCGTCAACAAGCGCTGGCGAAAGAAGCATTAGGGCAAGATCGGCAAGTCAATCTACACCGACTAGTAAAGCGGATTGTTGTTTTCGCGCTTGTTGCAGAAACGATCGGGTTTATTTTTCTCTCTATCCGCTGGGTCCCTGAAATGGGCTGGCAGACTGGTATGTTTTACGCCTTGTTTCATGCAATTTCTGCATTTAACAACGCTGGGTTCGCGCTGTTTTCTGACAGTATGATGAGCTTTGTGAATGATCCGTTGGTTATCTTTACACTGGCGGGGCTATTCATTTTTGGCGGGCTTGGTTTTACTGTTGTGGGTGACATCTGGCTAAACTGGCGCAAAGGTTTCCACTTTTGGCATCTTCACACCAAAATCATGCTGATTGCGACACCGATATTGCTCTTAGTCGGAACGATGCTGTTTTGGTTACTTGAACGAAGCAACCCAAACACAATGGCGTCTTTACCTGCAGCAGGGCAATGGTTGGCGGCATTCTTTCAATCTGCGAGTGCTCGAACGGCAGGGTTTAATAGTGTTGACTTGGCGCTGTTTACCCAGCCAGCCTTA
Source organism: Vibrio sp. YT-16 (assembly GCF_033337405.1). Lineage (NCBI taxonomy): Bacteria > Pseudomonadati > Pseudomonadota > Gammaproteobacteria > Vibrionales > Vibrionaceae > Vibrio > Vibrio sp. YT-16. Next base: position 180,110 of record NZ_JAWOQQ010000008.1, read on the forward strand.
CTGGTCATGATTGTTCTGATGTTAATTGGAGCGGGTTCCACCTCAACGGGGGGCGGTATTAAAGTTTCCACATTTGCTGTTGCGTTTATGGCTACGTGGACCTTTTTACGCCAAAAGAAACATGTGGTTATGTTTAAGCGAACCATAAATTGGCAAACTGTGACTAAGTCACTGGCAATTATCGTTGTGAGCGGAGCCATCCTGACAAGCGCAATGTTTTTATTGATGCTTACCGAGAAGGCCAGCTTTGATAAAGTTATGTTTGAAACCATTTCCGCATTTGCCACAGTGGGGCTCACCGCCGGTTTGACTGCGGAACTTTCTGAACCTGGTAAATACATTATGATCGTGGTGATGATCATTGGTCGTATTGGGCCGCTCACGCTTGCCTACATGTTGGCACGTCCTGAACCTACCTTGGTCAAATACCCAGAAGACGCCGTTCTTACAGGTTAATATAGCGTTAAACAATGGCCGCGCGACCACTACGAGCATTGATTAATAGCAGTGCTCGTACATTTATAGAATATGTGGAATGTTGCCCAGTTTTACCTATAAATTCGTAGAAGTTCATTTCTTCTTCCTTTCGTTTCGATACTATTCATTCACTCAATTTATATTCTCAGAAGCTACGCTCATAACAGCGTTTTGGAATCCGACGCTTTTGTAGTGTGACACCAAACTACGTCGTGTTATCTGAGCGAATTGATACCAGCCTTCGTCAATAGTCACTCAGTCTTACTCTATGCCCATAGGGTTACTTTGTGTTTGTTGTGCTTGGTATGAATGAACGAATCGAAAAGATGGAGTCGTACTTTGAAATTCAACACACTCGCCATGGCTATGCTAACTGCGCTTCTTGCAGGGAAGAGCATGGCAACTACTCCGCCATCGCCGGTTTGGCATACTATTGCGTTGAGCGATGGTAGCTCCAGTGAGGCAATTCTACGTGGAACGGCAGATTTCCACTGGTTTGAAGATAAGCAGGGCAATGCCTTACTTCAGGAAGACGGCGTTTGGTTTTTCGCGCAGATTCAGCGCGAGTCAGACACGCCAATATTGATCTCGACAGGTGTGGTGAAAACGCAGTCGAGTGAGCCACCTGAGTCGGCGAAGTTTCGCCCGGATTTACAAGTTAAACCGCAATTATCTTCTCTAAAAACCATTGAGCCGATGGCACGAAAAAACCTACTGCGTTCGGCGCAAGGTTACCAGGCGATGAGCAGTTCAACGGTGAAGCAGCAGCCCCTATTGGTTGTGCAAGTTTCGTTTGATGACCAAGCAATGGTGCATGATTTTGAGCAACGCGTATTTAATACCAATGGTCAAAGCGTTGTGGATTACTTTGATAAAAACTCTCAAGGTAAATTCAAAGTTGTTCCTGCACTTGAGAGTTACGGCACCGCCAATGACGGTGTGATAGATGTGACTGTGGCACAAAGCCACCCTAACTGTCACTCTAGTTCGACTGATAAGACATGCACCGCCAAGTTGAATGCGGTTTTCACCGAGGCTTATCAAAAACTGGATCCATACTTTAATCTTTCGGCCTACGACAGCAATCAAAATGGTACCGTAGAACCGTCAGAACTCTCTGTCATGTTTATTTTTGCGGGGGGCGATCGTTCAACAGGGGTTCTCAACCGTCCTGCGATTTGGCCGCACAAATTCTCTCACGATGATGTCACACTAGATGGTAAAAAGATCACAGACTATTGTGTGTTCGCTGACTATCAAGTTGATCATCAAGCGACGTTGGGCGTGATCGTACACGAGCTTGGTCACTTAATGCTTGGCTTACCGGATTTGTACGCAAGGAACAGTGATGCCTCGATTGGCTCTTGGGGCGTGATGGGTGGCGGTTCATGGGCGCAGAAACCGGGAGATTCATACGCTGGCGACACTCCGGTGAACATGAGTGCATGGAGCAAACACGCTGCTGGTTTTGTTGTACCAACGGTAACTCATGAAAGTCCAGCGCCTATTTCTGTGAACAACGACGATGTCAAGCTGGTGTATCTCGACCCGTACTTGAAAGAGTTTGGTCCACGTATTTACTTGGAAAATCGCACCTTTAGCGGTTACGACCGAGCATTGGCGGCTGAAGGTATCCTGGCGACGTCGGTTAATGTCCAGAACCGCTTTAATGATGTTGGCGCGATGCAGGTTCAAATCATGCAGGCTGATGGTCTGAATGAGTTAGAAAATGATGGTAGGAGTGACGCTGACGATTTATATCCTAATGGTGGCGATGTCATTTCAGATACATCGACCCCGGGTCTGAGAGCGATCACAGGGTTTGATACTGGGGTTCGTATTTCCAACATTGCCAGCAACACCAACGGTGGTAGTTTTTCTCTTGAACATACAAACGAACCAAATAAATCAGCATGGCTGAACTCTCTTCACCAAGGTTATGTGTACGCGAGTGGGAGTAACACTCTGGCGGTGTCACTGGACTTGAATAGTGATACAGAGCTTGATGGCCTTCAACTTTACGCGCAAAGAGATAGCGCTCAAAGTGACATGACTTATCGAGTTTGGCGATTCCCATTTTCTGGAAACATTGGCTATCGATTAATATTGAATCAAAACAACGCTGAGCTTTTACAGCAAGGTAACTTCCAAAAGTCATCTCGAATTTTATTCCCCCAATCAAGCCAATTGAGTGCGGGTCAGCACTTATTGGTCGTTGAATTGGAAGGCGGTCAATTTGATGCAAACTTTGACTTCGGCCGCTTGCTAAAAACTGAAAAAGCCTCCCTACCTGTAATGTGGACTGGTGATTACAGTGAGATTGGCACGTTTGGTCTAGAAAAAGCCGGGTTCTCTTATATTCCGTTTGCAGCATTATTAAATGTGGATGCGAGCAACTTGGTTGAAGCGAAATCTGATTCGTTACAAACCAATAAAAATACGCCAATCAAACTGAACCTGATGGACAATGATTTCATGGCGGTAGGGTATCAGTTCAATGTGGACATTGTGCAGAAGCCTGAGCACGGCACCATCTCTGGCAACCAGTACCAACCTGAAACTAACTTTGTTGGTCTGGACACTTTCCAATATCGTTTGTTGTCGGTTGATGGTGCGTACTCATCTTCAATCGTGAATGTGCAGGTGGAAGTGCTTGGCAGCAACGAAGCGCCAGTGGCCGTGATTGATGTTGATAATAAAGACATGACGGTTGGGCAGCGAGTCACGTTGTCTGCGTTAAATAGTACGGATGCTGATGGCGATGTGTTGAGTTATAAATGGGAGCAGTTGGCTGGCACTTCAGTTTCTCTTGGCAATGCAACCAGTGTTAGCACAAGCTTTACGGTGCCTCAAGGTGCAAAAGCGGGTGAGGTTCTGACATTCCGTTTAACCGTGACTGACCCTAGTAATGAAACGTCCAGTGCTACCGTCGATTTAACCATGAAAAACGCAGCGCCACTTACGCTTGCAGATACGGCGACCGTTGCCGTTGGTGAAAGTATTCTGATTGATGCAGCGAGCAATGATTCGGATGTGAACGGCGATAAACTGGTTGTAGAAAGCGTACAGAACGTAACGGGTGTGGGAAGTGCGAGTGTAGAGAATGGCAAAATCCGTTTTCAAGCACCGGATAGCCCTACTGACGGCATCAAGCTGCAATATACGGTTTCAGATGGTCATGGTGCCACTGCTACGGGGGAAGTTATCGTGACGGTTGTTGCTTCTTTGAAGACAACGACATTCAAGAACTCAGAAGGTAGCGGCAGTGTTTCTTATTGGGCTTTGATGTTACTTGCAACATTAGGCTGGCGACGTCGCGTCTAAAACGGTATTGAATTGCGGTATAAGCCACTCACATTGAGTGGCTTATTTTTTATCTGATCTATTTTGGTTTCGTTCTCATTGTCTTATGAGATGTGTTTCTCATTATTTTTAAAGCGATTTTTCTACTCTGCGGTTACCCTAGGGGCCGATTTTTATGAACTAAGGATGTTATATGTCTACCGAGGCCTTTTCTGTTTCGGAAATATGCCGAGAAGCGGCAGTGATGGTCAGAAGGAATCTACTCGCAATTGTTATTGCTTGTATTCCGTTGATTATCGTGCACTCAATTTTTGCTTTTATGTATCCTGAAATGACGGGGAAAGATCAAGCGAACGTTCAAGAAGGCAATGTCTCAGGATTTTATTTCGTCACAATTATTTTGTACCCACTTGTTGCCGCTATGGCGGCTGTGCGTGTGCATCGAATTTATTTAGCCGGCGATTACATGCACTCTGCGTTGGATGTATTTCGTTTGTCAGCTCGAGAATTCCGTTTCATAGGCTGGTGGATACTGTTTGGACTGATGATGATGCTCGTTATTGGTATCCCGATCTTTGTGTTGTCGTTTATCTACATTGCAGAAAGTGGTGAAGCCGACTTTGTTGCTATGGCTATTATCACAACGATTGCAAGCATTCCCGGCTATTGGGTAATGGCGCGATGGTCATTTGTGTTGCCAGCGACTGCAATGGATCATCAGCCTCGCAGTTTGCGTCGTTCGTGGAACCAGAGCAGAGCATACAACAAACAAGTATTCATTTTGATGGGACTAATTCCATTGGGTGCGGGCTTGCTCAGTCAGCTGATCTTTAGCCACTTTACGAATCTCTTTATGTTGAGCCTCGTCGGTGTGGCCTATGGTATTTTTGGCGCGTACCAGCTGGCATTGTTATCATTGAGCTATAAAACGGTAGTGGATATCGAACGCGCTCGTTTTGATACGCCATCACAGTCACCAAAAACGGGTGAAGAATTTTCCGCTTAACCCTTTGATCGTTTTTACATGCTACCTCCGTTTAGGAGACGGTCTGCGGCAGGTTGATACCTTCCTGCCGCCTTCGCGTTATTCACGCAAAATACCCATGCCCATTTCATGGCTGAATGACAGGGACATTCACACGTATACTCACAACAGTACTTCTTTTTATTAAGGAACCCTACATGTCCATTTGGCAACGGGTCAATTTCACCCATCGCTTTAGTCAATTACCGTCAGCGTTCTATACGTTGGTCGAGCCACAACCCTTGGACAACACTCGCTGGGTCGCTTGGAATGGTGAGTTTGCACAGCAGTTTGGTTTACCAGAAGAGCAAAACGATGAGTTATTGGCGGTTTTTTCTGGGCTAAGTGAATTCGAACAATTTCGTCCTCTTGCGATGAAATATGCAGGCCATCAGTTTGGCGTTTACAACCCAGATTTGGGCGATGGACGTGGATTACTGTTGGCAGAAATTGAGCATCAGGATGGTACTTGGTTTGATCTTCACCTCAAAGGTGCAGGGCTAACGCCTTACTCGCGAATGGGAGATGGGCGAGCGGTATTACGCTCAACTATCCGTGAGTACTTGTGCAGTGAAGCCATGGCGGGCCTTGGGGTTCCCACGACACGTGCTCTCGGTATGATGGTCAGTGATACACCTGTTTATCGAGAAAAAACGGAATCGGGCGCTTTGTTACTTCGAATGGCTGAAACCCATGTTCGATTCGGTCACTTTGAGCATTTCTTTTACACCAACCAGTTAGCAGAGCAGAAGCTGTTGGCGGATAAGGTGATTGAGTGGCACTTTGCTGATTGTGCATCGGCGGAGAAACCATATGCCGCGATGTTTGACGCCATCGTGACTAAAACAGCCGAGATGATCGCATATTGGCAAGCTTTTGGTTTTGCGCATGGTGTGATGAATACCGATAACATGTCAATTCTTGGGCAAACTTTTGATTATGGTCCGTTTGGCTTTCTTGATGATTATGAGCCGGGATACATTTGTAATCATTCAGACTACCAGGGTCGTTACGCATTTGATCAACAGCCTAGAATTGCGCTTTGGAACCTGTCAGCACTGGCGCATGCGCTATCGCCACTCGTTGAACGAGAAGACTTAGAATCGTCGTTGAGTCAATTTGAAGTTCATTTAAGCCAGCAGTTCGGCCGCCTCATGCGTGAGAAGTTGGGCTTAAAAACTAAGATAGCGGAAGACGGGCGTTTGTTTGAAGCTATGTTTGAGCTTCTTCACCAGAATAAAACGGACTACACTCGCTTCTTCAGAACACTTTCAAACCTTGATAATGCGCCTTCCCAAGCCGTAATCGATTTATTTCTCGACCGAGAAGCAGCGCGAGCTTGGCTTGAGCTGTATTTAGCTCGGTGTGAGCTAGAGGTTGATGAACTAGGGGGCCTGATTTCAACCGAACAGCGTTGCAAACAGATGCGTCAAGCCAATCCCAAATACATCTTGCGTAACTACTTGGCTCAGTTGGCGATTGATAAAGCGGAAGAAGGGGACTTTAGCGAATTACACCGATTGGCCGAACTGTTAAAACGCCCATTTGATGAGCAACCCGAGTTTGATGATTACGCGAAATTGCCACCGGAATGGGGGAAGAAAATGGAGATAAGCTGTTCTTCATAAATGGGTCATTTCCCACCCATTTGTATCTTTTTCTTGGGTGGAATTCACTCGTTACACTTCTGATTCATGTTAATGGGCTTTGTTAATTTATTGAAATACATATAAATTTTAACATGGTCCATTAATTGCTCTTTGTTGAACATCCGTACCCATCGCCTAACACCTAGTTACTCATGGACGGGATGGGATGTGATTCAACAAGGAGAATAATAATGCTTAAGCCTCTAACTCTACTATCTGTCTCTGCACTTGCTGTTACCAGTTTTAATGCTGCCGCAAATTGTGACCCGGGTGAAACGGTCATCAAGTTTAGCCATGTAACGAACGCGGACAAACACCCTAAAGGCATCGCGGCTTCGTTACTTGAAAAGCGCGTCAACGAAGAGATGAACGGTAAAGTCTGTATGCAGGTGTTTCCTAACTCAACACTGTATGATGATGACAAAGTGTTGGAAGCGCTACTGAATGGTGATGTTCAACTCGCTGCTCCTTCTCTTTCTAAGTTTGAGAAATTCACCAAGAAGTACCGCCTTTTCGATCTCCCTTTCTTGTTCGATGATGTCGACGCGGTTGACCGTTTCCAAAACTCGGAAGCGGGTGAAAAGCTGAAAAATTCAATGAAACGTCGTGGCCTACAAGGCATTGCGTTTTGGCATAACGGCATGAAGCAAATGTCAGCCAACAAGCCGCTCATTTCTCCAACTGATGCTGAAGGACTTAAGTTCCGTGTTCAAGCGTCTGATGTACTCGTTGCTCAGTTTGAGCAGCTAGGTGCTAACCCACAAAAAATGTCGTTCAAAGAAGTTTACGGCGGCTTGCAAACTAAGGTTATTGATGGTCAAGAAAATACTTGGTCAAACATTTACGGCAAAAAATTCTTCGAAGTTCAAGATGGCATTACGGAAACGAACCACGGAATTCTGGATTACTTAGTTGTGACGTCAAACGACTTCTGGAAAAACTTACCAGATGATCAGCGCGAGCAGTTAAACACCATTATTCAAGAGGTAACTGCGCAGCGTAATGCTGAGTCAACCAAAGTAAACCTTGCGAATAAGAACAATATCATCGAAGCAGGTGGTGTGGTTCGTACTCTAACGCCAGAACAGCGCCAAGAATGGGTCACTGCACTTCAACCAGTATGGAAGAAGTTCGAAAAAGACATTGGTTCTGACCTAATCGAAGCCGCTTTGGCGTCTAACCAAAAATAATAACACCTAGCACATTTAGCCCTCTCAAACTGAGGGGGCTCTTTCCCCCTACAGACGACGTGATGTAATTATGGAACAGACTTTTTTTGCCAAGGCTGGACGAATCACCGATGCCATTGAAGAGACTTTGATTGCTTTCTTCTTGGGTGCCATGACCTTGCTGACCTTTGCCAATGTCATCTTTCGTTATGTCTTTAACGACAATATTCTTTGGGCGCTTGAGCTCACCGTTTTCATGTTCGCATGGATGGTGTTGGTTGGCGCATCTTATGGTGTGAAAAAACACTTTCATATTGGTGTCGATGTCATTATTAACATCGTTCCGGAAGGTAAACGAAAAGCCCTGGCGCTTTTTGCTGCAATGTGTTGCTTAGCCTTCTCTATTTTGCTGTTAATTGGCGCTTGGAACTACTGGTATCCGTTCGCTACTGACCGAGCGTGGTATGAAACGGACGATATTCCGATGCCTGAAATACTCCAGTTCATGGCCGACTGGTTAAATGAGGGAGAGCGTTATGAAAAGCTGCCACGTTTTATTCCTTACTTCGCTTTGCCACTTGGAATGGCGCTACTAACGTTTAGATTTGTTCAAGTCACGTGGCAAATCGCTACTGGTAAGCTCGATCGCTTGATTGCAGGACATGAAGCGGAGGAAGAGCTCGAATCTCTTAAAGCTGAGATGAGTGACGCTGAAGACGTAATGGCTCCAAAGGCCTCGCAAGACGCTAAAAACAAGGAGCAATAAGCCATGGATATCTTATTTCTATTTTTGATGGTAATTGGCTTTATGCTGGTTGGCGTGCCAATTGCTATTTCGCTGGGCCTTTCCAGTGTTCTTTTCCTTTTAATGCATTCGGATGCCTCTTTAGCGTCAGTTGCTCAAACGCTGTTTAATGCATTCGCGGGCCACTACACGCTATTGGCTATTCCATTCTTTATATTGGCTTCAAGCTTTATGTCGACGGGTGGCGTAGCAAAGCGGATCATTCGTTTCGCCATTGCCATTGTAGGCTGGTTCCGCGGCGGTTTGGCGATGGCTTCGGTTGTAGCGTGTATGATGTTTGCCGCGTTGTCAGGTTCCTCACCTGCAACGGTTGTTGCCATAGGTAGTATTGTTATCGCAGGTATGATCAAAAACGGTTACTCAAAAGAGTTTGCCTCTGGGGTAATTTGTAACGCAGGTACGCTAGGGATTTTGATCCCACCTTCGATTGTGATGGTGGTGTATGCAGCCGCAACGGATGTGTCAGTTGGACGTATGTTCCTTGGTGGTGTGATTCCCGGTTTGCTGGCGGGTGTCATGTTGATGATCGCGATTTACATTGCCGCGAGAATCAAGAACCTTCCAAAGCAACCTTTTGTCGGTTGGAAAGAAACTTTTGATGCCGCCAAGGATGCAAGCTGGGGCTTGTTGTTGGTCGTCATCATTCTTGGTGGTATCTATGGCGGTATCTTTACGCCGACAGAAGCCGCTGCGGTTGCTGCTGTGTACTCATTCTTTATTGCTAACTTTGTATACAAAGACATGGGGCCATTTGCAGACAAGAAAAACACTAAACCTGCGCTCGTTAAAATCTTCCAAACCTTTGTTCATAAAGACACCAAACACACCCTATATGAAGCGGGCAAACTCACCATCATGCTGCTGTTCATCATTGCTAATGCCTTAATTTTGAAGCATGTTTTAACGGAAGAACGCATCCCGCAAATGATCACCGAGTCGATGCTCTCGGCTGGTCTCGGACCAATCACTTTCTTGATTGTGGTGAACGTCTTGTTGCTGATTGGTGGTCAGTTCATGGAGCCATCAGGCTTGTTGATCATTGTTGCGCCGCTCGTGTTCCCAATTGCGATTGCATTAGGTATAGACCCAATTCATTTGGGCATAATGATGGTGGTGAATATGGAGATAGGAATGATAACGCCGCCCGTGGGTCTTAACTTATTTGTGACCGCTGGTGTTGCCAAAATGTCGATGATGAACGTAGTGAAGGCAGCATTACCCTGGGTTGGAGTGATGTTCTTATTCCTAATTATCGTCACATATGTGCCATGGGTTTCGACTTGGTTGCCTACTACCTTGATGGGGCCGGAGATCATTACCAAGTAATGGAAGCCAGAAAGTAGAAAGAGGTGTGAGAATTCACACCTCTTCGTCTATTGACTTGTAACAAGTTTTGCGCGGGTCTGAATTAATTCGACGTTCATAGTGTCGCCACCTCTTTTTATTTTTGCGACGCTCTTCACCGAATCTTCTCTCTTCTTGATAGCAACCGTCTACGAGCACGGTATCTGTAACAATCGGTATTCTCACTTTTTCGTTCATATCTATAACAACCATGATAAACCCGTTGTTAAAAATTATGATTCAAGTTGAATATAATGCCAGCTATTTGAACGTGTTTTATTTGTAAAGGTCTTTATTTATTTGGTAGCGCTGCATCTTGTCGTAAAGGGTTTTTCTTGGCACATTCAATTGGCACATTGTCTGTTTAATACTACCGTTGTTTTCTAATAAAGCGCCTTCAATGGCTGCTCTCTCAAACTCCGCCACTTGCTCTGCAAGGCTTGAGGAAGACTTAGCAACTGGGTTCGATTCTCCCAACTGAATTAACTTACCCAATAGCACAAAACGCTCTGCAGCATTTCTGAGTTCTCGAACATTGCCAGGCCAGTCATGGCTCATCAGTTGCGCTAGATCTTGGGGTGACAAGCTAGGTGAGCTTTTGCCATAACGTGAAGCTGCTACCAACAGAAAGTGGTGAAAGAGGGCTGGAATGTCTTCTTTTCGTTCGCGTAGTGGCGGGAGATCCAAGGTCACGACATTGAGCCGATAATAGAGGTCCTGACGGAAAGTACCTTCTTCAGCTGCGTGTTTTAAATCGACCTTTGTTGCGGCAATCACTCGAATATCTAAAGGCAATAATTCATTTGAACCGACACGCTCAATCACGCGCTCTTGTAATACCCTCAATAAACGAATTTGGGCTTGGATAGGCATCGACTCGATCTCATCCAAGAAAAGTGTGCCGCCTTGTGCAAACTCAAATTTACCGATACGACGGCTTTCGGCGCCAGTGAATGCGCCTTTTTCATGGCCGTAGAGTTCACTCTCAATTAAGTTCTCTGGAACCGCTCCACAATTTACGGCGACAAAGTTTTGGTTCCGGCGAGAGCTTTGCTCATGTAAAGAACGAGCGATTAACTCTTTCCCTGTACCGGTTTCACCAAACAACAAAATATCGGCGTCGGTATCGGCGATTTGGGTGATGGTCTCTCGTAATATTTGGATGCTAGAGGTTTCACCAATAACTCGTGGACCAAGGGTTTTACTGGCTTTAAGTGACAGGCGCAGTTTTTCATTTTCATTGGTTAGTTTGCGCTTCTCAATCGCCCGCTTAACCGTTTCAACCAAATGTTCTGGCGCAAAAGGTTTCTCAATAAAGTCGTAAGCGCCTTGATGAAGGGCTTGCACAGCCATGGAAATATCACCGTGTCCAGTGATCATGATGACGGGTAAGTTTGCATCGCGTTGAGTCAAAGTTGTTAGCATATCCATACCAGAAATGCCTGGTAAACAGATATCAGTGACCACGACGCCAGCTTCTTCTCCTTGCTGCATCGCTATTAAAGCCGATTCTGCATCCACAAAAAACTTGGCGTCGATATCCGCCAGTTCAAAGGTCTGTTCTATAGCGAGTCTGAGATCGGCCTCATCATCAATAAAAAACACCTGACACATGATCTTATCCTTTTGATGGTTCAGTGTTGTAAGAAGTGATAGGTAAACACAATGAGAATCGAGCGCCGCCTTGTTCTCGATTATGGGCACATAATTTTCCATTCATACTGGCTAAGATTTGTTGCGAGATAGAGAGACCCAAACCTAAACCGTTCAGTTTAGTGGTTAGAAACGGCTCACATAAATCAGAAAGTGAGAAAGAGCCAAGTCCTGGGCCATTATCATCAACATGAATCCAAACTAAATCAGTGTGCTCATCGTGTTCTACAGATAATTCTACCTGTTTGTCTTGTTGTTCTTTGAGTGCTTCTATCGCATTAGTCAGTAAATTGACCAACACTTGCTCCAGTTGAATAATATTGATCTGCACTTCAACATCATGCTTTGGCAAATTTGTTTCTAACGTGACGCGCCCTGATTTAAATGCGGGCTTCATCAGTTCTTTTACAGAGGCAATCACAGGGAACAGTCGAGATTGAGCCAACTCGTCACCACTGGTTTTTTTGGCGAAAGAGCGAAGTTGCTGACTGATATTTGCCATACGGTCAGTGAGAGCAGAAATGCGAGTGAGATTATCTTCCACTCGCTCATATTTTTCTTTTTTTAGAAACAGCTTGCCGTTCTCCGCAAAGCTACGAATTGCCGCAAGTGGATTATTCAGTTCATGGCTGATACTGGCCGACATTTGTCCTAACACCGCGAGTTTCGCTGCTTGCACCAATTCGTCTTGAGTAACGCGTAAAGTTTGTTCGGTATCGATACGCTGTGCGATCTCCGCTTGCAACTCGGCAGTCCGTGCCATGACTTGATATTCCAACTTTTGATTGGCTTCTTGTTGAATTCGTTCAAGTTGCAAGTGACGCTGTTGACGGTGATAGATAAGCTGACCAATTAAAAACAAAACCATGAATGCTAGAGTGAGCACAAAGATGTAACCCATGGTGAACCAAACGATCGACTGTTTAGGAGACAGCACACGAATAGTCAGTTTGAGTTCGGGAAGGGGCAGCGAAGAGACCACCAAGGTTCCTTTATTGTATGGGTAACCCTGTTTAAGCTCAGAATGCACCTCGTCCAAACTACCCACTAATCCAAGCGTTTCAATTGGCGCATCAAGATATTGTTGGCTTGCCCAAACTTGCTTTTTCTCTTTTTTTGTCAGTGGCTGTAAGCTTTTGAGTAGCCATTCACTTCGGCTACTCATGAAAACAATTCCGTATGGGTCGCTGGCGACAAAAACACTGTTAGGTTGCTGCCAGTTGTCCTCTATCTTACTTAGGTCCATCTTCACCACGACGACACCAAGTACACCGCCAGCGTATACGATGGGATAAGAATAGTAGTAGCCACGTTTACGAGATGTTGAGCCCAGTGCGTAGTATTGGCTTCGTTTACCTACAATGGCTTGTTTGAAATAAGGGCGAAATGCAAAATTTCGCCCGATAAAGGAGCGCTCTTTACGCCAGTTGCTGGCCGCGATCGTTGTACCCCATTGATCGATTAAGTACGTATCCGCTGCTTCAATCACGCCATTAACGGATTCTAAATACCGATTAGTAATTTCCAGTTGCGCACTGTTGTTGGGGTGCAGAAGCGCTTGATAAAGAGGATCATCTTTAGCGAGAAGATTTGGGATATGGGCGTACTTATCGAGTTTATTTTTTATATGGCCAGAAAACTGCTCCAGCTGTGATTGGTGTTTATCAAGTAGAGATTGATAACTGGTCTGCCAAACCCAATGGCCACCGATAATTGCGGACAGGAAATAGAAAGCAAAAAATGTCAGCAGAATCCGTTTTTTTTGCGACATCCTTACACTCCTTACAACTTCCTTTGGTCACGTAAGAAAATGTTAATAGTTTGTAGGAAGGATTAGGGATTTAGTTTTCAACTCTGTGGAGTAAAACAAGAGCAAGATCTCTTTTTAGGCTTTTCGATAAAAAAACCGGTCGATTCTCTTGAAAAAGTCGCTATTGTCCCCATTCTAGATATGCTGGCGATGCTTAGACGGTGTCTGAATCGCATTTTTGAAGAAAAAATGGGTCAGCATTCGAGAATTTAGCGCAGACAATGTCCACATAGTGGCTATTGGCTCGACAGGGTTGCGACAGATCGCTAGAATGTCGCGTCTAAAAATTCTGTCCTGAGGCTAATAGGAGATACCTTTGGTTATTTTATCGAAGATATCACTGATTAGTCCGGTACTGACAACCAGTATCGATACTCGATTTTAAATTAGGTGTTCGGACAGAACACTACACAAGGATGAAGCGTAAGCTCCTCTGAGTTTCGCTCATACGCTCGGAAAACCGAGCCACTTTAGAGGTTTATATATAATGCAAGTTACTGTTGAAACGCTAGAGGGCCTAGAGCGCCGTCTAAACATTACTGTTCCAGCTGCAAACATCGAAGACGCTGTAACAGCTGAACTACGCAACATCGCTAAAAACCGTCGTTTCGATGGTTTCCGTAAGGGTAAAGTGCCTCTAAAAATGGTTGCTAAGATGTACGGCAAAGCAGTACGTCAAGACGTTCTTGGTGAAGTAATGCAACGCCACTTCATCGAAGCTATCGTTAAAGAGAAAATCAACCCAGCTGGCGCTCCAACTTTCGCTCCTGTAGAGAACAAAGAAGGTTCAGACCTAGTTTTCACTGCAACTTTTGAAGTTTACCCAGAAGTTGAGCTTAAAGGCCTAGAGAGCATCACTGTTGAAAAACCACTAACAGAAGTTAAAGATGCAGACGTAGAAGAGATGATCGATACTCTACGTAAGCAACAAGCAACTTGGGTTGAAGTTGAAGAAGCAGCTGAAGATGGCAAACGCGTAAGCATCGACTTCGTTGGTTCTATCGACGGTGAAGAGTTCGAAGGCGGTAAAGCTGAGAACTTCCCTCTAGAAATGGGTGCTGGTCGCATGATCCCTGGTTTCGAAGACGGTATCGCAGGTAAAACTGCTGGTATGGAATTCGACATCGACGTGACTTTCCCAGAAGATTACCACGCTGAAAACCTAAAAGGTAAAGCAGCTAAGTTCGCAATCAAAGTGAACAAAGTTGAAGCTCGTGAACTACCAGAACTAAACGACGAGTTCGTTGCTAAGTTCGGTGTTGTTGAAGGTGGTGTTGAAGCACTTAAAGCTGAAGTTCGTAAGAACATGGAACGCGAACTTAAGCAAGCTGTTAAGAACCGCATCAAAGAGCAAGCGATTGACGGTCTAGTTGAGCAAAACGACATTAACGTACCATCAGCGCTTATCGAGCAAGAAATCCAAGTTCTACGTCAACAAGCTGCACAACGTTTCGGTGGTAACCCAGAAGCTGCTGCTCAGCTTCCACGTGAACTGTTCGAAGAACAAGCTAAACGTCGCGTTGTTGTTGGTCTTCTACTAGGTGAAGTAATCAAATCTGAAGAGCTAAAAGCGGACGACGAGAAAGTTAAAGCTCTAATCGAAGAAATGGCTACTGCATACGAAGATCCATCAGAAGTTATTGCTTACTACGAGCAAAACGAAGAAATGATGAACAACATGCGCAACGTAGCTCTAGAAGAGCAAGCAATCGACGCGATCATCGCTAAAGCACAGGTTTCTGAGAAAGAAGTAGGCTTCAACGAGCTACTTAACCAACAACAACCTGCTGCTTAATAAGCAATATCTTGCGTAGAAGGTTGACTTAACGTTAACTATTCTGCTAACAATGGTCCGTATGATAGTCATCATCCGGGCCATTTATTTTAGGGACATAAGAATATGAGCTACCAAGAAAAAAATGCAATGTCGCCAATTATGGACGCGCTAGTACCAATGGTGGTTGAACAAACTTCCCGAGGCGAACGCTCTTACGACATCTACTCACGTCTGCTGAAAGAGCGCGTGATTTTTTTAACGGGTCAAGTGGAAGACCACATGGCAAACCTTGTCGTGGCTCAGCTACTTTTCCTAGAATCTGAAAATCCAGATAAAGATATTTTCCTATACATCAACTCGCCAGGCGGCAGCGTAACAGCTGGTATGTCTATTTACGATACCATGCAGTTCATTAAGCCAAATGTCAGCACTGTGTGTATGGGTCAAGCATGTTCAATGGGTGCCTTCCTGCTTGCAGGTGGTGCGCCAGGTAAGCGTTACGTACTGCCTAACTCTCGTGTAATGATCCACCAACCATTGGGTGGTTTCCAGGGTCAAGCTTCTGATATCCAAATCCATGCTCAGGAAATCCTGACGATTAAACAGAAGCTAAACAAGTTGTTAGCAGAACATACAGGCCAACCTCTTGAAGTCATTGAGCGCGATACTGATCGTGATAACTTCATGTCATCAGAGCAGGCTGTGGAATACGGTATCGTGGATGCAGTGTTAAGCCACCGTGGCGAGTAATTAGCCAGCGCATTTTGGCAAAAATTGATATACACTCATTCATGAAGAGTAAAGGCTAAGAGGTTAGCGAATGACAGATAAAAGCAAAGAAAGTGGCAGCGGTAAATTGCTGTACTGTTCTTTCTGCGGCAAAAGTCAGCACGAAGTTCGCAAGCTAATCGCAGGTCCGTCAGTGTACATTTGCGACGAATGTGTCGACTTATGTAACGATATTATTCGCGAAGAAATCAAGGATGTTCTCCCTAAGAAAGAATCTGAAGCGTTACCAACGCCAAAACAGATCCGTGAACACCTTGATGACTATGTGATCGGGCAAGATTACGCGAAAAAAGTGCTCGCAGTTGCGGTATATAACCACTACAAGCGTTTACGCAATGGTGATACAACGAGCGAAGGTGTGGAGCTTGGTAAGAGTAACATCCTTCTAATTGGTCCTACAGGTAGCGGTAAAACACTACTTGCGGAGACATTAGCTCGATTCTTGGATGTGCCATTTACAATGGCAGACGCGACGACACTAACCGAAGCCGGTTACGTAGGTGAAGACGTTGAAAACATCATCCAAAAGCTTCTGCAAAAATGTGATTACGATGTAGCTAAAGCGGAACGCGGCATCGTTTACATTGATGAAATTGATAAGATTTCACGCAAAGCTGAAAACCCATCTATTACGCGTGACGTATCTGGTGAAGGTGTTCAGCAGGCGCTACTAAAACTTATCGAAGGTACGGTTGCATCGGTTCCACCTCAAGGTGGTCGTAAGCATCCTCAGCAAGAATTCCTACAAGTGGACACATCTAAGATCCTGTTCATCTGTGGTGGTGCTTTTGCTGGCTTAGACAAAGTGATTGAGCAGCGTGTTGCAACAGGTACAGGTATTGGCTTTGGTGCTGAAGTTCGTTCGAAGAATGAATCGAAGACGGTAGGTGAGCTATTTACTCAAGTTGAACCTGAAGACTTAGTGAAGTATGGCCTCATTCCAGAATTCATTGGTCGTCTACCTGTAACAACAACACTGACTGAGCTTGATGAAGAAGCGTTGATTCAGATCCTATGTGAACCGAAGAACGCACTGACCAAGCAATATGCAGCATTGTTTGAGCTAGAAAACGCTGAACTTGAATTCCGTGAAGATGCGCTGCGCGCTATCGCGAAAAAAGCAATGGAGCGTAAAACAGGTGCTCGTGGCTTACGCTCGATTCTTGAAGGCGTGCTACTTGAAACCATGTACGAATTACCATCTGCAACAGACGTTAGTAAAGTCGTGATTGATGAGTCCGTCATTAATGGCGAGTCAGAGCCACTGCTTATTTACAGTAACGCAGACAATCAGGCAGCTGGAGCAGAGTAAATTCAGCCATAATGAAAAAGGAGGTAAGTAATTACCTCCTTTTTTTATTTCTCTTATTGAATCCAAACAATTAGCCCCCATATACTGCCTTAAGTAATACGTTAAACGTGAAAGCGGAAGAGAGAATTATATGAACTTGGAACGTTCCGAGCGTATCGAGATCCCGGTACTACCTCTACGTGACGTAGTGGTCTACCCACACATGGTTATTCCATTGTTTGTTGGTCGTGAGAAATCGATTAGCTGTCTAGAAACGGCGATGGAAACCAACAAACAAGTTCTTCTTGTGGCACAAAAGCAAGCGGATACTGACGAGCCTACGGTTGACGACCTATTTGACGTAGGTACGGTAGCCACCATTCTCCAGCTCTTGAAGCTTCCGGATGGCACAGTAAAAGTATTGGTCGAAGGCCAGCAGCGAGCAAAAATCAATCACTTTAAAGAGAGTGACTTCTTCCTAGCGGAAGCTGAATTTGTTGTTACGCCAGAATTGGATGAGCGTGAGCAAGAAGTGATTGTTCGCAGCGCGATTAATCAGTTTGAAGGGTTCATTAAGCTAAACAAGAAGATTCCACCAGAAGTGCTAACGTCACTTAATGGTATCGACGAAGCCGCACGCTTAGCGGATACCATTGCGGCTCATATGCCGTTAAAGTTGGTAGATAAGCAGCAAGTACTTGAAATTGTTGACGTCACTGAGCGTCTGGAATTCCTGATGGGCCAGATGGAATCAGAGATCGACTTGCTGCAAGTTGAAAAACGAATTCGTGGTCGCGTTAAAAAGCAAATGGAAAAATCTCAGCGTGAGTACTATCTGAATGAGCAAATGAAAGCGATTCAGAAAGAACTTGGTGAGATGGAAGACGCACCAGACGAGTTCGAAACGCTACAGAAGAAGATTGACGAATCAAAAATGCCTCAAGAGGCACGTGAAAAGACAGAGCAAGAGCTGCAAAAGCTTAAGATGATGTCTCCAATGTCTGCTGAAGCAACAGTGGTTCGTAGCTACATCGATTGGATGGTCAGCGTTCCTTGGGCTAAGCGCTCAAAAGTTAAGAAAAACTTAGCGAAAGCAGAAGAGGTTCTTAATGAAGATCACTACGGTCTAGAACGCGTCAAAGAACGTATCCTTGAATACCTGGCTGTTCAAAACCGTATCAACAAGCTAAAAGGTCCTATCCTTTGTCTTGTTGGTCCTCCTGGTGTAGGTAAAACGTCTCTTGGTCGTTCAATTGCTTCAGCTACAGGCCGTAAGTATGTTCGTATGGCGTTGGGTGGTGTGCGTGATGAAGCGGAAATTCGTGGTCACCGTCGTACTTACATCGGCTCATTACCAGGCAAATTGATCCAGAAGATGTCGAAGGTTGGTGTGAAGAACCCGCTGTTCTTATTGGACGAAATCGACAAAATGTCTTCAGATATGCGTGGTGATCCGGCATCGGCTCTACTAGAAGTGCTTGATCCTGAACAGAATAACTCGTTCAACGATCACTACCTAGAAGTGGATTACGATCTCTCTGACGTTATGTTTGTTGCGACATCGAACTCGATGAACATCCCGGGCCCATTGTTAGACCGTATGGAAGTTATTCGTTTATCTGGTTACACCGAAGACGAGAAGCTGAACATTGCAAAACGTCACCTTGTTGATAAACAAGTGAAGCGTAATGGCTTGAAAGCGGATGAGATCGTCATTGAAGATTCTGCGATTATTGGCATCATTCGTTACTACACGCGTGAAGCGGGTGTCCGTAACTTAGAGCGTGAGATTTCTAAGATCTGCCGTAAAGCGGTGAAGAATATCTTGCTGGATAAGGACATCAAGTCAGTAACGGTAACGATGGACAACCTAAAAGAGTACTTAGGTGTTCAACGTTTCGATTACGGTAAAGCGGATGAAAGTAACCGAATTGGTCAAGTAACTGGCCTAGCTTGGACAGAAGTGGGTGGCGATCTATTAACGATTGAAACTCAATCAATGCCAGGTAAAGGTAAGCTGACACAAACGGGTTCTCTTGGGGATGTGATGCAAGAGTCTATCCAAGCAGCAATGACAGTGGTTCGCTCTCGTGCAGAAAAGCTAGGTATCAATACTGACTTTTACGAGAAGAAAGATATTCACGTACACGTGCCGGAAGGCGCGACACCAAAAGATGGCCCAAGTGCGGGTACAGCAATGTGTACAGCATTGGTTTCTTCTCTGACAGGCAACCCTGTGAAAGCAGAAGTAGCGATGACGGGTGAAATCACACTGCGTGGTGAGGTTCTACCTATCGGCGGCCTAAAAGAGAAGTTACTTGCGGCACACCGTGGTGGCATCAAGACAGTGCTAATTCCAAAAGATAACGAGCGTGATCTGGAAGAGATTCCTGATAATGTTATCGCTGATCTGAAAGTTATCCCTGTACAGTGGATTGATGAAGTACTGAAAGTCGCACTAGAGCGAGACCCGACGGGCGTTGAGTTTGAGTCTCAAAAATAGTGATGTGTAGCAAAAATAAGTAAAAGTTTACGCTGATAAGCCCAAAAAGGCTTGTCAGCGTTTTTTTTGGGCGCTAAGTTAGTTTCGATAGCTGCCAGCCCTTGATGAATAAGGGGTGGAGCATATTTTCTTAACAATGGAACGAAAGTCATCACAAAAATAATCACAGATGACACAAAGGGGAAATTACAGTGAATAAAACTCAGTTAGTAGAACAAATCGCAGAAAATGCAGATATTTCTAAAGCGTCAGCGGGTCGTGCTCTAGATGCATTCATCGAAGCAGTAAGCGGAACTCTTCAATCTGGTGATCAAGTCGCTCTAGTTGGCTTTGGTACATTCAGCGTTCGTACTCGTGCTGCACGTACTGGTCGTAACCCAAAAACTGGTGAAGAAATCCAAATCGCAGAAGCAAAAGTACCAGCTTTCAAAGCTGGTAAAGCACTGAAAGACGCTTGTAACTAATCACGGCGTTATTTCTGTAACCGGCCATTTGCTTAACTTTTGCTCAAACAATAAGTTTCGAACAAAAATTTACAAACTTCGAGCCGAACTTTCTTAAATTATGCGCATCATACTGATGCGCATTTCTTTTTCTGATATTATTGCGCCATTATTTCTATTAGATAGAAGCAGTAGGCTTCAATTGTGGAGAGCAGTTAAATTATGATGGATCGACTACGCGAAGGCGTGAATAGCATCGCGGTCAAAATTATCCTTGGACTTATCATCCTGTCTTTCGTATTTGCAGGTGTAGGTAGCTACATCGTTGGTGGTAGCAACAACTCTGCAGCGAAAGTCGGTAACACTGAGATTCCTCGTGGTGAGTTCGAGATGGCATACCAAAATGAGCGTAACCGTATGCAAGCTCAGTTGGGTGACTACTTCTCTCAAATGCTGGCTGACCCTGCATATGTTGAATCTTTCCGCAAATCCGTTTTAGATCGAATGATCAATGACGTGTTGCTTGACCAACAAGCTGAAGCTTTGGGTCTGCGAATCAGCGACACTCAAGTGCGTAGCATGATTCTAGACATGCCTCAGTTCCAATCTAATGGTCAGTTTGATCAAGAGATCTATCAAGCTTCTTTGCGTCGTGCAGGCTTTTCGCCAGACTCTTTTGCTGAGTACATGCGTCGTGAATTGGTTCGTGAGCAACTGCTGAATGCGCTACAAAACAGTGAATTTATTCTGCCGGGTGAAGTACAAGCAGAAGGCAAGCTGTTCACTCAAACTCGTGATATTCGCACGATTCAGATCGACTTAGCGGAGTTCGCGAAAAATATTGAATTGACCGACGAAGAAATTCAAGAGTACTACAAAGCAAACCCAGACAACTTTACACGCCCAGAGCAGGTTAAAGTCTCTTACATCGAACTGTCAGCTGAAGCGCTAAAGGAACAAGTTAATGTTTCTGATGCTGAGGTGAAAAAGTACTACGACGAGCACTTAAACAAATACTCTTCAGAAGAGCAACGCCGTGTCGCTCACATTCTTGTAGAAGGGGACGATGAAGCAAAAGCGCAAGCTATCCTAGATGAGCTAAACGCGGGTGCAGATTTTGCGACGCTTGCTCAAGAGAAATCTGACGATTTTGGCAGCGCTGAAAACGGTGGTGACTTAGGTTGGATCGAGCGTGATGTGATGGACCCTGCTTTTGAAGAAGCGGCATTCGCACTGAAGAATCCTGGCGATACGTCGGGTCTAGTAAAGTCGGACTTTGGCTATCACATTATCAAGCTTGAAGAGCTAAAAGATTCTGTGGCGAAGCCATTTGAAGAAGTCGCTGCTGAAATCAAACAAGAGATGGTTGACCAACAAGCTATCGATCAATTCTACGAGTTGCAAAATGAGCTTGAGCGCGTAGCGTTTGAATACCCAGACTCATTGTATGATGCTTCTCAAGCGGTTAACCAAGAAGTGAAGACAACGGACTTTATTTCTCAGGTTGATGCACCTGAAGTGCTTCGTAGCTCTGCTGTAATGCAAGCTATCCTGAGTCCTGAAGTTAAAGAAGATGGCCTAAACTCTGAAGCTATCGAAGTTGCGCCTGAGCATATTATCGTTGTTCGTGTTGAAGATGCGCGTGACGAGACAGTTCTTCCATTAGAAGAAGTGAAAGATCAGGTTGTTGCAGTGCTATCTCGTGTTAAAGGTGAGCAAGAAGCGATGGAACTTGGAACACAAGTCGTTGCGGCATTGAAAGAAGGTAAGACGAACGTGCTTGCTGAAAATAATCTTGCCTTTGGTGAACAAGAGACAGTAGATCGTCGTTCTCCGTTGGCAACAACGGTATTCGCGATGGCAAAACCAGTCGATGGTAAACCAGTATACGGTCAGTCTAAAGATCTTGAAGGTAACATCATTATCATCGAGCTTGATGCTGTAAACGCAGAGCTAGATAGTGAGTTAGAAGATCAAGTTGCGATGCAAATGCAGCGTGCATCTTCTCAGCAAGATTTATCATCTGTACTAGCCGTACTGCGTGCAAATACTGACATCGAGTATTATGTTGTGAGCAACTAAGCACAATTAGTGTAATTTGTATGTTGAATAAAACGGGCCGCATAAGCGGTCCGTTTTATTTTTGTCTTTATGAACTTCAATCATCAATAGGCATTACTTAAATTAGTGCGCGTTTAAGTGATAGCGGCCGTTGTGAATTCCGGGTCATCTCAGTTTGTTAAATGCATAACCATATTGCTTTCCATTGCAAACTTGATAGTGACTCGCTCTCGATGACTGTTTTTAGCCTACTATTTTGGAGATTGTATGTTCAATATGAAATGGATTTTGACATTGTGCTTATTTGTTTTTGCACCTTTTAGCATGGCTGCGGATTCAGCCACCGACAAATATGAAGGAATTGAAATTACTGTAAATATCAACACGGCCACTGCTGAAGAAATTGCGACCATGTTGAAAGGTATAGGTGAGAAGAAAGCGCAGAGTATAGTGGACTACCGCGAGGAACATGGCCCTTTTAAAACGGCAGCAGATTTGAAGAGCGTAAAAGGCATAGGTGAAGCGACAGTTAAGAAAAACGAAGACCGCATTTTACTGTAGCTTGATGTATTGCAGATATTGAGTCTGAATTCAGAACAATATCTGTTTCCCTATTACTGCTTTCCCGAACCAGCCCCTCTTTCGTGGTTCGGGATTTTTTATCCGAATAAACGACGGCGAAGGCCTTTTTCCAGTAAAGCCATTACTAACCCACCGAGTGCGCCAAACATATGAGCATCAATAGCAACGTTTGCACCGATAAGCTCAGCAGTACTGCTGGATGGGCCATAGACCTGCTCCCATGCTACTTTGGCGATTAGTCCTCCAACTAACAACACACTGCTTCTTCTGCTTTCAAAGACTTCTCTGAGCGCCCAAAATCCAAACAATCCGTGTAATACGCCGGATAAACCCACGTATACCGACATGTTGGTAAACAAATTCAGCGCACCAACACATGCACATAAGATTGAAAAAACGATAAGGAAGTTACGAGTGCTTGGGCGAAAAATAAAAGTAATGATCCACAATCCGGCGAGGTTCATTCCTAAGTGCGCAAAGTTGGTATGTGTGAGATTTCCTGTTACGATTCGCCACCATTCACCATGGCGTATATTGTAGCTGTGCCACTCGGTTAGGCTTGCCATTGGTTCAAATTGAAGTATCAAACAGATCACGCTGATAATACTCAGCAAGGTATAAAGGTTCACTCTATGTCTCGTTATTGTTCTCGTTGTGGAAAATCGCAAAAAGCGTGTATTTGCCAATGGATTGTACCGCTGGCAAGCGAGGTAGAACTTATCATTCTTCAGCACACGAGTGAAGAACATCGTCCGCTTGGTACGGCACGGATTCTCAATTTGAGTTTAGATAACTGTATTTGTTTGATAGGAGAGGACTTTTCTTGTGATGATGCCTTAAATCACTTATTAGCGGATGAGTCATATCAACATTTTGTTCTTTACCCATCAGAAGAGTCACGATGCATTTCTGAAATCACTCAAGCGAGTCATAGTGTATCTAAGAAAATACGTTTGATTTTGCTCGATGGTACGTGGAAAAAAGCGTACAAAATGTGGCAACTCTCAAGCAACTTACATCCACTCCCAACCGTGCAGTTGCCTAAGCAACTACAAGGGCACTACACCATTCGTAAGGCGCCCTCTGAGAATAGCTTATCGACAGTCGAGGCTGGTTATCATTCGCTTCGCTTGCTTGAACCCGAGCGAGACTTTACACCGCTGATGCGTGCGTTTGAAAAGATGATCGAATTCCAAATCGCCCAGATGCCTCCGGGCGTTTTTGAAAAGAATTACTTGAAAGGTTGAGTGTTACTAAAGAACGATGGAAGAGAAAAGTTGGCGGTGTAGCTTTTGCGCGTGACCATCGGTCATTGCAGAAATATAATCGGCGATGACCCTCATTTTATTGCTCTCGCTCTTCGCCTGACACCACAGATCTCTTGTATGAACGGGTAGTAATCGCTCTGGGTCTGCTGTTAACGCTTCAAAAATATCCATAATAATTTGCTGACCCTTATACTCAACGATCTGGACCTGCGGGACTTGGATAACGAAGGTGCTGACAAAGTGCTTGAGTACGTCAAGTGCACGTGCCATCTGTGGTTCTAAACACGCATTCCAAGACAGTAACGGGTTATTAAACGGCTCATCCACCGTTTTGATTGAAATGCTGGTCAGTAGCGCGTTAACCATACCACCGATAGCATCTTTCCGCTCATGGTGCTTACCGCTAAATAGCATCTGTCCGATGGAATCGATATGAGCTTCAAACCACGGGTCGCCACAGTCCGCTAATTGACTTGCTGCGCCTTCTTGCCATTGCTGACGTGTCACCATACCAAGTACGATTGCATCTTCTAAATCATGAACACCGTAGGCGATATCATCTGCTAGCTCCATGATTGAGCAATCGAGTGATTTAAAACGCGTTTTACTGTGCTCAAACTCCGATTCTGGCGTTGAACGCATCAGACTAAGCAATGCCTTGTCGTTGTCAGAAAGCGGTGCAATTACCCAATCAAATAAGTCTTTATCACAATCATAAATGCCTTTAGCTGGGCTCCAATCTTTTGCTTTTAGTTTACGTTGATGCTCGGCTGGTTGAGGCAACTTGACGGAGCGTGTTTGACTAATGAGGGCAGGGTACTTAATCAAACCAAGCAGTGTGCGGCGTGATAAATTCATTCCGAAATGCTCAGTATAAGGCTCTAACTTAGTGACGATACGAAAGGTTTGGGCGTTCCCCTCGAAGCCGCCATGTTCGCGCATTACGTAGTTTAGAGCGACTTCTCCCCCATGACCGTATGGAGGATGCCCGATGTCGTGAGCCAAACATAATGAATCAATTAAGCTGTCTGATGGTAATAGATCGCGGAACTCTGGCTGTTTTTTCTTTAACTGGGCGACGATACCGGTCCCTAGTTGCGACGCTTCTAAGGAGTGTGTTAACCGACTGCGGTGAAAGTCTTCCAAGCTATTGCCGTGTACTTGGGTTTTTGCTTGTAGGCGTCGAAATGCAGCCGAGTGAAGAATGCGCGCTCGGTCTCGTTGGTACGGGCTCCGATGGTCGTCTCGACGGATTTTATGCTCATCATCATGGCGCTCTTGCCATTGCGGGTGTAATTCAAACGACACGATTATCTCCGTAAGCTAACTGATTTCATCTAACGATAATTCGAAACTTGGGGCAAAGGTATTGAGAAAGTAATCCATTTCAGGCGTTCTGCGTTCTTGCAAAGTGACGTCTAAGCGTTTTTTTGCCAGAGCGAACTCATGGTTGCCGGCGCTTAGTTCTTCAAGACATTTTAAATAGGCACAGATGGAATCGGCTTGCTTAACGATTTTTGCGTCCTCTTCGTGTGCAGAGTGAGAAAGAAGATAGGGGGCAAAATCATCGTGGAACTCTTCCGGTAACATTGAGAGTAATTTTTGTTCCGCTGCCGATTCTATCTTCTTATATTCTTTGGCAATTTCAGGGTTGTAATACTTCACTGGAGTTGGAAGATCACCCGTTAATACTTCACTGGAATCATGGTACATGGCAAGAATAGCGATGCGTTCTGGATTAAGGTTGCCGCCGAACTTTTTGTTTTTAATTAGGGCAAGGGCATGAGCGACAAAAGCAACTTGTAAGCTATGCTCTGAAACGTTTTCTGGTGAGACGGACCGCATTAAAGGCCAGCGTTGGATCAGCTTCATTCGAGCCAGGTGGGCGAAAAAATGGCTTTCTTTCATGGCTTCCTCCGTTTCTGGTGTAAAAAAAGGAACTCACTAGGAGTTCCTCTAAGCATATGAGAGATCAGCACTAATTACTACCAGTGATTCATTACTGGCTGTAGGTTGATAGGAATCTTTCAAAACGTCCAATAGCGATTTCTAGATCTTCAACGTGCGGTAGTGTCACGATGCGGAAGTGGTCTGGTTTTGGCCAGTTAAAACCGGAACCTTGCACCAGTAAGACCTTCTCTTGTTTTAAGAAATCTAAAACCATCTGCTGATCGTTCTTGATGTTGTACATTTTAGTGTCGATTTTCGGGAAGAGGTACATCGCACCCTTAGGTTTGACACAAGAAACACCAGGAATCTGATTGATCAGTTCATACGCTCGGTTGCGCTGCTCTAATAAGCGTCCGCCAGGTAAAATCAGTTCATTAATACTCTGGTATCCACCTAACGCGGTTTGAATCGCATGCTGCATTGGTACGTTTGCGCATAAACGCATCGATGAAAGCAGCTCCAAGCCATTCACGTACCCTTGAGCCAGATGTTTAGGCCCCGTTAGGAACATCCAGCCACCACGGAAACCACAAACACGGTAGGCTTTTGAAAGGCCATTGAATGTCATGACTAGCACGTCTTCAGTGAGTGTGGCGACTGAGGTATGTGTTGCACCGTCGTACAACACTTTGTCGTAGATCTCATCTGCGAAAATGATCAGTTTGTGCTGGCGTGCTATCTCAATCACTTCAAGTAGGAAGTCACGGCTGTATACCGCACCTGTCGGGTTGTTCGGGTTGATCAGAACAATGCCACGTGTCTTTGGTGTGATTTTCTTTTTGATGTCTTCAAGGTCTGGGTACCAGTCAGCCTCTTCATCACATAGATAATGAACCGGCTTACCACCAGATAGTGCAACTGAAGCTGTCCATAACGGATAGTCTGGTGCTGGGATCAGCATTTCGTCGCCATTGTTTAATAGCGCTTGCATGGCCATTACGATCAACTCAGACACGCCGTTACCTACATACACATCTTCGACATCTAGCGAGCGTATACCTTTACGCTGATAGTGTTGGACCACAGCTTTACGAGCAGAGTAAATACCTTTGGAATCACAATAGCCTTGAGAAGTCGGCAGATTACGAATCACGTCGACTAAAATCTCATCAGGGGCGTCAAAACCAAATGGGGCAGGGTTACCAATGTTTAGCTTTAGGATTTTATGCCCTTCTTCCTCCATGCGCTTAGCATGTTTGAGTACAGGACCCCTAATGTCGTAGCAGACATTGTCGAGTTTTGACGACATCCCGATATTTTGCATTGTTTAATTCCTAAAAATTCGTTAATTTCTTTATTAAAATACAATAATTTGTTTTTTATTAGAATATATATCTGTAAATAATCTGTCTGCTGGTTAAGTTTTGCTCGCTTGCTATCACAGGATTTTGCAAAAGATCGCATACGACCTTGATTTGCTTTGGGTCTAAACTTAGAGTAGCCGTCAGTTACCATTTATCCTCACATACAACGAGGTTGATTTGTCACAGTTCCATCAAGCCGTAAAGAGAATTATCGAGCGAGTTCAGCAATCGGAAGGCAATCAAACACGTCTGGTCGAGCCCCTTAGCGAGAAACCTAATTTCTCATTTATTGATTGGCTTGATGCGCAACCACTTTTCCCTAAGTTTTATTGGCAGTCCCGCGATACACGTGAAGAGGTCGTTGCACTAGGGCAATTGCACGCTTTTGTTGAGCCAGGTCCTGCTTATACCATTCTAGGTGAAGGGCAAAGAGTCTGGGGCGGGCGCTCTTTTGATGGACAGCATGAGAAGAATCGTCGCTGTATGCCCTCTTTTTTCTTTTTGCCTCAAATTGAGTTAATTCGTTTTGACCAACAGTGGTCTCTCGCAGTTAATATTTCAGAAGACAAAGCGCGAACTCTAGCTGGGTTGAATAAACTGGTTTGTGAGGTCGCGACCTTAGCTCCAATTTCGTCTCACATCTGCTCTATTGTTCACACGCCAAGTCAGCCTCAATGGAATGAGTTAGTTCATAAGGTTCTGACTGGTATAGAGAATGATGATTTTAAGAAAGTGGTTTTAGCGCGTCGCTCTACCGTGCAGCTTGATAACACATTAAGTGCTGCACAGCTACTTAAAGCAAGTTACTTAAATAACCATCATAGCTTCCATTTCATGCTGAGCTTAGACAGTAAGCACAGTTTTATGGGGTCTACGCCAGAACGTTTGTATTCTCGCGTAGGGCATGAGCTACATACCGAAGCGTTAGCAGGTACGATTGGTCGGGGAGACAATGCCACTCAAGATATGGAGTTGGCGAATTGGTTATCCCAAGACCAAAAGAACCTCAACGAAAACCAGTATGTGGTGGACGACATCATTGACCGTCTATCACCACATTCTGAAGTGGTTGAAGTGGAAGCTGAACCGAGTTTGGTCAGACTACGAAAAGTGCAGCACCTTAAGCGAAATATTCACGCTAGTCTAAGAGCGGGGATAAATGGTGTTCAGTTGTTATCGGCGCTTCAGCCAACAGCGGCGGTTGCTGGCTTACCCCGACAAGAGTCGATGCAATTTATATTGGATAATGAGCCGTTTGCACGCGGCTGGTACGCGGGGTCAATGGGTTACATAAGCCATGAACGAGCAGAGTTTTGTGTCGCAATCAGAAGTGCGCTTGTGCTCGGTGAGCAAGTACAACTGTTTGCGGGCGCAGGGATTGTTCCAGGCTCCATTGCAGAACATGAGTGGGCAGAACTTGATAAGAAAATGTCGACGTTACTTACGCTGATTTCTGATCATCCGCCATTGGGAGTCGCATCATGAGTCATGACCAAGCGGTGCTCAATCGAGTTTGGTCAGAAACCATATTGATTGAGCTTCAGCGATTTGGCGTTAAGCATGTTTGTATCGCTCCCGGATCTCGTTCTACGCCTTTAACTTTAGAAGCGGCAGAACAGTCCGACTTTTCCATTCATACTCATTTTGATGAGCGTGGATTGGGCTTTATGGCTCTTGGTTTAGCGAAAGCTACTCAGGAACCCGTGGCAATTATCGTTACCTCTGGTACGGCAGTGGCGAACTTATTACCGTCGGTTGCCGAAGCCAAACTTACTGGTGAAAAACTGGTGCTGCTGACAGCAGATCGTCCAGTAGAACTTGTCGGCTGTGGTGCAAACCAAGCGATAAATCAATTGGGTATTTTTTCACATCATGTTTCGGCCAGTTTGAATTTACCAAGCCCAAATTTAGCAACGTCGCTTAACTGGTTGCTGACCTCTGTTGACGAAGTGATGTTTACTCAGCAATTGCAGGGTAGTGCCGTTCATATTAATTGTGCATTTCCAGAGCCTTTGTATTCCAACGGCGCAAAATCGGATTATCAAACCTACTTAGATTCGGTCGCCGGATGGCGAAAAGGAAGCGGCACTTATACTCAGCGTTTTAGCCATTTGTCACAGGCAAACATCCCGCCTTTTTCGGACAAAAAAGGCTTGGTTGTGATTGGCAGCTTACCGCTTGAACAAGCGAAGTCGGCGCAGGCATTTGCACAAAAGATGGGATGGCCAGTACTTGCAGACCCGCAAAGTGGTCTCAGTTCGGATTGGGCGTATTACGATGTATGGCTTCAACTTCCCGAGTTCGCAAACGAGCTTGAATCTTGTGAACTTATTATCCAATTTGGTAGCCGAATCATCTCCAAACGTTTGAACCAATGGATTGATAAACAAGTATCGAAAAATCAACAAAGTAAAGACGTTCAGTATTGGTATGTCTCACCTTGTATGGACCGGAATAACCAAAATCATCTGGCGCAAATGCACTGGGTTGAGCCTCCTAAAACGTGGGTTTCTCGCATTAGTTTTGAGAAGTCAATATTTGCTGGGTGGGCTGATAGGTTAGCGAATGACGTTAAGCGAGTTCATCAACGTATCGAAGAAGCCTTCCTATCTGATTCAGCGTCTGCCATTGACGAAATTGCGTTGGCAGCAGACATCAACGAGCGCACAAAAAACGTAGATGTTTTCTTGGGTAATAGCTTGTTTGTTCGGCTTGTTGATATGTACGGAAAATTGGATGGTGTAGAGGTTTTCACTAATCGAGGCGCGTCAGGGATTGACGGTTTGTTTGCTGCGGCATCAGGCGTGCAACGGGCAAGAGGTAATCCGTTACTAATGTATATCGGTGACACAGCAGCACTTTATGATCTCAATTCTCTGGCGCTATTTTCTCACAATAAACTGCCGGCGATACTTGTTGTTACTAATAATGACGGCGGTGCGATTTTTGATATGTTGCCAGTACCACCAGAGCGCAGAACGACATATTATCAAATGCCTCATGGTTATCAGTTTGAACACGCGGCAAAGCAGTTTGGTTTGGCGTATTTGCATGTTTCTACACTGGAGCAATTCCAATCATCTGTAAAAGAGCATTTATGTCACGGCCAAGGAACGTTGCTGGTCGAGGTTCAAACCCCATCTAACCAAGCTGCTGAGACACTCAAGGCATTTAATAAGAGTCTGAATGCTTTACTTTGAACGTTTCCCTGTATTAGAAAAACACCAAAGTAGAACGTTGCCCACTTTGGTGTTTTTGCATGGCTTACTCGGTAGCGGTGCCGATTGGCTCGCGTGTTTAAATGCATTACCCGAATATGAGCGTGTTACGGTTGACCTTCCTGGTCACGGACGCAGCCAATCTATTTTTTGCTGCGATTTAAATGATTGCTGCAAACTTCTTGGTTCCACACTATCTTTATTATTTCCCTCACAACAACCACTTATTTTGATTGGATACTCTATGGGCGGCCGCATTGCGATGCATGGTATTGCCCATCAATGCTTTCCAGAGCTCAATATTGCAGGCGCGATTATTGAAGGGGGAAACTTCGGGCTTCAAACTGAGTCAGAGAAACAGGTGAGATTAGAGAATGATGCTCGCTGGGCAATGCGTTTCAAAACTGAACCACTTGAACGTGTTTTGAACGATTGGTACCAACAAGCGGTGTTTTCTTCACTAAACCATGAGCAAAGACAAACATTCATTGCGAAGCGAAGTGATAATCTTGGCTCAGCGGTGGCGAATATGTTGATGGCGACATCGTTAGCCAAACAGGCATATTTGTTGCCCTCACTGCAAAAGCAGAACATACCAGTGTATTACTTGTGTGGTGAGAAAGACCAAAAATTTAGCCAACTGGCACAACGTAGCGGGTTGGCGTATCGACAAGTTGAAGGCGCTGGTCATAACGTCCATCAAGAGCAGCCCAAACAGTTTGCGATACATACCAAGCAAATAATTCAGTCTCACTTTGGTGAGAGTAACGAGAACAATGGGAATCACCATGGCTAAAACAGTAGGCATTTCTGAAGAAGAACTTTACGCTCCGGTTCAATGGAAAGATTGCGGCGAGAAATACGAGGACATTCATTACCATAAGTCTGAAGATGGTATCGCGAAAATCACCATTGCGCGTCCTCAAGTGCGTAACGCGTTTCGTCCTCAAACGGTAAAAGAGATGATTGATGCGTTGGCAGATGCGCGTTACGACTCTGGTGTTGGCGTGATCATTCTGACAGGTCTAGGTGAAGACGCATTCTGTTCTGGCGGCGACCAGAAGATCCGTGGCGACTACGGCGGCTATAAAGACGACCAAGGCACACATCACCTCAACGTATTGGACTTCCAACGCGATATTCGTACTTGTCCAAAACCAGTGATCGCATCGGTATCTGGTTGGGCTGTTGGCGGTGGTCATGTACTGCATATGATGTGTGATCTAACAATTGCAGCTGACAACGCTCAATTTGGTCAAACAGGCCCTAAAGTGGGTTCATTTGACGGCGGTTGGGGCGCATCTTATATGGCTCGTATCGTAGGCCAAAAGAAAGCTCGCGAAATTTGGTTCCTATGTCGTTTCTACAATGCTCAAGAAGCGGTAGACATGGGCCTAGTAAACACAGTTGTACCACTAGCGGATCTAGAGAAAGAAACCGTTCGTTGGTGTCGTGAAGTTCTGCAACACAGCCCAATGGCATTGCGTTGCTTGAAAGCTGCGTTGAACGCGGACTGTGATGGCCAAGCGGGTCTGCAAGAACTGGCGGGTAACGCGACTATGATGTTCTACATGACAGATGAAGGCCAAGAAGGTCGTAACGCATTCAACGAGAAACGTCGTCCAGACTTCGATAAATTCCCTCGCAACCCATAATCCGTCTAAATGAGGAGCGTGTTAGCTCCTCTGTTCCTTTTTTCCTGAGCGCCTCCCCCTCTGGGAGGCTGGTGGGATTGCTCGTCAGAACGCTCAAATAT
Organism: Vibrio sp. YT-16; assembly: GCF_033337405.1. NCBI lineage: Bacteria > Pseudomonadati > Pseudomonadota > Gammaproteobacteria > Vibrionales > Vibrionaceae > Vibrio > Vibrio sp. YT-16. The sequence continues at coordinate 212,286 of NZ_JAWOQQ010000008.1, forward strand.
ACGGCATTACATAGGACTTGAATTATGCGTGAAGCGAAAATTTATCGTTATAGCTTGCTCATGGATAGTGGTGTCATCCTACGTGACAACAAGCTAACCGAGCGTGTTGGTTATGTTGTTGCGCTTTCCGAAGATGGTAAAACAGGGTTTGGAGAAGTCGCTCCTCTTCCTGGTTTTAGCTTAGAGAGCACCGAAGATGCGGGTGTTCAGCTACAAGAACAGGCGGAGCGTTGGGTAGCAGAGTTGGATGTGGATTATGCCAATATGTACCCGTCGGTTGCGTTTGGTTTATCGATGGCACAACTTGAATTAGCTGGTGGTTTACCACAACAAGGTAAATACCAAACAGCGCCACTATGCACTGGCGACCCAGATGAGCTCATTCCAAAGCTGAACGAAATGGAAGGTGAGAAAGTCGCTAAGGTGAAAGTTGGACTTTATGAGCCAATTCGCGATGGCATGCTTGTGAACCTTTTTCTTGAATCAATCCCTCAATTAACGCTTCGACTCGATGCCAATCGCGCTTGGACACCAGAAAAAGCGCAGCAGTTCGCTAAGTACATTGCCCCGTCTCTGCGTCAACGAATCACGTTTCTAGAAGAGCCGTGCCGCTCTCCTGGCGATAGTCTCTCTTTTGCGATTAATACTGGTATTGCTATCGCTTGGGATGAAACATTGCAAGATGCGGTTCGTCGTGAAGATTTCCGTCTTGAAGATCTAACTGGTGTGAAAACGATCATCATCAAACCCACACTCATTGGTTCAGTGGATTTTTGTATTACACTGATAGAGAAAGCGAAGTCACTGGGGATGAAAGCAGTGATTAGCTCGAGCATTGAATCCAGTCTCGGTTTAACTCAATTAGCGCGCTTTGCCCAATGGCAGCTGCCTGATGAAGTTCCAGGTTTGGATACGATTGGCTTATTCAAAGCTCAGCTAGAGCAGGGCTGGCCTAAGTGTGAACTTCCCGTTCTTCCTCTAAAAGACCAGGAGATTGTGTGGCATTCTGCGTAGACAATATTGCGAAGGCACCATGGAAATATTGGGCTCAAACGAGCCCTTTTTCTATTGCACTCAAGACATCAACAGAAGTATTAAACTGGCAACAACTCTCGAAGCGTATTGACCAATACACTCACTATTTGAATGACTTGGGTGTAACTCGGGGGGATGTGCTGACTTTGGTTGGCAAGAACCAAGTAGAAACACTGTTGTTTTATCTTGCCTCCAAACAGTTAGGCGCGCTCGCTGCGCTGACCATGGAACAACCACTAGATAAGTTGCAGGGTAAGCTTGCTGCACTTTACAGGCCTGATCAAACTCGGTTTATCTGGTTTTCTCAGGAGTGCGCTTCGACCTTTTCTGAACATGATATACAAAAACTCAAGGCAACATTGCTTTCACCGCCTGTAGTATCACAGCAAGAGAGTGATTCGTTGACTGAAGATAGCTATCATCATGACCGGCTCGCTTCAGTAGTATTTACTTCTGGCTCTACAGAGGAGCCTAAAGCTGTGGTTCATACACATCGACAGCATCTTGCGTCTGCAGAGGGCTTGTTGCAGGAGTTCATTTTCACTCAGCAAGATGCTTGGCTGTTATCGCTTCCGCTGTATCACGTCTCTGGATTAGCGATTGTCTATCGTTGGCTATATGTCGGAGCAACACTAAAAGTCGGTTCAGGGAAACTTGTTGATGATGTTCAGGGCGTATCACACGCTTCTTTGGTTGCGACTCAGCTCAAACGGTTATTGGATGATGATGCACATTTGTCATTGACACATGTGCTACTGGGCGGCAGCCACGTTGATCACGAGTTGGCACTACGAGCAACAGGGCAAGGCATTGAGACATGGTTAGGTTATGGGATGACGGAGGCGGCCTCTACCGTTACCGCAAAGAGAATTGACAGCACCAGTAATGCTGGACATGTATTGAAGCACCGTAAGATAAAATTAGTTGACCAACGCATTTTTGTTGGCGGTAAGACATTAGCGGCAGGGTATTTCCATCAAGGACATGTTACCCCATTTCTGGATGAGAAAGGCTGGTTTGACAGCAAAGATCTTGGCGAGTGGCAAGGTGATGAATTAAAGATAATCGGCCGTGCCGACAATCAGTTTATCTCTGGTGGTGAGAATATCCATTGTGAAGAGATTGAAGCCGCTTTGAACCAAATTGATGGTGTAGTGCAGAGTATAGTGGTTCCAGTCGAAGACGCGGAGTTTGGTCATAGACCAGTAGCTGTGATTCAGACCAATGGATTGCGCAGCAAATCGGAGTATGACCAGCACTTGCAATCAAAGTTAGAGAAGTTTAAATGGCCAGTGGAATACCATGTAATGCCACAAACTCTACTAAAAGGCGGGATCAAAATTTCACGTAAGGCCGTGAAAGAGTGGCTATTGTCATCACTTCAGCATTAGTCAATTTTGCTATGTATTAGTCATAAAGAGAATTTCGTATCCTTATAACTCTGAATCATAATTATGCTTCTTCGTGGAGAGAAAATGCATAAGGTTCAGGATGGCAAAGCTAGTTTTAATTGCGGCAGTAGCACTACAAATTAGTATCGCGATAAGTAGTGAAGGGCTAGCCCGCTCTCTTGCAGAGCTAACGGTATTTTTGAACGCTATTGCGTTGGTCGTTATATACAAAAATAGCAAACGGGAAATACCGTCCCCTCAACGCGATAAGCAGACCACCAATATCTAAAACAGTAACCAACTTAGAGAAGTGGTCGAAATTAACACCCACAGAGTCACACCAAACAACAGTGGCTTAGCTCCAGCAGACTTTAGTTTTGAAATTGAAATGCTACAACCTATCAAGAACAGACATACAACCAACGCTTGCTTTGCTCCAATGAAAATGCCGTGATAGACCATTTCAAATTGAGGAAAGAAGTCGCTAAACGCGATAGCTGCACAGTACCAAAAAATGAAATAAGGGATAGCTAGTTTTTTCTTTCCATACTCTTTTTGGCCTCTTGAAAAGATGACGGCACTGATCAAAGCAACAGGAATGATCCATAAAGCGCGCGCGAGTTTCAATGTTGTTGCCGTAGTTAGCGCTTCTTCCCCATAGGCCGAGGCAGCCCCGACAACAGAAGATGTGTCATGAATGGCAATTGCAGCCCATGTGCCAAATGTGTGTTGATCTAGCCCTAAAGCATGTCCAATCACAGGAAACACAAAGAGTGCAATGGAGTTCAGGACAAATACCGTTGCCAGTGCTAATCCAATCTGCTCGTCTTTCGCTTTAATCGCCGGTGCCACAGCAGCAATTGCGCTACCACCACAAATTGCAGTACCTGATGAGATTAAGTAAGCGGTTACTCGCTCCAATTTAAGCACCCTGGCAATGAGAGTGCCCATGATCAGTGTGCCTGTAATAGTGGCGATGATCAGGCCGATACCATCCGATGTGACTGTAAGCGCTTGCTCGAAGTTGATGCCAAAGCCTAAGCCAATAATCGAGTAAGACAGCAGCTTTTTAGTAAAAGAAGCGATGGGCAGCTCGGAAGGCACAAAACCAAAACTTGCGAGTAGAAAACCGATAACTAGAGCAATGGGAGAGGAGGCAAGAGGGGTTAGACAAAAAAGTAACGCCAATCCAAACAGGAGGTAGTTTCTATTCAAGGTTTTTATTCGCTGTTGTGAATGAAAGGGAGAGTATATCGCACTGGGTGTGGTCAGTTTGTCTTAATGATTTGAACACATGTTCAGTTATCCTAAACATGTGTTCAAGTGTATTTATCGCCAGTCGCCTCTAAGTTGATGCACTTTATCGAACATTGTTTTTGCCGTTGCCTCGTTTGGTGGCACCGGTTGTCCTGCCTCTATTTCTAGCTTTGACCAAAATCGAGTCGGTAAGCCACAGCATGCGCGACCTTTTGCGCGGCTGAAATAGCTTCCCCATAAGCCTTTAAGTGCAACAGGTATGACAGGTACTGGACTACGACGTAGGATTATATCAATACCGCGCATGAATTCATTCATTTCACCATCTGAAGTTAATCTTCCTTCAGGGAAAATACAGACGATATGACCTTCGCTTAGCGCAGCTTCCACATCGTTAAATGCACGTCTGATAGAGCTTCTCTTACTCGCTGAAATTGGAATTACCCCAGTTCGACGTAAAAAGCGCCTTAATGGAGGTAGGTTGGCGTAATCTTCCTCCATCACAAAACGAATCAACCTTGGGCATACGGCACTAAGTAGCAATGCATCCATGTAGCTTACATGATTACATACAATCAATGCCCCACCATGCTCGGGTAGGTTGTGTAGATTCTTATGCTTAACTCGATAGATGGTGTGCGTAAGCATCCACATGACAAAGCGAACTACAAAAATAGGAATTTGCAAAAAGATGTAAGCGGCGACTAAGAAATTTAAAATGGCTAACAATGCAAACAGTTGAGGAATTGTCATCTTGATTACACTTAGGCACACAATACCTAAGACAGCGCTGCCGACCATAAACAGAGAGTTAAAGATGTTGAGCCCTGCGATGACTTGAGCACGTTCGGTTTCCTTTGCTCGATGCTGCATTAATGCGTAAAGAGGCACGATAAACAAACCGCCCGAAGCACCAATCATCAATAGGTAGAAAAATAATGGCCAAAAAGGCTCATATCTAAAGAAGTCTACAAAGTTATGGAAAGTAGGTAGATCATTGGGAATGGAAGTGGCCATTAGGTACCCAAATACCGTAATGCCAAAGGCACCAATTGGCACAACACCGACTTCTATACGATGGTTTGAGATCCAATTGCAAAGTAGCGACCCTAGCGCGATACCAATGGAAAATAGAGCGAGCAAGAAAGACACCGCACTCTCGGTGCCATTTAGGTAAATCTTAGTGAAATTCGGGAATTGTGTTAGATATGCGGCGCCTAAAAACCAAAACCAGCTTATTGCCATTATGCATTGAAAAACAACTCGATCGGATTTGGCGATAGAGAGCGTGTGTTTGGTTTGCTTGTATGGTTGCCAACGAAAAGAGAGATTGGGTGCGCTGGCTGCAGCAAAGGGGATTGAGCGGCTCGACAAGTAGCCTAACAATGCGAAGATCACGACACAAAATGCGGCGAGGTATTTTGCGTTGTCTGCAGAGGCTATAATCCCAGCGCCTAAGGTGCCAATAAGGATGGCGATAAAGGTACCAGCTTCAACAAGAGCGTTGCCGGGCACTAACTCTTTAGCATTTAACTTTTGAGGCAAAAGGGCATATTTAACTGGGCCAAAAAATGCTGACTGTGTGCCCATTAAAAACAGTAGCAATAAAAGCACACCATAACTTTCGGTTATGAATCCGATGGCACCCAAGAGCATGATGGCTATTTCAAATAGTTTGACCTTACGAATAAACCATGACTTTTCATATTTGTCGGCTAATACGCCAGCGGAAGCAGAGAACAGAAAGAACGGTAGAATGAACAAGCCTGCCGCAAGGTTGATGAACAAATTGCTCGAAATAGGTAGTGCACTGGAGCCAGCGAATGCGACAAACAACAGCAAAACGTTTTTAAAAATATTGTCGTTGAAAGCGCCAAAAAACTGAGTAATGAAATAGGGCAGGAACTTTCTCTGCGTAAGTAAGGACGGCTGTCTGTCGGATGACATGGATAATCCTTTGTTACCAGTTCGTGAGGTAGTTAGAAAGAAGATTACTGATCAATTCTTTGCCATCAATCGGTTCACTAGAGAAAAACTTATCATCAACACTGAGTAAAGTAATGCCATGTACGCCAGACCAAAGGACTCGACTCGCTTGAATCACTTCGGATTCAGTACGATGTGGTGCGATTTGAGCCAATAGTGACTCTAGCATTCCCGTCATACCATCGATACGTTTGGCATGCCATTCCGGAAGTTCTGCTCCATTCATGTTGTGTTCGAACACTAACTGCCAACGGTATGGGTGTTTTTGAGCAAAATCGTGGTAGCAATAAGCGAGTTCAAAAAGCGCTTGATGGGAGTCTTTGCTGTCATTAGTCGCTTTGCGTGCTTCTTGAGATAACTCATCTAAAGTTTGAGCGACAACATGAAGCAACAACAAATTATAATTACCAAAAACATTTACCAATGTGCTTGGCACGTAACCAATCATGTTAGCGATTTTACGAAGACTGAGTTCGTGGTAAGAATTCTCATCTAAAAAGTTTTTGACCGTTGTTAAGGTCAAATTCACTAACTCTTCTCGGGTGTGATCGTTTCTGCGCGCCATACTCTCAAACTACTTTATTGAACATCGTTCAATATGATAGTCAGCTACCTATTAACCGTCAACAAGGCAATGTGTCCAAGTGCCCTCAAGGTGTAGGATTCTGAGCTGTGTCACTGATTCTAATTCAAGTAAAACAATCTGGAGTATTAGTGAACTTATTCCATACTTTTTTTACATTGATCAAGCGCCTTCAGCTGAATTGTAAGCAGTGTGAGCAGTCTGCATTTTTGGCAATATTCTGATACATGTCAGCTTCTATAAGCTATTTTCATCAATCGGTATACAGAGTATGATGACTTAAAAATCATCTTTGGCGTGCTACTGTTTGAAACAACGATTGTTTCGTCTTGAAAATGGGGCACTATCTTAGATAGCTAACTTTAAGGATAACGATGAAACGTTTATTTTCTATTGTTGCTTTATTGATGTTTACTGTTGCTGTAACGCCTATCGCGGAAGCGAAGAAGTTTGGTGGCAGTAAGTCTTTCGGTAAGAGCTACAAAACTGCACCAGCACCGAAACAACAGCAACAAAACACCAATACGGTCGGCAAAGATCAGACGACAAAGTCTTCAAGTAAGAAAGGCCTTATGGGGGGGCTGCTAGGCGGACTTCTTGCTGGTGGTCTACTTGCTGCATTCTTTGGCGGTGCTTTTGAAGGTATCCAGTTTATGGATATCCTAATTATTGGTTTGATTGCCTTTGTCATCTTTAAACTAATGCGCGGTATGCTAGGTGCGAAGCAGGGCAGTATGAACCAGCATCGTCAACAGCCTGCATTTGGTGGCAACGCATCTAAGTTTGAGCAACCAAACATGCAAAACTTTGAGCAACAACCAAACACAAATAATGGTGGCTTTGGTGGTTTTGGCGCTCAAACAGACGTACCACATAACTACCCACCGGGTTTTGACCAAGCAGCGTTCATTAATGGTTCTCGTGAACACTATCGAATCCTGCAAGGTGCGTGGAATCACAACCAGCTAGAAACTATTGAAGAATATGTTTCTCCAAGCTTGTTTGAAGACCTAAAAGCAGAGCGCGCGAAGCTCGACGGTGAGCAGCATACTGACGTAATGTACGTTGATGCGGAGATCGTCCGTGCTGATTACGATGCAAATAAAGCACAGCTTAGTCTGCAGTTTAGCGGTCGTTACCGTGACACAGTAGAAGGTGTTGAAGAAGAAATCGAAGATATCTGGCACCTAGAGCGTGACTTGACTGCGCCTAATGCGCCATGGTTAATCGTTGGTATTCAAGGCTAGTCACCTTTAAACCAATTTAGTCACTAGTAAAAATCCCGCATCCCCTGCGGGATTTTTTGTATCTATCATTTATATTTCTTGTACGTGTTTTTATGCAAACATCACTAATTGAGTCCGTTTGGTAATTTTGCGAGCCCACTTTTTCTAGTAAGTCCTCAAGTGTTTTCCTATTTATATTGAACATTCATATTAAGGCCATACGAACTAACAAAATCAAAATAGCTAGTACATTGTTTGTAGGGTAAAGATCTGCTCCTCAGCCTTTTGTTTGTGGAGTTTCACATGGGGTTGGTTGCTTTAGTGAGATTGAGTATAGGTTATACCAATCGTAGTAAATAACTGGTCATTCTAGCTTGTTAAAATACTCGATAACTGCGTTGCAATTTTTGATTGTAG
>NZ_JAWOQQ010000090.1:0-1293 GCF_033337405.1 Vibrio sp. YT-16
AACGCATTGCGACGTTACGTAATTCGCGCACATTTCCTGGCCAAGCGTAAGAAAGCACGGCATTTCTGTCGGCATCACTCAACGGTCGACTGTCTGAATTTGTTTGCAACGCAAAGTGCTCAAACAGAATCAACGCGTCTTCTTCTCGCTCCCTAAGCGGCGGTAAGTAGATCTGTGCAACATTAAGTCGATAATACAAATCTTGGCGGAACTCTTCATGATCGTTGAGATCTTCTTTCGCGGCAGCGATCACTCGCAAATCCACATTGATCTGCTGGTTACCACCAACTCGCTCGACAGTATGTTCTTGCAATGAGCGCAGCACTTTCACTTGCATTGAAAGCGGCATACTCTCGATTTCATCAAAAAACAGCGTGCCTTTATCGGCGTATTCGAGTTTGCCAATCCGTCGTTTACTTGCTCCGGTAAAAGCGCCGGGCTCGTGACCAAACAGCTCACTTTCGAACAGATTTTCGGGAATCGCGCCACAATTTATTGGCACAAAACGATGTAATTTTCGTTGGCTTTCTTTATGCAGACTGGTGGCAACTAGCTCTTTACCACAGCCCGTTTCACCATAAATAATGACGTTAGTATCAATACGCGCTAGCTTTGCAACTTGTTCACGCAATTGCTGCATGACTCGGCTTCGGCCAATCAGCACTTCCTCGAGCCCACTTACGCTCGCGAGATATTCTTGACGATCTTGCGTTGACGTCTGCGCTCGATAAGTCTCGACCGCTTCCGTCACACGTTGCGAGAGTCGCTCTGGCTGAAATGGTTTCTCAATAAAATCAAATGCGCCCTTTTGCAACGCACTCACCGCCATATCCACATCCCCATGTCCGGTGATCAGGATAACGGGCGTTTGGATATGATGGTCAATAAGGCTTTCTAAAATCGAGAGGCCATCGCTATCAGGCAAGCGAACATCACTGACAACAGCATCAAAGTCTTGACTTAGTATCGCCGCCTTTCCAGCGTCACCGGTACTGAATGCCTCAACGTTAAATCCGGCCAGTTGCAGCCATTGGCTAGTTGCCTGACGAACAATGTCATCATCTTCAATAAGTGCGATGTTGGGGGTGCTTTCAAAAGCCATGAATTACTGCCTGTTTAAAACGTCTTTCGTAACGGTAGCAAAAACCACGAGGGAGAAAAGGAGCTAGATCTCACTTCTTAATTACAACTCTTTAACATCCAATCAGTTAGGCGCACTCTGTCTCAATCTGGATAAGTAATCACTGTGAACCGCACAGGAAAAATCTAAATCGGCAAACCTGCATGTGGATT
>NZ_JAWOQQ010000091.1:0-1292 GCF_033337405.1 Vibrio sp. YT-16
TGTGTGGGCACACCACATGTTCACGACAGGCATGCCCGTGTTTGCAGAATTGTTCTTTATGTATTGCACCATGTTGATTGCGGTACCGACCGGAGTAAAAGTGTTTAACTGGGTCGCAACCATGTGGCGTGGCGCACTGACCTTTGAAACGCCAATGTTGTTTGCGATTGCGTTTATTGTTCTGTTCACTATTGGCGGATTCTCGGGTTTGATGCTTGCTATTGTGCCTGCGGATTTCCAGTACCACGATACCTATTTTGTGGTTGCGCACTTCCATTATGTCTTGGTGTCTGGCGCGGTCTTCTCGATCATGGCGGCGTCGTATTATTGGTTGCCGAAATGGACGGGGAATATGTACGACCACAAGTTGAGTTTGTGGCATTTTTGGTGCTCAGTCATTTCCGTCAATGTCCTTTTCTTCCCGATGCATTTTTTAGGTTTGGCGGGCATGCCGCGAAGAATCCCTGATTACGCGATTCAATTTGCGGATGTGAACCAAATCGTATCTATCGGCGGCTTTGCCTTTGGTTTGTCGCAACTGATTTTCTTGTGGGTCGTGATCAAGTGCATTCGTGGCGGAGAGAAAGCGTCGGCCAAACCTTGGGAGCGTGCAGAAGGATTAGAGTGGACTGTGCCAAGCCCTGCACCTCATCACACCTTTAGTACGCCGCCTAAAGTGGATTAACGGAACGAGAGGCGAAGAACATGGCAGAAAAATCATCCCACAAAAAGCTCACGATAAAGTTAGTGCTGGCCACTTTTGCCATGTTCGGGTTCGGTTTTGCGCTCGTGCCGCTCTATGACGTGATGTGTGATGCGTTAGGTATCAACGGTAAAACCAGTGATGTTGCAGCGATTCAACCTACGGGGATGCAACCCGATTTGAGCCGGACGATTCGTGTGGAGTTTATGGCACACGTCAACCCAGATATGCCGTGGGAGTTTAAGCCGAAAGTCATTTCGATGAATGTTCATCCAGGTGAAGTCGTGCAAACTGAATACTTGGCATTTAACGAAAGTGGACAAAGGCTGGTGGGGCAGGCGGTGCCTTCCGTTTCTCCCGGCAACGGTGCTGCTTACTTCAACAAAATAGAGTGCTTTTGTTTTACGCAACAGCCGCTGGATGGAAAGCAGCACGCTCAGATGCCATTGATTTTCTATATTGAGCCCGATTTGCCGGACTCAATACATACATTAACGCTGTCTTATACACTCTACAAACTTCCTCCGCCCACAGGCAGTTAGCCTCTCAAGGAGTGAGATACAGGCCAAATAGTGTCTGTAAGGAGAGA
>NZ_JAWOQQ010000092.1:0-1289 GCF_033337405.1 Vibrio sp. YT-16
GGTAAAGTGGAAGTCTTCACCTATCTTGTCTTCTGCCATTGGTTGGTTATACCAAATGAGCGCGTTCATGTTTTCTTTCGCCGTGACTAGCTGGTTTACGTGCTCTTTAAAGGCGTGGTGTTTGCTGTTTTCTGTTGCATGTACCCAAGTCACTGGCGCGTGATGTTCCGTCAAGCTTTCTAGCATTGACAGTGTTGGCGTAAGGCCGACACCTGCAGAAATCAGCACCACTGGTGTATTGGTGTCTACATCCATAAAGAAATCACCCGCTGGCGCTGCGAGTTTTACTTTATCGCCGATGTTTAGCTCATCGTGCAGGTAGTTGGATACTTTACCGCCTTGTTCACGTTTTACGGAGATGCGGTAAGTGTTCTCTTGAACCGAAGAAGATAGGCTGTATTGACGGATCTCTTGGTTTTCAAACTTATCGCTGTTGATGTAGATGCCGAGGTACTGCCCAGGCTTGTACTTCGTCACTTTACTGCCATCCGTCGGTTTGAAAACAAAACTGCAAATGTGTTCACTTTCCAATTGTTTACCGACCAACTCAAACTCACGTAGCCCTCGCCAACCACCTTCTTGCGATGCATTCGCTTGATAGATTTGCTCTTCGCGCTGGATAAATACATTAGCCAATACGCCATAAGCTTCAGCCCACGCGTCTAAAACTTCTTGGCCCGGATTGAATAACTCATCAATTGTAGCGATCAAGTGTTTACCTACTATTTGATACTGATCTTTCGTGATCAAAAAGCTGGTGTGTTTATGCGCAATTTTCTCCACTGCGCCAAGCAGAGCAGGCAAGTTTTCAATGTTAGCAGCGTATGCACAGATGGCATTGAATAGCGCTTCACGCTGATCGCCATTACGCTGGTTGCTCATGTTGAAAATGTCTTTTAACTCAGGGTTGTGAGTAAACATGCGGTCATAGAAGTGAGCGGTCAGTTTTGGTCCTGTTTCTGCGATTAGTGGCGCGGTCGCTTTCACGATCTCAATGGTTTGATTGCTGAGCATAAGAACTTCCTATTTTTAAGTTGTATTTGTAATGCATGTTTAAAGTTGTATCTCAAATGTATCTTTCGATCAAGAAAAGATTTACACTTTTGTCGATAGCGTAAGTTGGTTGTTTCGTCACTGACATTGAGCTATTAAGTCGCACTCTGGGAGAGAACATGCAGTTAACGAGCTTTACTGATTACGCGCTGAGAACCTTGATTTATTTAGCATCATTGCCAAAAGATGAGCTGACCAATATCACCGAAGTGACGGATTTGTTTGGTGTGTCTCGT
>NZ_JAWOQQ010000093.1:0-1287 GCF_033337405.1 Vibrio sp. YT-16
TAGAGAGCAGAGATGTGGTTCGAGAAGTGAATACTCTCCCCATTTCTGAACGGCTCATTGTTGTGACCTGTTGGCTTGAAAACGCATTGTGTAAGCAACTGTTATTTTTAACAAATATCACTTCTAAAGTTAAATCATTCTCATCAATAAATAGAGGTAGTGTGATATGAAAAAAGGGACACACTATTTCGTGTGTCCCTTTTCAATGTTTTGGTCAGATTGAAATGGCGGTTAAATGACTTGTGGCATTTCGTTTGAATGATCGTGTGCTCTGTGTACCCACAATAGGCTATGCATCGCGACAATTGACATTGCCATCATCAAAACACCAAGCGGCATTTGGTTATGCGCTGGGAATACCGATGCAAGCAAGGTTGCAATACCGGCGCCCAAGTTCTGCATACCACCCAGAGTCGCACCAGCTGTCCCCGCGTGGTAAGGGAACGGAGCAATTGCACCTGTTGTTGCCGCAGGGAACAGAATGCCCGCACCTAGGAAATAAATAGTTGCGCCACCAATTAACGTCAGTGCAGTTGTTACGCCAAACAAGCCTGGGATTAATACGACGGCTGAACCGATAAAGATCGACACCAAGCCAACATTTAACGCACGACGCTCAGAGCGACGCTGCGCGATATAGCTAGACAAACCTGCTCCCACTAAGTAGCCCGGGATCGGCAAGATAAACAGCAAACTTACGGTAGTGGCTGGTAATGCCAATACACCACCTAGTAATACCCCAGCTGCTGCTTCGAACACACCTACGCCAGCAAACGTCGCAACTAGGCAGATTAAAAAGCCTTGGAAGCGGCGGTCAGACAAAACGTGCTTGTAGCTTTTTGCCACTGGTTCGAACTTGCGTTTCTCTTTTGGCAGAGTCTCCATCATGCTGGCCATCATGGTAATCACCACCGCGATGCCGAACAGGGCTAGAAATAGGTAGCTAGAGCGCCAACCAAATGCTTCTGTTAGGTAGCCGCCAAGTACTGGTGCCATTAGTGGTGAGAAAATCACGCACATGCTGATCAAGCTGTTTGCACGATGCAGCTCAGCACCTTCAAAGCAGTCGCGAGTTAGAGTTCGTGACATCGCGCCGCCACAACCGATCCCCAAACCTTGAATGAAGCTACCAGCCAAGAACCACTCAAATTGGTGTGCAAATAGCGCCACCAAAGTACCTAGGATGTAGATAAGTAGACCGACGATGATGATCGGTTTACGACCTAAGCGGTCTGATAGCGTGCCGTACGCAAATTGAGACAAGCCATATGGGATCAGGTAACAAGC
>NZ_JAWOQQ010000094.1:0-1286 GCF_033337405.1 Vibrio sp. YT-16
TTTGGCAATACTATGTTGATGTGGAGTCGCTGACACCGTATACATTGATCGAGCAAAACAGCTAGGACAGGGCTACAAGGACGTGACTCATAAAATTTCTGGGCGAGCAGCACAAAAGCAGGATTCTGCAACCATCTTAAGATTTGTTAAAGAGTTAGCTCGTTACGAGCACTTAGAACATGAAGTTAAAGCCAGCGTCGAAGCCGTTGATCGAGCGATTTTCGGCGAAGATTCGACGACACACGCAGTGATTTGTTATGTGAACGAAGAACCGATAGGATTCGCCGTCTACTTTTTTAACTACTCAACATGGCTTGGAAAGAACGGACTCTACTTGGAAGATCTATATGTTTCTTCTGAGTACCGAAATGTTGGTGCTGGGAAAGCGTTGTTAAAGCATTTGGCGAATATTGCCGTTGATCGTGATTGTGGCCGTTTTGAATGGGCTGTATTGGATGGGAACCAACCCGCGATTGATTTCTATCAGTCAATCGGTGCAGAGCCTCAAGATGAATGGAAGATCTATCGACTGGCGGGCGATGCATTGCAGCGCTTTGCTAAAGGCTGATGTGAATGGGAGATTCGATGTATCCACACGACTATCAAGGGAATGGCTCGCAAGCGCGCTTTTCCGTCTCGGAAAGGGTCTCAATTGCGCCTCTAACCACCAAGCATGCGACGGTTTTACTGGAAGTGGTGAACACGTATCGAAACAGCCTATCTGGCTATTTACCTTGGACGGACTTTGTGACCAACCGCAGAGAAGCAGTGAACTACATCTCTCAGCGCGTGAACAGCAAAGCGTTAGATGCCCACTGGTGCGCGATTTATTTTGATGAGCAGTTTACGGGAGTTATTGGCATCAAGGGTGTGGATTCGCACACACACGTTACTGAGATTGGCTATTGGTTGGCGAACAATGGGCGAGGACACCGAGTGATTGACCAAGTGCTTGCGGTTCTGATTCCTTTTTTAAAGCAGAAAGGGCATGCGCAGTTCATCCAATTCCACTGTATGGAAGATGACATTGCTGGTATCAATATTGCTGAGCGTGCTAGTGCCACATTAAAAGAATACGTTGATCACGAGTTCGAGACGCTTGACCGCTCTCAACGATTAGGCATTTATGAATTGCGTCTGACTTAGCTCCAAACCCACCGATATTTTAATCAGAGTTCGAACTCTAATTTCGCGAGCGCTACAATAGTAACATTGTTGCGCTCGTGTTAACTTGGAGCGTCATTGATCGAAACTAGGCTAGGAGAAGCATCATGAACGCAATCGCA
>NZ_JAWOQQ010000095.1:0-1284 GCF_033337405.1 Vibrio sp. YT-16
CTTTGAGGCATAGCAGGCGTATCTTCGGCCACTACGTGAGCAGATAGCAACGACTCCCATGACTCGCTTTGCGTCAACAATTCCGCCAACGCATTTTCAAAATATTCATAATCCAATTGCTCGATGCCAATCAGTTTATTCAAACACAGTACGTGCCTATGATTATCTAAACTGAAAAATAATTGGTGTTCTGGCCAATGGTAATTGAACGCCAAAAAAGAACGATAAAGATCAGAATTGACGATTTGTAATCCAACAATTTCCGCTTCCAGTTGCAGCGTATTCGTTTCTGGATGAAAGATGAAATGAACCTTCAAGTGATCATCAAAAGCTAAGCTTAGTTCATTGTCCGTCAAATGCAGTTCAGGCAAGCCTATTTGATGAGCAAACTTCTGTAAAACCTCATCGATAGTTTGGCGTGCTGACATAGAAACAGTCCTTTTGAGAATTTTATCGGGAAACATATTCGATATCGTGGGGTGTGTTTATCAATTTTGGTTGTTAGTTATTATATTTTGGCCGGAAACACAGAATTGACACCTTGCTTCTAATCTTACAAATGAGTGCTGGTGCATATAAAGATTAACGGTTATTAAATTCTATTATGGTGAGATTTTGGTTTATATCGACAAGCGATGAAGAATTAGAATTGTGTTATCTTAAAAATTAAATACTATGTTAATTACGTGTTGTACGTGGAACGTTATTGCTGTCCATCTGTAGAATAAATATAAGCCGAAAATTTAAACGTACACATAAGAAGTTGTGTAAAAATAAATCATAATAAGACGATAAAAATAATTTATGGGAGCCTAAATGAAAAGCAGTAAGTGGGCCGGTCTGATCGGTTTAATGTTATTGACTGGATGCGCTCAGTCCGTGGGGACTGCACAGTCATTTTCTGTTCAGAGCCAAGCGAATGTATATGGGTGGATTTCTGTCGAAGGATACCATCCTCCAGTTTCGACCTATTTAGAGGTGGAGATGTGTCAAGCTTTTGAAAATCAATGCTTTACTGTTGCTTCTCAGCAATATCAAGGTGTTCAGTTACCAGTTCAATATTCTTTTCTTATTGCGCCAATTCAAGCTGGGAAAGGAGAAATGAAAGTAATAGGGAAACTCTATTCTCAAGGTCAAATTATCGCCCAAAATGAGCAAAAATATATATTCAGAGAGGGAAGTCAGAAAGTGGATTTAAGACTTTTTCCTATAGAAATAGAAACAAAAAAGTAATCGGTTACATTTAATTAGCGCTATCTAATTTATTAAATGTGAATAGAAATA
>NZ_JAWOQQ010000096.1:0-1281 GCF_033337405.1 Vibrio sp. YT-16
AGTCACAATATCCGCTTAACCACCAGCCTTGGTGTCGCGGTATATCCAGAGTTTGGTTGTAACGCAGATTCGTTGCTGCAACTTTCATCCCTTGCCGCACAAGAATCAAAACGTCGCGGCAAAGACATTATGTCCGTTTACGATCCCGCATTCGATGCGACGGTGAAACAACGACTCTATATCGAAAGAGAACTGAGTCGCTCCATCCACGACTTATCTCAGTTTGAGCTTTGGTATCAACCTAAATTTGACCTTAAGACCTACCAGTTGGTTGGGGTTGAAGCATTAGTGCGATGGAATCATCCCGAGAAAGGTTACATTGGCCCTGAACAGTTTATTCCGATTGCAGAACAAAACGACTTGATTCTCGATCTTGGTGAGCATTTGATCGAAACCGCGATCAAGCAAAGAGCGGAATGGGCAGAAGCATTCGACCATGATTTTCATATCGCGTTGAACTTGTCCCCACGACAAATCTACCGCCAGGACCTTAGCCTCATATTTGAGCACTTTTTATCGCAATACAATGTATCCGCCAAAGACATTCACGTAGAAGTGACGGAGTCACTTTTGATGGACGACATCGAAAAAGCCCACTTCGTTTTGCGCAAACTGCAAGCCACTGGTATTGAAGTCTGGTTAGATGATTTTGGTACTGGCTATTCTGCCCTGTCCTATCTTCAACAAGTTAACTTTGATGGGCTTAAAATCGATCGCTCATTTATCGCGCAAACCCAGGAAGACAACAAAGATGACTCTCTGGTACGTGCCATCATTTCAATGGCTCACAACCTCGGAATGAAAGTTGTGGCAGAAGGTATAGAAACCCAAACACAACTGGCGCTGATCGAGCGTCTAAATTGCGATGTGGCACAAGGCTTTTTCTTAGGCAAGCCTGTTCCAGCGGCGCAGCTCCTAGAACTGGAAAATACCTGCCAAGCAATGAAGCACAATGCCTCTTCCATCGTAGGTTAAAAACTGGCATGAAAAGCTCATAACGCTCTGCTTCTTGCTTGGCGTTATGAGAAGCTTTCTGCAAAACACGTCACATTTTTATCCCCTTTTAAACCCGATTGCACTCACAGCGCTAACAACCCAAATAGATAAACTACACTTTTCATATCAACCCTTTGAATATGGAAATGCGCTGTGGTCGGAATTTTTTCGTGGAATAACCTATCAGTTAAACACAAACTGTTTGGCCTTGTCTTACTGCCAATCATTTTGTTGTTTTTTCTGGCGGGACAACACGTTCATAACCTTTCGACTCAAGCTCAAGAT
>NZ_JAWOQQ010000097.1:0-1259 GCF_033337405.1 Vibrio sp. YT-16
TTGATGAACCAACAACTGCACAAAAAAGAGAACAACGGCAACGTTAAGGTCCTGACATTAACGTACAACCAAGCCAACCAAAAGATGCCTGCAGAGACGAAGAACTACTTCCAAAACCTTATCCAAAAGGGTGACTATGATGTGGTCTTATTTGCCGAACAAGAATCGAAATTGCTTGCTAACGACCTAGAACTCGATGGCATGAACCTGCTTAGCCAAAACAAAATGAAAGTCATGACTAAAGGGCTTGGTGAAGGTATCAGCTACACTTCGATGTCTGTTTTTGCGAAAGATGGCGTCGATATCAACGTGAAAAATGAATCTGAATATCGTCACGGCATCGGTGGCCGAAACATGGATTTCTTCATGGGCATCACGGGTAATAAAGGCGGCGTGAAAACGGCTTTGGAGATCAATGGACAACCTTTAAACGTCATTTCTGCACACCTGGATTCCAACAAAGAAGTCAAACGTGAGTTCGAAGGCAACAAGTTGATGGAAGGCATTAATCCAAATGAGGAAGTTCTGATCACTGGCGATCTCAATGAACGTGAGAAGCGCGTTGCTGAAGGCTCTGATGTGCTGTACGACCCAATTGCCCACGATGATACGCACTTAGCGAAACATGGCTTTAAGTTCAAACCACTCGATAGCCATACTTACATGCAGCTAGATAAGCACACTGGCAATATTAAGCAGAAAGAAGGCCGAGATCGCCCTGACTTCGGTGAGCTGGATAACACTGGTTTAACCAACAAAACGGGCAACTTACAGAACCACCAAACCAGTGTTATAACAGAGGGATTTGAGAATGTCAGCGACCATAAGCCAGTGCAGTCAACATTCGAAGTCAGAAGCTTTTCTCAAAAGTTGATTGAAAACGCATTTACTCAAAATGCCAATGACTTTAAAAATGATGCCGCCTATCTGAAGCCAGGCACGAACCCAGCTAACGCAACGTTTGATGATGTAACCTCTGCTAACCAAGCACGTCTGGGTTTAGAAAACTTAAACCCGAATGAACAAGCATTCGTGAAAGAGAATTTTGCGAGCTTTATTATCGGTAAAGACGCGATCTTCAGCCAGCTAACTAGCGGCTTTATGGAGGAGATGGGCCAACTTCATGCCTCTGATCTTGCTAAGAACCCAACTCATCTACAAGCACAGCAAATTGCGTTGAGCGAAAAATACGAACAGCTAAGCGATAAAGTAAACGCTGAGTTTAATAAACGATTCGTGGCAAATCTTTAGCCACAGAG
>NZ_JAWOQQ010000098.1:0-1252 GCF_033337405.1 Vibrio sp. YT-16
AACCAGCCCCATGCACGGTCACCAAAAATTGGGTAAAACGCCGCACGCAATGAAAGTGGTAAACCTTTATTAAAAGCGAAAAAAGCAAGCGCCAACGCAACAAGGGCGTAAATACTCCAACCGTGAACACCCCAGTGGAACATGGTCGCGCCCATCGCGAGTGATTTAGCATCAGCTGAATACGCTTCTGAGTTTAGCGGCGTACCCCACCAATCCGTGAAATAGGCCGTTGGCTCAGCCACACTCCAAAAGAGGAGACCAATACCCATACCTGCAGCAAACAGCATTGATAGCCATGAAACGGTTGAATGATCCGGCGTCGCCTCTTTACCGCCTAAGCGAATCTTACCTAATGGCGAGAAAAGCAGAGCAACAGCGAACAATAAGAAGAAATTGGTAGACCACATAAAGAATGCATCAAACTGTTCAATAATTCCGTTTTTGATCCCGTTTAATGCATCGCGAGCGGTGACTGGCTCGACAAGAAGAAGTGAAATAAGACAGAAAACAACGAGACCAGCACTGATGCCGAATACGGGATTGTGTATATCGAAGCCCCATTTTTGAACGTTGTCTTGGCCAACCTGATAGTCTGTTGTGTCGATACTATATTTTTTAAATGCATTATCCATAAATACAAATTTAACGTAATTTGAAACGCTTCTCAGGGGAGAAGAACTCCAATACCGCCCTCCATTAATTTGAACTCTAAACTTTAAAAACGATGCGAAGTTTATCACCAATCACAAATTTATGCAAAAATGACACTTTTATTGCATATTTACAGCAAACAAACGCCAAACAAGTGTCTTCAACCCACAAGAATAAACTACGACATCTAACTATTTTTCAGAATTGGAATACACAGAGGAAAACCGTCGTTCAACAAGGTCAAACGGTATTCAGAACAAAAGAAATGACCTCGCACATAAGTGCGAGACCATTTTGAGATAGGTGGAGTTTTTCAACCAACTGTGAAGGGTGAGGTGGATAAAGAAGATCGGGAAGTTTGCGGTTTACAAGAAATGGAAAGTCACGTTGCCCGTAAAGCTGCTTAGGTTATCGCTGTCCCCATTGATATCCACGCCACATGATTGGTACCTTGCACCAACAGAGATATTGTCTAACAAGAAATATTCCGCGCCGACGCCATACATGTAAGACACGCCATCATCTTTGCTGACCGAGCTTAATCCGCCATTGTAATCGACATTGAATGCATTAATGCCGCCTTTGGCATACACATGTAGCG
>NZ_JAWOQQ010000099.1:0-1251 GCF_033337405.1 Vibrio sp. YT-16
CTTAAACCTGAACTCTTTTGAATCCAAGTTAAAATCAGTATTTTTGTACATAATTTCCCTCTATTCGTATAACGCCCGCTTAAGTGGTGAGCAACGCAATACGATGTTTCCGCGCACCACCTAAATCACTAAATTCACCACAAACCACAAATGCCACGCGTTGCGAATCCGTCTTGAAGCGTTTGTTATGTGAACAAGCTAAAGTCAGTATCCGATATCAAGAATCAAAAACAACGTAAGCAAGAAAGTAGACCAGTACCATATACTAGCACGCCATTGACGAACTATTAGAACTTGATATAAAAAAGCAAAAAATAAAGCCAACTCTAAAAGAAACTGAAAAGGTAATATCAGAAATCCGTAAGCTAATCCGTATAGTGAAGCCTCTCCGGCTCCCCCACTACTACTCACCGCATTTTCGATAAAATGACTAAAATACAAGTAAATAAAATGGTTTACCGTAAATAGAACTAAAACAATATTCACTGCGCTCATGCTCCAAAACTTCATTTTGAAACATTATTAAGATCGACTCAGACGCTACCTAGCATCAAATATCAAAAAACTCGACGTGAACCGCTATTTTGTTTACATAACGCCCTGTTAAGGTGTGAGCAACGCAATACCGATGTCGCTGCATACCACCTTAATCACTTAAACCAACGCATGATGAAAATGCCACGCGTTGCGAATCACTCTTAAACAGTTTGTTAGTTGTATATTTCCCTAGTAGCATATTGATTTCAATAAGATTATTAATGGATTTAACAATGACTACCCATACCCTAGAAGTAAATGACGTTAAGTTTGACAAAGAAACTGGTACGATCCTTTCTTACGAGGCTGATTATAGGGATATCGAAATACCTTCCCACTTTGACAACGTAGAAGTTCGTATCATTGGTCGAAATGCATTTTGCCACAATTGGATAACAAATATAATTCTGCCAAACACATTACAGCGACTAGAGTATGGGGCGCTTAGTATGAATTTTATAACTCATATCGTTGTTCCTGAATCTGTTGAATTTATTGGCGAATACGCTCTTTACATGGAAGATGCGGAGATAAAAGTCGACATACTAAATGAAAATGCCGATGTTGATTATTGTGCAATTCACTCACCAGAGTATTTAGACGAATTAGAAGAAGAAGACGAATTCTGATGTACAACTAACGCCTTGCTAAGGTGTGAGCAACGCAATACCTATGCCTCCGCATAATACCTTAAACACATAAACCGACGCATAG
>NZ_JAWOQQ010000009.1:0-217393 GCF_033337405.1 Vibrio sp. YT-16
GTGGTCTTGCCATTGATGATTTCCGTGAGGGTATAGTCACGGAAATGAGAGGGACAACCAGTGGTGTAGAGCAAGGTTTGGCAGTGACGATTCGGGTAAGTGACGGAGACAGCACGCTCAATTTTACTGGCCTTGTTGATGCATCAGGTTCGTGGACAGTAACCGGAATTGACGTAAACACTCTCAATCTAAACAGCACGTGGACCATTGAAGCTGAAGTGTTGGATGCCGCCGGCAACCATGCGGTCGATACCATGCCGACAATAGTGCTACCCGGTTCAACGGTATTTTCTGAAAACATCGTTGGATTTTTTGGTGAGCAAAGCAGCTCGGCAGCCATCAACATAGAAAATGGTGTGCCAGCACTGCATGCAGAGCAACCAAGTTTGAGCGCGCTTACATCGGTCGGTCAATCTATAAATGTTGTTGTTGCAGAAGATGGGTTGAGCTTACAAGGAACATCGACTGACGACCGATTAGTTTTCTCTGCAGAGGTCAATGATGATGGTACGGTTCAAATTACTTTTTATGAAGCGATTGATCATGGTGTAGGTCAAGATGAGCTGGTGACTAACGTATTGGTTGAAAGCATTCAAAGTGATGCTGACGGTACACAAGAGACGGTTGTGGCACCGTTAACGATTACTATTTATGACTCTGATCCGGTGATTAGAGATGACACATACTCAGTCGTAGAAGATCAAACAATTACGGGCAATCTACTTGAAAATGATATTGATCTTGATGGAACACTTTATGTGAAATTTGTAGAGGCTGGCGGGGAGCAGAAGTCAATTCTAGAGGGGGGATCCGTAAGTTTTAGTTTAGAAAAAGGCGAATTAACCGTATTTTCTGATGGCTCTTGGCAGTTTGATGCAGGTCGAAACCTAGATCATTCGGTCGAGCAAAGTGTTTCTTTCAGCTATTTAGCTGCAGATGACTCCCAA
Source organism: Vibrio sp. YT-16 (assembly GCF_033337405.1). Taxonomy (NCBI): domain Bacteria; kingdom Pseudomonadati; phylum Pseudomonadota; class Gammaproteobacteria; order Vibrionales; family Vibrionaceae; genus Vibrio; species Vibrio sp. YT-16. The sequence goes on from NZ_JAWOQQ010000009.1 coordinate 948, forward strand.
GACTATGGCTTGGCTAACGCGACGATTGATATTAGTGATGGACAAGCAGGTTACGTAGGCAATGCGACTATAGACGTAACAGAAGTCCCTTTGGATGGCCCGATATTGAACTTTGAAGGAACTGTTAATATTGTCGCGGGATCTGACAATCCGGATCCGAGTAGTTTGTATTTCGGTGGGTCATCTATTACTAAGTTAGAAGCATTAGGGCTTACAAGCTCAGTCTCTGATAATGAGCTTAGCTACACGTTAAGCTCTAGTGGAAAGCAAATTACAGCATTTGCCAATGGTGTCACTGTATTTACGTTAACATTGAGTGGCGTTGAATCGGGTAACGATGTATTAGCTTCAATTTCGCTTACTCTTGAGCACCCTATCGATCAATTCAATAGCAGTGATACGGTCACTTTCCCGTTGACCATTGGTGGCGTAGATTTAGATGCCACACCGCTTGTAGAGAATGAAATTGACTATGTTCTAAAGGATGGCGCAGACCCAACTTTAAATAATTTGAATGGGGTAGAAGTAAAAGAATCTGATCTCGCAAATGGAGGTGTGTTGAGCTCAGGGAATTTTCAAGTTGAGGTTGGCAGCGATTACCTCGAATCTTTGTCGTTCATCGTCTCTGAACAACCCTTGTTGACGAGTGGTGAACAAGTTGTGCTTTATCAAGTCTCTGCGGATGGCAAAACACTTGATGGTTATATTCTTGACGAAGATGGGCAAACTCAGATTCCCATCTTTCAAGCTATCCTCAATGCTTCATTACCTATTGATGCAAATGGCGACATTACCTACTCCTTTGAGCTTTTTCAGGCTCTCGACCAACAAGAAAATACTGATCCAAACGTACCTCTCGTTGTTACTGCAATGGACTCAGACCAAGATAACACGTCGGTCGTTTTAGACATTAATGTGATAGATAACGACAATGGACAAGCGCTAATCAATAGTGGCAATGTCGAGTTGACCGAAACACCTGTCGATACAAACATTGCTCCTGATGGTGTTTCAGCCATAGCGAATACGGATGTGATAGTTACGTCATCATTCGATCCGATTGTGTATCTGGGTGTTGACATAAATGATGGAGATACTGTCAAAACTACGCTTGGTGATGCTGTTACTTATAACGGAGAGGCTGTCACTTGGTACGATAACAATGATGGAAGCTTTGACGCAATTTCAGACACTGGAGACGTTGTATTTAGGGTCACGTTACCTAGTGACTTCTCTTTGCCATCAAATGATACGTCTACCGTTAATGTAACTGTAGAGCTTTATCACTCGCTTGACCATGTTTTAGGTGATGGGACGCAATTGTCGATCTCTATGCCCATCGTGGCGAGAGATTCTGATGGAAGCGAGATCTCTACGGAGTCCAACATACTGGTCTATGATGGCTTGTTTCCGGAACTAGTAATTACAGAGGGAATCACAGTCAATGAAAGTGGGTTGAATGATGATTCGCTTGATTCTGGCATCGAGGGCTCGTCACCATCCATTACGCTATTACAAGGTTCAGACTCTATCGCCAGTGTGAGCGTGAATATCGATATGTTCAATGTGCTCGGCTATAAAACAAGTAGTGGTAGCTTGGTTTCGCTTGATTCACCGGACTCGAATGGTTGGTTATATGCAAGAGATGAAAGCGAGCAAGACGTCTTTAGAATTAGATTTAATACCGATGGGACTGTCGAGTTTGATCTATACCGTGCACTTGAACACGATGAACCTGACGGTGTTCCAGCGGACGAGAACACATTAGAACTCAGTTTTTCAATTTATGCCGTTGATAAGGATGGCGACCAGTCTGAAGCTGAGACATATACCGTTAGTGTAGTAGATGATATCCCTGAAGACACAAGCTCACCAATAGAAATTGAACTTACCGAGGGGGATGAGTTTTCGGGAAACTGGTTTAGCAATAATGCCGACTTAATCAGTTCAGATGGCACGTTGATTTCAAGTTTGACCTATGCAGGTGAAACATACGATACGGCGAGTTCGGTATTTAGCAATGATGCTTGGACCATCGATTTAATCAATAGTAGTGATGGTAACTTAAAATATGGAACGCTGACTATTGCTCAAGATGGGACATTTACGCTAACTACCGAGCTTATTGTTAATACGCCTGTAGGTGGTTTGCTTGATGATCTAACGATAACTGTGACGGATGCAGACGGTGACCAAGCAAGCAGTGAAGCTCAATTAATTCTTGATGATGCCAGGGGCTTTATTCGAACCGTTAATGTAGATACGTTAGAAGATAATGGCGCGAATAATAGTGGAGACCCCACGCCAGTCGCGTTACCGATTAGAGTTTCTCCTGGGGATACGGAGAATAATGAGCGTGTTGAAGCGATAAGGATCTCTGTTGAATCTCTACAAGGAGGGGCTCTGTTTTTAGACGGAGTGCGCCTTGAAGATGATGATAATGACGGATTTATTAGTCTTTCTGGTACAGAGCTGATGGGGGTGGGTATATTCACCGTTCCAAATGGTGATCTCACTTATCAACCAGCGCTAAACCTGTCGGGCAACACTATCAAAGTTTCGTTAGCAGTGTCTGCATTAATCGTATCTGATGTCGAACCAGATGGTTTTGTACTACAAGGCAATAACACGTTAAATGTTAACGTTTTACCGGTTGCAGATTTGCCAGAGTGGTCTAGTGATTCGGACTTTTCTTATCAAAGTGTTGAAGATTCCGCTGAATCACTTTCACTCAATATTGTTGCTGAAAAGTTTGACCAAGACGGTTCTGAAACGCTCCACTACCAAATTTCGAATATTCCAGATGGACTTATGTTAACACTTAATGGAAGTGCTATTGAGGAAGGTAAAGCGTATAGCCAATCCGAGTTAGATCAAATTGAAATCACATCTAACGAAAACTTAGCCGGAAGATTTACTTTTGATGTAACGGCAGTAACGACTGAGTCGGGTAGTGTGTTTGCCGATGAGCAAGATAAAACAGCGGAGATCACTGAGCAAGTTGTTATCGATATATCTCCAGATGCCGATGTGCCTACGCTGACCGTTAAAAACATTCAGGGGCTTGAAGACCAAACGATTGACTTAAAAGATTACATCTTAGGGCGGCTCACTGACACAGATGGCTCGGAGTCTCTGTCTTATCGCATAGAAGTTCAAGATGGTTGGACATTGCCTGTCGGAGCTGGGATTACGCTTATCGGTATTAATACCTACCTAGTGACCTCCAATGCTCTAGCCAATTCGGAAGCGTTACTTCAACCAAAATCGGATATCAGCTCATTTACTGAATCTCTATCCCTTCAAGTAACCGCCATTTCAACAGAGTCGACTATTGATGGCTTAGCACCTATTAATGAAACCGCCGAGAGCCAATTTGCAACCATTGATATTAAGCTAAAAGGCGTGGTCGATGAACCAATTGTCCTAGATGGTGGACAGGGGAATTGGCAATATGATCAAGCGACTAAAGTAATTAGTAATCTCTCTACGTTAGACGAAGATAACCTGATACAACTGGATTTTATCATCCAGACATCAGATGACGATCTATCAGAAGAAATTAATATCTTGCTTCAGAACATCCCTTTGGGAACACAACTGACAGATGTAAATGGTGACCCTATTGTTCTTCCAATTGCTTACGTGGACCCAATAACGGGGCCAGTTTATCAGGTCTCAAACGCTGTTCTTGAAAACACTTACCTCAAAACAGAGCAAGATTTTAGTGGAACACTGAGCATGGATGTTATCGTCGTTTCAACAGAGCCGGATGGTGATTCTGCTGAAACCCCTCTTAAAGTGGAAATGGAAATCTCACCTATTGTTGATCAAACTGACGGTCAAGAATTACAAAGCAATGGTATTGAGGACAATTTCATCACACTAAATCTTGAGCCTGTCGTTAATCAAGATATAGATTCTAGTGAGTCCTTGACAGGATACACCATTGTATCCATTCCAGATGGCTTAACGCTTTACTTTGATGGTAATGCAGTAGAGGAAAGTAACTTACCGTTAGAACTCAATGAACTACTTGATGGTAGCTCGGCAACATTATCTGAGTTGTTAAACAGTGGACGAATCACTGTAAAAGCTAATGAAGACCTAAGTGGGACATTTAGCCTGGAAGTTCAGTACGAAGTGACAGACACGTCTCCGACGATGGAGACTGATGTAAAGGCAATCAATGGCTCTTTGAGCGTCGTGGTTTCTGGCAAAGTGGATATTGGTAATGAAGATATTGACAAAACACGTTTAGAAGGTGCGACTGAAGTATTCACAAGTACCGATGGGTCTGCTGTCGACGTGAGTGGAGGCATTACATTTACAGAAGCGGATATTGATGGTTCAGAGTATCTCGATTACATCGTTTTACAGATACCGCAGGGTCAAGACCTCATTGTTACTCATCCGAATGGTGCTTCTCAAGATGCCGATGGGAACTGGCTGATTCCAATGGAAGGAATCACAAGTGATAGCGTGTTGGAAACCGCTCAAGATTTGCTTGCTAGCGCATCGATTTATAGCCCATCTAACACAGAGATACTTGATGTGAATGTGTTAGCGTATGTTCGAGATGAAACGGATGCTCAATACATCACAGGTCAGTTCCAAATTCAAATTACTGGCCATGAAGGAGATGGAGACCAGTGTGCTGATCCTGGTGAACCAGGAAGCGTTCAAAGTGGGGATATTGTAGGTAAAGAAGGTGAAGATGTCTCAATTGGGGCGTTTTTAAACCCTGATGTGGCGAGTAGTGATGATAACTTAGTTTCCTTCTTTGTCGCCGCAGATTCTTTACCTGAAGGAGTCGAGCTTACTGGCGAAGGGGTGATACCTGCTTATGATAATGCGGGCAATCTGTTGGGTTATTCAATTTCTAGCGCTGGATTGTCTTCCTTGACGCTTACTGGCGTGGATGAGGACTTTGCTGGTTGCATTACTTTCAATTTAGAAGTGACAGAAACGGCCCCATGCGATGGTGACTCGAAAACAACCGCTCAGACCATTACGGTACAAATCTCTCCTGTTGTCGATGATATCGCGATAGCACCAAGCCAAGTTACGGTTCAAGAAGATACTATAACCAACCTGAATCTTGCTCTTGTATTGGGCGATAGTGAAGGACCAATGCAGTCCATTACTGGAGAAGGTGACGCAGCGACTGGCCTTGAAAGTGTCAATTGGGTTTCTTTATCGGTGTCTGACGAGAATGCGCGGTTTACTGCCGTGGACCCGAGCCTACTCATTGACAACGGTGATGGAACATGGGTAGTGACAGATGTTACGCGTCTAAACGAAATTCAGTTAATCCCACCTGAAAACTACAGTGGAGAGCTTGTTATTTCCGTTGACGCAAACATTACTGATGAAGTCACGGGAAGTTGTTTAAGTACTGACAGTGCGAAAGATACTCAAACTAAATCAACAGAAGTTACCGTTACCATTGCCCCAGTGGTTGATAAAGCGGTTCTGGAAACAGAAGACGTAGTTGGTGATGAAGATAATTATATTTATTTAGGAAACTTATCTGCATCATTAATCGATCAAGATGGTTCTGAGTCGATGTCTTTGGTCATGACAGGAGTGCCAGACGGAGCCGTGTTGGTTTGGGACAATAATGGGACGTTCGAATTACTCCCTGATAACGGTTCAACGGATGGTGAGAGCAAGGAGTGGCAGCTAACTCAAGCACAACTTGATAAGGTTTACTTTCTACCGCCACTAGATTTTAGTGGGGATATTTCACTAACACTGCAAGCTATTACCCAAGAGTCTGGATCAAACGACTATAACTATACCACTTCTCAGTTCAACGTTGGCGTAAAACCGATTGGCGATGATGTATCGTTGAATACAACCTCTAACACGTTCACTGGAGATGAAGGTGATTCCATTTCGATTGACTTTTTAGCGAGCGGTTTTGAAACAAATAGCAACGAATATATAGAAGTGTCGATGTTGATCAAAGCAAGCTCTGAACCCTCTGCATTGGAAGGCTTAGGTAGGATTCGTATTGGAACTCAATTCTCATCCTTTACCTTCGATGACGCGGGCAATGCCGTGGCGACGGTATTAGTGCGAGCAAATGAAGTGTCAGGTTTGGAGTTCGTTCCGAAGGATGCATTTGGAACGATGGATGTTGCTCTCAATGTTAGAACGTTTGATCAAGCGATAGTGTCAGGGAAACTCGAAACCGATTTTGGAGATGTGCAAAGCACCGATCTAACCATTGTTGTTACCCCTGAAGCTGATGAGCCAACACTAACGGCCGATTATCAGTCTATTGTGTCTGAAGCGTCTGGGAGTATTCCTTTAGGGTTGAGCATGAATTTAGTCAACCCTGCACCAGAAGAGTTTGGAAGTGTGGAGATTCGCGGATTACCAACAGATCTAGAGTTGAGTCATGGTGAAAGATTGAACGGCATTTACACTGTTGATCAAGAGGATGTCGCTGATCTTTCCATCGTTGGCGGGTTTAGCGGTGCAAGTGATTTTACGTTGTCGATAAAACCGATTGCAACACTGGGTGCTACAGTCGCAGAAGGTGCTGCTCAGGTAGTCAATGTTGCCTTAGTGGAAGAGGGTGACCAAACATTACTTGCGACAGATGCTAATGATTTGCTTATTGGAGGAAGTGGCAGCGATGTATTCCAGTTTGATAGTTCAGGGCTCGGTAACGAGTTAAAGCCCTCGTACGATGTGATCAACGATTTCCAAATATCCGCTGTTGGTGATGATAATGACACAATTGACATTGCCTCGATAATCACCGCTACCTCGATAACAGAAGTCGATAATAAGCTCGATTTAACAGAGAATGATGATGGCGTAACGCTTCACATAAAACCAGAAGAGACGGGGACAAAACAACAGATTCTTATGCAGGGCGTCACTCTTGATCAGCTTTACAAAGGTGACTCGACTGGCGTAGCCGAAGAAAATGTCTTACAGAAGATGATTGATGACAACAACTTGCTAGTAGGTGGTATGTCATGAAGCATCACTCATCCTCATCAAGTGAGCTGACTAACGATCCTTGGGGGCATTCGTTAACTTGGTTGATGCGTTATTTTGAGGTTAGACACCATACAAAAAAGGTGCTTTCTGGATTACCTCTTGTTGAGGGTAGATTGGATGTTGACTTATTCATCAGAGCCGCTGAGCGAGCCGATCTTGAACTCACATTAATCGATTTAAAATCCACCGCAATGTTGAGCTTTCCATTGGTGGTAATCAATAGGAAGACGTTACAACCCGCTATTATATCTGAGCGACATAACAGCGATTATCAAGTCACGTTATTTAGTGAAGATCAAGGTGAAACGCAATACGTCACGAGCGCGGAACTGCATAATCAATTCCAGCCTCAAGCATGGCAAGTTTCTATGCGTCCAGAGCTGGACAAACGGATAAGTTCTATTCAAGCGGATTATAATGAACATTGGCTTTTCGCCGTAGTGAAAGAAATGTCTCCGTGGTATCGAGATCTTTTGATTGCCTCTTTCCTTATCAATACGCTAGCGCTAGTTATTCCGCTTTTCACTATGAACGTTTACGATCGTGTAGTGCCTAATCAAGCTTTCAGTACATTATGGGTTTTGGTCGCTGGTGTCTCCGTCATCATTATTTTTGATTGGCTATTGCGTAAAGCAAGGGGAGTTGTCACTGATACCGCGGGTAAGTACATCGATAACAAGCTTTCTTCGATACTTTTTTCTAAAGTTATGGGGATGAAACTTGAACACCGTCCTGCATCAGTCGGTGCATTCGCTCGACAACTACAAGATTTTGATAGTGTTCGCGATTTTTTTACTTCTGCATCTCTTGTGACCTTAGTTGATCTCCCATTTACGTTGTTATTTTTAGTCTTAATAGGTTGGCTAGGTGGGGCAATGATGTTCATACCTATTGCCGTCATGTTTACCCTGCTGATCCTTGGCTTTGCGGTAAAAGCAAAAATAGAACAATCACATACGGAAAGTGCTGCACTATCCATGAAGCGACAAGCTCACTTGTTTGATTCATTGTCCTCTTTAAAAGAGATTAAGCAAAATAACGCTACGGGAGAAGCACAAAAGCGTTGGGAGCAAACGGTATCCATGCTTTCTGATTGGCAAAATCAATCGCGAAACTATTCGAATATCGTTGCTTACTCCATTCAATCTAGCCAGCAGATAATTACCGTAATGTTACTTGTAACAGGCGTGTACAGAATTTCTGAGGGATTGCTCAGCATGGGGGGGCTCATTGCTATTGTCATGCTTAGCGGTCGTGCTGCAGGGGCGATTAACCAGTTAGCTATGCTGTTACTTCGCTATCAACAGACAAAAACAGCGGTTGAAGGCTTAAATTCTATCATGTCTTTACCTCAGGAGGTGCAACGCAGTCAGGTCATTACGTCTGCCGAATTTACAGGGAATATACGTTTAGAAAACGTGAGCTTCCAATACCCAGATGTTGATATGCCATGTTTGAGAGATATTAATCTTACTATCAAGCAAGGCGAACGCGTTGGCGTTATTGGTAGTGCAGGAGCAGGAAAGTCAACACTCCTTTCCATTATGACCAATCAACTCAGTGCCTCACAGGGCAGCGTTTATTTCGATGACATTGACAGTCAGCTTTGGCCTGCCGAATTGATAAGAGAGAAAACGGGTTGGGTTGGCCAAGATTCGCATCTTATATACGGCAGTATTATGGAAAACATAGTATTAGGACATCATGTTATTGATCAAGAACGATTACGCCGTGCGATAGAATTATCGGGTTTGAACCAGTACATGAGTCGCCTTCCTCATGGTCTAGAAACGCAAGTCGGAGAAGGAGGGCGTTATTTGTCGGGGGGGCAAAGGCAAGCTGTAGCGATTTCAAGAGCTTTTTATCGAAACCCAGCAGCATTAATTTTAGACGAGCCAACCAGTTCCTTAGACCAGCCAGCTGAGAATGCGTTGTTTAATGCTCTTAAATCGTTGCCGCACTCGACGACGATGATTATTAGCTCTCATAAACATTCCTTATTATCGCTTTGTGATCGAATTGTTGTGCTTGATAAAGGCACAATTTTGAGGGAAGGAGCGCCCCAAGAAATTTTTGCTAAACAACAGTCTAACGCGAAAACGAACAGAGTACGCGCAGTATCAATTGTACGCGAAGGAGGTCAATGATGAGCACAGTTCGTTGGAGTAATGCTCATTTAGCAAACCGTTCGAGAACGTTGATTTGGTTGTCTGCCGCGTTAGTGCTAAGTGTGATTATTTGGGCCTCGTGGGCGAGGTTAGACGAAGTGGTTGTCGGCGAAGGAAAGGTTGTTCCTACTTTGTCTGTTCAGACGATTCAGAGCTTAGAGGGAGGTATTCTAAAGGAGTTACTTGTCATGCCTGGTGAAAGCGTCACTAAGGGGCAAACCATCGCTATTCTGGATGATACAAGGTTTAAGTCGACCTATTCGGAGACCTCTGAACAAGTTGAATCTTTGCTCGCCAGAAAGCAGAGGCTTCAAATTGAATTAGAAACGGTAAAAGTGAATAGCCTCCAACTGGATTGGAAACAACAAGTGAGTATCGAGCCTCAGACATTTGATATTTCGATGACCGGCCACTCTGCCTATCTGAATGCCAAAGCAAACTATCTTGAGCGGTTGAGCCAACTGGAGTCTGAGCTGGAGGAGGCTAAATTGCGAATTGAGCAACAATCGCAAGCTTATCTAGATACCTTGAATACCATTCAAACACTAAAAAGCAGTCTGGTTATTGTCTCGAAAGAGCGAGATATGCTGAGAGAGGTGGTTTCTAGTGGCGCGGTAGCTGAAGTGGAATTATTAAAACTGAATAGAGACGTTATAAAGCTCAAAGGAGACATCGCGAGTTCACAAGCTGCTGCCCAAAAGCAAAGGGCTGTGTATTCTGAATCCATCGCAGATTATCGTGGTACTGCGCTTGCTTTTAGGGCAGAGGCACAAGGGCAGCTCAATGAAGTTGTGACGCAACTAGCGCAGCTCAATGAAAGTCGTCAGGCGATTGCGGATCAGTTGAATCGAACGCAGTTACTTTCTCCGGTCGATGGAACCATCAAAGATGTTTTTGTCAGAACCATCGGAGGTGTGGTTAAGCCGGGTGAGCCTATTTTAGAAATAGTCCCTCGTAATAGCACGTTAATCGTTGAAGCGAGAATTTCTCCTCAGAATATCGCCTTCATAAGGCCTGGCCTGCCGGCAACGGTAAAGTTGTCTGCCTATGACTTTGTCATTTACGGAGGCCTAGAAGGAGAAGTGACCTACGTAAGCGCCGATGCACTTCAAAATGAAGAGGGCAATGCCTACTACCGTGCCAACGTTACTTTCAAGGTTGATGATAAGTTTACGATCATCCCGGGAATGCAGGTTGTGGTAGACATTCTTACAGGAGAAAAAACAGTACTGAATTATTGGTTAAAACCTATATTACGTGCGAAAGAGAATTCGCTCAGAGAAAGATAGACATAAGGATATAAGATGCGGCTTAAATCAACGTTATTGGTCTTGTTTGCAGTATCATCGTCGCCAAACGCTTTGACTTTAGAAGAGTCAGTTACGTTATCTCTCGATAGCTCCCCCAGTTTGCTTGCTCGCTATTCTCGCTATGAGTCGATGGTACGAGACCGAAATGCCATAAATGGTTCATTTCTTCCTCAGGTTAATTTGTATGCAGCAGCAGGGTACGAAGGTACTCGATATAACAACGGAAACTACATCGACAGTGAAGATAGAACATTAGAAAGAACGGAGATGGGCGTAAGAATCTCCCAACTGTTATTTGATGGATTTAAAACAAGTGCTGATGTTGATCGCCTATCTTACGAGGCTGAAGCTGAACGCTTGGACTTATTGGCATCTGCGGAAAATGTTGCATTAGATACTGTCAGAGCGTATGTGGATGTTTTACATGCCCGAGAGTTGATGAAACTGACAGAAAGAAACCTAAATGAACACCAAGAGATCTACCGTTTCATTCTAGATAAAAAAGAAAAAGGTTTAACCAGCAACTCCGACTTAGCGCAGGTTTCTTCGCGTGTCGCGACAACACAGTCCTCATTGATTGCCGCCCAAAACAATCTTTCCGATGCTAGAACAAGATTTGTACGTTTGGTTGGTCGAGCGCCGCAAAACTTAGTTGAACCTGTTTACCCGCAGGAGTTGCTTCCGAATAAGCTTGACGAAGCACTCAAACAAGCGGTTAGGTTGCACCCATCCATACAGTCAGCGATGAAAGATTTAGAGGCGGCTCGACATGAAGTAAAAAGAGAAAAGGGGGATTACTACCCAGAGCTCAAGCTTGAGCTGTCAGCCAACAAAACAGACAACGTGGATAATATTGAAGGCATTAACGAAGATGCAAAGGTTATGCTGACGGTCAACTACGATCTTTTTAACGGCTTTTCTACAGACTCCCGAGTGGAGTCATCTGCCTGGCGAGTAGAGGAGGCGAGGGCTATTCGAGCAAATGCAGAACTAGATGCGAATGAAGGTGTAAGGCTGGCATGGGACGCACATACATTGCTTCAACAGCAAATGGAGTTTTTAAAAGTCAACGTTGATGCGGCGAAAGTAACTGAATTAGGGTACATCCAGCAGTTCAATGTAGGGCGACGCAGTTTGTTAGATGTATTAGATGCCAAAGTTGAAACGTTTGTTGCGAGACGGAACTACACCCGAACAAAGTACGATCATTTGGTTGCCACTTACCGTTTATTCAACTCGATGGGGATTCTGACTTATGCGTTGCGAGTTGAGTATCCAGAGAACTGGAAGGAGAACAATAATGGATAAATTCGCAGTGACGAGTCTTCTAGTTTTCATGTTAGCAGGCTGTGCTGAATCACCGAATACGACGTTGACCACTTACCAGTACAACGACCTTAAAGACAATGATAGTGATGGCGTGATAAACCAACGAGATAACTGCGCAGATACGCCAAAAGGTGTGGTTGTTGACAGTGAAGGCTGTGCGAATTGGGTCAACGACTCGCAGACACACCTGATCAGCTTTTTCTTTGCGATGGATGAGCATCAGGTAACGCCATCTCATGATATGCCGCTAAGCGAGTTGAAAGCACTGCTTCAGAGTAACCCAAATGCGCAAGTCATACTGATAGGAGACACAAGCCCTGAAGCGTCACTCGAATACAACAAAGCGTTGGCAAAGAAAAGGACGGCAGCTATACGAGAATTGCTAGTGAGAAACGGCATTCAAGATAATCGAATTGAAGAGCAAGAGTTTTATCAGAATACGGCATTGACGGTACAACTAAAAAAACGGGAAAGGCGCACAATTGCTGTTGTAAACACGAAAGCTGAAAGTACTGAACAAGCGTGGACTATATTTAGTTCGGACAGCGAGTTGACACCTAATTCGAAGTTGGAGCTGAATTATGAAAATTAAAGTCTTGCCTTTCCTTGCTCTAACTTCATGTTTGATTTCACCGCTGGCATTTTCTGACTCTGAGGCTCGAACATCGATTTTTGTCGAACCAGAGATACTAGAAACGATAGAAACATTGATAGATGAGCCAAGTGTAAATGTAGCGCTTGCATCTCAGTCTGGTGGTTTTAACGACATGCTAAATGACGGAGCCTCTATTGCGATCACATCTAAGAAATGGTCAGATGAAAACATCTCCCGATTTCAACGAGAAAGAGGCCACAGGCCTACACGTTTGTTTTTAATGGCAAACGCTATTGTCGTAATCAATAGTCAAAAGAGTACGGTAGATAGTGTTTCCGTTAGTGAATTGAAACGCTGTGATGCAAATACGTATGCTTTCGGGGAGATGCGTTTAAGTAACCCAGATGTGAGCTCTAATGGTTGTCAATCATCGATTCAAATGCTTGATGAAGACCGATTTAAACGGGCTTTAAGCGACGACTTTTCAGCCAAAGCTTATATGCGATACTCCGATTTTAAATACTCAGAACAGTGGTCGAGCTACAAGGCTCTCTCTGTTCATCATAACGATGACTCATGCTCTTTGAGCACAGATTGCATCTATTCTCTTCGCTATCCATTTTCCGTGGTCTATTACGTTTATATAAATAAACAATTCGACACTAATCAGAAGATCAAAAAATCAAAGCTATTTGAACTCCTTACAACCGACCACAATACACAACAGGTACGAAATGCTGGGTTTATTCCACTACCAAAAGCGCTTATTAAAAGAAATAGAGTGAAGTTAGGGCTAGATGAGCCAGTTGTTTTAAACGGGTATAAATAAACTTCATACGCCTAACTATGTGGGCTTGAGTGAACGTACCGTCCTAGGAAGTTTTGCCTTGCTGCTCATTTATCTTTGGTTAACCTTTGGTCAATTGAGTTGGTTGTAAGTGGTTTTGTTGGTAATTTTTCTATTATTGTGGCAAGTTCACTTAAAATCACTTAAGTGAATTTAAGTTATGACACAAGAAGAAAGACTCGTAGCACTCAGAGCGAAGCTGGAGCAGCAAAACAAAGTAACGTTGTCTGAAGTTTGTGAGTACTTTGGTATCTCGCGAGATTCAGCTCGCCGAGACTTAGTTAAGTTGAGTCAGCAACCTGGGTTACAAAGAATACGAGGTGGTGTCATGCTTGCGCCGATCTCTTCCCATACCGAGGCATACGCGAGTCGACCCGTGAGTGACGTTAAACATCGACTGGCTCAAGCTGCCGCAGCGTTGTTGGATGAGCGCGACCATCTTGTTATTGATACCAGCACCATTTTATCTCTGCTCCCACTCTATGCAGGAAAAGCGCGTTGTGGAGAAAACAAGCTCAACGTCGTTACTAACAGCATTGATGTGCTGACCGCTGCTGAGACAAACGACACAATGGACGTTTATTTCTTAGGCGGACACTTTGACCCTTATTCCAGAGCAGTTTTAGGGGCGCAAGCAGAGCAGCAAATGCAGCATTATCACGTGAACAAAGCGTTCATTGGCGTGTGTGCATTGTCATCCCGAGGGCTGACAACAAATAGTTTGTTAGAAGCAACAATGAAACAAGCGATGATTGCTCAAGCTCAGCAGGTCATTGTCGTTTGTGAATCCCGAAAAATTGGTAGCGACAATTTCCACCACGTATGTGATTTGTCAAAGATCGACATCATTATTACCGATCATCCCCCTCAATCAGATTTTCAACAACTCCTCGATCACAATGATATTGAATGTATTGTTGTGTCACCGAAATAAGGAATCTTAGAATGGCTTACGATCCCGTAAAAACCGCTGTGATTGGTTACGGATATTCAGCAAAAACGTTTCATTTACCCTTCATTAAAGCGCTACCAAATTTAACGCTGAGCGCGATAAGCTCTCGTCAACAGGAGGCGGTTCAAAATGATTGGCCAGATGCTAAGTGGTTTTCTGATGCGAATACTTTACTCGATGATAGTGATGCAGAGCTCGTAATCATTACTGCGCCAAATGACGTACATTACGAACTTGCAAAGCGTGCGTTGAACAATGGGAAACACGTCATCGTCGAGAAACCGTTTGTTACTCGTATAGAAGACGGTAATGAACTTATCGCCTTGGCGGAAGAGAAAGGTCTAGTGCTGAGCGTTTTTCACAATAGACGTTGGGATGGAGATTTTCTCACGGTTAAATCTCTTATCGAACAAGGTAAGTTAGGTGATATAAAGCTGTTTGAGTCACACTTTGACCGTTACCGCCCTGAAGTTCGTCAACGATGGCGAGAGCAGGCTCAAGATGGCGGTGGTATTCTATTCGACCTTGCTCCTCATCTTCTCGATCAAGCATTGGTGTTGTTTGGCTTGCCAGATGCGATAGACGCACAATGTCGAATGATGCGTCCGGGCGCGACGACGATTGATTATTACAACTTGATACTTCATTACCCTGAGCATATTGTGCACTTGCATTCAAACTTGTATAGCCCAGAGCCGAATCTCCGCTACAAAGTATTGGGTACGGAAGCTAAATATGAAAAGTTCGGATTAGATCCTCAAGAGGGCTACTTAAAAGAAGGCCGTTTGCCGGAAAACGATGCTTGGTCGGAAGAAGATGAGGTGTTATACGGCGTCCGTTACGACGAAGACGGTGCGCAAACTATCAAAACGGAGAGAGGCGAGTACCAAGCTTACTTTGTTGGTGTGGCAGACGCCATTCGTTTGGGCACTGATAACCCGGTTCCTGCCGCTCAAGCAGTACAGAATATCGCTCTGATTGAGATGGCATTGGAAAGCAGTAAAACGGGTAAAACGATTCAGGTGAAACCATGAGTTTGACGCTTGAACTCGTGGCCCTGCAAGAGCATGAACTTCAGTTGGCGGAATTTAATCACCATATTGCGTGGTCTATCGGCCTCGCTCTAAAAGAAGAGGCTGAAGCTCGCGGCGCGGCTGTTGCTATTGAGGTTTACGGCTTTGGACAAACGCTATTTCAATACGCGATGGCAGGAACCTGCGCTGATCATTTAGATTGGGTCCGTAGGAAGCGAAACTCAGTATTAAGGTATGGCCACAGCTCTTACTATCTTTCTCTGTACAACAAGCAAAAGCAACGTGATTTCGAAAATCAGCCTCATCTCGATGCTCGTGAGTACTGCGCTCATGGTGGCGCGTTCCCAATTCGGCTTTCTGGGTCTGGTTTGGTTGGGGTTGTGACGGTATCGGGTTTACCGCAGTTAGATGATCATCAGCTAGTTGTGGATATATTAAAAACGATGACAGAGACAAAACCCTCTTAAACGCCAAATATGAAAGTAGCACGGTTTCTTTATCGTGCTACTGAATTCTCTTTTTAGCTCATAAAGTGTTCTTTAATGTGAGCAAATATTAACATTGATCCCAACTTACTACCTGAAAATCAAATCAATTTCATATAACCTATACGCTCATTCATATAGAAAGCCTTCAAAGTTGGCCATTGGCAATGTCTTTTAGAAGAAAAGAAAAACTCAATCTTAGAAATCTTATTGTCACCCTATGTGTGTTCAGTGTGCTTGTCACTTTGATCAACGCATTCTACTCGATTTATCGTGTTCAAAGGGATCTCATCATCAATAACACGTTAGAATCAAACCGTGTTTACGCCCAAAAAATGTCTGAAATGACAGACTCTTTCATAGAAAGCTCAATGTCGCAGCTAAAATACAGTGCGAACGTGCTAAAAGACAAGATGCATGACGCTCAGCTTCTTGATAAAGAGGCTGAGAGATTAAGAACGCAAACCAAATCATTTAACTCTGTGGTTGTCGTTAATGCAAAAGGGGTTATTATTTCTGTATCCCCTGAAACACTTCAGGTGAAAGGTGTAAGGTTAGTGGGTGAAAGAAAACGCCAGTCTTTAAACGCTCAAGCACCGGTTGTTACTGAACCATTTATATCGCCAGCTGGAAATTACTTGTTAACCATCTCATACCCTATATTTTCTCAATCTAATGAATATTTAGGTTATATCGGCGGCACTATTTATCTAGAAAAAGAAAATATTCTTGCAGAGTTACTCAGCCAGCACGCATACAAAGATGGTTCTTTCCTTTACGTTGTCGATGAGAGTAACACTCTGATTTATCACCCAGATCAATCGAGGGTTGGTGAAGTAATCGACGATAATGAAGCAATCAAAGCGGTGACGATGGGGCAGAGCGGCAACAAAGAAATTGTTAACTCTCGCGGCGTCGAAATGCTTGCTGGTTATGCGCCAGTAAAGTCATCAGGATGGGGAATTGTTGCTCAGCGCCCGAAATCGATGACGTTATCTGTGCTAGATGAACAGATGTGGAATGTTTTCCTTAAGTCGATTCCAATTGGTTTATTAACTTTGTTGCTAATTTGGTTCTTGTCCCTTCTTATTTCTAGACCACTTTGGCAGTTAGCGGGTGCTGTGCGAGGTGTCGAAGAACATTCATCATCTATCGATGATCTCAAACTGGTTAAGTCTTGGTATTTTGAGGTCTCACATTTGAAGCTTAGCTTTCTTAAAGCATTTGGTATCGTGTCAAAAACCATTGATAAGCTGCAACTGGATACATTAACAGATTCGATGACTGGATTATTGAATCGACGTGGATTAGATAAAGTTCTTGGTTTGTTTAAGCAGGAAAATACCGCGTTCTCTGTTTTGGCGCTAGATATTGACCACTTTAAGAGCGTAAACGATAACTATGGCCATGACGTGGGTGACAACTTACTTAGAGAGTTTGCGCAGTTAATGAAAGACCAAGCTCGCTCTAATGATCACCTGTGTCGTTCTGGCGGTGAAGAGTTTATGATGTTTTTGGAAAAAACAGACGTAAACCACGCTATGGATGTTGCAGAGCGTATTAGACACAACGTGGAACAACATGACTTTCAGGTGGTTGGTAAGGTCACGGTTTCGTTGGGCGTTTCTCACTGGAAAGGCAATGACACACCAATTGAAGCGGTAATGAAAGACGCCGATAATGCACTGTATAAAGCGAAACATAATGGAAGAAATAGAACGGAGTTGGGTGACGACGCACAATAGATATTGCGCTTTATGCTGAACATAAAACGAGCCAGTGACTAACCTTTGCTGTTAATCGCTGGCGTAACCGCTACCAATTGCGCGAAACGGCAAGTTTAGCTCTAACTCTGGAATTTGTTTACCCACCCAAGCCGGAAATGTATTGCTATTTGGCCCTGGAAACAGCGTATATTCTTCAGCCCAAGGGTATTGGTTAATAACACTTTGTATTTTAGGGATAAGCTGGCGGGCCTTTTCACCTTGTATGGAGAGGATCTTTTCTGGTTTTGCACCATACCAATATCGATCTGGCGTCCCAGTTTGGTACTGATATAGAGCGGGTTGTCCGCGATTCACTCTCCAGCCGACTACTTCATACACTGTATATTCGTTCGCATTTTCAGGCTTTATTGCAAACCATGTATGAACAGCAAACCAGCCTCGCCAACCAAACGCGTCTGCGGCGTAAAACTCAATCACAGCATGCTTAACATTGGAAGGATCGGGTGCGATACCCGCAGGTTCTCTGCTAGCGGTACGCCAATCTCCTTGAGTGCATCCACCCAGCATAACCGCGATTGACATGAGCCAAATTTTTACATGGTGAGTAAAGTTGAGAGGGTCTTTCATTTATTGCTCCTAGACCAACCGATGCTGGTAACGCTCTATTGATTTTAGCTATAAAAACGTGGCAAGTCTGATTGTTGAAATCCTCTCCTTATTAAAAGAGAGAGGGAAGTTAGTGCCATAATTCCAGTTCATACGTAATAATAAGGTAAGCCGATTTGTAACATGTGGCATAGACGATGCCGTATTTCTCGAACGATTCGTCTAGTTGCGTATGAAAAAGTAAGAGGTTGTATGTATTCCTTACACGACCACATGAATTAAAAGCATTAAAAAACAGAGGTTTACAGTGGATTTTGACTAATTGAGTGAGTTTGGGACCCTCACATTGTCTCACATTTGCTTGTTTTGGGCGGAATTTTCATCGCTCATCTTTTTGCGCGTTTAGAGTCAGCGTTCAGCTATGGCACAATAGGCTCTCACAGAACAAGTGCTGTTTGGTCATGCAAATAGCAGAAAAATAACTAGAAATAGAATAATTAATGTTTAAATCAAAAAGTATACTCGCATTAAGCATGTTCGCATTTGGCTGTTTTGCCAATCAAGATAGCGAACCAACGTCCGTTGTGCTGAACTATGGTGATTCCTCCATCAGTACTGATATTCAAGCCAATCGAAAATTTCATGTTGTCCGAGACAATGAAAGTGAGCACGTAGAATTTTCCGGCGGAATCACAAAGGAGTATTCCGATTATATTGTGAATATTCATATCATAAGAAAAAGCAATATACGCAGATCAAGCCGTGAGCTGAATACTACCGTATTGATGAACAGTGATCAGATTGGGAAGCCTTTAGTGATTGGCATTGAAAATGATGAGTTCACTAGTATCACTTTGCGTTAATGCTTAGTATTTATTGAATAGGAATGAGGAAATTGATGCTCTCAATACGCTGTTATCGCACCGAGGATGCCCCAACACTGTGGGCACTCTTTTACCATACTGTGCGAATCATTAATCGTCGCGATTATACGGAATCACAAGTTTCCGCTTGGGCACCATCAGATTTTGACCTCGATGTGTGGCAACGAAAAATGGACGATATTCAACCATATGTCGCGGAGATAGAAGGGCAGGTCGTTGGCTATTGTGATTTGCAAGGTGACGGTTTGATTGATCATTTCTTTTGCCATCATGAATACCAAGGACAAGGTGTTGGTCGTGATTTGATGTCTTTTCTTTGTTCACAGGCAAAAGTACAGGGGATAAAACGACTGTATTCTGAAGTGAGTATTACCGCCCGACCTTTTTACGAGAAAATGGGTTTCACAGTTAAGTCTCGACAACGTGTTGAGGTTAGGGGAGAAACCTTAACTAACTTTATGATGGAAAAGTATATTTAACTTAAATAGTGAGCTTGAACACAGATATAAAATGTTTTCCAATGTGAAAACGAGTTCATTGATCTCGCACCAACGTTTTGTTTGAAAACAGTGTACATAATCTTCTCTGGAACGCCATTACCGCATTTCGTCTCTGAAGGCTTAAAAACAGTCTGAAAGTTTTGGTTTTGCGGCGGGTAATAGCGTTCCAAACGCCAAATGTGTCTGGCTAACCATCTCAGGAAGAGAAGTAGTACTATGCGCCCTTATCTCAAATACGTTGTTCCAACATTGATACCATTGCTTGTTTGGTTAATGCCTCTCTCTGCGTTCCCATTTGATGGCATTACTATCGTCCAGCAAAGAGTGATTGCAATCTTCTTGCTTGCCGCACTTTGCTGGGTATTCGAGCCAATTCCAATCTACGCCACTTCGGTTGTGATCATTGTCCTAGAGCTATTGCTTGTATCAAATAAAGGTATTGTGCTCTTTCGTTTGCAAGAAGGGCAGCCACATTTTGGTGAGCTATTACAATACAACGAGATAATGGCGACCTTCGCTAGTCCGATTATCATGCTCTTCCTCGGCGGTTTCTTTTTGGCTATGGCGGCGACAAAGTACAGGTTAGATGTCAACTTAGCCCGAGTGTTACTCAAACCATTTGGACAAAAACCAAAGTTCGTTATGCTGGGGTTGATGCTGATCACCGCTGTTTTTTCCATGTTTATGTCAAACACCGCAACAACAGCGATGATGTTGTCCATTTTAACCCCTGTGATAGCGGTTTTCGGGTCTAAAGACCCAGGTCGAATTGCATTCGCCTTGTGTATTCCTGTTGCAGCCAACATTGGTGGCATTGGTACTCCAATCGGCACGCCACCGAATGCCATCGCCCTAAAGTATTTGGTTGGTGACAACTTAATTACGTTTGGTGAATGGATGGTATTTGGTGTGCCATTCGTTATTGTGATGATGGCGTTAGCCTGGTTTCTGATTGGTTTTTTGTATAAAGCCGAACAAACCACCATCGATCTGAACATTAAAAGCAAGTTTTTGAAAACACCCAAAGCAATAATGGTTTACGTCACCTTTGCCGGCACGATTATTCTTTGGTTGATGGGGTCTGCACATGGAATGAATTCTTACACAGTAGCATTAATTCCGGTCGCAGTGTTCTCATTGACGGGCATCATTAACAAAGAAGACTTGAAGAAAATCTCTTGGGATGTGCTTTGGTTGGTGTCAGGCGGTATTGCTCTGGGCCTTGCTCTAGATAAAACCGGGCTTGCGAAGCTGGTGGTACACAGCATTCCGTTTGATCAGTTCTCGCCATATGTTGTCTTGTTTGGTGCGGCTTTCTTGTGCTTGTTAATGGCAAACTTTATGTCGCATACAGCCACCGCAAACTTGCTGATGCCGATAATGGCTGCGCTGGGTACTTCTATGGCTTCGCTAACGCCTCTCGGCGGTGAAGTTACTCTGATCTTGGTCGTGACATTTGCCGCTTCACTCGGTATGTCGTTACCAATCAGTACGCCACCAAACGCGTTAGCTCATGCAACAGGGCATGTCGAGAGCGGCCAAATGGCTCGTATCGGTGCCGTGCTAGGCGTGATTGGCGTATTACTCAGTTTTGTGATGGTGTGGATTTTACATACTGTTGGGCATATTGGATAACCCATGTACGAAACGAAGTTAGACGCGTTAGTACAACGCTACTTTAATCACCTTGAACGCCGATTAACGGTTCTATCCGGGTCGGTGCTTATTGAGCAAGCAGGCTACAACGATCGCTTGTACTATGTGCTGTCGGGAGAGCTGGCGGGCTATTACGCGGAAGATGACAAGAAACCGATTCAGGTATTTTCTGCGTCTCAAGGTGCGTTTATTGGCGTACATAGTTTCTTTTCTGGTACGTGGACTGCCTCTTCGACAGTGATTGCTCAAACCGATGTTGAATTGGCTTGGATACAGCGTGATACGCCCGCCGTGGAAGAGGCGACATACGGACCATTGACGACACAATTTATGCCTGTGATGGTTAACGAATTATCTCGTCGTCAACGGCGTGCAATGCAAGAGGCATTAGCTAAAGAAAAAGCGCTACAAAAGCTTCATACCGCAGAGCAAATGACAACGTTGGGGCAGCTTGCAGCGGGTATTGCTCATGAGTTAAACAATGCGATAGGCGTTGTAAGCAGTAAATCAGAACGGCTAGAGACAGTTATCATGGAACTGCTTGAAGAAGTTCATCCGGAAGCGAGTCAATTTTTTGATTTTGGTTTAATGCAAGGGCAGAAAGTCTCTTCTAGCGAAGCGAGAAAGCGGGGGCGCCACTTCGAAAAATACTACGGTTTAACCAAGGAGGTTGCTCGTGATCTTGCACGTGCCGTTCCAAACAACTTCCTTTCAGAACATTGGCTAAAAAGACCAGAAGAAGCGATACGTTTCTGGCAAATGGGACGAGATCTCCATGACTTACGCATCGCCTCTAAACATACCGTTGGCATTGTGCGATCCGTAAAACAATTGGGGCGCACGGATATCGACTTGGATGAAGCGATTAACATCAATGATTCAATCAATCGCGCCTTGGCTCTATTGCAAAGTGACTTAAGACGAGTGAGTGTTCGTTTTAGCCCTGCGGATTTACCTGCTTTTATTGGTTCTCAAACCGAACTCGTCCAAGTTTGGGTAAATATATTAAAGAATGCGTGCGATGCACTTGGTGAAACGGAGAAACCCGGTATCGAAATACATACTCGGGAGAGTAAGGGTAAAATTTTGGTCACGATTGCTAACAATGGACCAGAAATTGATGAAGCGACACGTAGAAAAATTTTCCGGCCAAACTTCACCACTAAAAAGGGGGGATTGTCGTTTGGTTTAGGGTTAGGTCTGTCGATTGTGAAGCGCATTATCGCCGGATATAACGGCTCTATTGTGGTAAAGAGCGACAGTGAAAAAACGATTTTTAGAATCAAGTTACCAGTAGAGGGTGAACATGGAGAAGCTTAATGTAATTTGCGTTGATGACCAACGAGAGGTACTAAGCGCGGTTCTACAAGATTTAGAGCCGTTAAATCAATGGTTGAATGTCGAAGACTGCGAATCAGCAGGTGAGGCTCTAGAACTGATGGATGAATTTGATGCAGAAGGCGAGATGATCGCATTGATTATTTCCGATCATGTGATGCCAGGTAAAACGGGAGTAGAACTGCTGACCGATGTATCAAAAGACGGTCGTTTTGGCTTTACGAGGAAAGTGCTTCTTACCGGGCAAGCGACGCACACCGATACGATTAATGCGATCAACTCAGCAGGCATTGACCGCTACTTTGAAAAACCATGGCAAGCAAGCCAATTAATAGAGTGTGTTAGAAACTTGGTGACCCAATATATCTTTGATGTGGGCTTAGATTATACTCAGTATCACGAGCATTTAGATCAGAGTGTGGTGTTTGAACGTCTACGTTAATCGGGGGACATTAAGCTTGTTTTCGTCACGGCCAGTTAGTGTCTGAAATCTATAGTGAATAGTTCAGCATGTTTAACGTGGCCGTGCGGGAATATTGCTCTAGTATGCTTAACTCAACGAATAGCGGCTTGCACTGGCAACAGAAAGTGGCTTAGAGAACCAATAACCTTGCAGATAATCGACGCCCATTTCGGTAAAAAATTCACACATTTTGGCGTCTTCAATTCCCTCAATCACTACTTCAATATTATTTTCCTGGCACATAGTGATAAGAAACTTCAGATATTCTTGTGAAGAGCGGTTGGTTAGTGTTTTCCACGCCATCGACCTATCAATTTTGATTTGTGTCATCGGGAGGTCGAAGAAGCTATTTAATGAACTGTAACCCGATCCAAAGTCATCCAGAGAGAGTGCAAATCCTAGTTCCCTGAGGGTATTCAGAGGGGCAATGGCTGTCTGATTATTATCCAAAATAAACGTTTCTGTTAGTTCCAACACAATAGACTCAGGATCGACACCAACCTCATCCGCCATGGCTTTAATTCGCGCAGGGAATTCACTGTTCATTAACTGAAGTACAGAAACATTCACGTTGACACGAACTTGGTTTTGGTAACGCTCACGGTAGTTTTTGATAAATTCACACGCTTTGGCAAAGACTTGATATCCGAGTTCGACAATCAAACCTTTGTTCTCTGCCACGGGGATGAATTCGTCTGGATAAATTTCGCCAAACTCTTTGCTACGCCAGCGAACCAGAGATTCGAAGCTCACTACTTTTGAGCTTTTGGCGTCAATAATTGGCTGAAACTTAACGCTTAATGTCTGTTTTTCTAGTGCACTTTTTAGACCTTGTTCAATAAAGAAATAACGGTCTACGGCATGCTGAGTTTTCTCACTGTAAACCGCAACACGGTCTTTATTCTGCTCGCTTGCGTACTGACAAGTTCGTGCTGCTTTACGCAATATTTCCTCTGCTGAGTGACTTGGATCTATGCAAGGATACAAACCAATACTAATGTTACTTCCTAAGTATTGGCCCTCTTCAATCACTGCCTCGTGGTAGGTTTCCTTTAAACTTTCGGCATAACTTTGCAGCGTTTCTACCGAGCATTCATCGTGAATCAAAATCGCAAAGTCATCATCATGTACGCGATATACAGAACTATTTGGAGAAGGTAGGTGACTGAGAGTTTGTAGCAATTTTTCCACTAACCCATCGACCAACTCGCTGCCATATTGATTTAAGTAAGATTTAATCTCTTCTATCTGAATGTAACAGATAGATGCACAAGAATCGGTGGCTCGCACACTATCTTCAATATCCAGCAAGAGATGGGCGCGATTAGCCATACCTGACGCATTGTCATGAAATGCGACTTGATGAATGTAGCTTTCCATCAGCTTGCGTTCAGAAATATCACGGTGGCTACCAACCATATAATGACCATGTTCTGTTTCTTTGGTCATGGCTACGCCTTCAATCCAGACGTACTGTCCATTGGGTTTACGCACGCGGTAGGTCGTTGTGACCCTCGTGTTGTTGGTAATGATGTGAGCATCGACCCGAGTGGAGAGTCTTTCTCGATCGAGAGGGTGAACAAGGTCTAACCATTGCTCTAAGCTGATTCGACCAGCGTTGATACCAAGCTGCTCATAAAAGCCCTTGTTATAAAATACCATGGTGCCAAACTCATCCATGTAAAAGAGGCCTTCGTTAAATACATCGAAGATATGAATGAATCGTTCTTCGACGATTTTTAGGAACTCTCGGTCACTATCTGAGACTTGTTGGTCAAATATGGTGGTCAAGATATTTCCTCCTCGAGCCTTTTAGCATCAGAGATGAGTGTTGGGGTTGATAACATAGAGTTGATCTGCTGGCGTACATTACAATCACAAAAGTGTCAGTTCAAATTGTTTGGCTATCATTTTATGCGCTACTAGGTTAATAACATACTAAGATTAGGCGGCTAATCATCGACATTTATAAAAAATAGTCAACAGTAAAAATCATTTATAAAATACAGTTATTGATGCCGTCCGCAATCTATAAATATTTATGAATAATTATCCTAAAGTTATTTTCAGTTGTGTCGGTATCAATGTGTTGTTTTCTAACGTCATTTGTATATATGTTATCTTGGATAAAACCATAATAACAAAAAGGACTTAATGAACGCGACCGATTATTAATTGACAGGATGCTCATTAATTGTAATCAATTCAAATTTATTATCACGCCAAGTAATCAAATCTCTTATAATGCGGACGTTAATATCGAGTAAGCCTTCTTTATATGCAGTACGATCCGAAAAATTCAATCAAAATTGCGCTCGCTGATATCGGCGTTGGTATGTTTGTTACCGCGATAGAGCACAACAAGCGCGTCAATTTAGCCAATGCAGGGCGGATATCTAGCCCTGAAGGCATTAAGAAGCTTGCTACAAGTGGCGTAAAGTATGTTTGGGTAGATCAAACATTATCTTCGCAGCAGTGTGTCTTCAAGCCTGTAGATGAATCAACTGATGCCACTAAAGAGACGAGAGAGCAGAAACACTCAGATTTTAAGAGGGGTCAACGAACTTATCGTTCGAGAGACATCCAACACAAGCGAGCCAAAAAGCTGATCGCCGAAGCAAAAGATTTGGCGCAGAAACTATTGAATCAAACTTTTGAAGGAAAAATCATTGAAGTTGATGAAGTAGAAGCTTGGGCTGACGATGTCATTGAAAGTGTTTTGATTGACTCAGATGCGTTGCAGTGTGTCTCTGCACTCCGAAAAAAAGACTCTTACTTATTGGAACACTCCGTCAATGTCGCTTGTCTTTTAGTGTCATTCGGTAAGTACTTGGGCTTGGATAAGCCAACGCTAAAACAGCTTGCTGTAGGTGGCATTATTCATGATGTAGGTAAAATTAAAGTCGATGATAAGATCTTGCACAAGCCAGCGAAGCTAACGCCTGAAGAATTTGAACATATGAAGCTACATCAAGTGTTCGCAGGTGAGATAATCCTTCACGTAAAAGGACTTAGTGACGTAAGCCGTGATGTTTGTTTGATGCACCACGAGAAGTTAGATGGCAATGGTTATCCTAGAGGCTTGAAGGGGGAGGAGATTCCAATTCACGGCCGTATGAGCTGTATTGTAGATATCTACGATGCGCTAACGGCTGATCGCTGTTACAAAAAAGGCATGAGTTCTGCCGAAGCGTTTAAAATCTTGTTGAGTCTAACGCCATTTCATTTAGACGCAGACTTAGTTTACAAATTCATTAATTGCATTGGGATGTACCCCGTAGGCTCTATTGTCGAGTTGAACGATGGGCGTGTTGGTATTGTTTGGTCTTCAAATGAATCTCAAGCATTAAAGCCAGAAGTGAAATGTTTCTACTCCCGCAAGTATAAACGATACATTGATGTCACGATGGTGGATTTAAAAACGAGTGCGTACAAAATTGAAAGAGCGATCGCGCCTTCATCGTTAGAGATCGATCCTAAGCCTTTTTATGATTAAGAGAAATAGATAAGCTTATACAACAGGCTTTACATCCTTGCATGTAGATCGTATTTTATTTGCATAACTATCTATTAATTTTTTCTAAGTTATTTAGATGCAAGATGGTTATTAAGACCTCGGCTTCATGGATAGAAACCGGGCGATAAAATAGTTCTACACAATGGGCTATAAACCTCATTTTGCTGGAAGGGATGCCAATGCAAATAGATACATGGATTTTTTACACTCTTGCCATTCTCGTGCTCACAGCTTCACCAGGACCAAGCTCACTGTTGTGTTTGAGTAAAGGAGTGAGTAGTGGGTTTCGTATTGCTTTCATGACTGCGCTTGGCAGTTTGTCTGCGATTACGATCATCCTTACGCTCTCATTTACCGGGCTGGGAGTTGTCATTGCTTCATCTGAGTTAGTTTTTAATATTATCAAATGGTGTGGCGCCGCTTATTTAATCTGGTTAGGTATTCAAGCGTTGCGCTCATCTCAGACAGATTTTAATAAAACGGCAACGACTCAAAGTTCCGCGACAGCGTTTAGCGCGTTCACTAGTGGTTTCATTGTTGGCGCTAGTAATCCCAAAGCGATAGTCTTTTTCACCGCTTTGTTTCCTCAATTCATAGAACCTTCCGCACCGCTACTGTCTCAATACGCGATTTTCGCGTCTACATTTGTGGTTTTTGAGCTTAGCTGGCTAACATTTTATGCATTGTTAGGGGTAAAAGCCTCCGATTGGTTGTTTGTCGCTGGAAGAGCGAAGTTGTTCAATCGTTTGACTGGTGGAGTATTTATTGGTGCAGGCGTGATGTTGTCGACGGCAAACCGATAAATAAGACAGACTTCGGTACGCAGTTAGGTTTTCCCATATAGTAAGTTGGAATGCGCTAATTTAGCTTTGTCTTATTTCCAGAATGGAAATAGACGTTTTGTTTATTTTCATTAGTGGCAACAGCCAAGCAGGAGTAAAATCACGTTACTCTTTAGGGGTAGAGCTCGTATTTTGTCTTGTGGGCTTGTGGTTACTTTGTAGGAATATCTTAGATGACAAGCCTTTCTAAACTACAACAACGTTTTCTAGATATCGCGACCGACGTCCGTCTTTCTCCAAAACAGAAGTCGAGTTTTTTAGCTTTAGAGGCGGAAGCGTGCATTCCTTACATGACCGTATCTCCATCACTGAGACAAGCAATGGATGAAGCCATCATCTGCGATATGTTTGAAGGTCATGCACCGTTTAAACCTCGCTATGTGTTGCCTGATTACGCTAAATTTCTATCGCAAGGCTCAGACTATTTAGAGTTGTCTCCGGCTGATGATTTCGATGATGCGTTGAACATGCTGACTATCATTTACCATCATGTTCCTTCGGTAACGAACATTCCGGTTTACTTAGGCCAGTTAGATGATGTCTTGTTGCCTTACATAGGCGACCTAACAGAGAGCCAGATTTACAAAAAGTTAAAACATTTTTGGATCATGCTGGATCGCACATTGCCAGATGCGTTTATGCATGTGAATGTCGGACCGACAGACAACATTATTTGTCGCACTGTTTTAAAAGTAGATGCGGAGCTCAAGCAGATCGCACCGAATCTCACCTTTATGTACGACGAGACAATTACACCTGATGATTTACTTCGTCAAGCGACACAGAACATTTGTGAATGCAGTAAACCGCATATCGCCAATTACCCAATGCACGCGAAAGCCTACAACGGCTCACGCTTTGGTATTGTAAGTTGCTACAACTCGCTTCCATTAGCAGGTGGCTCGAACACATTGGTGCGAATGAATTTAAAAGAAGTTGCAAAACGAGCATCAGACTGTAACGACTTCTTAAACAGTGCGTTGCCTTCTTACCATCGATTAATGGTCGAGCTCATAAACGCAAGAAGCACGCACTTGCATGAAAAATCGAACTTCTTTCAAGGCTTTTTGACGCAAGAAGGGTTGATAAAAGAGTCCTATTTCGCGCCAATGTATGGCGTTTACGGCATGGCCGAAGCGGTAAACCTTCTATTTGAAAAAGAAGGGCAAATAGGGCGATACGGAAAAAATGATCGAGCAAATACTTTTGCT
This sequence comes from Vibrio sp. YT-16, assembly GCF_033337405.1. Taxonomy (NCBI): domain Bacteria; kingdom Pseudomonadati; phylum Pseudomonadota; class Gammaproteobacteria; order Vibrionales; family Vibrionaceae; genus Vibrio; species Vibrio sp. YT-16. Next base: position 29,435 of record NZ_JAWOQQ010000009.1, read on the forward strand.
CATGATGTTTCAGCAACACTGGCTAAACTGGTGGACTCAACCCCGGTGAAATATGGTTTAGATGGCAAAGCGCTCTTACATGCACAAGGCGGCATTAGCTTAGATCATGATGTTACGCCAGGTGTACGTCTGCCTTATGGTGCAGAGCCAGACCCTGTCACTTATGTACAAGCAACGGCGAAGCATCATCAGTATTATCGTGCGGGTATCAGCGATATTTTGACGATTGATGAAACGGTGAAATCTAACCCAGAAGCGATGTTCAATTTATGTAAAGGGGCACTAAATGCTGGTTATCGTGAGTTTACCGCGAATGTCACTTCAAATGACTTAATTCGCGTGACAGGCTACATGATCAAACTTTCAGATGTCGCGAAACATGATAAAGAAGGTTCGAGAACCAACACGACGTTTCTAGGTGCAGAAGCAGCAAAAAATACCAAAATTTTAGAACGCTCGCCACGTGTGGTGAGTCATGAAGTAACACCGACTTACACGCAGGCATAAGTTCGGTTTAGGAAAGAACAAGATGTCTAGACGAAGTGGAAGCCTTTTGGCAAAAGTCACTCGTATCCTTCCTTTCTCTTGTGTTGATGGGCCAGGAAATCGTCTAGTCATCTTTCTACAGGGTTGTAACTATCAGTGTTTGAACTGCCACAATCCTCACACGATAAACCATTGTAATCATTGTGGTGAGTGTGTGAGTGAATGTTCAGCAGGCGCATTGAAGTTCGACGAAAACAACAACGTTGTTTGGCTTAAAGAGGAGTGCACCCACTGCGATCATTGTATAGAGATATGTCAGAACCAATCTAATCCAAAAATTACTGACTACTCTGTAGTAACAATGCTCGATTTGATACGCAAACATCGCTTTTTCATCAGTGGTGTTACTGTATCCGGTGGGGAATCTACCTTACAACTTCCTTTCATTATTGAGCTGTTTAAAGGGATAAAACAAGATCCTGAATTACGGCACCTCTCTTGTTTCATCGACAGTAACGGTTCTTTAGCGGTTGCTGGTTGGCAGCGTATTCTACCTTTTCTGGATGGCGCAATGATCGATTTGAAAGCGTGGCAGACGGAGACGCATCAGTGGCTAACTGGGCGTGATAATCATCGTGTATTTAAAACCCTTCAGTACCTTGTTGAGCACGAAAAATTGTACGAGGTCCGCTTACTGCATATTCCCCAAAAAAGTGATTTAGATATAGAAATCGTAGCAATTGGACGTTACTTGAGTACTCTTCCTGAATCGGTGCTTATCCGTTTAAATGCCTTTCAGCATCACGGAGTAGTGGGGGAGGCGTTAACTTGGGATATGTGCTCTCATCATGATATCGAACGCTTAAAATCAGAGCTTCGATGCTACGTGAGTAACCCTATCACAGTGCCGACAGTACTCACGTAGTACCGTTGTTTATCTATACTTACGCATCACAGGCATCTAACATGGCGCAGGCGTCGAGTAATTGTTGCTGTAACCATTTTAAAGCGGGATCGTTTAAGCTCGCTTTGTTCCAAACGAGGCTGTAGGCTACCTGTCCGTAATCGAATGGAAGAGCTTGTTCAACCAAACCTTTTGCTTGCATTGCCGCTCTTGCCCAAAGCTTGGAGCATGTGAACAAGTAATCCGAGTGCTGACACATCACCGCAGCTGAACCAAAGTCGGCTACACGCATGGCCAAGTTTCGCTTTGAATGCCTTTGGGTGAGATTTTGCTCAAAATAAGGTTGTGACAGATCTTTATCATGAATACCGATGTGTCTTGCACAAAGGTAACTTTCAACAGATAGGGGTTGCTCAGCGAGTGGGTTCGATGCTCTCATTAAGCAAACCATTTCGTCTTTCAAAATGGTTTTCCAGACCAAGTCTTTATTTTGTGTGGGTGGTTGGCTGAGATCGTGAGGAAGCAACAAAAAATCCACTTGACCTCTTGCTAATGCATCGAAGCTCATTTCCTCTTTCGCATGGACATTCAAGTGCGCGTGATTGCTCAGTTGTTGGGACAGATGCTGTAGAACTGGCGCAAAGAGCTCAAACGAACTTTCACGCATTGCTAATGAAAAACTACCTTGATAGTAAGCCGGATTAAAAGAGCCTTGATGTAATAACCCATTCATACTGGAGAGTATGCCATGGATTGATGGGCCTATATGCAGCGCAAATGCTGTCGGCACTAAGCGAGTGCCATCACGATAAAAAAGGTCATCCTTTAGCGTTTCGCGCAACTGTCCGAGCGTTTTACTGACGCTCGATGGTGTTACACACAAGCGTTCTGCCGCAAGTGTGACGCTGTGAGTGGTTAACAACATATGTAAAACAGTTAGATGTTTAAGGCTTATACGCGAAAGAGCAATGTAGTCCATAAATAGCATGGTTTCTTATGATTTTTGGCAGTATATCAGCATGAAACAAATTTTTACTATTGTTTATCTCGGAAACACGCCTGTTTCTCTTTGAGCTCAATGCATTTAATGGGTTGCATAAGGGTTGATGGTGCTTATAAGTCTAGAAATTTATCTTAGTTTTGTTGGACTTTAATGCTTTCATTTATTCAATTCTAAAGCTTCTATGTAATTTTAATCAATTTGGAGGAGTTGATTGATTTGTACACGAATTAAACTTGTTCCTTGTTAATTAAAATAGATATTGTTTTGTTGATTGTTTGGTGATTTACTCATGATCCCTCAGTAACAAAGGTATAAATAATTAATGGACGACCCCTTTAGTCGACAAAACCCTTCACCATATGTCTTCTTATTATTGGAGACATGCTCATGCTAGAACTTTTTATGCAACCAGAAGCTTGGGCTATTTTCGCCACTTTGTTTGCGCTTGAAGTTGTCTTAGGCGTTGATAACGTCGTTTTTATCTCTGTCTTATGTGAAAGACTGCCGCTGCACCAACGTAAGCTGGCAAGAAACCTTGGTATTGGTCTTGCTGTTATTGCTCGTATTGGTTTAGTGTTTTCAATTTCTTGGATCATGCAACTGACTCAACCGCTATTTTCTTTGGCGAACCATGCGTTTACCGGAAGAGACGTTATCATGATTGCGGGTGGTGCATTCCTCTTGGCTAAAAGCCTGAAAGAGTTGTGGAGTTGGTTAAATCACAACGAGTCGGCTCACTCAACTCACGCCCGTACTGGTTTAGCGGTAGTTCTGTTGCAGATTGTTGCCGTGGATGCTGTATTCTCGATGGACTCGGTGATAACCGCCGTTGGTTTGACAAGTGATGTCCCACTTATGGTCGCAGCGATTGTTTCGTCTGCTATCGTGATGGTCATGACAGCCGAAAAAATCAATAACCTGGTGTCGTGTTACCCTGGTTTTAAGACACTTGCTTTGTTATTCCTCGTTTTGTTAGGTGGTTTATTGATGGCAGAAGGCTTCGAAATTCATATCAACAAAGGTTATGTGTACTTTGCGATGGCATTCGGCTTAATTCTGGAACTTTGTCATATCCAGTTAAAAAACAAACAACGCCCGACTATTAAACGTCTTAGTCCGTTGCGAGTTCATCCAACCAGATTAGAAGCTCGTCAATAATAAAAGATATTGCCGCTCATATGAGCGGCATTTTTATATTCGTCATCACCTATTTTTACTCTCTTTTTATTTTGTTGTCGTTTCGACAAAAAATCGCATTTGTTGTGGGGTTGAAGATTTTTTATATAGACCGCCCAACTAATATGAGTGAACGACAATAATGGATAAAATGATCGATGCGTTAGCAACCCATGGCTACTACATCTGGGATGATTTTCTTTCTGAACAAGAAGTGGCTCAATTACGAGACTGCATTCCAAGTAACTGGAAAAAAGCGCGTATTGGTCGTAATGACGATGTGACACGTATTGAGTCAATTCGAAGTGACAAAATTCAATGGTTATCGCCCAATATGGGGCACGCGGTTACTTCTTACTTAGATAAGATGGAAGAAATACGCCAAGAAGTGAACCGTCACTTGTTTCTGGGACTTTTTGAGTATGAAGCTCACTTTGCCAAGTACGAGGAAGGGGATTTCTACCAAAAGCATCTAGATTGTTTTAAGGGCAATGAAAACCGTCGATTGACAACCGTTTTTTACATGAACGAATCTTGGACGGAAAAGGATGCAGGTGAATTGGTGGTTTACGATCTAAATGATAATAAGATAGCAACCATCCCTCCTCAATCAGGACGCTTACTTTTATTCTTATCTGAGCAATTCCCGCATGAGGTTTTACCGACCAATGCTGAGCGTTTCAGTATTGCAGGTTGGTTCAGAATCAATGGTGTGCGAGACAATGTACTTGATATTGCAAAATGATTGGTTTGCAACCAGCATAAAATCAGCAAAGGGCGTAGATACGCCCTTTATCGATTAAACATTAGTTGATAGCTCGTAACACTCGGTCATGTTTCGCTCTAGCACTGCATAGACGTCAGAACAAAGTTCTTGTTTAGCGACTTGCTCCCCCATAATCGCGGCGATTTGTGCTTGAGCCATTCGTCCGCGGTAGGGACGGTCCTGAGACAGAGCTTGAAAAACATCGGCAACCGCGACAATACGCGATGGTACATCGAGTTCGTCTCCTGTTTTATGATAAGGATAGCCAGAACCGTCCAAACGCTCGTGATGATTAGAGGCCCACTCCGCTATTTTAGCGTTGGGAAACACTTTGTGTAATGCGAGCTGAGTATCAATTGTATGGCGTTTAATACGCGTATACTCTTGTTTATTAAGAGAGCCTTCTTTATGAAGAATCTCATCTGGTGTTTTTAACTTTCCGATATCATGCACCAACCCAGCAATAAATAACATCTCTTGGTCGTGCTCACAGAACCCAAGCTTGATGGCTAGATACCGAGATAACTCCGCCACTTTTTGCGAATGTTGATAAGTAAATGGGCTTTTTGCGTCAACAATTCGAGCGATAAACATGCCCAAACTATTCATATCTTGGATGGTGAGCTGTTTTTGAAGCCAATCAATGCTTTTAAAGTTTAATCCGATGGTTTCTATATTTTCAGACTCCATCGCGAACCAAAATGCGTCGGTCATAACGAGCTTAACCATTGCCTTAGCCATGTCTGGATTAAACAAAGTTCCAGCGTTTGCCATGATGCATTCTGCAATTAGTTCTTCATGAAGTGTGACAATGTCACAGTGGCAGTTCATGACGTATTTGGAACGCATAAAATCGAGACGATCGGCTAAATAGAGTAGGGCAGCGACCTCTTTTTCAAAAGGCGGTAAATCAAGATATTTTAGTTCACTCCAATGTGTATGGTGGTAAAGAACAGGTGTAGCAAACTGACGTAACAAACGACACTGCTTGAGGCTTCGGTATCCTCTTAAGCAATGTGTTTTTACATCTTGTGGCACCAACTCCTCAAGTAACATTTTATGTTCTTGTGTTTCGGAGACCCCACAATCGTGGATCATCCCTGCGAAGTAGCAAAACTCCGCTTTTTCTGGTTCCCAGTTCATGACCCGAGCACATTGGTAAGCGATGTAAGCGACACGATGGCTATGGTGCGTATCATCAACACCGACATAGTCGAGTGCTCGAGCAACCCAGATAAGTGCTTGTTTCAGATCGACTTCAAAGCCCATGTCCGTATGGGAATGGCAAGAATGATTCATGGTTTATACCGACATTGCTAATTAGCCCACGCTAAACCCAAATCAGAAGGTGATAGGAAAAATTGGGTACGACAGCGAATAGACCCCCAAAAGGTGGGCGTTTAGACATAGTTTTGATTATGGGCGGGATAATAATCCTAGTTGCATAATAATATCACCTGAAGCTCATGGTTAAGAGTCAGATATTTGAACTAAGTATAAGTTTTGAAAGATTATTGTTGCTCTTGTTGACTTATTTGAAAACGACAATAAATCATGATGTAACGCATTCTTATTTTTATTTTTGTAAATCGTGCTCGGGCTCAACCAGAGACACACGGTATTGATGTGTGATTAACAGAATTCATATTGTTGCTTTTGAAGGCAAAAAATAAGAAGACTTCTTCGAGGCTCGCTCTGTAACTAACAGAGTAATAGGGAAAGAAGCTTGTTAACTACATGACAATAGAGCGTCGTTGAAAACATTTTCTCTGTAGCTCATGTCGTTGAGGAAAGATAATAAAATGGTACGGTTTCCCAGCGATGCTAGCCCTTTTAGTGAGATAAGTTTATTGAAAATGTGTGATTGCAAAGTAAGCATAGGTAGTAAAAGTAGCTAGAATGATAGCTCTAAATGAAAAGGATTTCGTATGTTGAAGCATCGTTTATACCGGAGTTACACCGCTGGGTTAAAAATTGCAGCCCATATCCTTCCTATGCCGAGACCAACCTTGTTTTCCGGCCCTGGTTCGATGAATGAGCTATTAGAATCGATGACCGAGCTGGGATTTAAACGCGTTTTGTTAGTTACCGACGAAGGGTTAGTCCAAGTCGGTATTGTAGATAAGGTGCTTGAGGCAGCAGCACAACTCGATTTACAGTTAGATGTTTTCTCGCAAGTTAAGCCCGATCCTACCTATGATCAGGTTGAGAGCGGTCTAGAGGCTTATCATCGTTTTCATTGTGAGGGCATATTAGCTTTGGGTGGCGGCTCTGCAATGGATTGTGCAAAAGTCATCGCTGCGAAAGTTACCAATAAACGGCCAATAAAAAAATTAGCTGGACTATTGAAGGTATGGCGAATGCCAGCGCCGCTTTTTGCTATTCCAACAACGGCTGGAACCGGAAGTGAAGTTACTATCGCTGCGGTCGTGTCAGATCCCTCCTCACACATTAAAACCCCTTTAATGGATCCAAAGTTGGTGCCACTAATGGCAGCTTTAGATGCGAATTTAATGATTGGTTTACCTCCTAAGATCACGGCTGATACTGGCGTTGATGCATTAACCCACGCTATTGAGGCCTATGTATCGAAAAACGCTACTCAAGAAACGATGGCTTATTCGGTTGCCGCTATTAAACTCATTTTTAAATATCTTCCTAGGGCTGTGATGCAAGGGGATGATGTCGAAGCTCGTCATAAAATGGCTATGGCATCCTATTACGCGGGTTTAGCATTTACCAAAGCGAGTTTGGGTTATGTTCATGCCTTTGCTCACACATTCGGTGCGAGATATGGAATACCTCATGGTATGGCAAACGGATTAGCCTTGTTGCCTGTGCTGCGCTTTTCATTATCAGAGATTGAGCCTCAACTAAGAAAGCTCGATGAGTTGACGGCCGAGGGGCAGTTAGGTAACGCAAGTGCTCAGCATTTTTTGGCGAATCTGGAGTCCTTGTTTTCAACTATTGATATTGAGCAAACCAGTGCGCTCATTCAACGTGAAGATGCTGATGCGCTTGTTGATTTAATTCTGAAAGAGGCGCACTGGAATTACCCTGTTCCCAAGTTCATGAACAGGGAAGAATGCACACAGTTATTGTTAAATATCAGTAAAGTGTAAGTTATAGTTTACATGTGTGGTTTTTTATCCTTACACTTTGCTTGATCTTCTGCTAAAGATCCTACAATATCGACGGCAATACAAATATGGTGTTGGTTTCGGTCCGCCGTTGCCCGATCTAATACTGATAATTTCTAATAAAGTGTAAAGATTAATATACAATGAGTCGTTCTAAAGTATTCGGTAGTACGCTAATTATTGCGGGCACTACAATAGGCGCTGGTATGCTAGCGCTTCCACTTGCCTCTGCCGGCATTGGTTTTTCAACTTCTATTATCATCATGCTAGGTTTATGGGCTCTGATGGCTTTCACTGCCTTGCTTATGCTTGAGCTTCATCAACATGCGGAGAGTAGTGCTACACTTCATACTTTGGCGAAACAGATCCTAGGTCAAAAAGGCAAGTGGGTGGCAAGTTTTGCGATGTTGTTTCTTTTCTACTCATTATGTGCAGCGTATATCGCTGGCGGTGGTGCTCAGTTCGGAGACCGCCTTGCACAATGGTTTGACCTCGATATTTCAGGGCCTACATCAACGATAATCTTTACCTTGATTGTGACTTTAGTTGTGACAGTGGGTACCGGTACGGTCGATAAAGTAAACCGAGTTCTGTTCGCGATGAAGCTCATTGCAATGGTTGCGGTGCTTTCTTTTCTTGCTCCAAACGTTACGGAATCTTACTTGTTAAGTATGCCAATCGAACAAGGCCTTGTTGTAGCGGCGATTCCGGTGATCTTTACTTCGTTTGGTTTCCACGGAAGTATACCTGCAATTGTGAGTTACTTAGACGGTGACACTTCTTCTTTACGCAAAGCCGTTATTATTGGTTCGACGATTCCACTCGTTATTTATATCTTTTGGCAAATCGTGACGTTGGGTGTGGTTAGCCAAAGTACGCTTGTTGAGAACGGAGGGTTGAGCGCACTGATTGGTCAACTATCTCAGACAGTACACCAATCAAATTTGGGTAGCATTGTTGGTGTGTTTGCTGACTTGGCATTGTTGACATCGTTCCTTGGCGTGAGTTTGGGTCTATTCGAATTTTTGGGTGATACCATCAAAGGAAGTAACGATAAGCCTAATCGTTTGATTGCGGCACTAGTGACGTTTACTCCACCGCTAGGCTTCGCACTTTTCTATCCTCAAGGCTTTATTATGGCTTTGGGCTATGCAGCGATTGCCTTAGCGATTTTAGCCATCTTTTTGCCTTTGGTTATGGTGATCAAGGTTCGTAAATCGGATGATTTTACTGGGGAGTACCGCGTCGCAGGTGGTCAAGGTGCGTTAGTGATAACGGGCATCGCTGGCACTGGCATCGTATTCGCTCAGGTGTTAATTACGCTGGGTGTGCTTCCTGCTCTAGGCTAGTTGTTTAGAACGTTCTTTGAATAACTTCTAGTTACTGAATCCATCGTAATCAATCAGTATTGTTAGGCCAACGAGTTTCGCTCGTTGGCTTTTTTAATCTGGATCAAATTACCGTAAGATATCCGGTGAAAAAATTGGTAGAAATGTGCTTTTATTTCGTACACTTAAGTTGTGGTATATCGATAATTTAAGTGGAGAAAACCGCTCAAAATACCATTGAATTTGCAACACAATGAGCTTTTCTTGTTTCTCTGCTTTGGTGTGGAGGTGAAGCATGGCGCACCGGAGTTTTTACCCGTTTGCAAAACCGCTTAACGAGCAACTGCAAACGCTAAAAGGCAGGATGCAGGCGCACTTGCCATGTATTGATAGGGTGTCATTTGCAAAATATCACCCAGACCAAGATGTGCTCAAATCATTTGCAGAAAGTGAGTTCGACACTTGGTGTTTAGCCCATCACGAATCAGCATTCCGTAAACTCCACCACCTCAATATTGCCTCTAAAAACGCGGTTCCTCGTATCGTCGAAGACCTTCATGATATTAATCACTGTCCTCGGGTTCAAATTTTACTCAAACACGGATATCAGTCGTCGGCTGCTATTCCTTGTTATGACAATAAAGCTTTTACTGGTTTTGTATTTTTGAACTCCACCCAACGTGATGCGTTTAGTTTAGAAGCGCTGAATGGTCTTAAACCTTATTTCGAAATGATTCGATTTGCGGTTGAATCAGAAACTCAAGTAGTCAATGCGATAGAAACGCTAGCGAACCGAATGCAATGTATGATGCCAGGCTATTCACCTGAGTATTACGCGCATACCAAACGCATGAAGTACTACAGTCAAATTATCGCAACGCAGTTAGCGGATCGTTATCACCTGAATGACGAAATGGTCGAAGATATTGGTATTTTTGCTCAGTTCCATGCGCTCGGTGATAGTCAGCTGCCAGTTGAAATTGCTAGCCGCCGAACAAATTACTCTCAAGAACAAGAGGCGATATTGATTCAACATATTGAGCGTTGTATCGATTCAGCGGATGACATAGTTGCCCGTATCGGAAATCCGGTTCACCCGAGTGTGACTTTGTTTTTGCAGATGATTATTTATCAGTACGAAAATTTAAATGGCACTGGTTATCCTTATGGTTTAACCAATGATGATATACCAATAGTCGCCCAAATTACGGCTGCCGCGAATGCCTTTGATTTTATGACAACGCACCATCCGTATAGACAAGCGTGGTCCATCCCATACGCATTGTTAGAACTTGAAAAATGGGTGTATCAGGGGTGGTTATCTCGAGAATGTGTTGATGCTCTGCGAGAGCATCAAGGTTATATAAAGCAAATCATCCACAAATATCCCGAGCACTATACAGGCTTGGGGTTAATGTGAAGAGCAGTAACAAAGTTGAAATGTTGACGAGGAGGAATATTTAAACAATACTGTTTTTATATACAGTAATAAGTTTGGAGGTGAAGTATGTTGTGGGAAACCCTTGAAAGAGTAAACCGCTTACGCCAACAAGCACTTGCAAATCCTGAGTTTGTTGAGTCAGCAAAAGAGCACGAACAAGCACTTCAGGAGCAAGAATACCATTATCAAACTAAGAAAAAGCGTTCAGCCAAAGACAAACAAGGTAAAAAGTCGCTGGCCGATATCTATAAAGAAGTAGAGTTTGGCGCTGACGCTCGTCATTAATGTATTCACTGCGGCATTTTTCATTTCTTCATACGCTGCAGTATTCGTTCAAATTTATGCGAGAGCAGTGGGAGACCGCTGCTCTCGTTGACCTGCCTATAATTTACTAATGAAGTTCAGCAGAGCAAATTATCACTAACACTTAGCAATTCTCTCAATGATCTTGTTTATGTAATGATAATGACAACGGTTTGCATTTGTATCTTTGTTGTTATATAAAACCTCCCTTATTAATCGTTCTGTTGAATAAGAACGGCAAACGTGATCAACGAATGAGAGCTTTGAATAACTGTTATTCGTAAATGGCTATTAGGTGAAGTAGGGATGTTGGAAGCTAAAGCACTCCAGTTTGAGATTGAAGGCAAGTCATTGCTAAAAGCGTTTGATGTGACATTTGAACCCGGAAAAACATACGCCCTTGTTGGACACAATGGTTCAGGAAAATCCACATTGTTAAAGTTGCTGGCACAGCAACAGCAATACACAGCTGGTGACGTGGTTCTGCATGGAACGAGCATTAACGATCTCTCAGCGAAAAAATTCGCCCAACATATTGCCTACTTGCCTCAGCATCTTCCGGTGACCGACAGTATTTTAGGTCGAGATTTAGTCGGTTTTGGTCGTTATCCATGGCATGGTTTACTTGGACGTTTGAGTAAGAAAGATCACGACATTGTTGAAGAAGCAATGGCGATGACAGGCACACTAAAATACGCAGATCGCTTAGTGGACACGTTATCTGGAGGAGAGCGTCAACGTGTGTGGCTAGCTATGCTGTTAGCCCAAAAAACCGAGTATTTGCTTCTTGATGAGCCTTTGTCTGCGCTAGATATCAGCCATCAAGTAGATATGTTGAAGCTTATCTCTAAACTCAGTCAAGAACTGGGTTTGGGCGTTATTATCGTATTACACGATATCAACTTGGCTGCACGATTTTGCGACTACATCGTTGCATTACATCAAGGTGATTTGATTGCACAAGGCAATGTTGAACAGGTGTTTACTGAACCTAAGTTGAGGGACATATATGGGATAGAGATGATGATCTCTGACCACCCTGCGGGTTATCCGGTGGCGATGCCAAGCTAAAGGTTGGAATAATGAGCAGTACAAACACTCGACTTAAACATTTCTCTTTCGCTCTCTCACTTAGTGCGCTTTTGGTCAGTTCTTTTCAAGCACTAGCTGACGCATCACCTCGGGTGATGTCGGTTGATTGGACACAAACTGAAACGATGTTGGCTTTAGGGGTTGTGCCCGTAGGCGTTGCTCAAGGGCAAGATTACGATGCTTGGGTAAAATCGCCACCGTTACCACCTCAAACGAAGGATGTAGGGTTAAGAACTCAACCCAATATAGAGCGCATTTACGAGCTCAGACCTGATCGTATTTTTATTGCCCCGTACTTCTCCTCAATGAAGCATCGCTTAGTTGATATCGCCCCGGTTACCACCATTGACTTATATGAAAGCGGGATTACGGATTGGTCGGTACTTACCAGTTTCACTCGGAGGTTTGGTGAAGAGCTGGGAAGAGAGGCGGAAGCAGAGGCGCTTATCCAACAATATGAAAAACGTTTGTCTTTATTAAAACAGCGTATAAATAAAGGCCAGCCGCCACTTCTAATGATTCAGTTTATGGATACAAAGCACGTACGTGTTTTTGGTCAAAATAGTCTTTACTCCCAGGCTATCGAAAAGATTGGGCTGAGTAATGCATGGAATGAAAAGACGAATAGCTGGGGCTTCAGCCTAGTTGGCATCGACAAGTTAGCTGGCATAAAAGCTCAAATCGTTATCGTAGAGCCATTACCTTATGGTGGAGCGGAGCAGCTCTCTCAAGACCCATTTTGGCAATATGTTGTTCAACAATCTGGTGAAAAGGTCATGCAAGTCGCGCCCGTTTGGAGTTTTGGTTCTATGCCTTCAGCCCTCCGTTTCGCAGAGTTAGTTACGGCGAGTAAGGTCGAGGAGTTAACACAATGAAAACGATGCCTTTAAGCTTTGTGGTGTTACTTTCGGCATTTACCTTTTCTATTGGTGCTTTCCAATTGTACCAAGTAAGCTCATTTTCGTTAGCTCTAAGCAGTTTATGGGAGCCTAACTTTCAATCTATCGATTCTGTTTTACTTCACTTTAGCTGGTGGCCTCGAGTCTTCACCACGATTATATCTGGTGCTGGATTAGCGGTTGCTGGGGTATTGATGCAGCAAGTGCTGCGTAACCCTCTCGCTTCACCCACGACACTTGGTGTGGCGAGCGGTTCAAGTTTTGCTTTGATGTTAGCAACGCTATTCGCACCTTGGATGTTGGATATCGCGCCTAATTTGGTTGCTCTCATCGGCGGTGTGATATCGATGGGGTTGGTGATGCTGTTGTCATGGCGACGAGCGTTATCTCCAACGGTTGTCGTCGTTTCTGGGTTAGTGATAAACCTGTACTTTGCATCATTAAGTACGGTTATTCTGATGATGAATACCGAAAAGCTGAATGGGTTAATGATATGGGGAGCCGGTTCGCTTGTTCAGAGTGGATGGGGAGATTTCTCGTATCTTGCCCCTCGAATCGCACTTGCTACGGTCGTTGCATTTGTGATTGCAAAGCCGTTAAGTCTGTTGGAACTCTCCGAGCAAGGTGCCAAGAGTTTAGGTGTCTCGCTAGCTAAGTTGCGTTTTGTCTGCCTTGGGCTTGCGGTGTTAATCACTTCTTGGGTGGTTTCTGCCGTAGGAATCATCGGTTTCATCGGGTTAGCGGCGCCAGCGATTACTCGATTGATAGGTATCAATAAAATCCAGCATAAGCTTTGGGTATCAATGCTGATTGGTGCCATGTTATTGACTTTAACCGATTTGGTTATTCAGCAACTGCCAGGGCTAATGGCGAGTTTTATACCAACGGGAGCAGCAACGGCTGCATTGGGCGCTCCGTTACTGTTATGGCTGTTACCTCGTTTATCACAAAAGACGCAGAGCCATACTCAAACAGTGTTAACTCGACACCGTCAACATGTTTACAAGCTAAACCCTAAAGCGATCTCATTGGCGTTGATCGGCACGTTAATTTCTGTTGTTCTTTTTGCCACGGTTGCTGTGCAAAATGAAGGGTGGGCAAACTTATTTTCTAGCCAAAATTGGATTTTTTTGGAGTGGCGCGCACCTAGATTATTTGCAGCAGCAATTGCGGGGGCAATGTTAGCGATTGCTGGAACCATGATTCAACGCCTAAGTGGAAACCCAATGGCAAGTCCTGAAGTGATCGGTATCAGTTCAGGGACAGCGATGGGGTTGATCATCGCGATGTTTACTGGGTTTGGTTCGTCAATTTTCACTCTTTCTCTAGGCGGGCTCGTAGGTGCATTAGCGACGGTATTAGTCATTGTGCTGCTAAACCGTAAGTCAGGCTTTCAGCCGGAGCGTATTTTGTTGACTGGTATTGCGATAACCGCACTGATGAATGCAATACAGAGCTTTATTCTAGCCACTGGTGACCCAAGAAGTTATCAAGCATTGGCTTGGTTGTCTGGGTCTACCTACTATGTCTCGGTTGAAACGTTACTCCCATTGTCTTTATCTGCACTTGTCTTTATAGGGTTGAGTTTTCTCTGCGTAAGATGGCTAGATATTCTTCCTGTCGGTGCCGCTTCCTCTAAAGCACTTGGAATTCGAGTTGATCGTTCACGCGCAATACTGCTTCTTTTAGTTGCTTGTCTCACGGTCAGTGCGACATTGGTTGTTGGCCCGATTAGCTTTGTTGGGTTGTTGGCTCCGCATTTAGCTCGCTTATTTGGTTTTAACAAAGCGTCACAACACATGTTATGCGCCGCGATACTGGGGGCAGGGGTGATGTTGTTGGCTGATTGGTTGGGACGACAGGTCCTTTACCCGCAAGAAATACCAACAGGGCTTATGGCGTCTCTCATTGGCGGTTTGTATTTAATGTGGGGTTTACGCCGCTTATAGAAATGAGCTAAGCCTCAACCAAGAAAGTACTTATACAAATAAGCACTCGTAGTGGCATTCGTAACCTATGCGAGTGCTTTATGCAAAACCTCTGGTTTGTCTTTTACGGAAACAACTGGCGATGCCGTAACTCGCTTTTCTTTCAGCGGTCGCTGAAGTCATGAAGGGTTGGTTTGGCTGCCGACAAAAAGGAGAGAATATGACTCGGCAGTTTATGCTGACACCAACGTCGATGGCGGTTGTATTAGCTGTATCAACGCCAAATGTCTTGGCTCAGGAAGATGAAAATATAGTTGTGATTGGACAGCAGCAAGACAGTGCAGTTGGTCCAGATTTTAGTTATCTCGGAGCGAAGAGTCGGGCAGCGACGAAAACTGATATTGCTATCAATGAGACTCCAAGAGCGGTGTCTGTTGTTACGCGAGAGCAAATGGATGATCGTGCCTCTATTAGCATTTCTGACGCACTACAGTACACACCAAGCATTCAAACTAATTATTTCGGCGAAGATAACAAGCAAGATTGGTTTATTATTCGTGGTTTTAAACAAGCGAACAGCGGGTTGTATCAAGATGGTACCCGTTTATATTCTTCTGGCTTCTATAGTTGGCAAATAGATCCGTTTGCGTTAGAGAGGGTTGAAGTTTTACGTGGTGCAGCGTCTGTTCTTTATGGGCAAAACCCTCCAGGTGGGGTTATCAATGTTGTCAGTAAGCGACCTCAATTTGATGGGGGGTCAGGACTTGTATCTTTGGAGTACGGTTCTGAAGACCGTAAACAACTTTCTCTTGACGTAAACTCTGAGGTGAGTGAGCAGTTAGCTTTCCGCTTTCAAGGGTTAGCGAGAAAAAATGGGACGAGAATTAGTGGGGTAGAAGCAGAGCGCATTCTTCTCTCTCCATCGATGACGTACAAATTTAATGAGACGTCTGAAATTACCTTTCTAACGAGCTATCAAAAAGACGACTCAGATCCTTATCTGCAATTTTTGCCAGTTGAAGGAACGTTAACGCCAAACAAAAATGGAAAGATCAGTGATAGTTTAGCGATAGGCAATCCTAACTGGGAGACGTTTGAGCGTGACCAGGTGTCTTTAGGCTATGAGTTTTCTCATGCATTTAATGATACCACTTCATTTGTTCAAGCAGCTCGTTACAGCGAAATGGATGTTAAGCTAAGACAAATGTATTCGTACGTTTACTCGGCTGACGTGCCTGCGTTGGGGCCGGCTTTGGACCCATCAAATGAACGCAAAACCATACTTCGGGGTGCTTCAACAGAAGATGGGTCATCTGATGCTTTTAATATCGATAATCGTTTGATGCACCAAGTAAATTGGGGAAGTGTTGAGCATAACTTGATGTTGGGCATAGATTTTCAAATGATCAGTATCGATGGTAAAGATTTTGCCAATGACCCTATCGTTGCTAATGGTAATGCATTATTAAACACACCAATGGGAGCTTTGCCCGATCCTAGGTTTAATGTATTTAATCCTACTTATTCGGATAACATAATGTTACTCGATCCGAATATGCTACAACCATTGAGCGAAACCGATAAGCAAAGAACGAAAATCGATAATCAGCAGCTCGGCGTCTACTTTCAAGATCATATGCTGATCAACGATAAATGGGCGATGTTATTGGGGGCACGTTACGACGATACAAGTAATGAAGTACATAATGTTACCACGGGTGCTCGCACGAAAGTCGATAATGGAGAGTGGACGTTTAGCGTGGGAACGGCTTATATTTCTGATTCTGGCTTCACGCCATACTTTAGTTACTCTCAGTACTTTGATCCAATTATTCAAGAAGACAGCAATGGTAAGCCAGCGAAGCCTGAAAGCGGTGATCAATTTGAAATCGGTATGAAATACCAACCGGATTCATTTGATGGTTATTTCAATATTGCAACGTATCGGGCAACAAAAGAAAACTTGGCTCGTATCTACTTGAGTGAATTAACGCAAATAGGAAAAATAGAAAATAACGGCGTTGAGTTTGAAGCTGTAGCTAATGTGACACCATCCTTAACATTGATCGGGAACATTGCGTACGTTGATGCAGAGATAAAAGAAGACATCAATAAGGCATGGGTTGGCAAAACACCTTCCCAAGTGGCGAATACCGTATCATCAGCTTGGGCACATTATCGTTTCTTTGATGGACCTCTTGATGGCTTTGCTGTTGGCTTAGGCGCGCGCTATACAGGTGAGTCATACGGAGACAATGAAGAGAGACTAAAAGTACCAAGTTATTTCTTAATGGATGCGACGGTCAGTTATCGAATCGGCGATTACAAGTTACAAGTCGCAGCTAAAAACATCGCGGATAAAAAGTACATAGCGACATGTGATGGCTTTTGTTGGTATGGCGACCGACAAAATGTTATTGCAAGTTTAACTTACGACTGGTGAGTTAACGTATAAATAAACACCCCTAACTTTAGGGGTGTTTATTTAGAAATCGGCTTTACGGACAAAGTGCGGGTTTTTGTACTTTTTCTGCGGACCAAACGATGATACGACAAGTTTGTTCCATAATGTTTTGTCAAACTCACCCTTTGGAATCGAAGGGTAGAGGGTTTCCTCTTCTTCTCTTGCAAAGTTCATATATTGTTTCTTTTTAATTTGATTGTACTTTTTGGCGATCTGGTTATGTTTTCTTACCCACTCCAGCTTGTAATTGTGGAGCACTTTTTCACCATCTTCGAGACTCATTCGAGATAGGAACAGTCGCTTGTATGAGACCTTTCTGTCCAGCATTGTGCGCATAACGGTTTGGATATATTTACCGTGATGCGTAATGGTAATGTCGTTTTCATCAATAGGAGTGACACACCAGCCTTTAGGTAAAAAGTCTGGCTTCTTAAATTGCTTATTACGCTCCATTAGCGCCTGATGTAAAACTAAATCAGAGGTGCCGCGGAACGTCTTTTGCCATTTACCGATACGAATTTGAATCGAACCAGGCAAGCGATAGATGTTAGTAAACTTATCTTTGTCCATGGACTTGTGTCATGAGATTAATGTGCATAATTAGAAAGCGGAATTCGGCCCAATGCCACAGGCAGTAGACTTAAGTACCGTACGATTTTACAACGACCTTGCGTGATATAGCGAGGGGTTATGTCAATAATAGGTAAGAAATAGAAAATTAGTTTACATTATGAAGAAATTGGAAGCTAACAAGGCTAAATTTTGAAGTTACACCAATTATGCCCATACCAACTAAATAAAAAGAAGGCACGGGCATAAAATCACACCGCTTCTTCGAGTTGCTTGGTGTCTTCTTCAATCTGTTGTAGATGTCGGTTTGCTTGCTGTAACTGATACATTTGAGCATAACGACCATTTTGCGTTAAGAGTGCTTTGTGTGTGCCTTTCTCGACTAACTCCCCATGATGAAGAACAATGATTTGGTCTGCATCTAGGATAGTTGAAAGCCGATGAGCAATAACAACGAGCGTCATGTCTTGTCTGAGTACCGCCAAGCTCTTTTGGATTAAAGCCTCTGTTCCTGAGTCAATATTTGCGGTTGCTTCATCTAATATCAATATCTTAGGTTTTACCACGAGCACACGTGCTAACGCCAAAAGCTGTTTCTGACCCGCAGATAAATTAGTTTCGCCTTGACCTAACTGCGTGTCTAGCCCGTTAGGGTAACGATGAATTTGTTCTGCCAAACCTACCTTGTCTAACGCATCCCATATTTGATTGTCATCAACCGCCCGACTGAGAGAGATGTTTTCTCTGACTGAAGCAGGGAGAATATGTGGATCTTGTTGAACCATTGCCACATCTTTGCGAAGTACGTCTTTCCCTAATGTTTTAAGTGGACGACCATCTATGAGCAGTTCACCACATTGAGTTGGATAAAAGCCCATTAACAGTGACGCTAATGTGCTTTTACCGCTTCCTGTATGCCCGACAAGCGCGATAAAGTCTTGGTGGTTGGCCTTCAACGAAATGTCTTTTAGGACGTCCTGTTTACCATCGTAGCTAAATGTGAGGTCTTTAAGTTCGATAGCACCTGACCTTAATGGTTGATGATCGCCCCCGTAAGTTTGTTCTTTCGCATCAATCAATTCAAAAACACGTTCGCTTGATACTAACGCCTGCTGAAGTAGAGCAAGTTGCTGAGTCATCTCAATTAGTGGTTCAGTAACTCGCGCAAGATAACTGATAAATGCATACAGTACCCCCACACCAATCAACTCAATACCATTAAAACCAAAGATCGCAACCAAGCAAAGCAACGCAAGACCAGCGAGTAAGTCCATTAATGGTCTTAGCAGATAGCCGTTTAGCCGAATCACTCGTTTAGATGCCACCAGATGCTCTGCGGTTAGCTCGTTGAACTGTTTATTAAAACGCTCTTCTTGTTGCATTAATTGGATGACACTCATCCCTTGAATGGATTCACTCAGATTCGCATTTATATCGGTCAATAGGTCACGCATCTTTCGGTAGCTTTCTGTACTTAGCTGCTTAAACAAGTACATAAAGCCGATGACGATCGGCAGCAATACAAGCACAACGAGTGTGAGCTTCCAACTCATGAAAAACATAACGCCAAGCATTACGACAATCATGACCACGTTTTTCACCACGGTCGCGATCAAAAGCTCATAAAATTGCTGTAAAGATTCCGTATCGTTGGTGATTCGCGACACCAATTTTCCAGCAGGAGTGTAATCAAACGCAGATAACGGCTGCTTAATCACGCCAGAAAATACTTGCTTACGAATCGCTTTGATCGTGTTAGCCGCGACAATGCTAAATTGCAATGACTGAAAATACTGGAATGTTGCCGATACGATCTGAAGAGCGATATAACCTACTGCTAGCGAAATCAGAACATTTTGTGAATAGTCACCTTTAGCGATGTGCTCATCAATGAAATATTGAATCAACCAAGGGCCGCCGGCGCTAGCTAACGCTGCAATAAACAGCAAGGCGAGTCCTTTAGTCATTGGCTTTGGTTGAGATAATGGGTAAGACATTAACCGTTTAAACGTGCTGGTCTGGTTCATTCATTATTCCTCCATCGCCTGTTCTAGTTTTTGGTACTCGAACATTTCGGCGTACCATCCCTGATGCGCTAATAAAGCGCTATGTTGCCCACGTTCAGTAATGTGGCCGTGATTCAAGACAATGATCTCGTCTGCTGCTTCCAATGCGGTGAGGCGGTGTGCAATAACGATTAGGGCTTGATCACGGTAGTGTGTTTCCAAATTCTTAAGGATTTGATGTTCGGTCCGTCCATCAACAGCGGAAAGTGCATCGTCCAAAACCAACACTTGGGCATTCAGCAGCATAGCGCGTGCTATCGCAATACGTTGTTTTTGCCCGCCGGAGAGTGTAATGCCTTTTTCACCAACTTCTGTTTGGTAGCCTTCAGGAAACTTCTCAATATCGTCATGTATACAGGCTAACTTTGCTGCTCTATAGACTTCTTCTTTCTCTGCATTAGGGTTGCCTAAGGCAATATTGTCGAAGATAGATTTGGAGAATAGAAACGGACTTTGGTTAACGACAGCAAAGCGGTTTCGCCACTGTGGAAGTAGGGCATCCTTGATCTCGACATCACCGAATTTAATTGAGCCGTT
Organism: Vibrio sp. YT-16; assembly: GCF_033337405.1. Taxonomy (NCBI): domain Bacteria; kingdom Pseudomonadati; phylum Pseudomonadota; class Gammaproteobacteria; order Vibrionales; family Vibrionaceae; genus Vibrio; species Vibrio sp. YT-16. The sequence goes on from NZ_JAWOQQ010000009.1 coordinate 49,538, forward strand.
TTCTAAATCATGTTGACGTAAAAGTAGTGTTAACAGGGTCGATTTTCCGCTTCCTACAGGCCCTGCAACTCCCAACATTTTTCCGGGTTCAAGTTCGATGTTTACTTCCGTCAAAGCGGGCGGTAAATCACTAGACCAGTGGAAATCGTCGATATCAATTTTTAACGGAAGTGGTTTATTTTCTATTGGCTTATTACCACTGATAATTTCTGGCTTTTCATCAAAGATCTCTTGTAGTCGGTTCCATGCAGCTGAGCCTCTTTCTAAAATGTTAAATAGGAATGCGAATGCCAGCATCGGCCATATCATCAACCCTAAATACATCGTAAATGCGGTCAGATCACCAAGCGTGATCTCACCTTTATCAACAAGGTAAGCACCAGCAGCGACACTAAGAAGGAAAGAAAGACCGATGGTTAACTGAATTGCCGGGTCAAATCTAGCATCGACTCTTGCAACAGCGATGTTCTTTTCGCCAGTATCATCCACAACCTCTTCAAAACGTTGCTGCTCTTGGTTTTCTAATCCGAAAGCACGCAGCATTCGCACGCCATTAAGTGACTCTTGTGTCATGTCTGACATGGTAGAAAAGGCTTCCTGAGCGACACGAAAGCGTTGATGTAGGATGCGCACAATAAAGAAGATGATGATGGCAAGAAATGGCATTGGAAGAAGCGCCATTACGGTGAGCTTCCAGCTTACTTGCGTTACCATAATGATTAAAACCGCAATACCAGTGATCAAAGAGTCTGCGGCGGTTAAAACCCCTTCGCCGGCTGTCATAACGATATTACGCACATCATTAGTGCCACGAGCCATCAGATCCCCCGTCTTGTAACGTTCAAAAAAACGAGGTGGCTGTGTCGATAAATGCCTATATAGACGGTTACGTAGAATGGTCCCGAGCTCCCAGCTTGCGCCGAAAAGCCAAATTCGCCATAAGATGCGACACCCATAAATGGTAAAGATCAGTACAGTTAACCCTGAGAGCCATAGAATCAGCGTATTTGTATCTAAAGTGTTGTCTACGACGCCGTCAACTATGATGCCAACTGCTTTGGGCGGAACAAGCTGTAGTGCTGATATCACAGCGAAAAGCAGAATGGATCCGACATAGTGCCTCCACTTTTGTTGGAAATACCAACGTAGCTGCCAGAATATTCTCATTACGCCTCCCGCTTTAAATTATTGAATTTGTTATAGAACTATTATTGAGCGAAATGATGAGTTTACAAGCACAAGTTATAGGCGGGTTTAAAAACGATAGATTGTTTCAATTATAGCCATGTGTCGGCGCAAATTACTGGTTTTATCTCTATGAGCTAACTGTGCGACGACATTATGTGAAATAGTTGTTAATGGTTGTTTTGGAGCCATTACCTTGCAATAACGATGAAGACACCAAAAGTAAAAGTGTTACTGCCACTCTATATGGGAATTAGCAATCGTCAGTTTGTATTTTGTATTTCACTTGGCCACCAGGAGTTTCTGGGTAGTAAACTTCGACATAACACATATGTTCTGGACCAACAGGCTTGTTTGCAAAACCAATAAGGAAGTAGGGCTCGTCTGGGCTATCTACCCCATACCAAGTGTTAATAGTGAGTTGCGGATCAAAGCCTGCTAGCTCTTTTGCTGGAATAACATTTTTGATAAATCCAAAGTAACCAATTAGGTCGTTATGGCCGTCATTATCTAGATCAATGTTATATTGTATGCCGCCATCTACTGTCTCTTGAGATTGAATCACTGCTTTGGTGTAGACAAAGTTGTTGGCGGTCATGAGTGCTTCTCTGGCTCCATATAGAACCGCCACTCTGGCATCTTTTTGTAAGCCAAGAAATTTAGGAAATGCAACGACGCTTACAATACCAAGAATGATGATGCACACAATGAGTTCAATAAGAGTAAATCCTTGAGAGCGACGCACAGCCTTTCTCCATGTTTAGAAACGAATAGGCGGCTATTCTGATATAGAAACTTTCAGGTCAAGTATTAAAAAAGAATGATAATAAGAGATCGGGATTGCAAATCTCAAATATAAAACAAGTTGCTTATTTTCGAGGTGGGGAGTGATTTTGAGAAAAACCAAGGAATGAACTCGAGAGGATAAAATCCTCCCGAGTAAAGCGACTAAGATTCGTGTGTCAGAGCACTGCTGTTACGTTTAAAAATGAATCGCCAAATAAATAAGACAATTGCGATGTAACCTAATCCTACACCAAGCGCTTGCCAGTGCATGCCGTTATACATCGCGATTGGCATCAAAGAGATGATGAAGATGTCAGTGATTGAGCCAGGGACATAAGCGATGGCGTAATCATCAAGCACCTTGCTACGCATTTTTGGATCAACAATACGAAGCAACGCAATACCCATGGCAACCGTACCGGTTAACCAACCCCAAGAGAAAATGCCTTTCTCGAACCAATCTTCTCCCATGATACGTGGGGCAACCCAGAAGATTAGCCATAGTGTGAAGGCGATACCGCCGATTGCAAGCACTACCATCGGCATTAAATACTGGGCTAGGACGGTAATCTTGATGGCTGAGATACCAAAGATAATCAAATAATCGGTACTGATGCCCGCAGCGTGTTTGAATGCACCGTCACAAAGATAGCGTGAAGCTTTCGTTTGTTTCGCGACGATTCGCACGAGCATGCCGCCAAGGAAGCCAGTTACGAACGTAGGGATTTGTACCTTATCGTGGAAAGAAGATAAGTAGTTAGCCGCTACATACGAGAAAGCTGTTACCACTACAACCAACGCCGCGTGAATCGCAAAAGAATCAACCGACAGGGAAGACATGGTGTCTTTCATTACCGGCTCTTGATCATCAGGCTTAACGAGCCCCTTGCGTTCGTGTTCATCCATGCTATCGAATGTCGTAAAGCTACGAATCCAACCCATCTTCAATGCGAATTGCAGCATGAGCATGCCGACAGAAATTGAAATGAAAATACCCACGGTTGCGAACGTTAAGCCAAGTGTGAAGCCATCTTCCCAGCCAAGCCCCGTGAAGATTTCACCAACAACAGAGGCAGACCCGTGACCACCCATAAAGCCCGCAGACATTGTCACACCAAAGCCGGGATTAATCTCTGGCCAGAAGAAGGTTGTGAGAACTAGACCAAACATTGCCGCAAACAACCACTGAGAAACAGAAGCGATTTGGTTAAACGCCCACAATGAGCCAGCACGCTGCGCGACGGTTTTAGGTGATGGAACATCCGTTGCCAGACCTAACGCAGAAAAAAGTGCAGCAGTTAATAGGCTTGCGTTAGCGGTAAACGTATCGGTCCAAGGCAGTACGTCTAACAGGGCTGGTCCAAAAATTAGACCGAATAATCCTGCGAGAACCGCCGATGGAATGTACATACGCTGTAGTAATGGCGCGTGAACGCGAATGACTTTTGCCAAAATCAATAGTAAGCCAGCGATGGCTAAGTCAGTCAGCATTAGACCTTTAGGCATCTTATCCTCCAGTAAATGCAGTCAAGGGGTAGCGTCCTTGTGACCTACCTTGAATAAAAATCTCTCTCAAGCCAAAAAGTCACATACGTGACTAAAAGCGTTGAGAAATCAATGTCGTTTTCATAAGCAAAGGAATGTGCTTATGCAATTTGAAATGAGTGTAAATGTTGTGATTGCACACGAACAGGAAGAGAAATTAGATTAAATTTCTCGATATTTTTTTGATAGTTCACTCAGGAAAGGCGGCAATCCTAGTCACTTTGTCAGAGCAATGCAATTGGTGTGAATCAATAAATTATGCCTAGTTATGGGTGTCTCTGACTAACAACATGAAAAATAAAGACAATTAACAAGCAATAATATTTGTCATATCGACAATAAAAGTTAATTAAATGGTTAAATTGTCGCCGCTTTATGGGGTGACGTTATGGATTCACATGAGAAAGAATAAAATCGACCAAGGTACGGTTTTTAAGGGAAAGCTGTTTTGAACGGTAAAGCAGGTGGATCGGTTTTGGCTTGGGAGCATGTTGCTGGAGAATTTCTACCAAGGCACCAGATTGGATTTTCTGCTCAACTAAGATCTTTGGTTGCAGAAGAACACCAGAGCCTTTTAACGCGGCAAACTTAAGTACATCGCCATTATTAGACGTTAATCGGGTGTTGCTGTTTCCAAAGGTATTAGATGGCATGTTCACCACTTGTTGGCTTTCTCCTTGGTGATACTGAAACCCCAAACAATGATGGTGTTCAAGGTCATCAAGCGATTGGATAGGGGCATGTTGCTCAAGGTAAGAGGGTGAGGCGCAGTAAGTCATGTGGTATTCACCCAATTTTCTCGCGACTAACGACGAATCGACCAATTCACCGATTCGAATAATCACGTCAGCTTCGCTTCGATATGGGTCAATCAAATTGTTATCCAACATCAGCTCAACGTTCAAATCGGGAAATTCAGCTAAGAAGTCAGCTACGATGGGGGCGATGACCTTTTTGCCATACGTGACAGGGCAGTTAACTTTTACTGTTCCGGTTGGACGGTTAATCAGCGTCTGGATTAGGTTCTCTGCGTTGGTGATGTCTTCAATAATGCGGTGGCATTCTTGATAGTAGAGTCTGCCAGCTTCGGTTAAGGACTGTTTACGCGTGGTGCGATGAATCAGCTGTGTACCTAAGCTTTGCTCAAGAAAGCTCACGTGCTTGCCAACCATAGTCGGTGAAATATCAAAGTGGTGTGCAGCATTACGAAAGCTGCCGTGTTCGACCACGTAAGCGAAAACTTTCATGCTTGTTAATTTATCCATTGCACACCCAGAGTTGATAAAGAAATAACTAAAGCAGAGTTTATCAATCAAATGAGGTTAATTACAGTGGGCGTATGATTAAGAATGGAGAAAGAGATCCATCATGAGCGAGACGATTTTTGTTACCGCCGAACTGAAAATGAATGCCGATAAGCCAAGACAACAAGTGGTTGAAGCCATTGAACAATTTTGCCTTGATATGCAAAGCGAAGCGGGGTGCTTGCAAGCGAATGCGACCTACGATTCTAAAGATCCACAACGTGTGATTCTTTGGGAGCGATATGAAAACCGCACCGCGATTGAAGCGCATTTTGCTATGCCGCATACACAAGCGTTCATTGCAGCTGAAATGGCAGAGTTAGTCCAAGCATTCGAAACCCAAGCTCAATAGGAGACGTGAACATGAAATGGGGCATTTTAGGCACAAGCTTTATCTCAGGTGTCATGGCTGAGGCAATCCAAGGCGATGACAAGAGTGAACTGTACGCGGTTGCTGGGCGTTCGGAGCAGAACTTAAAGACATTCGCTGAGCAATATGGCATCGAGAATACGTTCAACGATTACGATGCGTTGATTGCCGATGAGCAAGTCGACATTATTTACATCGCATTGCCAAATCACCTTCATCATGACTTTATCGTCAAAGCGGCTGAGCAGGGCAAAGCGATTCTGTGTGAAAAGTCGCTTTCTGTCGATATGGAAAAAACCGAGCTGGCACTTCAAGCAGTAGAAGCACACAAGGTGTTCTTTGCTGAAGGCTTAATGTATTTACATCACCCGTTGATCAGCGAGTTGGTTTCGGTGCTTGAATCGGGAGAGATTGGTGAACTTCGCTCCATCCACACGTCTTATATTGCGTCGATTGCGCAGTTTGTTAATCCAGACAGCAAAGGTGCTTTGTATAACTTAGGTTGCTACCCAATGTCATTAGTGCATTTGGTGGTGAAAACCATGTTGGGTGAACAAGCCGTTGGAAACCGCTCTATGACGGCGATTGGTCGACGAGGTAACGATGGGAATATCTGTGAATCGAGTTTGATGATGCAATTCGGTGAGCAACAAACGGCGAGCGTACACACCGCCGAAGATCATGGATTGAAACACCAATTCACCATTCTGGGTAGCAAAGGCTGTATTACGTTAGATTCAAACCCATGGCTACCAACGCAAGACAACCAGTTTAGTGTGGAAATTTACGAGACGTCGAAGCGCGAGGTGTCTGTATCGGCAGCTGGAGACGCTTTCTTCTATCAAGTGCGCAATATTCGCCAAGCGGTTGAAGCAGGGCGTACATCGTTAGAGAACCCTTGTGCAACATGGGAAGACTCTCACCGTATTATGCAGCTACTGACTGAGTGGGAATCACTGGCTTCAAAGTAAGTCTGTACTTGAACCAATGAACATAAAAACGGCGCACTAAATCCAATATTTGGTGCGCCGTTTTGTTTTGGGCCAGTCTCTGTTAAATGCGATTATCGCCGGTGCTGAACGCAATGATTTGGCTGATTTCAGACAGGCTTCTGCCACTTTCTTGCTGCCATTGAACAAACGCTTTGTTGGTTGCATCGAGCGATTTTTTCGTATCTTTGCCACCTTCAATGATCTTGCAATTACGCAGGTAAGCTTCAACGTCGCTAGACAAGATGAAGGTATCAACGCCCATTTGGCGAAGTGTGTAAGGACCGGTATTGCCCCCTAGGCGATTACCGCGTTTCTTCAAATACGCCCACAGGTCGGTGATTTTCTCTTGCGGCCAATCGGCAACCATTTTGCCAAACGAGCCATATTCGATTTTTGCTTCGTGGATCATACGTGCGTTGGCAGGAATCGACATGACTTTAGTGAGGTGGCGAATGATGCGTTTGTCGGTTGCTTTGGTTTCCCATTGCTCGTCTGACAGCATCAACAGCGGCTCAATCTTAAATCCGAAGAACACTTCTTCGAAGTTCGGCCACTTGTTGCGAACCACGCTCCACGAAATCCCACTTTGGAATACCTTCATTGAAAAAGCAGCCAGCCAACGGTCGTCGGGAATCGCTGCCAGCTCTTCTTTGCTTAGTGGATGAGATAAAAGCGCTTCAAGTTGATCTTCACCACCTTTACGCTCGGCAGCGCGCTGATAAATCGCGTCAAATTTTTCGATACTCATAAAAGAAGTTAGTCCTAGTTTATGTCGATATTTGCGAAACATACTACGCTTAAGTGGCTGAATCGCAAATTGATGGAGTGTCACAAATGAAGAAGGTCACATTAACGTTTGTCGGAGAAGGTTCGGATCGTATTGCAGAAAAATTCTATGCGTGGATGACGGACGGTGGGTTAGAAGACAGCATGATTGAGAATTTATCTGACCGTGAAATCTCAGTTGTCGGCATCAGTGATATGGATAATGAAACGCGTGATGTGGTAATCAATACGGAAATGAACTAACGAGTCGACTATCGTCAGCAAGCAGAATCAGATAAAACAAAGCCCTTCACTCGAAGGGCTTTGTTGCGTTTATAAGCATGGGAGCTTAGTTGTTTACCAGCGTCAGACCGCTTGGCAGTGCATCACCGAAGATACGCTTCGATTCGCTCTCAGATAACTCTTTGACTTCTTCAACCAGTGATATCCAAGATTCAGGCACCTTGCTTTGCTTCAACTTAGCCAGCACTTGCTCACGGTAGTCGTCAGAGATATCGAATAGGCGGTCGCCCGTCTTACGACAAATCATTACGGCTGCGAACGCGATCATTGGTTCTTTCTGCCAGTTTTGTTCCAGTAATTTAGGTAGCCACTGTTCCGCTTGTTCACGAGGAATGACGTTGTGCTGGCTGCCATAAAGTGGCGTTCGCGATGCCAAGCGTCCCAATGCCCACCAGTGCGCTTGTTCAAACTGGTTTTGGTTGATGGCTTTGCTCAAGAACCACGTTGCCAATAGAACTTTGTCTTCGACTTCTAGGTGTTCAAGCGACGCCGCCAATCGAACCATGGATTCATAACCCATGTCTTGTGCCGCTTTAGCTGACTGTGGGTTTTTCATCGCGCCAGGGTGTAGGTATTTCGCGATGTCTGCCAAAATGGTTTCTTGTTGTTCTTGGCTTAGACCGCCCGCGATACGTCGCCAGAATACCCACCAGTCTGTCCAGCCTTGATGGTTTTTGAACTGAATATTTTGTTGATACAGTCCCCAAACTTGCTCAATACGCCAAGAGTCTGTTGGATCGCCAAAGCCCGGACGCAGTGCAAAGCCAGCCAAACGAAGCCAGTTTTTCTCGTGCTGTTCAGAACGACGGCGACGCTTACGACCTTGTGCAAAAGTATCGAAAAGTTGACGGAGTGTGGTGAAGTCCCATTCGTCACGTTTGCCGAGCTTCTTCTCAAGGTCTTTGGCTAAGGTTTTGATCTCTTTGCCTTCTGCGCTTTTCTTGTTACCGCTGTAAAGGCGAGCGATCAGCTCCTTACATTCGTTCAACTTAGGGTGAAGTTTAACTTGTTCACTGTCGTCGGTTTGCTTGTTACGAACTTCGAATTCCAGCTCCCAACGTTTGCTGTCATCTTCTGCGCTGACACATTCCATCTTAAGCGTGCCGACTTCAGTCAACTGACACGCCAGTTGTACTTCTACACGCTCTTTCTGGTTGGCTTGCAGTTCAGCGCCTTCACCTTCAAGGGTAGTGATATAAGGTGGAAGAGGAGCAAACAAGTCAGGATCGACGTCCACCATCACACCGTTTTGAATAACGGTGTTATTGGTTAAGGTGTCGTGTGTAGAAGTCAGCAGGTTAAAGCGAACAGGTTCACCTAGGGTAAGCGAGAAACGACGACCACTTAAGCGGATCTCGTGTCCTTCTTCTGTACCTTTTGCAAGCAAACAGAGCGCTTTGCCCATCTTGTTCTTCTCTTGAAGGTGCAAGAAGTAAGAACGCGCCGCACCGCCACCAATTTTTAGCTGTGCTCCACGACGTGCTTTACCAAATGCAACAGCACCTAGTGCAACAGACCAATCTGGATGTGGGTTGTCTAATACCGTAACCGGAGCACCGCGCCAATCGGACAGTAGGGTAGTCACTCGCTCAGTCACAAGTTCACTATTGAACACACCACCGTTGAGTAGCAAACCTACCGGAATGGCATTTTGTTTGTCGTCTTCAATGCGAAGAGCGGCACGAGCAACTTGTTGGTGCTGAGTTAAGAACTCGGCTACGTGCTTGCTCACCGCTGGGTCAGCAACGTATGGAAGACCAAACTCGACAACCGCGCTGCGGCGTTTGTCCGGCACTTCACTGAAATCAGAAAGCGGGAAGAAGCCATCTAAAGCGATTTGGTGCACTTCTTGTTTGCTCAGCCCAATACTCTTTGTTCCGCCAAGAAGTTTTGAGCCGCTGCCCAGCATGGTGATTTTTACTTCTTCAGGTGCACTCGCTGAAAGCAGGTTTTCTTTCGCTTTACGCGTTTGCTGAATCAACTTAGTCAGGCTTGCGGCAGTGAGCTTCTTACTTTGTTCCCCTTTATTTTGAGAAAGGCGGCTCTCCGCAAGGTGCGCTAATGCTAAGTCGAGGTTATCACCACCAAGCATCAAGTGCTCGCCAACACCAATACGATCAAGGGCTAGTTCATCTTGAGAAGAGAAACTTGCTTCAATCAAGCTCAAGTCGGTAGTACCACCGCCCACATCACACACCAGAATCAGCGGCAACTCTTTGAGTTCATCAGCTGCGGTTTGCTGGTGGCGTGCGTACCAGTCGTAACATACGGCTTGTGGCTCTTCGAGCAGGACGATTTTCTTTAAACCAGCCAGCTGTGCAGCTTCAAGCGTGAGTTTACGAGCGGTTTCATCGAACGACGCTGGAACGGTCACAACCACATTTTGGTCTTCTATCTTATTGCTAGGGTGACGGTAGTTCCATGCTTGACGAATGTGGTTGAGGTAGCTTGCGCTGGCAATAACGGGTGAGACTTTATCTACGTCTTGCGCGCCCGCCCAAGGAAGAATGTCTGAACTACGATCCACTGCTTGGTGCGATAGCCAGCTTTTAGCACTGGATACTTGACGTCCTTCCACCTTAGCGCCTAATTCACGAGCCCATTCACCCACGATCACATTACTAATGTCGCCAGATACAGGTTCGTTTTCCCAAGGAAGTGTTAGGTCAGAAGGGGAGATTTGACCAACCGCTGGGTGATAGCGGAAAGAGGGCAACAATGGCTTACGAACCACTTCACCCGGACCAATCAATTGGTCGATGTCGAATAGGGATACTTCGGATTGTTCAAGGTTGTCGGTAATTTCACAATACGCCACCACAGTGTTTGTGGTGCCAAGGTCAATACCAACAAGAAAACGAGGAGATGCCATACAAACCTTCGTGTATTTAAAAACGGCACCCGATTGGATGCCGTTTGATTTCTATTTATTCTTCTTCGTTTGAGTTGCTTTTCGCGTCTTCGCGCACATCGAACTCAACATGCCATTTTTGACCGTTATCAGCGGCAATGGCTTCTAAGTAAAGCGTACCAAGCTCAGTGACGCGAGAGGCTAGGGTTACTGGAACCACTTCGCCTTCACGACGACCTTCAGATACAGGCAGCGTTACTTGGATCTCTGGAAGCTCTTCAAGCTCTTCTGGTGCCCAGTAGTCTAGGTGAGTACCTGCTAGGTCATCACGACGAACCGTTGAGCCAAAGAATTGGAAGTTAACCGGCTGACCGATGATCAAACCAAACTCTTGGCTTGGTACGTCAACGCTGGAACCTTCTTCCATACCAAATGGTGCAACGCAAAGTGCTTCCATTGGAGGCGCGATGCCAGGAATCGCAGGCATCGCACTTTCGATACCCACGTAGTACGCCGAAGCAATACCACCACGGATACGAACGCCTTGACCACGACGTACAGAGCCGTAGTAAGCCGCACCGCTAGCAACTGCAAGGTCTAGATCCACACCTGTTAGGCGTTTTGCCATTTCAGCATCTGCTTCAATTAGCCACTCGTTGATCGTGTCTTCTAGACGAGTTGCTAGAAGTTTCGATTTCAGAACACCACCGTTGAATAGGATTGCGGTGGGCTTGATGAAGTCAGCTGATTGCGCTGTATCAGTACCTAGCATACCCGGCATGTTAGCGAATGGGTTGAAATCTTGAGTTGCTTCTGTGCCACCATTTCCTGAGGTAGAAAGGGCATTAGCTTGTTTAGACAGGAACGCAGCGATGTGACGAGTAATGCCTGCATCTTGTGCGTAAGGTAGACCCATTTGCGTTAGTGCACCACGGTTACGTTGAACAGGATGGTCCGTAATCGCAACTTGAGGGAAGAAACCGTCAACCAGTGTTTGCTGTACTTCTTCTTGAGTCAGTTCTGTTTTCAACGTTGCGCCAAGCAGTTTAGAACCGCGGCTTGGTACTACGATTGGCACTGACTGAAGCTCGCTGTCGTTCAATAGTGCTTCTTTCGCGTCACGACATGCGTGCGTCATTGCCTGAACTTGCCATGGCTGTAGCTCTTTGCCTTCTTGCGCTAGCTTCATCTTCAAGCGGTACGCAAGTGCAAGGTCCATGTTGTCACCGCCAAGTAGGATGTGTTCACCTACCGCGATACGGTTCAGAGTTAGGTTACCGCCGTCTTCAGTGACTTCCACCAAAGAAAGGTCAGTGGTACCACCACCGATATCGACCACAAGTACGATGTCGCCAACTTCAACTTGGTCGCGCCATTTGTCGTTGCTGTTATCGATCCAGTTGTAAAGCGCAGCTTGTGGCTCTTCTAGAAGCGTTAGGTGCACAAAACCAACGTTGCGTGCTGCTTCTGCAGTTAGGTCTCGAGCAGCAGGATCAAAAGAAGCAGGAACCGTAATAGTCACGTCTTGATCGGCAAGGTTGTGATTTGGATTCGCGTGATTCCAAGCGTCTTTTAGGTGTTCTAGGTAAAGTTCTGTCGCGCGAAGAGGGGATATTTTTTCCACTTCTTCTGGGCTACCTGCTGGTAGGAATGCATCACGACGGTTCACACCTGAGTGACAAAGCCAAGATTTCGCACTGGCAACAAGACGAATTGGCGTTTTCGAACCTAGGTTACGTGCAATCGCACCAACCAGAGCTTTTGGCTCGCTCGACCACGGAAGAACGCGTGATTGCGGGTTCATTTCGTGTTCGTGTGGTTGGTAAAGGAAAGAGCCTAATTGGCTACGAGTCTCTACCGTACCCGGCGCAGTTAACTGCGGGATTGGCATCACTTCAACGCGAGCGTCTTCGTTGTGTGTATCAACAAAAGACATGACACAGTGTGTTGTACCTAAGTCGATACCAACACTGAATTTAGGTGTCTGTTGAGTTTCAACAGACGCTTCTTGAGAATGGTTTTCTTGGTTCATGTGTTCCATTACAGCTCAACCTCAGCTGGAGCGATCACAGAAGCATCGTAGTTCTCAGCCAGTTTAGGCAACGTCATTGATGTTGCTTTCCAGCCTTTGTGAACTAGCGTGCCGTTGAATGGCGCGCTGCCTGTTACGTTGCCAGTTAGGCGGATTTCTTGTGGGTTGAAGCCTTCTTCAACCGTAATGCGAGTTTCTTCGTCTTCGTTACGAACGTGCGCTAGCGTCACGTAGTCGTTCAGTACTTTCTGACCGCCAGTGTGGATTACGCGAGCGGCTGCGCCTACTTCTTCATCAGAGAATGACGTTAGGTCTTCTTTTAGGAAGTCAATCAGGCGAGCTTCTTGTTGCATGATAGAAAGCAGCTGCATTGCAGAGTCCGTTGACGCGGTTGCAAGTTTTGATTCAACTTCCACCACTTTTTCGACGACTTTCTCTACTTCCACTACTTTTTCTACTTCAACGATCTTCTCAACTGGTTTCTCAACCTCGACGATTTTCTCGACTGGTTTTTCTACCACTTTCTCGACCACTTTTGATTTGCGCGACACTGCAACTAGAAGAAGCAAAACGCTCGATGCGGTTAGGCCAGCGTGAAGCATATCGAACGTTTGAGGAATTAGGTTCAAATCAATGTTCATGACGTTTTTTCTCTTTCTATTGATTTATTGGTGCTCAGTATTGGCTCATATTTGTTCACTAAAACGATCGTCTTTGCGATCTTGCACCAAGTTTAGACATTAAAATGATGACGGATGGTAGCATATTCAAGGCTTAAGGCTGTAATAATTCGTGACTATACCGTACGAACAGCGTGAAAAATCGACGATCAGACTCCCCAATATAGGTTGTTGCTTGATGTTTGTGCATTGCTAACGCAGTATTTCAATAGATCCCGAAGTTTAACTTACGGAAGTATCAAAAATTACGATATGACACAAAGCACCGCTCATAAGAGCTTTATAAAACGACATTCAGACTCTATTTTAGCTTTTTTGGCGACTTTATGTGTCACTGCTGGTGTAGTAGGTGCTGCTTATACAATGCAGCAACGGTATACACAGACGACGTTTGATACTTTAGCCGACCGACAAGCAGAATCACTTAAAGCAAACGTCGAGAATGATCTAAAGTTCATTGGTGCGGGCGCAAACTTTTTCCATTCGATTGAGCGAAGCTATTGGCCATCGTTTCCGATGTATGCGGAACAAGTGATTAACAGCTCGCGAAGTCTCATTGGACTTCAATGGATGCAAAAGGTCGAATTTGAAGATCTTGATGAACATATTTTAAAGACCCGTCAAAAATTTCCAAACTTCCAACCGTTTACCGTTCCTAAAGATGGTCCCAAAACCTACGGGTACATTTTTGAACACAATGAGCCAATTTTCATCGCGTCGGATATCTACCCAAGAACACCGGAAAACCTTTCTCTATTGGGTTTCTATTTTTCGCGCAAACGCTTCGATTTAATCTTGGATGATATTTCCGAAAATGGGCGAGCGAATGTCTCGGATAAAGTTCGCTTACTGCAAGATGGTTATGACAAGTCCATACCTAAGACTGGGTTGTTGGTGTTCCATCCAGTGTTCGACTTCGAGAACAAATATTTATTAGGAGTAGTGACCGGTGTTATCCGAAGTACGGTTTACTTTGAGGATTTGATTACGAAAACCGCGACGGAGCTCGATATGTCGGTGCGCGTAGAAGATTTGGGATTCGACGCAGCAGATGACCCTGTTCTCTTTCAAAGTGCGAGCTGGGACAACATTCGAGGAACGGTTATAAGCCGGACCATTCAACTGCCTAACCGTGAATGGCGTATTGACTTTAAGCTTTCTGACGCAGTCTCAGCTTGGGAACGTTCTATTTTAGCGGGCACGACACTAGCCGGATTGGTAATCGCCTTTTTGATCAGTTGGATTGTGAATTTACAGTCTCGAGAAAAAGAGCGCTTAGCGGTCATGTTGGAGCTCAAAACCGTTGAATTAAAAAGAATGGCAGAGCGAGACCCTCTAACTCAACTACTTAATCGCCGAGCATTCAACGATCATTTGCTCAATCAGATAAACAAAGGTGTTAACTTTGCCTTGGTTGGTTTTGATATCGACCATTTCAAAGTAATTAATGACAAGCACGGCCATTTAGGTGGAGATGAAGCGTTACAACATGTCACTAAGCTGGTCAGTGCTAATTTAAAACCGGGAGATAAGTTTTACCGCGCTGGTGGTGACGAGTTTTGTATTATTTCTAAAGTCATTGATAGAGCAGTGCTAGAAGCTTACCTAGAAAAGTTACGGAGTGTTGTGGCAAGTACGGCTTTTGATTATGGTGATGCGTCAATCATCTGTACGTTGAGTATCGGTGCGGTTATCCATAAAGAAGAAGATCCTGAGAGCTTGTATCACAAAATGGACAGTCAACTCTATTTGAGTAAAAAAAACGGCCGTAATAATGTGTCGATCGGCGATTAAATGGGCGCACAAATTCGAGTTTTACGCCGTGTTACGATAGAATCGCACGCTTTAAATTTTTATGTTAGGAACCAAGGCAAACTATGAACCATAACCGTATTGTATGCTTCGATTTAGAAATGTGTTGCTGGAACGAAAATGGCGTCGGCAGCACGGGTGAAATTATCGAAGTGGGGTTAGCTGAAATAGATTTGTCTAAAGGTGAGATAGTCAAGCGTGCTCAATACTACGTGAAACCAGAACACGATGAAGTGTCTCTGTTTTGCGCTGAGTTAACGGGCATCACACCACGTAAGATTGAAAAACAAGGACGCCCACTAGAAGAAGTGCTTAAATCTATGGTTAAGAACTTCGGTGGTCGCAACAAAATCTTTGCATCTTGGGGGCGAGATGACCTCATTCTTCTAGAAGAGTGTAAGCAAAAAGGTATTGAAGCACCATTCACAGAGTTCATCAACTTAGCGACACTCTACCGTATTCAAAATCGTCTTAAGGATAAGCGTATTGGTCACCGAGCAGCTCAAGAAGCAAAAGGCATTGATTGGGAAGGGCGCCAACATTCTGGTTATGTGGATGCGTACAACTTAGCTAAGCTTGCTTTGACCATGTTTTAGTTATTCGAACCTAGCTAGCTTGTAATTAAATAATCATCCAACCATTGTTGTTTTGTCATGCAGTCTGTTTAGTGTGGAAAGAGCTAAACACATACCTTGACCAGTATTTTAATAACAATGTCGTTGGCTTATTGAAAAACGCGCAGAGTGCGCGTTTTTTATGGCTACAGAAGCGATATCTGTTGTCATTCTAGGGGTAGCTTAGAGTTAGCCAGCGACTTATATACTCATCTCGTCACTTTACTGAGACTGTAACTTCGCTCGAATGAACTCGCTGTGATCAACATAGAGTAGCTCTGCTGTTTTACGGATCACCGCGTCTTCTAGCGGGTCAATTTCGCCGTCTGCATAAGCGACTTCCCACATGCTTTTGATTAAGTTGTAACGAGTTTCTTGAGTCAGTTCTCTTAGTTGAGAGGTAAAGTCGTACAGCGAAGCGGAATCTTTTATTTTCTGTTGCGCTTGCTCTAACAAAGTATTTGATTCTTCTTCATTTAACGAAAGCAGTTTCATCAATAAAGAGCGCTTTGTTTCTTGTTCTCTATCATCGACACTATGGTCTGCGCCAGAAACTTCACAAAGCAAACACGCGATAGCCATGTTAGGGGAAAGTGTGTTGGTTTGGCTTAAATCAGAGCCATCAATGAGTTGTTTAAATAATGATGTGAGAGAATTAAACATAATGAACACCGAGCTATTGTTTATTTGGTTAACATGGTAATAAATACGGAAGATCTCAAGGTGCGATACCAAATTTAGCACGCCGTTGACATTTAAGCATGGCCACTTTCTCACCAAAAAACCTAAACTCCTGAGTTAGTTCAAGGTGACTGGCCTCTTACAAAGGGCAAGTCATTTGGGGATTGATACTCAGCTTTCAGCACGTGTCGGTGGAAAATGAACTTCGTCACCATCACTCGTCAGAATACTAATTTGAATTGGTTTGCCTTCATCATCAAGGCGTAGCTCACCAATGGCACTATGGTTAACCAAGCGATAAAAGTTGTGCGTACTTGGTGCGCGTTTGTAAATCTTGAGTCGTTTACGTTTTGTGAACCAGTTTAAAGGTGAGCGAGGGCTGTATAGCAGTCTATCTAGGCCATCACAAATATTGAGCAGTTGTGTAGGGAACTGATTTTTAATTCCACTACAGGTGATTTGATAGATATTCGGACTGTTTTTTCGATAGCGGAGCTTAATATCGTATGCAAAAGAGTAGTGTACGTCGCCAGAGAGAATAACAAAGTTAGTTGGTGTCTTTGTGTGTGTGAAAATACTAATAAGAGTATTCGCACTTCCGGGGTGAGCCATCCAGTTTTCAGCATCAACCATCAATGGTTTACCAAGCATGGTCACTACACGTTGTAGTGCTTCGATAAATTTCACACCAAACATTGGCGCGGCAGAAACAATAACAACTTTGTCTTGGTGCACGAGCTCTTGGTGGAACTCAATCATCGCTTCCCAGTCCATTAAGCCAGAAGGTTTGTTCATTTTAGACTCAGAACGCCAGCGTCTGGTTCGTGTATCTAGCACGACAACTTTTGGTGTCGTAGGAATGGTGTAGTGCCAATTCTCAAAGCGATACAAATATTGAATAAATGCATCTTGGGTTTGCGAGGTTCGCTCATCGATAAAGCGTTGAGCGAGGCTCATAAATTCATCATTGAATTTTTCTGGCGCATTTCCCCAACCTTGGCAAAGCCAGTAAGCAATCAAGCTATTACCGATAATGCGTTTTGCAAACGTGTTGCTGTATGCGGCTTGTTCCCAGCCTATGGTGAGATTCCAATCGTCGGTGACATCGTGATCATCAAAAATCATATAGGTTGGAATGTGAGCGAGTAAGCGTTGAACCTTGTCCAGACCTGCGACGAATTTATCAATTTGTTTTTTTTCTTCGCGCCATTGCTGCTGCCATTTGGGTTCAAGAACTTCTCCGCCGACAGTAAATTCGTTTTCTAATAAACGATCCGTTCGAACAAGCTTCCACAAGGTCGGAGACCAAACCAATAAGTACATTGCAAAGCACTCAGCAAAGCTTATTAGGTGATTCTCACACTCTTTGGCGCTGAATATTGGTGTCCCTCGGTGTGGAAAAAACTTACTTAGTAAACTGTCATCACTCACATAATGAGGCAACAATTTATCTCGACCATAATAGCAAGCAGGGTGTTGGTAGAGGTCATTGGTATTTTTTATCGGAGCTTGATCGAATTCTTCGCCTGGCAAACCCAATAAAGCTATGACTTGCTCAATGGCATCGAGAGTGGGGCCTGCAACATGGTCTGCATAGATTTGATCACCACTCATGATGAGCATATCCGGTCTTTCTTCAATGGATTGAGACGCGATTTTATGATCCGCAGCGACCAATGTATCATCACTGAAGTGATGGGGATTACGGCAAGAGCCATGTAGGAGATAATCCGCTTTTTCACTAACGAGGAACTCAATACCCAAGTTTGGCGTATTATCTCGCTCATAAGTCAGGTGAGGGAGCAGTTCCGTCACTAATCCATATTGCGTTTTTATTTGATAGCGTAACGCTTGATGGGTTGGAAACTCGCCTTCTAATTTAAGTAAGCAACACCACGCATTGAGGCCGATTTGAAGCTGTTCTTTTTGTTCACTTAAAGGGGCTTGATAAAGGATGGAGGCATTTTCATCCGTAATTTGCACCATACCCTCCAAGCGTTGGGTGGTGACTAGCCAAATATTGATTTCAGTTGCGGTCACTTTACGTAGGATCGGACCTGCAACGACAAGAGGAAGTGAAGAAATTTCAGTCGTGTTCATCAATGCTGGCAAAACGGCTCCTTATGTGTCAGCTTCTTCTTCTAATATTTCGATAACTTGCGAGCTACTAAGTTCATGTCCCATAAGGAACAAACCAAGCATCGCATCGGCTTTTGACGCGTTATTACTGTCTTCATCCAAAATTTGCTGAAGCCGAGTTCTAATTAGGTCGATTTCGTGTTCGACGAAGCCACGCCCTTCTTCGTCACCTTGACCATCTTCTGGTGCATTATCAAAGTGCAAAAACAACATGTCACCATCGAGTTGAGTCCCTATCAACCTCTCTGGCAGCCATGCTTCTCCCATCACAATGTCTGGGTCTGTGTCTGCGGGTAAATGATTCAAGGTAGAGATGAGTTCTGATGCTTTCACTTTTTACTTCATTATGTTTGATTTAGAACTAAGCTAGAGTTTAAGCGCTTGTTGTAATGGTAAAATATTCGCAAACAAGCTCACCTAGTCGTGCAATATTAATATGATCTTGGGACTCAAACTGTCACGAGGATGACAACATTTGCCATTGTAACGGCTATCATCAGCAGAACATAAGCTTTTAATGGCAAATCATTGATGTTTGCCTGCTTCTCAACCAACATTTTTCGAACTCATGAAGAGATTAATTCTAACAACACTCGCTTTACCTTTGGCTGCGGCAGTTTCTTCTGCGCATGGTGCAGAAGAACAAATGTGGGGGATTGCTGCGATGTATCGTACAGCATCGATTCCGTTTTATACCGCCGATAATGACTCTACGGTGAGTACATTTGTACCAATGATGTTCTTTGAAAACGAACATGTGTATATCAATGGCATTGAAGGTGGCGCTTTTTTGTATAACGAGAGTGATTCCGACTGGCGCGCGAGCGCACTCATGCGATTGAGATTTGTCGATATTCCCATGTCGCTACAAAATGCTAATGAAGGGGACAGAGTCGATTTCGGTGGGCAAGTGCGTTATAGCATTAACGACAATTGGCGCGCAGAAGTAGAGTTGATGACGGACGACGAACTCCAGTTTCACTCTAATTACCGCCTTGCTGCCAATTATGTATTTGGGGATTGGGAATTAGAGCCATCGATTACGATTCGATACAAAGACGCTGATTTCAATAGTGAATATTATTCCTTTAAGGA
The DNA here is from genome assembly GCF_033337405.1 of Vibrio sp. YT-16. Taxonomy (NCBI): domain Bacteria; kingdom Pseudomonadati; phylum Pseudomonadota; class Gammaproteobacteria; order Vibrionales; family Vibrionaceae; genus Vibrio; species Vibrio sp. YT-16. The sequence goes on from NZ_JAWOQQ010000009.1 coordinate 68,692, forward strand.
TATTACTGGCGAGAGAATTGGAGCTGGACTTGACACCAATCTTGGTATTAAAGCGCGTTACCATGTAACTTCAAATTTGTATTTACTGGGTGAGACGAGTGTTACTCGCTTAGATGATAACGCCTACAACAGTCAGCTTGTAGAAGATCGATATCAGGGAGAAGTGTTTGTCGGTTTTGGCTTTTTCAACGATAAAAGCAAAGTTCCGAAACCGACACTGAGCAATAAAGCATATCTACGTATTGCGCATGGTTGGGCGACGCCTTCGAACATCGGTGAAATATTTAGCTTTGAGAGAGAAAAAGACCCATACGACAATCAACTTACTTCATTGTTTTATGGGCATCCATTAACGGATGAGCTGTTTGGTTTTCCTCTTGATATTTATTTAACGCCAGGGTTGGTTCATCACTGGTCGTCCAGTGTTCAGTCTGCGAGCACAGAATACGTCATGGCGATTAAGGCTTATTATACGGTTAATTGGCCTACGACTTGGCGATTTGGTGTAGCGGAAGGTGTGTCATACATTGATAGCATTACCTATATTGAAGGCACAGAAATGGAAGACAAGGGTTATACACCAAGCAAGTTGCTCAACTACCTAGATTTCTCGTTTGATGTCAATGTAGGCGATCTCTTCAACCAAAAGAGCTGGAACAATATGTGGGTGGGCTATTCATTGCATCACCGCTCGGCGATTTTTGAAAGCGCTTCCCAGTTTGGGCGAATTAAAGGTGGGAGCAACTACAATACTATTTATTTCCAGTTCGAGTTTTAGCGCATCGCGAGATGCATATAGGTCGGATTTGCAACTGACTTATTTATCGCCCATTATGAGTAATGATGAATAATACTATGCTGCTTTCAACGAGAAATTTCGTATATCGTGCCAGAGTTAAGGCTGTTTGTGATGCATCTGATGAATCGGATGGCATAAGCACCATGAGTATCGACTCCTCATTCAATCTTCAAATTGAAGCGATAAATTGTACCAACGCTGAATTTGCCAAACGCTTTTTTGCCATTCACGGAGAAGGGCACTTGGAGGGCGATGAATGGTTGGTGTTGTACGTCAACTCTCTTGACGTTAAGGCGGGAGACAATATAGAAATCCGTAGCGATGTCGCGTTTAATGCGATGATCGAGAATATGATAAGCGAAGCTGAGCGGTCTTTAGAAAAAGTCTACCTCGATGCAATACGCAACTTGGAGAAAGTGAATCGTTTTTGACGATGTTAGAGACCCTATAAATACGATCAAGGCATCAGGATCCAAAAAGGGATTGGCGCGAACCAATCCCTTTTGTATTCTGGTTTATTCTAACTTACGCCATTGTTGCAAGTTGGCTTTGCGCTTCTGAAATGCCTTTTGCAGCCGCATCTTCACCCATGTTTAGCGCTTCTGCGTAAACAAATTCCACATCAGTGATTCCTACAAAACCCAGCACAGTGCGTAGGTATGGCGTAACGTTGTCAGTTGGTGAATCTTTATGAATACCACCACGAGTCGTTATTACAATCGCCTTTTTACCTTCAATCAAACCTTGAACGCCGTTTTCTGTGTATTTGAATGTCACGCCTGCACGAGCAATCAAATCAATCCAGTTTTTAAGCTGAGTCGGGATGGTAAAGTTGTACATTGGAGCGGCAATAACCAAAGTGTCTGCGGCCTTTACTTCTTCAATAAGGGTGTCAGACAAGTCGACCACCGCTTGCTGTTCTTGTGAAAGATCTTCCGTAGCGCGCAGTGCAGTCGCAACGGCGAAGTCCAAAACAGGTAGCGGGTTTGCAGCCAAATCACGAACAGTAAGCTTGTCTTGGTCTACATTTTTGATGAAGTCTTCAACCAATTTGTTTGATTGAGAGTAATCGCCAAGGATGCTTGATTTTAGAGCTAGTACACGAGACATAATGGTTATTCCTTAAATAAGTGCTTTCGACTATGGGAGCCATTATAAGCAACGTAAGTGAGTTCAAAAGCCTAGCGATTCGCTGAACATGTTCGAAAAAATTGAATGAGCTTTCGGTTATCTTGTTACAGATCTTGTGTGATACAATCCGCGCAGTTTTTGTAATGAAAAGAATAGGAAACGCTTTGACTTCGTCACAGCCCCCAAAAAAGAATCTAGCTGAAGAGCAAGCGACACCGTCAAATGGTGCGCAAAAAGCGACAGCGAAACAAGCTCAAACACCTCAGGCTCAAGTGAATAGCGCGGCATCTCTGCGTAAAGCGCTGAATCAGTGCATGATGCGCGACCGTTTCCGCTTGAGTAAACGTATTTCTGGTGCAAGCAAAATTAAGAAGGACGCAGCGCGTAATGCTGTGTTCGACGAAATCGCATTAGACATCGCAAAATCCATGATGGTTGCAGAGCAGCGCAGCAACTACAAACCAACGATTGAATACCCAGAAATCCTGCCTGTAAGCCAAAAACGCGACGATATTGCGAAAGCGATCGAAGAAAACCAAGTGGTTATCGTCGCGGGTGAAACCGGTTCTGGTAAAACCACTCAGCTACCAAAAATCTGTGCTGAGCTTGGTCGCGGTAAATTTGGTCTGATTGGTCATACTCAGCCTCGTCGTCTTGCAGCGCGTTCGGTTGCTAACCGTATTGCCGAAGAGATGGAAACCAAGCTTGGTGAGTTTGTTGGTTACAAGGTTCGATTCAACGATCAGATCTCTGAAAATACCCAAATCAAATTGATGACGGATGGTATCTTGTTGGCTGAAATTCAGCATGACCGTTTCTTGAATCAATACGACACCATCATTATCGATGAAGCGCACGAGCGCAGCCTTAACATCGATTTCATCTTGGGTTACTTGAAAGAGTTGCTGCCACGTCGTCCTGATTTGAAAGTGATCATCACGTCCGCAACCATCGACCCAGAACGCTTCTCAAAACACTTCAACAATGCACCAATCATTGAAGTATCGGGTCGTACTTACCCAGTAGAAACACGTTACCGCCCACTAAGCGGTGATGACGACAATGATCGTGACCAGCTTGAAGGCATCTTCGAAGCGGTAGATGAACTGTGCGATGAAGGTTTAGGTGACATCCTGATTTTCATGAACGGTGAACGTGAAATCCGTGATACCGCAGATGCATTGTCCAAACGTAATCTGAAGAGCACGGAAATTGTGCCGCTTTACGCGCGTTTGTCGGCAGGTGAGCAGAATAAGATTTTCCAACCTCACACTGGTCGCCGAATTGTACTGGCAACCAACGTGGCAGAAACCTCGCTAACTGTTCCGGGCATTAAGTACGTTATCGACCCGGGTACGGCGCGTATCAGTCGATACAGTTACCGTACTAAGGTTCAGCGTCTTCCAATCGAGCCAGTTTCTCAGGCGAGTGCGAACCAGCGTAAAGGTCGTTGTGGTCGTGTGGAAGAGGGTATCTGTATTCGTCTGTACTCAGAGGAAGATTTTGAGTCACGCCCAGAGTTTACTGATCCTGAAATCCTGCGTACCAATCTAGCGTCGGTTATCTTGCAAATGACGGCACTTGGTTTGGGTGATATTCAAGCGTTTCCGTTTGTGGAAGCACCGGATAAACGTAACATCCAAGACGGCGTACGTTTGCTGGAAGAGCTTGGTGCTATTAACTCTGAGGTAAAAGACCCGAAAAAACGCCTGACTTCCATTGGTCGCCAATTAGCGCGTTTGCCAATCGATCCGCGCTTGGCGCGTATGGTATTGGAAGCGCCAAAATATGGTGCGCTTAAAGAAGTGATGATCATTGCAGCGGCCTTGTCGATTCAAGATCCACGCGAACGTCCTTCAGATAAACAACAATCGTCAGACGATAAGCATCGTCGTTTCTTCCATGAAGAATCGGACTTCCTGACATTTGTGAATTTGTGGGAATACATCCAAAAGCAGCAAAAAGCCCTGTCTAGCAATCAGTTCCGCAAACAGTGTAAGCAAGACTATTTGAACTACTTGCGCGTTCGCGAGTGGCAAGACGTGTACTTCCAAATTCATCAGTCGATGCGTGAGATGGAGTTCAAGCTTAACGATGAGCCCGCTTCTTACCATGGCGTACACAGTGCCATTTTGGTTGGTTTGCTGTCGCACATCGGCATGAAAGACCAAGAAAAGAATGAATATCAAGGCGCGCGTAACGCTCGCTTTCATATCTTCCCAGCATCGGGGTTATTCAAGAAACAACCTAAATGGATTATGTCAGCCGAGCTGGTGGAAACCTCAAAGCTTTGGGGTCGTATCATCGCAAAGATTCAACCAGAATGGATTGAGCCGTTAGCTAAACACCTTATTAAGCGCAGTTACAGCGAACCGCATTGGTCGAAGAAACGCGCTGCGGTGATGGCGCACGAGAAAGTCATGCTTTACGGTGTACCAATCGTACCGAAACGCTTGGTCAACTACGGCAGTATCGATTCAACCGTAAGTCGCGAAATCTTCATTCGTAGTGCATTGGTTGAGGGTGAATGGGAAACCAAACACGCGTTCTTTAAGCAAAACCGTAAGCTTCTGCAAGAAGTGGAAGAGCTTGAACACAAATCTCGTCGTCGTGACATCTTGGTGGATGATGATGAGCTGTTTGATTTCTATGACCAACGCGTTGGCACCGAAGTGGTGTCTGGTAAGCATTTCGATACGTGGTGGAAAAAAGCATCTAAAGAAAACCCGGAACTGCTGAACTTTGAAAAAGAGATGCTGTTGAAGGGTGATGCTAGCCATGTGACCGATTTGGATTACCCGAACTTCTGGCATCAAAATGGTTTGAAGCTCAAATTGAGTTACCAATTTGAACCAGGCGATGATAGTGACGGTGTCACAGTGCATTTGCCGTTGCCGATTTTAAACCAAGTTGAACCAGCGGGCTTTGATTGGCAGATCCCAGGTTTACGCCATGAGCTTGTGGTTAGCTTGATTAAATCGTTGCCAAAGACAATTCGTAAGAACTTTGTACCTGCGCCGAACTATGCCGATGCATTCTTAGCGCGCGTTACGCCAATGGAAGCGCCGCTGTTAGATTCATTGGAGAAAGAGTTGCGACGCATGACGGGCGTAGAAGTGCTGCGTGAAGACTGGAACTTGGAACAAGTACCTGAGCACTTGAAAGTCACGTTCCGCGCGGTTGATCATCGAAATCGTAAACTGAAGGAAAACAAAGACCTTCATGAACTGAAAGAAAGTTTGAAAGACAAAGTTCAAGAAACGCTTTCCAAAGTTGCGGATGACGATATCGAACAGCAAGGTCTGCATACGTGGAGTTTTGGCGAATTGCCGAAAGTGTATCAACAAAAACGTGGCGGCTACGATGTAAAAGCGTATCCGGCGCTTGTTGATACCAAAGACAGCGTTGAAATCAAACTCTACGAAACGGAGTACGAGCAGATAACGGCAATGCGTGCTGGTCAGCGTCGCCTAATTTTATTGAACGTACCGTCGCCAATTAAATATTTGCACGCTAACTTACCGAACAAATCGAAGTTGGGGTTGTATTTTAACCCTTACGGCAAAGTGCTTGATCTGATAGATGACTGCATTGCCTGCGGTGTCGATAAGCTTATTGAAGAGCAGGGTGGTTTAGTTTGGGGGCCAGAGAAGTTCGAAGCGTTGAAAGAACACGTTCGTGCTGAATTGGGTGACACCGTTGTAGAGATCGCTCAACAGGTTGAGACTATTCTGACCACGGCGTTTAGCATCAATAAGAAGCTAAAAGGCAAGATCGACTTCACAATGGCGTTTGCTCTGTCCGATATCAAAGCACAAATTGAAGGCTTGATCTTCAAAGGCTTTGCAACGGAATGTGGCTGGAAACGCTTGCCGGATATTCTTCGCTACATGCGTGCGATAGAGCGCCGTATGGAGAAGTTGCCTATCGATCCAAACAAAGATCGTTTACATATGCTGAAGATTGAATCTGTGACTCAAGACTATAAAGAGTTGCTGAACAAGATCCCGAAAGGTGTGGCTATTCCTGAAAATGTAAAAGAAGTGCGTTGGATGATTGAAGAACTTCGCGTGAGTTACTTTGCTCAACAATTAGGCACTCCTTATCCTGTTTCTGATAAACGAGTCAAAAACGCGATTGATGCTTGCTAATCAACCAGTAAAATAGTGTCAGATTTGTAATTATCGCTTAAGAAGTTGCTGGTACACTAATTGCTAGTAACTCAATAAGCATTATTTTTTAGTTCTGGGAGGCAATAGTTCGCCTCCCTTTATTTGTAGTACCAACGACTGAGTTATGCAGACGTGGGAATAATAAAGAGTAAAGGTAGATGATGAAAAAAACTCTATTAGCAGTGGCGCTACTTGGCGCATCTTCTGCGGCAATGGCGGATTCTTGGATTTACGGTGGTGCAACAGTAGGTCAGTCTGACTACAAAGGTGAGACGGACACATCATACTCTGTTCACGTTGGTACAGGCATTCTACCTATCATTGGTGTTGAAGCTGGTGTAACACAGCACGGTGAGTTCAACGTAAATGGTCAAGACACTAAGCTAACTTCTTACTACGCAGCACTTAAGCCAAGCATCGACTTCGGTCCGCTACACGTGTATGCAAAAGGTGGTTTCCATCAGTGGGACAAAAAAGTGAAAGGCGGCAAAGACGATGACGATTTGGACCTAATGTACGGTGTGGGTGCTGAGTACTTCATTTTTGGCCCAATGTCTGTTGGTGCTAGCTACATGAACTACACTGCTGGTAAAGACGATATCAGCACGTTCTCTGTTAACGCAACACTACATTTCCTATAAGCGTCAAGCTTTCTAACACCATATGAAACACACCGGCTTTATGTCGGTGTTTTTTTGTCTGGAAGTCACAAAACAAAAGTTGAACATAAATTATTCACTTTTAGAGTCTTAAAATGCCTATGCTTTCCAATATATAGTGGCGATTAAATGCGCATATTTGCGTAATGTTTCGCTTAGGAATCGATCAGGAAGGGATAGTATGAAAAAAACACTCTCGTTATTCGCTCTAACGTTGTGCTCAACGTCAGCAATGGCTGACTCTTGGATTTACGCTGGTGGCCAAATTGGTCAGTCCGATATCGACAGCGAAAATGATACAACCTACGGTATTCATGTTGGTACTGGTATTTTGCCGTTCATTGGCATTGAAGCAGGCTACTTTAACCACGGCAAAGTGGATTTATCTTTGAGTGGCAGCAGGGGTAGTGCTGATTTTGATTCATTCTATTTAGCGGCGAAACCTAGTATCGACTTCGGCCCGTTACACGTTTACGCAAAAGGCGGCATCAATGCATTCAACGTTGATTATGACGGCGGACTTAGAAACTTAGACAAAGATGATGGCGTCTCTTACATGTATGGTGTTGGTGCCGAATACTTCTTGCTTGACAATGTGTCTGTGGGCGCGAGTTATCAAGCGTTTGGCGTGGATATTGAAGGCGATAGCGATACCGTTAGCAGCGTAACAGGGAACATCACCTTCCATTTCTTATAACGCTCGCTGGATGAAAGGTTTGCTGATTTGGTTTCGTCGTTAATTGTGAAACCAAATCATCGCAGGTCTTCTCTATTTGCGCAGTGACTGGCTATGAACTTAAGTATTTCTTGTGCCTTTTCTAGTCTACAACCTACGACAAAATCAATCGTTAGACCTCATAATTTTTGTGTTGATATTATTTCCCCTTCATCTGTCTCGAATTGAGCTTAAAATGCAATAAATCACGACTTTTTGCAAAAATATGTGATTGCTGCTAAAATTCGTTCCGCTTTAAAACTTTAGAGTTCAAATTAATGGAGGGCGGTATTGGAGTTCTTCTCACCTGAGGGGCGTTTCAAATTCACGTTAAATTTGTATTTATGGATAATGCATTTAAAAAATATAGTATTGATACAACCGATTATCAGGTTGGACAGGATAACGTTCAAAAGTGGGGATTCGATATACATAATCCGGTTTTTGGCATTAGTGCGGGGCTCGTTGTTTTCTGTCTGATTTCACTTCTTCTTGTTGAGCCAACCACTGCTCGTGACGTATTAAACGGTCTAAAAAACGGAATTATCGAACAGTTTGATGCGTTTTTTATGTGGTCGACAAACTTCTTCTTATTGTTCGCCGTTGCTCTTCTTTTTTCTCCGCTAGGTAAAATCCGCTTAGGTGGCAAAGAAGCAACGCCGGATCACTCAACCGTTTCTTGGTTGTCGATGCTTTTCGCCGCGGGTATGGGTATTGGTCTTCTGTTCTGGAGTGTGGCTGAGCCGACCGCGTATTTCACTGATTGGTGGGGAATGCCACTTAACGCAGTACCATACACCGAAGAAGCAAAATCCCTCGCGATGGGTGCCACTATGTTCCACTGGGGTGTGCATGGTTGGAGTATTTACGCACTCGTTGCACTAGCATTAGCGTTTTTTGCATTTAACAAAGGTTTACCACTTTCATTGCGCGCGGCGTTCTATCCAATTTTTGGTGACCGTGCATGGGGCTGGTTAGGTCACGTTATTGATATCCTTGCCGTTTTGTCGACGCTATTTGGTCTTGCAACGTCGCTAGGTCTGGGTGCTCAGCAGGCGACCAGTGGTATTAACCATGTCTTTGGTCTAGAAGGCGGCATTGGTACACAAATGATTGTGATCACCTTCGTTACCTTTATCGCGGTGCTATCAGTGATTCGTGGTATTGATGGTGGTGTTAAGCTACTGAGTAACGTCAATATGGTGGTTGCGTTTGCGCTGCTTATTTTCATTACCTTCATCACGTTTGATACGGCGTGGAGCTCGCTACGCGACACAACAATGGCTTACATTGAAAATATTATTCCATTGAGTAACCCTCACGGTCGTGAAGATGAAACTTGGATGCACGGCTGGACGGTATTCTACTGGGCTTGGTGGGTATCTTGGTCACCGTTTGTTGGTATGTTTATCGCGCGTGTGTCTAAAGGTCGTACGGTTCGAGAATTCTTATTCGCAGTCATCGTTATTCCTACAGTTGTTACTTTGATTTGGATGTCTGTGTTTGGTGGTATCGCGCTTGACCAAGTGGTGAATAAAGTTGGTGAGCTAGGTGCAAATGGCCTAACTGATATTTCATTGACTCTGTTCCATGTTTACGATGCGCTTCCGTATAGCTCAGTGATTTCAATGCTTTCTATCGTGCTGATTCTGGTATTCTTTATTACATCGTCAGACTCTGGCTCGCTGGTTATCGATAGTATTACCGCCGGTGGTAAGATTGATGCACCAGTACCGCAACGCATTTTCTGGGCGTGTATTGAAGGCGCAATTGCAGCCGTAATGCTTTGGGTTGGTGGTAAAGAAGCCCTGCAAGCATTGCAATCGGGTGTTGTTGCAACAGGATTACCGTTTACTTTTGTTCTGCTGTTGATGTGCGTAAGTTTGGTGAAAGGGTTAAGAACAGAACTGCCAGCTTACAAATAAATACAACACGATCCATGATTGAGTTTAAATGCCGAGCCTAATGTGCTCGGCATTTTTTATTTCTACTTTTCTTTTCCAATAATTTCGTTACAGTTTAGGCTTATTCCCACCTCATTAAACTGCATTATGTCACTGGCTAAACTCATTCTTATTCGTGGACTTCCGGGTTCAGGTAAAACAACCTTAGCAAAACAACTAGCGATAGAGCTTGGTGCTAAGCATTTTGAAGCTGACATGTATTTTGAAAATGATGAAGGTGATTATCACTTTGAACCAGTTCAATTACCTCAAGCGCATGAGTGGTGTTTTCAGCAAACTAGAAAGTGGTTGAACAAAGGGAGAGTCGTGATTGTGAGCAATACGTTTGTTCGACATTGGGAGATGAAGCGTTACATGGACTACTGCATGAAGAAGCGCATCGAGGTGGAAATTAAAGTGTGCCACGGAGCGTATCAAAGCATTCATGATGTACCACCAGCGACGATAGAAAAGATGCGACGCCAGTGGCAAGAATGACCGTTACCAGAACCGGAAGTTATTGACCTCGTCCGTCAATCATCACAACGAATGTTTTGCTCATGATTGAAAGGTCCATTGAAATCCAAGAGTAAAACGAACCTAAGCTTAGTGCGTAACTGTGGTCAAACCCAACTTTGCGTCTTACATCTTCAATGCATGCATCATAGCCTTGGTTAACCTGAGCTAAGCCTGTGATACCTGGTAACACGCCATATGTGCGCTCTACAAAATAGGGGATTTCATCTTCCAATTTCTGGTAGAAAGCTGGGCGTTCTGGGCGCGGCCCAATCATCGACATTTCACCTCTCAACACATTAAACAGTTGAGGTAGTTCATCTAAACGCGTTTTGCGTAAAAAGCGTCCTACTGGCGTGATGCGGGGATCATTTTCAGTTGCCCATACTGCGCCAGAGCGTTGCTCTGCATCAATATACATGGTGCGAAACTTCATGATTTGAAAAAGATCCATTTTTTCTGGTGTGCAGCGTCCTACTCGCAATTGGCGATAAATCACAGGGCCTTTCGATGTGGTTTTGATCGCTAGCGCGATAAATGGGAATAGTGGTGCAGTGACGACCAAAATAAGCATTGCAACCAGTACATCAAACGTTCTTTTCGCGTGGCATACATTTGAATCGTAGCGTGAGTTTTTCATGATGCTTTCCTTATTGGTTGACGCGTTTCCAACGTCCATTTTCCATTCCGAGTAAATACTTCATACCGCCGATAAAGTTGGCGAGATGACCAATGACGATGTAGCTAATCAGCTTAAAAGGTTTAATTGTGTTAAGTGCTGGCATCAAGTAAGTGATAAGCGCGATGCTATAAATACCAACTTGTGCGGACAGCATTACTTGAAACAGCGGATTGTGTGCCAGTAGTAGTGAGCAAATAAAGCAAACAATCATCAAATAGGGTGTTGCTAAGCGCAGAACCTTTCCCGATAGAAATGCAAAGGCAGTGCCACGATAACGAGGTAGCAGTAATTTCTTTAATTGCATGAGCTGCTGCATGTTACCCGCTGAAATTCTTAGGCGCCGCTTGAAATCTGCGTTGTCTGAGCTCTGTTCTAGTTCAAGAGCCAGCATGTTTGGCTCGTAAATAGCGCTATAGCCTCGCAAAACGATTCTCATAGGGAGAATAAAGTCGTCATTAATGGTGCTAACTTCCAGTGGTTCAAATAAGTGAGTTCTGAAAGTGTAAAACGCACCGTGGGAACCAATCGTTGAACCTAACAAAGATTCTTGGTGCTTTACTCGAGACTGGTATTGCCAATACGCCGCTTCACCTTGGTTATCAGTGCTCATTATTTGATATGTTGCGTTAACCACTCCAACGTTCTCATTTTGATAATGCTGACTAGCTAGCAATAGAGAATCGCAAGAAATCAATGCCGACGTGTCACTCAGTGCGGTAATGTCCGAGCTAACATGACGCATTTCTTCGTTGAGTAGGGCAACTTTACCGCGATTGACTTGGTGATCATTAATAATGAACAGAGTATCAGAGCAGATTGCTTCTTGAATTGTCGCTTGAGCAATCTCGGCTGTGTTATCTGTGCAGCCATCACATGCGATCACTACTCTTAATTTATCCCTCGGGTAGTCTAGGCTCGCAAGGTTACGGATCTTCTCTGCTATCCATTGTTCTTCATTGTAGGCGGGCACGATGACAGTAATAGAGGGTAGCTGGCTGTCTGTTTTGGAGGCTTTGTAAGCTCGCTCTACAAATGGTGCTTTGGTTTCGTCTTGCTGTTTTAAAGGAAGCCACTTAAGGAGCAGTGGGTACCCAACGTGATGATAGACAATCAAAAACGCGGATAAACCAAACCCTATAATCCAAAGTAAATCATTCATAGCTAGCCTCCTTGGCCAAACGTGAGTAGCGACTCACCATGTCTATGATATCAAAGTGTTTGAGAATAAAAGTTCGAGGAGAGCGGTGTGATGATTCCAGTTGCTGTGATAACGCTTCGGCCAACGAAAACACGCGATTTGCTTCAACCAGTGTGCTGTTGTTCGGACAGAGCGTCTCTTTCACGCCGCCAACATCCGTCGCGACGCAAGGAATGTCACATGCTTGAGCCTCGAGGGTTGAGAGAGGAAATCCCTCTTGAAGTGATGGTAAGCAAAACAAGTCTAGGCTTTGGTAAAAGCTGGGCATATCGTCGACCAAGCCTAAAAAGGTTACTCGATCTTCAAGTTTTAACGTTCTAACTTGTGCTTCCAATTGAGCTCGCTGAGAACCATCTCCAGCAATGGCTAGGTGTGTGTTTGGCGTAAGATGAGAGAATGCTTCGATAAGCACTTTATGGCCTTTAACTGCTTCTAGACGCCCGGCAACGCCAATCACGATTTTGTCGGTTGGAAGTTCAAACAAGTGTCTTGTTGCCGTTTGGTCACCGCTTTTAAACTTCTGACAGTCAATCCCGTTATGGATAGTACAAACTTTGCGATACTTTAACTTAGTCTGTATTTGATGGGCGACAAAGTTAGCATCGGCAACTACTTGCGGGCGAATCATTTTTAGCAGTAGGGACTGCAGTCGAGCTGATTTTTTGTTATTAAGGTGCCATGCGTCGTGCTCGGTATGAATCACTACAGGTACGTGCGCTAAACGTGCAGCAATACCACCATACAGAAGTGGGCCGATATGATGGGTGTGGACCACGTCAGGCTTAAGTCCTTTGAGCATGGAAGTCAGCGTACTGATGGTTTTTCCGCTGAATCCAGGTTTCTTATTAAGAAAGTGCAGTTGGCCTTGGTAGGGCAATAGTTTTTGCCAGCCTTGTAGTGCATGTTCTTTGCTTCCTTCTAAGCTCACGACAAAAACGGAATGGTTTGGCTGCGCAAAACGAAGCATTTCTAGTACGAGCGTTTCTAAACCACCAGGAGCTAAGTGTTGCACGACGTGTAATATCACTTTTTTGCTGTGCTTAGTGTTATTGTGTTTTTGTCTGAATTCCATTTTCAAACCCTCGTTGAGTTCTTTGTTTATTTAGGAGTTGCAGACTGCGTGCCAAAAAATTAATCATTTAAAAACAATAAGTTAATATTGATGCTTGTGAGACTTTATGTTTATTCTCAATTTGAGATTCATATTAGTGGACATGCTATGAGGCTGTATAAGGCAGTAGTAAAAGAAAAGCACTCGCAGACCGAGTGCTTGTAAATGAGTTCTTATGGCGGTTAGTTTCCGTACACTACGTTAGGTAAAGTGGTGATGACAGGAACACCAAGGTGTTTTTCTAATGCTCTTTTAGAGCGGATAGAGTTATCGGCTAACTCAAGTATCGTCGCTAATCCAATGCCTAAACCAGCGCCACCAATAAATCCTAAAATGACAAATACAAAACTAGGTAAGTTAGTTGGAATCGTTGGCGTGAACGGTTCATCAATGATTTTTACGCGCTTATTCTCTTCAAACTCTCCCAAAGAGCCTGTTAGTTGGGCCATCTCATAGCGTTCGACGAGTTCGTCATACATTTCTCTCTTCACTGCGACGTCACGAGCTAAGCGGTTGATTTCTGTTGCCGTGCTCCCAAATTGGTGCGCATTTCGCTCTAATTCTTGGATCATGTCTCGCAAGCTGTTGGTTTCTTCCGTAAGTGCTTCAAAACGTCCGCGCATCATTTGTAATTGATGTAGTTGGGAGACAAGTAGAGGCTGTGCTTCGCCAAGACTGTTTACTGTGGTATTGCTCGCGATATCCCATAGTTGAGCACTGTTTAGTTCTGGTTGTTTAGAGTTCAAGAGTACCGAGCGTTCCTGCTCCAACCGGTTTAATTCTCGCAACTTACCTTGCACTAAACTATGCGCCTCTGTGTATTTAGCGCGAAGCAGGGTAAGTTCACTACGAATGTCGATGATTTGCTCTTCCAGTTTACCGATAACCGGGTTCGTTTTGGATAGTTGTTGATCCAAACTGCCTAGACTTCGTGAAACACCAGCAAGCTCCGCCTCCTTTTCGGCTAGCGTTTGTTTGAGGCTAGCAAGGCGAGTAAGGCTTTGAGCTTGCATTTCGGGCGTCGCGTCTGAGTAAGTATTTTTATACTCTGCAAAGGCTTGCTCTGCCTTGTCTAGTTCTTCCCTGCGTTTGTTGATATGGATAGTCAAAAAATGGCTCGAATCTTTAATCGAAGAACGCTCAGGAGCCAAAAGCTGTTCGACAAAATGCTCTCTGACAGACAGCAGCATCGACTCCATTCCTTCTGATTTACCACTTTGCAATTGAATTTGAATGAAGTCTTTACCGAGTGGCTGAACAGACAGGCGCGACGCGAGATCTTTTATGATGAACTCTTGCTCTTTTGCACTCATCTCATCATTGATCAACGATTGTTCTTTTGCGACAGAATACAAAACGTGTCGGCTTTTTAGCAGAGTACTGAGTGCGCTCAATCGGTCTTTAAGCATTGTTGAGACGGCAAGGTCTTGAAGGAACGGGTTCATTTTCGCTGTCTCTTGAATAAGCATGCTGGTATGAGCAACATAAGTCGTCGGAACCAGCTTACTTACGATGAAGCCCAGCACCGGCAAGACAAGCATAGGGATAACGATCATGTAACGACGTCGCCAAGCGCCATGTAGTAATACACTAAGGTTCTCTCTCAAATCGTTCATAGCGTCCTCACTAATTTCTCAACTTGGTTGGCTCTTGCTTCCCAGCTTTGCTGTTGAACAAATGACTTTGAATCTGTCGGTGGCGGTAGGAGGTGATCGAGACTGGCACGCACGTCTTCGACATCTTGAACCACATGAAGCATATGTTTGTAGGGCATTAATGCAGGAAACGGTGTGCTGATAACAGGGGTTCCTGTTGCCAAGTACTCAAGAAGTTTAAGCGGATTACATGCCTTGATTTGAGCGTTATCAACAAAGGGCAACCAACTGGCATCCCAGTGTTGGGAGTAACGTGGCAGAGTGTGATGCGCTCTCGGGCCCAGGTAGTATACGTTGCATCTTTGTGGAAGTGGATTATCACTGAACTCGTTAGGGCCGATGAACACGAGATCCCAGTCAGGCGCTTGGTCTGCGACTTGGGCAATTAAGTCGTAGTCTAACCATTCCGACAAACTGCCATAAAAGCCCAGCACTTTGCGACCATTATTAGGAAAATCTTCAGCCTTAGGTGCTGGCTCAGAAAACAGACTAAAGTTGACACCGTGAGGCAAAGTGACGGTTTTACCAGATGGAAATTTGGTGGAGAGTGTTTCGCTTGCCGTAAAGATAACGCTGGCCGCATTAACAAGAGTACGTTCGTGCTTGGCCACCGTGTCGTGGTCAACACCAGCTAAAGCGCTAAAGTCATCGCCACAATAGTAAATCAGTCCACGTGGGTTCATTTCTGCACAAAGATCGGCAGCAGTCGGGAGCGACGTCCAAAATACAGGCTTATCAAAACCAAGAGCTTGTAATTGTTTATTGAGTTGGTGTTTCATCATCTTAGCGGCCACTTTTCTTGCTAATGCAGAGCTAGGGGCAGGAATGGTGAGCAAGTTGATGATGTGAATGTTTGGGCTTGTTTCAGAGTCCAATGTTGGCTTGTGTGAGCCTACGTTATGAAATACACGAGTGAGTTTGTTTAACGCACGCTGTATGTCTTTAGAATCCAGCTTAGGTTGACGAAGGCCAATGGAGTTAACCCAAAGGATGCGATGGTTCGCTGCTAGTCGCTTGACAATATGCTGAGTGGAAGAGGGTAACCCACCAAAATCTTCTCCAAATACTACGATGTCTGTCATGTGGCTCTCCTTGAGTCTTGGTTATTTGATTACTAATTAAGTGAGTAATCACAATGCGTGCCAAGGAATTAGCCATTTTAAAACAGTGAGTTATGGGTTTTGTTTATGTTTGAAACTAGGATTTCTCATTTTGACAGTCACTTTGAACAATTCGGCTAACGACAACTGTTAATGCCGCTAGAATGTAAATTGGCCAAGTGAAACCTTGAGTCAGAAAAGTGCCTGATACGATGGTACCGATAAGCCCACTTAACACGGCGTTTGCTCCAACAGAGAGGGTGTAATCTGATTTTGGTGTCAACAATGAGATGGAATGCAAAGAGGTGCGGATCAATGACACAATTAAAGTAATGAACACAGCGAGCCCGACAAAACCCGTTTCTGCTAACACGCCAAACCAAGTGCTATGGACGGCGTGGTTGATACCATCCCAGTGTGGGCTGTAGAAATAGTAATTAAAGTAGAAGTTATCTAGACCTACGCCAGTCAACGGGTGATGCAGCGCCATTTTAAATGCCGCTTCCCACGCATAAAGTCGCCCCATCGCAGAGGCATCTATACCATCCTCAGCGGCTCCCCCCGATTCTCGTCCTGAAATACCAGCGAATGCGTAGAGTACGATCGCTGCGATAGCGCCTAATACCAAGACTAATGTTTTGCTTTTGATATGTTTAAAAGCAAAGTAGGCAAATACAGACAGTGAACCTAGTAACCCCCCGCGGCTCTGCGTCTCAATGATCGCAAAGAACAAAACCAAACAGGTGATAAGGGCAAAGAGCCTGAGATGCTTGGGGGAATGCTTCTCCATCAATTGACTAACGGTAAAGGCAAGGGGAAACATCAGCACTAGTGCCAAATCGTTAGGATCGCCAAGTACTGAACCTATGGAGCGTCCTATCGACACGCGCGTCCCTTCGACTAAATCAATGCCATTCGCAGCGTTTTGTAATGCCACTAAGCCAATCAATAATCCGGCGAAAATAATTGCTTTTGACATCTGAGCGAGCTGTGAAGGTTTAGTAATAAGCCAGGTGATGGCCAACGTCATAATGATGATTTTCCAATAGGTATTTTTGAACACCGTTATTGCGATATCACGACTGGAAGCGAATATGATTCCGATGATCACCAGACCCCAAAATATACACAGCCACTTTAATGAAGGGTGCCAAAAAGCTGTAATCTGGCGGCTTATAAGAAGGTGAAAGGCGAGTGCGGCGAGTGCCCCCAGTGATAACAGTAATGGGATCTTGAAGTTATAGATAACAGGAAAGGCTTCGTGAATACGAAAGAATGAAAAAATAACGAACAGTGTGACAAGCCAAAACGTTTGATTGAGAACAAACAGTAACGCGAGTGGTGCGAAACACAACGCAACAATCAAAATGGGATGAGGCATAACAATCCAAAGCAGGCCGATACAGACTGTAATCGTCAGTGCTGCGATGGACTGTTTTGTTCTCACCTTGGTTTCATTCATAACGAGTATCTCTTCACCTGTCCACGCCTTTTCACTATGTATCGAGTGAGAGCATTTAGCGTCTCTTTACTCATGTAGCGAGTGGCTATCCCTGCCAGCAAACTGCATGTCAAAATGCAAATTGCGATGGCGATGCCTATTGATTGTGAAGAGTGAAGCAGGAACAGTGCCACACCGGATATAATCTGTAATAAAACCATCAGACTTAGGTGGAAAGGCAACGCCATACATTGTTGGCCTACTACATAAGTCAGGCCCAGCTTACACAGTTGTGCGTAATAAAGCGCAATGAACACCCCATAAATACCCAGAGAAGATAAGCCAAACAGCAAAGCAATCGCAACGCACGCAGAGACGACATTTATACCCAGTAGCCAGCGAGTACGACGCTTGTACAAAATGGAAATATTAATGAGTTCGCTCCATTCTTTTAACATGGCGATAGGCAGCAAGAATAAGCTGAATAGTACCGCCTCATGATAGGTTTCTGGCAGTAAGTAGGTGATCATCACCATTGCTAATGTGCCGACCACTACACTCAAACCTGTAATGTAAATCATACCTAAGTGTGTGATGCGCACTGCTTCAGTGTTCTTGCGCCCTTCTAAGTAATTAAATCGACGTGGCATCCACCACATGCCAAATGGCTGCACTAAAATACACATGCCCACTGCAAATTTTACCGCTATCGCGTAAATCCCTAACGTCGCAAGAGAAGTGTTGGCACCAATGAACCAGCGCTCAGCGCCATTGAGGCAGAACGCAACCAATCCAGCCATCATCATTGGTAGGCAGTAGTTTAGGTATTGTTTTGCCAATGTCAGCTTAGGAAGGGTGACATTGTAACGGTTAACGATGTGCAGCCAAACAAATTGAGTAATAGCAGCCAACAAGCCCCCCCACAAAACAGAAATAACATGGGGATGAACAGACAGCGCCGCGACGATAAAAATGACCTGAAAAATGGTGGTAGTGACCATGACGTTAAGCAGTGTTCTTGCTTTGTCGTCTTGTGTTCTTAACCAGGCAGTGCCGATTGCAATACTGCCCTCTAGAACGATGGCAAACATAACAATAGCAAATTCGACTCGCGTAAAAGGCGCGGGAATGGGGGCGATTAAAATGATAGTGAGCAAGCTAAGAGCGACGACGCCAGCGATGAGTAAAGCAAGTGAGTACAGCTGGTTTAGTAGGCTTGTGCGCGTATTTTGATCCTTTTCAACGCCGACGAATCGATAAAGCGCTTCATGCAAAGCGAAACTGACAAACAAGGTCGTAACAACACCAAAGGTTGTTAGAAGCTCAAGCTTGCCCATTTGCTCTGGTGAGAGAAAGTGGGGCAATACAGGCAGCATGATTAGGCTGATGCTTTTATTGATCACTAAGGCGATAGCAAATAGCGTCATGTTGGTCATTGCTTTAGACATGATCATATCCTTTGATGTCTCGCGGTGTCTTGAGTGTGCAATCATTGTTGGTAGCAATTTCGGCAGCAAGGTGCTGGGCGATTGGCAAATAACAACGTTCGGCTGTGTATAGTTGAGAAACATTGAGTGCTTCGATACCCATCGTTACTTTCATCCACGGCGATTCATTCAAAAGGCGAATTGCGTTGTGTAGCGAAGCCACATTGTTAGGCGTGTATTTAATACAATTTCGGCCGTGAGTTAACACGCGGTCCCAATAACTATCATCATGTGGAATGACGACACACATACCTGCAGCGAGAGCCTCCAAAATAGATAACCCAAAAGGTTCGTTGATACTGGTGGAAACAAACACACCACACTGTGAACGCAATTCATCTAAGTTGTTTGGGCACTCATGCCATTCAACACCTTGTGTGTTGAAGTCCGGTGTTGAATATTCCACACCTGCCACGTTAGGTTTGATGTAACACACGGTGGATTTGATCTTTTTCGACTCATCAAGTGTTAAAGCATCAAGCAAAAGATCGATGTTCTTCCATTTTAGTAAGCTAGCTGCCCAGAAAACGCGGCTTGAAATCGGATTCGCTTGTTTTGGCCAGCGATCTTTCGATAATCCATTAACAAACGTAGATGTATTCAAACCACACCAATAGCGTTCGGTGGCTGGCTTCTCTGTTTTGAGGTAGGCCTGTAATGCTTCTACCATTGATTCGCGGGTGTTTGCCAAGTAGTAAATTGCCGATGCTTTTACTAAGCAGTAGCCAGCAGATCTCGATCGTCCAATAGGGCCATGAACCATCTGTACCACAGGCTTTTTGCTAATTAATCGTAGTAAGTACAAAGGCATATCATTACTTGGGCAAGATAGGCCCAAAAAGCTATCTATCTTTGGAAGCTTCATGCACGCGTAGAGAAGTTGGAGAAAGTAGTAAGCGTTCATCAACCAGTAGGTCAGGCCATGAGTCGAGTTAAATGGTGACGGTTTTATTTTTATAACTTGCACATGCGGTGTACCACTAAGCAGTGACGCCCAATGCTCTGGATTTGTAGTGAGTAGATAACCAATCACGTTCAGCTTATCGCACTGCTTAAGGAGCTCTGCATTCGCGATTTTGGATCCACCTTGCATTGGGATGGCGTCGAACATCAATACACGTTTCATGACCGGGCTCCTCAATTGATGCTCAACCAGCGTGAAAGAGGCTTCATGCAGTGAGTCATTGGCATTGGTGTAATGGCGTTGTTATTAAGTTCACCTTCGTAAATACGTTCAATAGCGTTGATAGATGCAGTCGTCGTTAAGTGCTGGCTAGCATGTAGGTAAGCGTTTTCCGCCAGCTTGTTTCTTAATGCCGCGTCTTGCATGACTTGTTGAATCGCGTTTAACAGGCTCGCCATTCCACTGTTCTGGTACAGCAATGCAGAGTGATTATGCTCGAACAACTCAGGAATGCCTCCCGTTTTAGGAGCCACGATAGGCAGTTGAGCTAAAGCCGCTTCCCCGAGCACGAGACCAAAGGCCTCTTCATAGGCGCCGCTAATAAAAGCGTCTGCATTACCACACATCCACGCTCCAGCATTGTGTTGCTCTCCGACAAAGTGCACTCGTTCTTGGATACCAAGATCTGCGGCAAGCTGTTGCAATGCTTCTCTTTCTTCGCCGTCACCAACAATAACAAGGTGAGGGTTGTGGTGGTGGTAGTTGTGCATGCGCATTGCCCGAATAAGGCGGTCAAACCCTTTGCGCTTAATCAGCGAACCCACCGACAGAAAGGTAAAGGCCTGTGATGGGATTCCGAGGCGATCTTTAATGTCGATGGGTGTATCCACGCCTTGAAGTGACACGCCGTTGTGTACGACATGAAGTTGGTTTTGCGGGTAGCCGTCCTGAAGAATTTCGCGTCCAACATCTTTGCTAACGCAAATCAATTTTGGAGAGAGGTGAAGTCCGAGAGAGAAGCGATCGCGCAATGTATAATGGCAATGAAGTTGCGTGACAAGTGGTATATGATTCATGCGAGCAGCCAAACACATCCATTGACAAGGGCCGCCGCTATTGACGTGTACCAAGTCGATGCTGTGCTTTTCGATCAAAGCTGAGCCTTGTTTGATAAGGCTATTCCACCCGCTAATATCCCAGCGTGGAGCGCTCCAACCACCAACCAAATTGAAGGATGAATGTTCCGCTTCAATTCCGAGCGATTGGCACTTATCGATTAGTGGTTGGCAGTTTGACCATACGAATGGCTCAAACTTATTGCGGTCGATTCCAGAAATGAGATCCAGAAGCACTACTTCACTGCCGCGAATCCAATTATCACCATAATGAACATATAGAATGCGTTTTGGCGTAGTCATAAGTCACCTCTGTCTCATCATTAATCTGCGTTAACTGCTGAGCTGCAATAGAGATGCCAAAATATGCCATTAGTTTATGTGATTGAATCTTATATGATATTTATGTTTGGAACTCATCATTCTCATATTGAGAACCAATATGGATTAGTGATCCGTTTCAATTTGATATTTTTGTAGCAATACGGGAATCACACTTTGCGCTGAGAAATCATCAATGATGGTTTGTCGAGCATTCTGGCGAATGAGTGATTGTTGCGCTTCACCAATCGATATCCAGTCATGAAGACATTTAGCAAGAGAGGGAATGTCTTCGACGATAAAACCATTTTTACCCGTTTGGATAATATCTGGAAGACGACCTACACGTAAGCTCATCACGGCAATGCCTCTCGACATGGCTTCCAGCGCCGCCATTGGAAGACCCTCATAACGAGAAGAGATGATAAGTACGCTGATATTTTCCCAAACACCTTCCATATCGGTTTGATGGCCGAAGAAAGTCACGTTTGGAGGGGCAGTTTGATTAAGCGACTCTTTTTCTGGGCCATCACCGTACACACTAAACTGTAATGTTGGACAGAGCCTCGCTACCTCAATAAATTGATCGGCGCCTTTTTCCTGACTCAATCGGCCGACAAAAGCGATCTCCTGATAGTTGAGTTGACTGTTGGGAATCGAAACAAAGTTATTCAGCAGTTCTGAAGAACAAAAAACTTTGCGCTGAATACTTGGACTGACAGCAAAGCAATGGTCAGATAGGCTGCCTGAGCTTCTATCAAGCCAATCGTATAGCCATAGTTTCCCTGAGGACGATTCACCAGCATGATAAGTTGAAATCAAACGAGGAAACGTACGGGTGAGCAGTTTGGCGCAGCGCGACAAAATCGACGCTTTATAACCATGGGAGTGAACCACTGAGGGTTGGTGATTGGCGACGGCGCTTGTTAGGTGTTTAATTTTTAAAGCTTTATTGGGCTCGCCAGACAAATAGTTTAAGTAACTCACAGGGATCGCGGCTTCTTTTGCCTTCTGTACAATCTGAGCAGCTGGTGAATACTCAGTGGTTAGCACAACTCGAGCTTTGTGTCCAAAGGCGATTAATCCCCGAGCTAGCTCGATAACGTGACTTTCAATGCCGCCGAATAGACGGCTATCAAGCAAGATCCAAATTTCACCAATGGCAGGTTTATCAAGATTGTTCGAGATTAATTTCATCCGCTTCCCACGCTTGTTTTTTTCGGTAAACCGTAGATGGGCTTAACTCCAGCATGACAGCGGCGTTGAGGACGTTGCCATCACAGTACGCAATTGCGTTTTGAATTGCTTCACGCTCTACTTGCCACATAGGGCGAATGGTTCCATCAGAGTTAAAGTACGGTGAGGTAGCAGCAGAGGACGGTGTACCAGGCAGCTCCGCTGCGGTAATCGACGGTTCGACCGCAGAAGGTGAAGGTTCCTCAGTATAAACAGGTGGTGGTGTGATTGGTGCAATGTTTGCTGACTCTTGAGCAACATGCGCAGGTGTCGTTGTTTTCGTAACTTTAGACTTTTTAGTGAGTTGAGCGGGTAGGTGGCTCACCGTGACTTTTTCGTCGTTATTGAGCACCACAATGTTACGTATGATGTTTTGTAGTTGCCTTACATTACCCGGCCATTCGTAATGCTTGATGATATGTTGAGCTTCACTGTCGATTGTTGAGAATTTCTTTTTGTCCTGTTTGGCGTAAGTGGTCAAGAAGTGCTTGGCAAGCGTGACGATGTCACTTCCTCGTTCACGTAATGGGGGCATATCGATAGGTATAACGTGCACACGGTAGTATAAGTCTTCACGAAAACGACCTTCTTCTACTTCTGTTAATGGATTTCGGTTAGTGGCACAAATGATTCTCACATCCACTTTCATTTCTCGAGTGCCACCAAGAGGGGTGTAAGTGCCCGTTTGTAGAAAGCGGAGCAACTTCTTTTGCATCTCAAGTTCCATTTCACACAGCTCATCAAGAAAAAGCGTGCCACCATGTGCCAGCGTCGCCGCACCTTTTCGATCTGTTGTTGCTCCAGTAAAGGCCCCTTTAACGTGACCAAAAATCTCACTTTCCATCAAATCTCGTGGAATAGCCCCACAGTTAATTGCAATAAAAGGCTTGTCTTTACGGTCACTCTGGCGGTGGACGGCTTCAGCACAAACTTCTTTACCTGTGCCGCTTTCTCCCACAATAAACACACTGGCAGAAGTTGGCGCAACAGCATCAATGGTCTTGTATACCGCCTGCATCGGGAGGCTTGAACCGATGAATCCGTGATAGTTGTGGCGATCAAACTTGGATTGAATATTTTCCACCAAATCTTCCAATTTGGCGCGTTTAAGGTGCAATGCAACTGACGTTTTTAGGCGATCAGCGTTTATGGGCTTTTCTAAGAAATCTTCCGCACCTTTTTGAATTAGATTAACGGCTAAGTCGACGCTGCCGTGCGCCGTAGCAATAATAACGGACGTAGGAATGTCATTCTGGTTGATCCAATCCAGCACGTCTTCGCCAGACATGTCGGGCAGTTTCAAATCGAGAATGATGAGCTGAGGTTTGCTTCTTTCAATAAATTGAATCGCTTCGCGACCTGTCTCGACATGAAAAATGTCATAAGGTTCGTCTTTCACATACTGCTTATAAAGTATGGCTAGTGAAGTAGAGTCCTCTACCAGTAACACCCTTGGTCTCATAGTCCCATCCCAACGTAGTTTGTTTCATTTTTTATGATTTTTGTCAGCACTACTATTTGGCATTATGAGTGGTTTATAGCTCTCTAGTGCTGAAAATTCTCAATTTGAGAAAAGCGTTATTTAAGTATTAGCACAAGGTAGGAAATTTGCGAAAAATCCATACTTTTTAATTGATTAAGTATACCCAAATAATTTCAAGGTGTGTGGCTTGGCGAGGGTGACTGAATTTGGAGCCTAAATTTCTGAGATGATGTCGGCATCGCGCTTTATCAAACGCGATGCTTCGCTAGGGAGTAAGACACTGATACTACTCAAACCCTTGAGCTTTTCGCTTTTCTAACGCATCAAACGATTCATTGGCGAGTTGAGGAAGTGTTTCACAAAGCTCCAATGCTTTTGGTATTTTTCCTTCGACACAGTACTTCTCAATCATTCTTGCTTGTCTTGAAAGCGTTCGATTGCCTAGAGCGAGAGCAGAACTGCCCAGTGTGTGAACCTCGAACTCTAATGTTTGAAGGTCTTTTGTGCTTAATGCTTGCTCTATTTTCTCCATGCGATCGCGTGACTCTTCGACATAGTGATCAATCAAGGTAGGGATGATTTCGGCGCACGTATCTTTGATCATTTGCTGAAGAATATGCTCATCCACTAATTCTTGCTCGATAGTCAATGTGTTATTTATCGTCATAATAGCGCTCCCTATAACATAAACAGTTCGCTTTTTTTAATTTGCTGAGACAGTTTTTCTTTCCACTTTTTTGGTAAGAAACGCAGCTTGGAAACTTGGCGGATTAACTCATCTTTCAGGCTTGGAGTGTGCTTCATGTTCAGTACAGAACCAATCAAGTTCGCATCGCTAGCATCGAGTAGCTTTTTGGCTTGCTCGAGCTGGGTTGCAGTCGTAGAGCCATAATGCGCTACTAACAAAGTAGCATCACATACGCCAGCAATCACTTGAGGCGCAATATTGCTTCGGTTGACACTGAGAAGTGGTGATGTATCTATCACGACGCGCTCGTACTGCGTTAACCATTGTGCAATGTTTTGTTTCAGCGTTGTTGGGTCTCGGTACGCTAACTGAGTACTGGCGAGAGATGGAGCTGGGAGGCCGACTAAAGTTTGGTGTGTATTCTCTCGTGTGATCAAATGGCCAACCTTCTCGTCATCATCAAATTCGTGAACAGTGTGATAAGCGGGTTTGAATAAGTTAAGGTCTACATACAAAGTATTGTGGCCTGCTAAAACCAAGCGCTCTGCAAGAGATGAAGCCACGGAAGTGACACCATCTTCAGATTTACAACCCACAACACAAATCGTTTTGTGGCCTTTCTGTTCACTCTGAAGATAAATTTGCTCAATCTCAGCGTGAGTTGCAGGAATAGTCATTACAACGCTCCTATTAACACGATGGTTGTGGTGATTTGTAAAATATCTCTTAGTCCGGCCCTCGCTTTTTCAACAAAGCTTTCGTCTTTATGGGGAATGTAAATTGTGTCGCCTGCGCGAATGACTGGCAGCTCATAAATGTTGGCTGTTTTACTAAAGTTCACCAAATCAAATGTTCGGGCTTGGCCTTGGCAGCAAGACATATTGACCACACTGATCTTTTCAAGGTAGGCATTATCAGTTGGTCCTCCTGCTTCCGCTAAGAGATCAAGCACAGTCATGTTGTCATTGAATACGTACCGCCCTGGGTCTCTTACTTCACCTAATACGCGTACCGTGGACTCTTTTGAACGATCTAACCAGTTTTTGTTTTTTTCTGGAATGTAAATGGTATCACCGGGACGAACGTGGGGCAGAATTGACTCATCGCCTGTTTCAAAGTACATCGATAAATTCAATTTACTCACTTTGGCATAACCTAGGCCTCGGTGTGTGACACGGATGTTGTGAATATCTGCATCCATTGTCGGTCCATCGGCGGCAGACAAAATATCCAGAAAATGCATATCTTCGGTGAAACGATAGCGCCCAGGTGCATTGATTTGCCCGAAAACGTATATCGATGCGTCAGAGCTTTGGCTTACCCATTGCGACTTATTATCGGATGGGTCGTCAGGCAATGCATGTACCCTTACGACTGTACCAGCGGAAACTTGAGGTAGGCTTGATGTTGGTGAGCCATCCAGAATGTATTGGTCTAAGTCAAATTGTGTCATTTGACCGTTATTGGCGACTTCAATTTTGGTGGTATCAGCTCGTCGAGTTGGGCCTCCAACGTGTGCAAGCAGGTCAATCAAATCCATTTCGTCTGACCACTCGATGCGTCCAGGGCGAACAACTTCTCCCATCACTGCGACCGCTCGACTAGGTGCTACTTTTAACCAAGACTTCTCATTGAAATCGGTTTTCTCCGGTACGAAAATCGCGTCTCCTGGTCCAACATTTGGTGGTCTGGCTGAAGATAGTCCTTCTGTATGCGCGGTAAGATCGAATTTGATGACTTTGCCATCGGCTTTTATAACGCGAATTTGGCGAGATTCTGCGTAGCGAGTGGGCCGCCAGCGTTGGCGAGGATATCCATGAAGCTAGCGCCTTGCTTGCCTTCGTATGCCCCAGGATGGGCGACTTCACCCATCACGTAAACCACATTTGCACCTGCTTTGATTTCTTCTTCCTGTTTTGGGACAAAGATGGTGGCACCTGGCAGGATCTCCGGCAGTAGGCTTTGGTCTCCAGTATCAAGGTACTTTTTCAGGTTAAACATGGTTGGGTTATTGTTTGTTATCACTCGAATTTGCTCAACACTGGCATATCGTGTCACGCCGCCAGCTCGCATTACGACATCAACTAGCGTGGTGTTGGGCTTGTATGAGAACGAGCCAGGTGCGTTGACTTCACCAAAGACTTTGATTGCACGAGCGGAATCTGCGCTGTCACCTGAATTCGCGAGTTTTGCTGCATCAAACTCTTGCTCAATATTCCCTACGAGTGGGGAAGCGGGGACAAATAAGACATCCAGTGATTCTAGTTTTGGCAGTTGGCTATTGTCACCCGTATCAAGGAAGCGTTTGTAGTCAAATTCAATGTTTTTATTTCCACGTTTCACGATCATTTTATCAAGCTGAGCCCCAGCGCGCAGGCCGCCAGCTTCGTACACAAACATTTGAATGTTGGACCCAGAAGGTAAGGTATATTCACCGGGTTTGACCACGTAGCCTTGAACGGACACTAACAACTGTTGCTGTTTAATAAAAACTCGAGCGTTGTTAACGTCACGATACACGGTCTTTAGCCTGTCGATAATCACGTCTTGGAGTTGTTGTTCATTGTAGCCGGCCACTAATACAGGGCCGACTTCTGGCAAATTAATTCGTCCACGACGATCAACCTGAAACCCTTGGTTTAACGACGCCTCTCCAGGTAAGTTAA
The DNA here is from genome assembly GCF_033337405.1 of Vibrio sp. YT-16. NCBI lineage: Bacteria > Pseudomonadati > Pseudomonadota > Gammaproteobacteria > Vibrionales > Vibrionaceae > Vibrio > Vibrio sp. YT-16. The sequence continues at coordinate 95,714 of NZ_JAWOQQ010000009.1, forward strand.
TCTGTATTAAATCACCGACCTTAACAGTATTGCTCTCATCCGCTATGGAAGAAGGTACCCACGCGACCAGACACAACAACATTAAGAGGATAAATGGTTTCATCGTGTTCATAGCGCGCCTCCTGCCGTTGGGTTGCGGTTTATTGAGCTATCGCTATCTGAATTAGGGCTAATAACCTCGATGCTTACTCGACGATTAGTTAAACGCACGGCGGATGTTTCACCTTCATAGAGTGGCAGGTTATCTCCGACAGATTTGGTAGTGACTCTCTCTGAAGTGATACCAAATACGGTTAGGTAACGCTTTACTTGTTCCGCACGCGCTTGAGCAAGTTTCTGGTTGTAATCGGGGGTTCCAGTTGCATCCGCATGCCCCGTTACTACAAGAGATAGGTTGGGGTGGTCACGTAAAATGTAGGCTGCTTCTGCCAAATGTCCCATGTACTTCGGGTTGATTTCTGCTGAATCGACAGCAAACTGGTTGTCGATATTAAGTAGTGCATAGATATCCGAGACTATGTTTAGGTCGCTACGTAGTGCTTCAATATCATCGGGCGGTGTGCAAGTGGTTTGGCTCAGTACGTAGTCGAGTTGTTGTTCGAGCTGGTTTAAGCGTCGACGCTGAATCACAAGGTCGTTGGCAGCGTCGAGTAAAAGCCCACCTTCTAACTCGCGCGCAATTCTATTTTGTTTTTCAAGGGCCTGAACAACTGCCGCAGGAAAACACCAGCGCGCGCCCTCTTGGATTAGTGCGTCTAGATGTAACTTGGTCAGTTGCCAATCAAACCTTAACCCATGTTCTGGACCTAAAGGCTCGTCAGGCATCACTGGGGAAAACTGATAATTCTCGATCGAGATATCTTGATAGCTTTCCGCCAAGCCACCTTTCCCGTGTTCTGGGTAGTCAAACGACGAACAACCAAACATGCCGACAACAAGACCGCTTAATGCATATCGTCGTATAAGATTTACCATGCCAACCTCCGTTTAAACCGGTATTTTTAGTGTCCTTTTGAGTTAACGGGAATGGCATGGTTGATACGAAGCAAGCTCATGATTTCTAAAGGTTGGCCTGATACGTTTTCAATACTCATGCTTCTTTCACGTTCAACTAGACGCTTATATAAGTAAACAATGGCACCAATCCCTGAAGAATCAAGAAATTGGACGTGCTGTAGGTTAATTTCGACTTCTTTGTGATGATTGTTGTGAATTACCTCATCAATGTGATGTTGTGCTTGTCGACAGCCGCTTGCATCTAAGTCACCAAAAAACTCAATGGCTAACTTGTCTTGATTGATTTCTAGTTTGCGTAGTTCCATGACTCTGTCTCCGTTTGTTTTTCTAATTGGATATAGAGCAGGTAACGTGCCAATTTGAAATTAATGAAAAATCAAACAGTTAAATATTGTTAATGATATTGTTCAATTTGAGAAAGGACTGATTCTCAAATTGAGAATCAAAAACGCACAGAGAAATGGTTTGCTTATAAGAGGTTTTGAGCCGAAAGAAGTCGTTAGACCGAGGGATCTCGTCATGATTAGATTCCAACTCGATTGACGAACCATCCGCCTTAAGTGAATAACGTGTAACGACTAAATGCAAAACCTGTCTAAAGTTTATGATTATCTTTGCAAATTATTACTAATGTTGATTGTTATGAGTCGAAGAATAACTAGTAATAAATAGGTCATCGAGAGGACTTACGTTTCAATAAAGGCGATTTTTTGTACAAGGTCTTCTTATGCCATTAAAAATGACATTAATTGCGCTGGCTGTTATGGCAGCGTCTTCACAGCCTCAAGCGGATACGTCTCTCGCACCACCAGTTTCTCTTGCACAAAGCTATCAGGATGGCATTGATGTGTCTGAATATTGGTATAGCGAAAAACTTGATGGTGTTCGCGCTTATTGGACTGGGCAACATCTCGTGACGAGAAATGGTAATCGAATCTACGCCCCAGACTGGTTTACAGGACCTTTGCCTGATTATCCGTTGGACGGTGAACTTTGGGCTGGGAGAGGTAACTTCCATCTTGTTCAGCAAACGGTATTAGATAAAACTCCTGTAGAGTCTGCTTGGCGACACATCGACTTTATGATCTTTGATATGCCATATTCCGCTGGTGATTATCGGAAGCGTTATTACAACATCAAAGATTTAGTGCTTGAAGTCGACCAGCCTCATATCAAATATGTCGAGCACCGAGCGATTCAAAATGAAGCTCATCTGTTTACACAGTTGGATAAAATTTCAATATCCGACGGTGAAGGGGTGATGTTGCGGAAGGTATCAAGCCGCTATCAGGCTGGACGCGGTAGTGATTTGCTTAAACTAAAACGATACGCAGATGATGAAGCGTTAGTTGTGGGTTATAAGCCAGGAACAGGGCGCTTATTAGGTATGATGGGAGCAATGTTAGTTCGCTTACCAAATGGCATTGAGTTTTACATCGGTAGCGGATTTACCGATGAAGTGCGTCGCCAGCCTCCGAAAATTGGTTCAACCATTACATTTAGATATAACGGTTTTACACATACTGGTAAACCGCGTTTTGCTCGATTCTTGCGTGAAAGGTTGAAGGAATAGAACGCTCTGCACTTACTAGTTGCCAACGGTTACACCACATCGTTTGAAGAGACCCTGCCAAAACTGAACGTGGTTTAGGGTTTCTTGCCTAAATGTCCTATGTGCCTCAATTATGCCATACTGGTGACCATGGAGTTGCATACGGTTCTCCACCAAAGTGGCACCATCATTAAGTTGTTGATAGGTACTGTCTAAATAAGCCAAATAAGGTTGCACTTCTTCAACGTAAATGGATTGAAAGACATTTCTTAAGTAGCGGAACTGAGTGGTGTCTCTGTTCGGCCCGCACAATACATTGCTCTGGTTCTGCTCAAGTAGCTGAGTTGTCGCTTTTAACCAAAGGGATGTGTTAACCATTGAATAGTAAAGTCGTCCGAGTAAACGAGATTTCTCTAACTCTTCTTGATATTGAGTAACTTCCACATCGGGTAGACGTGAGACCGCGCGGTGGGGTAAATCATACATTTCGCTGAAAATACGATAGACATCGTTAATGCGTGCAATATCATTCGTCGTATTTTGAGATAGCCAATCAGAGGCTGTTAGTTGCTTTTGCATGGCATCACTTACGAGTAGTAAGTTGTCGAGATGAATGTCTAGATGTTGCCACTTGGTTGAGTAAAGCTCTGTCAATGTCGCGCGTTCTTCATCGCTAAGTGGAAATTCGGATAAACATCGATTTATGACTCTTAAAAGGGCAGTTTGATAATCAAAATCATGAAAGGCATCCTGCACCTTTCCAAGTTGTGAGTTTTTCTCGGCAAGTAAATTAAAGAGTCCGCATTGTCGTAATTGATAGCTCTCTAGCAGGCCAATAGATAGCCTTGGCAATGGCTCGAACAAAACGCGTTTCGCAGGAATCGTTACCGTAGACTGTAATTCTATTGGAATAGCAGGAACGTCCAATACATTGGCTACACGTTGATGATACTTATCAAACATGGCGTTCTCTGGATTGAACCAGTTATCACAACCATTAAGAATCAAGATTAAGAACAATAAAATAGACCGCACAAATATCCTTTTTTATAACTTCGTATCCGTTGTCTAGAGAGCAAAATCAACCACTTCGCAATCTTGTTATAAGTATACTCAACCGTGTGATTATTCGATCAAAAAAGCCAGCGGATGCTGGCTTTTTTTACTTTTTATTGAACTGAAAAGTTCAATTGCACTTCTGGCTCTTGGCGATGCATCCAACGCATTCTGACGCCTAACATAAAGGCCGCAGAAGATAGGCCGATGATAAAACCAAGCCAGAAGCCTTGTGCTCCCATTGGCTCGACAATCCAGTCTGTACGGCCAAGGACGTAACCAATTGGCAGCCCAAGAATCCAATAAGCAATAAAAGTACGGTTGAAGATGGCTCGCATGTCTTTATAGCCGCGTAATGCACCAGCTGCGATCACTTGAACCGCATCCGTACATTGATAAACAGCGGCAAACACGAGCAGGTGCATCGCTAGAGTGATTACCTCTGGGTTGCTAGTATAAAGCTCGGCGATCCACTCACGAGACAAGACGGTTAAAATCGCTGTGAGAACGGACAATGCTAGACCAACCATAATGCCGACTCGTGACGCTACGCGCGCGCCATCTACGTTTTCTTCACCAAGTCGATGGCCGACACGAATGCTTACTGCTGCACCAATACTCATTGGTAGCATAAATACCAACGAGGAGAAGTTAATCGCGACTTGATGCGCTGCCACAATGATAGGACCCAGTGGTGAAACGAGCAGTGCAACAACAGCAAACAATGTCACTTCAAAAAACAGCGCTGCTGCAACAGGAAAGCCGAGCTTGAATAGACGAACTTGCGCTTTCCATTGTGGGCGATGCCATTCTCCAAATAGGTTGATGCTTTTCAATCGCTCTGATGTCATCACATACAGCAATAGCATGGCAAACATGACCCAGTAAACAATCGTGGTTGCTACACCACAGCCAACACCGCCTAATTCAGGTGCACCAAACTTGCCGTACACGAAAATCCAGTTTAGAGGAATGTTGAGCAGCAAACCGATAAAGCCAATAACCATTGCCGGCTTCGTCAATGACATACCATCCGTAAAGCTTCTAAGCGTTTGGAAAAGTAAAAAAGCGGGTACTGCTAATATAACGGCATGAATGTATCCCACCGTTTTTTCAGCCATCAGTGCTTCAACATCCATCAGTCCGAGAATAAACTGGGTTTGAAGCAGGACTGCAATTATCGGCACACTGATCAGCAATGCCAAAACGACGCCTTGCTGAATTTCAAACGGGATTTTCACTCGACGACCAGAGCCATTTAACTGTGCGACAACAGGGACCAATGCCATTAATAAACCCACCCCAAACAAAATGGATGGTAGCCAAATACTTGAAGCGACAGAAACCGCAGCCATGTCGGTGGCGCTAACGCCGCCAGCCATTACGGTATCAACAAACCCCATACCAGTTTGAGCGACAGATGCGATCAATACCGGGGTCGCCAATTTGATAAGACTTGATGCTTCTTCTTTATAGCGATGCACGAAAAATACTCCAGAGCGGAACAATAAGTTGAAAGAATGAGAGTACTCGAGGGCAAAAGATGTGGTGAACGGATCTGATGGTTGATTTTAGTCACGATAAGGTGAAAAAATGCCTCGGAGAAACTCCGCGCAAATGATAAACAATTGTATGTTTATATTCCATAGCTAGGTAGCGAATAGTCGATAACACTGACTGGACGCTCTCCACGCTAAGGATACGCTTTTACTGAGAACAGCAGCGAATCATGGTAATGTTGAAGCATGCATGAGAACAAACCAGTGTTCATTAAGCCATGGCTTTATCGTCTGCGGTCTTTATTTCCGACCTGTAGCGCAGTGTTTAGGGCTTAGTCTTCGACTACAGTTGGTATTAAATCAATAGGTAAAAAGAAATGTTTACAGGAATAGTTCAGGGTACGGCGAAGGTCGTTAAAATTGATAAAAAAGAACGCTTTCAAACGCACGTTGTCGAGTTAAGCGATGAACTTTGTAAAGGGTTAGAAATTGGTGCATCCGTTGCACACAACGGATGTTGTCTAACTGTGACTAAGATCGAAGGCAACCTTATCAGTTTTGATTTAATGCAAGCGACATTGGCTCTTACTAATTTAGGTCGGCTGGTGGAAGGGGATAGCGTAAACATTGAGCGCGCGGCTAAGTTTGGTGACGAAATAGGCGGGCATAGTATGTCTGGTCATATTAGTTTAACGGCAGATATTGTCGATATCATCGATACGCCCAATAACCGCACGATTTGGTTCCAACTGCCGCAAGAATCAATGAAATATGTATTAGCGAAAGGTTACATTGGTTTAGATGGCTGCTCGCTAACTATTGGTGAAGTTGAAGCGTGTCGTTTTTCGGTACACCTAATTCCAGAAACCTTGCAGCGAACGCTTTTCGGAGTGAGACAAGTAGGGGAGCGTGTTAATATTGAGTTTGATCCTCAGACTCAAGCAATTGTTGATACTGTTGAGCGCGTTCTTGCAGCAAAACAGCTTTAGAATGAGAAAAAGGAGCCTAGTGCTCCTTTTTCATTTAAGCGTTTTTATATTTCTGATGTTCACATGCTCGAGCTGTTATTCGTAATTGTCATCGATAAATAGTTCGACCTTATCTTGTAACTCATCCACTCGCATATTTAGGTGGATAGCGTGGCAACAAGCTGGGCAATCATCATAAAACTCTTGGTCACCATTACTTGCATCTAATGTAATGCCGATAGAGTGTCCGCAATGCGGGCACTTTACATACCTTTCGGTATAATTTTTCATACAACAACTCCTAATCTCGCAGGGCTTTTAAACACACTATTCATCAATGAAGTACAGCCCTTTACTTACTTTGCCTACAAGGAAAATAGGCACAATCCAAAGTTAAGTCTCCTTTGATATTAGGCAGAGTTGTTGCTAATTGAGTCGAAATAAGTACAAAACTTGACCCCAAACTCAACCTTGAGCTTAGGGTGATTTTCTGTAGTGATGTGCCTCGAGATTTTACATCTTGAAATATGCAGTGGCTTCCAAATTAATAAGAAATGATTTTATTAATAACCAGTTGAGCCTGTTCCAAGTAATGGCCGCCAAACAAATTACAATGGTTGAGAACATGGTAAAGGTTATAGATATCTTTACGTTCCTCATAGCTTGAAGAAAGTGGCATAACCGATTCGTAGCCTTGATAAAATTCTGGCTGAAATCCACCAAAAAGCTCTGTCATCGCAATATCACACTCCCTGTCCCCCCAATAGCACGCAGGATCGTAACAGATAGGACCGAATGCAGTGAGTGCCGCATTTCCATTCCATAAATCGCCATGCAACAAAGAAGGTTTCGGAGCATGGTTTGCTAGCCGCTGTTTTACGACGTCGATAAAGTCATCGATATCAACCAAGGTGACGCCTTTTTCTTTAAGGAGCTGTAATTGCCAACCTATGCGTTGCTCAGCAAAGAATACACACCATTTCTTGTGCCATTTGTTGGGCTGTAGAGTCGAACCGAGATAGTTGTCGGTATCAAAACCAAACTCTTTTTGCTCGCCCCACTGGTGTAGGTGAGCTAATTGCTGCCCAAATTTAAAGCTGTTGGGACCATCTTCTAATGGTTTCGTTGGAAGGTAGTTAAGAATTAGGAATGAGGCATTTTTGGTTTTACCAACCAATACCACCTCAGGTACAAATAGGGTTGATGTTTCACGCAAAAGATGCAGGCTTTCAGCTTCTACCTCAAATTTAGACAAAAACTCGCGATCGTTAATTTTCACAAAATAACGTTGCTCGCCATCATTGATCATGTAGCTTTCACTGATATCCCCACCAGACAGCCTTACTTTTTCCGTGATCTGGTAATCGAACAATAAAGTATCAGAAAGCTGTTGCGATATTGCTTGCCACATACAAAACCTCGCGAATCTATTTGACCACCAATAGTTTAGGATAAATAGCAGGGAGTTGGCGCTATGTTGAGCATACTTAGTAAAGAAACCTTCCTCTTAGTGTAGTCAATTTGTATAAATGTGAATCAAATCGCTTATAAGCCTCTGATTTGTTGGCTTAGCATATGGAGATGAACGTTTACAACAGGTATTATGATTTTTTTGACGTTAGTTCCATTGGTGGCATGAAAATACTGATATGTGATGACTCAGCTGTTGCAAGAAAGCTTATTGCGCGTTCTATCGTACAAGATACATCATTGCATCTTATTGAAGCGCAAGATGGTTATGAGGCGCTTAATATTCTTGCTGAGCAAAATATCGATATTTTGTTTCTCGATTTAACGATGCCCATAATGGATGGTTTTGAGGTCCTCGAATCATTACCTGTTAGTCAGTACCCGACCAACATCGTCATTATTTCTGGAGATGTTCAACAAGAGGCAAAACAGCGCTGTCTCGATCTTGGTGCTCAAGCTTTTATCGCTAAGCCTCTGACAGAAGAGCAGGTGCTCCCACTATACGAACAATTAGGACTGCATTATGCGTTCAAACCTAGTCATTCGGTTGATTCTAAAAACCAGGGTTGCGAAGAGCTTTCCTTACTAGCCAAATTCCGTGAAATTGCGAACATTGCCCTTGGTAAAGGGGCTGCGATTATGGCCGACCATTTACATGAGTTCATACAACTTCCTGTTCCTCATGTTGGACCGTTGTCCTACGGCGAGCTTCATATGACACTGGTTGATGTGGTTGGGCGTGACAGTTCCGTTGCGGTAGCGCAGAGGTTTGTCGGTGGTGGTATTCACGGAGAGGCACTGGTGTGCTTACGTGGTAGGGATATCAATCAGATTGGGGAAAAATTAGGTTACCTCCTTGAGTTTACGCCTCATAATGAAATCATCTTGAATATCTCTAACCTACTGGTTTCGTCATTTCTCACATCATTGGGCGATCAACTCGACAAGCAGTTCTCACTTCGTCAGCCAGGCATTGTGGATACCTTAACACCTTATTGTGAAGAGCAAGGCGAGTTGGGTGAGCTCTTTACTATCGAATACACCTACATGGCAGAAGCGCTCGATTTCGAGTGCGAGGTACTGTTTTTAATTGATAAGCCATCCGTAGAAATAATCTATGAAATCATGGAGCTAATCTAATGTCCGATATCACGCTGGACATAGCAGACTTTCATTGGGTCACACAAATTCTCGATACGATGGATTCAGGGCTTATTGTTTTGGATCAAGAGTATAAAGTGTGTGTGTGGAACAGTTTTATGCAGTCATACAGTGGCATTCTATCACAAGAAATTCTTGGTGAATGTTTATTTGAGCATTTTGAAGAGCTGCCAAGAACTTGGCTAGAAACCAAGATAAAAGCTGCCGCCGATCTGGAAACTCGTTCTTTTTCTAGCTGGGAAAACCGACCGTATCTTTTTAAGTTCAACAATTTTTCTCCGGTTTCAAACAGCAGTGATTTTATGTATCAAGATATCGTGATCACGCCGTTAATTGGGCTCTCAGGAGAGGTCAGCCACATAGCGATTCAAGTCAATGATGTTTCTGAAACTGCGAGAAATCGCATTCATTTGAAAGAAACAAATCAACATTTGTCGGAAATCAGTCGCAAAGATGGTTTAACAGGTTTATTTAATCGCGCTTATTGGGAGCAATCATTGAAAGATGAGTTTGCTCACTTAAAAGTTATCGACGGACCATGCTCATTAGTAATATTCGATATCGACCACTTTAAGAAGGTGAATGATACTTATGGTCACCCGACAGGGGACGAAGTCATTCGTCGAACCTCTGCCTTGTTGAGAAAAACAGCAAGAAGCAGTGACATCTGCGGTCGTTTTGGTGGTGAAGAGTTTACCGTACTACTTCCTCACACAAACCAGGAGCAAGCTTGCTATTTCGCAGAGCGTTTGCGCAAAAGAATTGAGCAAGAGATCGTGAAAGTGGAAGATTTTTTGATTAATTACACGATAAGTATTGGTGTTTGCGAGTATAAGCCTTATTTTGAAACTCACACTCAATGGTTAAAGAGTGCCGATGCTGCGCTGTATCGTGCAAAAGAAAATGGTCGTAACCAAACCTGTTTGCATGAAAATGGCTGAAATATAAAAAGGTTTGAAGAAACCCTGTATCCGAATTCAGTGAAGCAAAGCTCAATTGTTTGAAAATCATCCAGTTGGTTCGTGAATGTTTGTTAATATGAAATAAGTTAATGAAATTTTCTCGGCATGTCTTACTATTGAAACTATTCTGCTTTCAGCTTCGAAGGCTTGCAATAAACGGAGAAAAACAGTGGTTTTAGAAACCGATGGATATCTCGCTCTTATCGAGCACTTGTCTCTAAATCTAGATATTTTTACGACCGAAATTGGCGACACTGGATCCGAAAGCATCGAAGATGTTGTCACCGATATGGTGGCTTCAAACATCATGGCGATTTTTGAGCAAAATCCAGAACTTCACTCGAGCGTACGCTTCAAATTGTTGAAAGAGGCTGATGCAGTTGTTGAAGATCTTGGTGAGATATTGGCTGGGGTATGGCATAAAAAAGCGACCAATGAACAGATCACGTTCCTTGATGAATACATCGCTCTGGTCAAAAATCTGTTCGATAATGCTGTTGCGACTTACGACTGATATTGTTTTAACTTACAGCAATGTCCGGTTAAAGAGTGAGAGGAGTTACATTGTAACTCTTCTTATTTGCCAAAACTTAGATGCCCAGTATGGGTTGTCGATTCTTGAAATAATCACACCTCTAGACGTCGATGCATGCATGAACTGCTTGTTACCCAAGTAAATTCCGACATGATAGGTTGTACGTCTTGTTTTAAAAAACACTAGATCCCCTTGCTTGGCATCCGTCCAACTTAACTCCACACCTTGCTTTGATTGCTGCTTCGTTGTCCTTGGTAACGAGAGCTGATAAGCCTCAACAAACGCTTTTTGTACAAATGCTGAGCAATCAATTCCAGATTTCTGTGTCCCGCCTAAGCGATAAGGCGTGCCGTGCCACTCTGAGTAAAAGTCGAACAAGTCAGGGTTGTCCGACAATAGCTGATTTGTAGGTGTTGTCACCTGTGCTTGCTCACTAGGCTCAGGCCCAGAAGAGCAGGCGCTTAGTAGCACACTGATTATCAAAGGAAAATATACTCGACGCAAATCACCACCTGTCATCTCTATGACTCACAACTGAAATATTAGTGTCATAACCAATCCATAGTATGGGCTGCAAATCACGGTTTTGTCTCACAAATGTGACGGAATCACTGCAGAACCGATTCAACCTTAAGAAAGAATAAAAATTGATTATGGCAAAGCGAAAACGCTCACGCACATCACTTTCACTGATTCAGGCTGTCAGTGCAACATTTTTAACTATCATTGTTCTTGTTATAGCCCTTTCTGTCTCAAGTTTCAAAGGAATGGAACAGGTAGGGGAACAATTTGAAGACTTGTCGCAAAAAGCATTACCAATCGCGATGGCAAACGCAAAGTTAACCAGGAATGTATTGGAGATGGTTAAGCTACTCAACCATGGTATGCAGATTACTGAGCCGAAAGAGTTGCCTCTCATAAAAGAGCAAATCGACTCTCTTGCAACTCAAAGCACAACTTTGGTTGTGGAAGCGTCTGGTGTAGCTCAGCAACTCTCGGAGGAGTTAGACACCAAACTAGCGCGTTTACATAACATCACGCAGTCCATTTTGTTGAAGCAATCTTCGGTGATACAAATTCAAATGGATATTGATGCCGCTGTTGGTGGGTTTCGCTATGGGCTTAGCTCTATCGGTCCGGAAATGAATCGAATCAGTTCGTTTCTTAGTGCTGATAATCCTGAGTCGAGCGATGCCGCTAACCGTTTCATTGCTTCTGCAAGCTCAATGGAAAGTACGTTCTTAGTCATGATGATGCACTCAGAATTAAACAAAGCCGAAAAAGAATACCGAGAAATGCGAAATCGCATAGCAGGTATTAAACTCGCCTATGAAGACTTCCAATCTTTCCATCCTGAAGTAAGTGAATATGCAAGCTTAACCGCACCATATGAGATGGTGAAACAAGGCTTTAGTGAAAAGGGCGTGCTGCGTTTGATCCTCGCCAAACTAGAACAAGGGGAATTGCAACGTTCAGAGTTTAAACAGGCTTCGATGCTTGCGGATGAAACCATGCGGTTACTTGATCAAATCTCCCAAACCGCTGGTCAGTTGATTGATGAAAAAGAGCGGGTGGTCAACGAGACCATTGAATCGGTGAGCGTTGTGCTCGTGTTTGCGGCGTGTGTGATTTCTTTTATTATTCTAGTTACTTGGTTTAGTCTCAAGTCATGGACAAACCGAGGGTTAAGGAATGTACTAACGCGTCTTTCAGCACTTACCGAACATGATTTTCGTGACAAGGCAGAAGAAGTCGGCCCCTATGAGCTGAAAGAAGTAGCACGAAAGTTGAATCAAGTAATCGATTCCACACATGACTCCATTCAAACGGTGACGCGCAATTGTGAAACGCTTTATCAGACGGCAGAAGTAAGTCACAGTGCAGCCGAACAAACAAGTGATGGGTTGGCAACACAAAATGAAGCGTTGTCGAGTATGATCACGACCATAACGCAACTTGAAGCCTCTATTCGTGAAATAGCAATGGTGACAAATGCATCTTCACAGGACTCGCTCCTTGCAACCCAACACACTGAAAAAGGGGTTCAAGTCGTGGAAAAAAACCGCGAACGTTTGGAGTCATTAGAAAGCTCTTTGGATGTAAATGAACAGTCAATGTTAGAGCTAGACCAGCGTGTTAAACAGATTCGTGAAATGGTGGATATGATCAGTGGGATCGCGGATAACACCAACTTACTTGCTCTCAACGCGGCAATAGAGGCTGCCCGTGCTGGTGAGCAAGGGCGTGGATTTGCGGTTGTCGCTGATGAAGTTCGCAAACTTGCAAGTGATACCTCTCAACAAACTACGAACATCCGAGAAATGATGAGCGAGCTTATTACTGCCGCAGAGCGTTCGCGCCAAGCAGTTAATGATTCAAGAGAAGAAATGACCCACGCGCTACAGTCCAGCAATGAAGTGAAATCGACATTCTCTGATATCAACCTCGCGGTTAAGCACATTCAAGAACGTGTTGAACAAATCTCAGTTGCTACAGAAGAACAAGAACGAGCGACGGCAGATGTATCTCAATCCATCACGCATATTTCTGATCTTGGCGAACGCACAAAGCTGCAGCTTGAGTCTATGGTTGAGAGTTCTGAGCAAGTGGCGGAAATTGCCGGGCACCAGCAAGCAATGCTGCACAAGTATGAGCTTCATCAGACCAAGTAAATGAGATGTTTCCACCGACTAAAAGCAGAACCTCGGTTCTGCTTTTTTGTTACGGCTACCCATTCAATGGCTCCAATTTGCATTGCAAGAGTGAGTTACATCTCATCTCGTTCATTTCTAAAGGGTTTAGTTATCACAACGTGATGTTAATGCTTTGTTCGAGGGACTCGTTGACTAGAATGTCGCCAGAATTCAAAGGAATGAATCATGCAGCTTCATGCGATTTTTTTATATCCAGAGAAAGCTAAAGCCATAAGAAGGAGTGGTTTTGTGATCGATAAAGTTTGCCCCGTCGTTCTACGTAATCAAAATCAAGAGATCCTACTTTTTAAACATCCGTTGGCGGGTGTTCAGCTCGTCAAGGGCACTGTTGAAGTGTTTGATGAAAGTTACATCATAGCGGCCAAGCGGGAGCTCGCTGAGGAGTCTGGTATCACACATGTTCGTTCCGCACGATATTTATGCTCATGGGACAGTGGCTTTCAAAATCAAGCATGGCATTTTGTTTTGTGTGAGTGTGCTGATCTCGCTAATTCATGGCTGTTTCATACGCAAGACGATGGTGGACATGATTTCGCGTTCTTCTGGCACGATGTCGAGAGCGGCCTTCCCGCGAATGCACATACTGTGTTTCAGCGCGGGCTGGAAAAGGTACGAGAGTTGCTAAACCAAGGCGTGATTTAAAGGAGGATTCTGTCGTTGCATTGGCGGATTTGGGACAATGACAAAGCAAACACTATGCTTCTACTAGAAGCAAATAAAGAAGGTAGAGTAGCCGTTACTGTTCTCATCGTGTTGATAATGGCACTGTCGATCTCAAAAATGGCGATGAGATTACAAATGTTTAAGTGACTTCTATATGCTTTGCTCATTCATTCAGATAAGGAAACGGTAATGGATAAATTCGTCTTGTTTCTCTTATGCCTTTTTATGACAGTTGGCGGAGTGGTTCATCTTTATGACAACATTGTTGGTGGCTTTTTACCTTACGATTTTGCGCCACGCTGGTTGAATATGTATTGGAGCGCTTTGGGACTATTGGACTTATTAGCAGCGTATCTATTGGTCAAGCATCACCGCTCTGGCATAGTCGTTATGTTATTGATTCTTATAACCAATGTTATCTTTAGTTCCCACGCTCACTATACATTAGAAATATTAGATAACAACGTCGCCCTACAAATGAAGACACTGTTTTTAGGGTTCTCATTTGGGGTATCTATCTGGTTATGGAATGCGCGAAAACATAGTCAATCGCGCCAAATATTTCGTTAATTATTATTTTCACAACACTCGATTAAGGATTGTAAACAGGGACTCGTTATGAACGATTTTAAAGACTTGGCCAGTTTTGCTGGTTTCAGCGTACTGACAGGTTTGAGCTTTGCCACCACTTTCTTCAGCCTTGCTTTTCTATACAGCTCAATAGAGGCACAGCAAGTAATGAACATCAATGCTTTGGCATGTGCAGTGCTTGGTGTTGTTGGTTTATTTGTTGGTATTACTCAGCTAAACAAAAAGCGTCAGCTAGCAGAAAACTAATCTGCTCTTACACATCATGAGGATGAAGTAGTGTTTAACTGGGGTTTAGGCTTGGTCTATTCGTTTTGTTGACATACTTCATCCAACAATATTTTTTCAACCATTACTTCTTCTCTTTATTGTAGCGAAAGGGCTGCGTTAACAGCTTATCTAATCTTTGCTCTTCTTCGTCTCTAATTTCCGGCACACCAATAACAACATCTTCATGACCCAACTTAGGCTGAGCTCGGTATGTCCCAAAAAAGCGGTCCCAAACTGAAAGGAAAAAACCAAAGTTTGAGTGGGTCTCTTTTACTATCACTGAATGGTGCACGCGATGCATGTCTGGTGTAACGATGACGTTTCGCAGTTTTTGGTCCATAGATAAAGCCAGTTTTGCATTACTGTGATTAAACATCGCGCTCGCATTAAGCACAATTTCAAATACCACAATTCCGATAGGTGAAACACCTAAGATAAACACGGCTGCAATTTTTACTCCCATTGAAATGATTATTTCGAAGGGATGAAAGCGTGCGCCTGTAGTGACGTCTATGTCGAGATCGGCGTGATGCATTCGGTGAATCTTCCACAGCGGTTTTACATGATGAAAGACAACATGCTGAGCGTAAATGACGAAATCAAGCAAAATGACGGTTAGGAAAATGTTTAACCAATCGGGGAGGGACAGAATATTCAGCAGCCCCCATTGTTGCTCCTGAGCTATGACCGCAGCTTGAAAGGCGGCGATAGGCATGATTAAAGCAATAACTAGGCTGTTAAAAGCAACCAATGACAAGTTATTGACCCAGCGAAACCTGCGCGAAGCGGTCAGTGTTTTTCTAGGCAATTTGTTCTCCCAAATGGCACAAAGCAATAATACGCCAAGGAAAAAGCCTAATCTGAGCCATGAGGGTTCTTGAAATGTCGTTTCTGTCACTGTCATTCCCTTATTTATTTCTTTATCTATGACCGAGATAAGTGTGAAATTATTTCAACACACTGCTGATGGGCTTATCTTGAGGCGAAACCATAATATCAGTAGAATCGCGCTCTACTTTTTACTTGGCATTACTTACCATGAGAATTCACGCTTTCCACCGTTTATATCAGTACCGACAATCTATCTCAACCAAGCCTTTCAACGCGCGTGGATGTAAAGTGGTTCGTTGCCAATATTGCCAGGTTTCTGAGCAACACTGTTTGTGCGACCTTCAGCCAAACATTAAGGCTAATATTGCATGTATGTTGATTGTTTCTGAAAACGAAGTATTTAAGCCAAGTAATACCGGTCGTCTAATCGCTGATACGATTCAAGAGACTTACGTGTATCAATGGAACCGAACAGAACCGTCTGAAGAGATGCTAGCGCTACTACAGGATGACAGTTACCAACCGGTGATTGTATTTCCTGCAGACTATGTGGATGATCCCTCTCGTTTAATTGAAGATCTAGAGCCAGGGCGATTGGTAAAAGAAGATGTCGAGAACAAAAAATGGTTGCTGATCTTTATTGATGGTAGCTGGCGTGAGGCACGAAAGATATTCCGTCGTTCTGATTTTCTTAAATCTTTGCCTGTGCTTTCCATTGAGCCGGAATCTCTGTCTGAATACATCATGCGCCGCTCCGAGAATGATCAGCATCTTTCAACCGCCGAAGTCGCGACATTAGTTTTAAAACAAGCTGGTGAGCCTAAAGCTGCGGAATGCCTTCAATTGTGGTTTGAAGCCTTCAGAGAAACTTACATGCTGAGCAAGACTCGAGTCAAAAGCGACCCTAACCAGCCACACTTGAAACGTTTCAAAGAGTGGATGAAAACCGAGAGCTGACTCTAAGGAATGAGCTTTTGTTGATGGTATGTTGTTCAACTGGCTTCGGTGAGGGGATAAATCTGCATTCGGTCACGGTTTGCAGGCGTACAGATATGGATAATGCCATCAGTTTATACTTTTGACTCTAGCCATTTTTGAGAGTCGTTTGAAGCATTTTTTAGGAGAGAAATACATGTATTACGGCTTTGATGTCGGTGGCACTAAAATTGAATTTGGTGCATTTAACGAGAAGCTTGAGCGTGTAGCGACGGAACGTGTACCTACACCAACAGACAACTACGAGCTGCTGGTTGATACCATTGCGGAATTGGTGAATAAATACGATACAGAGTTTGGCTGCGAAGGTACGATTGGTCTTGGCCTACCAGGTATGGAAGACGCCGATGATGCAACGGTACTAACAGTTAACGTTCCTGCGGCAAAAGGCAAACCACTTCGTGCTGATCTAGAAGCTAAAATCGGTCGCAGCGTAAAAATTGAAAACGATGCAAACTGTTTCGCGCTTTCTGAAGCCTGGGATGAAGATCTTCAAGATGAACCATCTGTACTAGGTTTGATCCTTGGTACTGGTTTTGGTGGCGGCTTTATCTACGAAGGCAAAGTATTCTCTGGCCGCAACCACGTAGCGGGTGAGGTGGGTCACACACGTCTTCCTATCGACGCATGGTTCCACCTGGGCGAAAACGCACCATTACTTGGCTGTGGCTGTGGCAACAAAGGCTGTTTAGATAGTTACCTATCTGGTCGTGGTTTCGAGCTTCTTTACGCGCATTACTACGGCGAAGAGAAGAAAGCGATCGACATTATTAAAGCGCACGCAGAGGGTGAAGAGAAAGCAGTAGAGCACGTCGAGCGCTTTATGGAGCTGTTAGCGATCTGCTTTGCAAACCTGTTTACTGCAACAGACCCACACACCGTTGTACTTGGTGGCGGCTTATCTAACTTCGAATTGATTTACGAAGAGATGCCAAAACGCATCCCTAAACACTTATTGTCTGTGGCTAAGTGTCCTAAGATCATCAAAGCAAAACACGGTGATTCAGGTGGTGTACGCGGCGCTGCGTTCTTAAACATCAAGTAATGACTTAAACCTTACTCGATATAAAGTAAGAAGAAATTTAAAGCCCCGTTTAGACTTTCAAGGTTAAACGGGGCTTTTACTTATATACCGAAGTAACTTGTATACCCAAGTAACTCATATACCTAAGTAATTTCGGTATGCTCGGGTATGGATCATGAACAAAAGTAGCATGCATAAAAAACTCACGACGAATCGTGAGTTTTCTGTTTGCAGCTAAGCTTATTTGTTCTTTTTGCCTACGCCCAGGTTTTCTTTTTGAGCTAGGGTGATTTTGCTAAAGCCTAATTTTCTGAAGTAGTTGTCGCGGTAGTTTCGCACCGCTTTAGTGTCAGACACTGCTTCGATTTGTTGCTCCATCTTTAGGAACTCAGTGATATCGATACCTTCGGCTTCTGCAACTGCTTCTTGAATGTTGCGGTGTTGCTGGTATGAGAACGTCAGTTCTTTGTCTTGGTCTTTGTAAGTGTAAAGAATGGTGCGAGCCATAGCTGTCTCTCTGAAAAGGTTTCTGTATATTAAACAAAAAGGCCAGACTCGCTGACCTTTGAATTTCTAGTTTGAGCTAGATTCTGCCTTGAAGTGGGATAATTGTCACGCTTTCTCCCGCTTTTACTGTATCAATAGCTGGGGAGATTTCGATCAAACAGTTTGCCTCACTCATTGAGCGTAAAATACCAGAGCCTTGCTTGCCTGTTGTACGAACGGTTAAACGGCCAGTGTTATCCAGTTCATAGATTCCTCGACTAAACTCGGTACGACCTTGGCGAGAGCGAAGGTTTTCAGTCGCGATGGCATTCACTTTCAGAGGCTTCCAGCCTTGTTCGCCTTGCATCTTACGCAGTGCAGGCTCGACAAAGTTGATGAATGAAACCATCACGGCAACAGGGTTGCCCGGCAGACCAAAGAACGGCTTGTTGTTGATTTGACCAAACGCTAATGGACGTCCCGGACGCATGTTGATTCGCCAAAAATCGATTTGACCAAGTTTATCCAAGGCAAGTTTGATGTAATCCGCATCACCAACGGATACGCCACCAGAAGTCATAACCACGTCCGCTTGCGCCGATGCGTTTTCCAATGCTTCAATCATTAACTGTTCGTTGTCTTCCAGAATACCGAAGTCCAAGATCTCGCAGCCGAGCTTTTCAAGCATGCCCATGATGGTAAAACGGTTGGAATCGTAGATAGAATTCGCTTTTTGCTCTGTTCCCGGCGCTTGTACTTCGTCACCGGTGGAGAACACGGCAACTTTCAATTTTCGGAATACATTCGCTTCACCAAAGCCAAGCGAAGCGATCATGCCCATTTCTGGAGAGGCGAGGCGAGTGCCTGCGGTAAAGACGTCACTGCCGATAGCGAGATCTTCACCTGCTTGACGAACGTTTTGGCCTGCTTTGATATTCGCACCGTTAAAAGTGACCTTGTCACCTTCTTGAGTGGCTTGCTCACGCATGACCACTGTATCGCCGTTACGTGGTGTTGGTACGCCAGTCATGATCTTAACTGCTTGACCAACTTCCAGAGGCTGATCGTAAGCATGGCCCGCCATCACTTCAGCAACCACTTGGTAGCTATCACGGTCAACATCATCACTGCGGATGGCATAACCGTCCATCGCGGAGTTGGTGTATTGCGGCACATTTACTGGTGAAACGATATGTTCCGCAAGAACGCGGCCATAGGCGTTTTCAATCTTGCATGCTTCTATTTCCGAAACCGTGTTCACCAAAGAAAGGATTTTCTCTTGGCCTTGAACCACAGAAAGGAAAGCAGGAGAAAGTGTGTCGCAACATGCGGCTTCTTTCTCTTTGTTTTTTGGTGCTTTCGCTTCTTGAACATACTGAATAACGAACTGAGCAATCGCTTCAAGATCATTGATGTTCATTTGTGGCAGTTCAGAGTCCAACTCGCCGCCGTCTGAAGCGATAGCGATGATGTTTTCATCGTTTGGATAAAGCCAAGGCTTGCCGACTTCTTCACGGTGCAATTCGATTTTAGGAAACGCGATGTTTTTGCAGCCTTCGACCAAAACCACATCAAGCATGTCTTCATCAAAACGTGTTAATAGGAATTCAAACTCCGCTTCGGCTTCTGGCGTTTCTGTCATTAACGCAAAACGGTTGCGAGAAGCAATCAGCATTTGAGATGCGCCAGCTTTGCGTAAACGGTAGCTGTCTTTACCCGGCTTATCGACATCGAAGTTGTGGTGCGCATGTTTTAGCATGCCAATGCGTAAACCTGCTTCGGTCAGCTTTGGCAATAGGGCTTCAAGTAGCGTGGTTTTGCCTGTGCCTGAATAAGCTGCAAAACCAAGAATAGGAATGTTTAGCGTGTGTTTCATGATTCTAATTGTCCAAATTGCGCCAGTTCTTCCGGAGTGTTCAAGTTGACGAAACAGTTTGGTGAGTCGCTAAAGTCAACGTAACTGGTGTTGCACTCTTTGTAGAGCAGAATGATTTTGCGGTCGCCACGTTCTAAAAACGCGGTGAGTTTTGGCAGTACGCGCTTGTTGTAGAGCGTAAAAACAGGTTGCTGATGGTCACCATCATGCGCGACCAAAATATCGCTGTCTTCTTTGACAAACTGGCAGAAACGCTCGACAAGGTCGGTGTTAATTTGTGGACTATCGCAAGGTACAAATCCGACCCAGTCAGTTTCAGCATGCATCAAACCCGCGTGAATACCGCCCATAGGCCCAGGGAAATCTTTGAATTGATCACTAAATACGAAACCAAATTTGCTGTACGCATCTTGGTTTCGGTTGGCATTAATTAAAATGCGTGGAGTTTGTGGAGATAAACGTTCAATAACGTGTTCGATGAGTGGCTTCTGATTTAACTCAATCAGACCTTTATCTTTTCCACCCATACGGCTGGCTTGGCCACCAGCCAAAATGACCCAACTAGTTTGTGTTGGTTGAAGCATATGCATTCTCTTGGGATGTTTCTTTTGGTATGACATACAACAGAGGAGACTCTATCAAAGTCTTGTCTTTAATCCACCACTGTTTTTTACATAAGTCGGTCAGTGCGTTGGCCTGATGGCTTGTCACCACGATACTGGAACCACGATCCAAAAGATCTTTCGCCATCACTACCAATCGTTCAATGGATTCTTGGTCTAAAGACGCACTTGGCTCATCCATCAATAAAATCGACGGCTTTAAGATCCAAGCCCTTGCCATGGCAACGCGCTGTTTTTCACCGCCGGACAACACGGAAATATGTTCGTCCGCTAAGGTTTCTAAACCTACCATGCGCAGCGCGTGAATAACTTGAGCTCGCTTATCTTTTTGCGTATCTTGTTGATATTTCACTCCATAGACTACGTTTTCATATACAGTGCCGTCAAAAAGGTAAGGGGATTGATGGAGATAAATCACATCGACACGACCATTGCGACGCGTCAGTCTTTTCAGCCACGTATCTTTTGGCGCAACAACATCGCCAGTAGAGGGTTTGAGCAAGCCAGCAAGGATTTTGAGTAGGGTAGTTTTGCCCACACCATTGTCACCCTTGAGATAAATGGCATCATTTGGGCCGATGGCTAACTCAGGGATGTGGAAAAGCACACGCTCTTTAAAGCGCATGGATAACTGTTCGGCGGTGATTTTTATAGTCATAATTCGCCTCGACATGGGGTTAATGGTGAGTCGTTTGTTTGCTTCATGTTCTATGTTCTGAGGTAGCCTTTGCCTCTCATACTTGATAAGAAGAAGTTTAGAGCCAACGCTAAAGATAGTAATACAATTCCTAATGCAACTCCTTGCGCAAAAGCACCTTTACTGCTTTCCATTGCGATAGCCGTGGGAATATTTCGCGTCACGCCCATAATGTTCCCACCAACCATCATTGAGCAGCCCACCTCGGTCACGATACGTGAAAACCCTGCAATGATAGCCGCAAGTAGAGGAAAGCGGGTTTCCCAAATCATCGTAGCTGCCAAGCGCGGAATGGAGACGCCCAGCGTGATGGCAGTTTCCACTGCACGACGGTCGCTAGATTGTAATGCACCATGCATCATCGATACCAAAACAGGGAAGCAGATCACCATTTGGCCGAAGATCATTGCCTTCTGAGTGAACAGCATTTGCCAGTCTCCCCAAGGGCCAGCACGCGACAGCAACATGTACAGCAACAGGCCAATCACCACAGTAGGGACCGCTTGCAGCGTATTTACGATCGACAACAAAAACCATTTACCGCGAAAGTCGGTGTACGCCAGTACAAAGGACATCAAAATAGCCGGCAATACCACTAGGGATATTGCCGTAATAGAAACACTAAAGGAGACCGCAACGATCTCCCATAGGTCTGCATCAAAATTCACCAGTAAGCGAAGCGCTTCCAGTGTTGTATCAGCAAGATTCATATTGCGTTATTTGCTCTCAGCATTCGCAACAAACAGTTGTTTACCGTTTAGGCGGAAACCATTGATAAGTTCCTGTCCGCGAGGGTTTACCAACCAATCACTGAATGCCTTCGCACCTTGGTAGTTGATCGTTGGGTAACGCTCAGGGTTAACAAGAATAACTTGGTACGGGTTAAACAGTTTTTCATCGCCTTGGAACAGAATTTCTAGATCCAATTTGTTTTGGTAAGCCAGCCATGTGCCGCGGTCCGTCATGGTGTAGCCTTGCATTTCAGACGCCATGTTTAGAGTTGGGCCCATACCTTGACCTACGCTATGGTAGCCACCAAAGTTCGGTTCGATTTTAGTTTGAGCCCAGAAGCCCATTTCTTTTTTGTGCGTACCAGAATCATCGCCGCGAGAGATGAACGTTGCGTTTTTGTTTGCGATCTCTTTGAATACATCTAACACGCCTTCGTCATTTTTGATTGTTGCTGGGTCAGCTTTCGGGCCTACAATCACAAAGTCGTTGTACATTAGCTTGCGAGGTAAAACGCCGTAGCCTTTCTCGACAAATGCGCCTTCAGCTTTTGGTGCATGTGTCATCACCAAATCTACGTCACCGTTTTCGCCCATTTTTAAGGCTTTACCCGTACCTGCAGCAATAACATCGACTTTGTAGCCCGTGTCTTTTTCAAATTGTGGAAGTAGGTAATCAAGTAAACCTGAATGGTAAGTACTGGTTGTGGTTGCAAGGCGAACGTGTTCTCCGTCTTGAGCAGAAAACGCAGAGTAACTTACAAGCGTGATTGATGTTGCAGCCAGAGTTAGCGCAATTTTTTTCATTTTTATGTGTTCCTTTCCAATGATTCTTTGGAATCTCTCCAGGTTTTAGGGAGAAGCCTTTTTGGACGAGAGCGATTAGCGTAATACGCAAGTTGTCTTAGGGTGTTGGAATAAGCAAACATCAACATCCTGAGATCACTTAAATGCGCTCCGTATCCACCTTATAGCAAACAAGATATAGCAAACAAGATGCCAACCTTTTACAAGCTTAAAGTGCTTGGTTTATGCACTAAATCATGGGGTTATTTGCATAAAAGTTTGCGTTGGTACAAAATGTCGCACTTTTTGTAGGGTATCTCTGTTTAAACTTGGTACACTCTGTCCCATCGAAATCCATCTGGGGTAAATATGTCTACTCAATCCCATCTTAGTACAAACCAACAATATAGCGCCTTTTCCGTACTGGTCGTCGATGATGAATTAGGCATGCAAGCCATCTTGAAAAAGGCATTGGGTAAGCTTTTTTCACATGTCGATACAGCTGGTAGCATCGAAGAAGCAGAACAACTGCGTAATTCTCGACATTATGATCTGATCTTACTGGATATTAATCTGCCAGGGCGTTCTGGAATTGAGTGGGAAGAAGCGTTTGAAGATGATGACAAACGTGCCGATGTGATTTTTATGACGGGTTATGCGGATTTAGAAATTGCCATTCGAGCGCTACAGCTCGGTGCTTCCGACTTTATCCTCAAACCATTCAACCTTGAGCAGATGTTAAAAGCGGTCAGTCGCTGTATGGATCGCCGTTTGAACGAACGCATGCAGTACGCCATGACACGCGATTACCAACGTCACAATACCTCAGAGATCATCGGCGGCTCAGAAAAAACGCGTCTGCTTAAGCAACTTATTAACCAATTTGCACCATCACGTGCTTCTGTTTTGGTGGAAGGTGAGTCGGGTACGGGTAAAGAGCTAGTTGCACGAGGTATCCACCAGGCGAGTGGGCGAACGGGCCCGTTTGTGCCAATCAACTGCGGTGCGATTGCACCAGAGCTTTTAGAAAGTGAGTTATTTGGTCATACATCGGGCGCGTTTACCGGTGCAAAAAAATCGCGTGAAGGTTTGTTCCGTGTTGCGAACGGTGGCACCTTATTTCTTGACGAAATCGGGGAGATGCCACTTGCAATGCAGGCATCATTATTACGTGTGTTAGAGCAGCGTACGATTCGCCCTGTCGGTTCAGAAAGAGAGATCAGTATTGATGTCCGTATCGTAGCGGCAACCAACCGAAACCTGCAAGAAGAGGTCAATCAAGGTAATTTCCGCAGTGACCTCTATTACCGTTTAAACGTTCTGAAAATTGAAGTGTGTCCGCTGCGAGAGCGCAAAACCGACTTATTTGAGTTGGTGCCATTTTTCAGCAACATGCTGACGCGCGAGCTAGGTATGCCCGCGCCCAAATGGGCGCACGAGGACATGGAAGCCATGAGTGAGTACGATTGGCCGGGAAACATTCGTGAGCTGAAAAACTTGATTGAGCGTTGTATCTTGCTTGGCAAACCACCTGCACACTATTGGCGAGAGCTGAATGGCGGGCATTCACTGCCTAATGTATCGATTACTGTTTCTCACTCTGCTGAGTTACCAACCTTTAGAGAAGGCAAAGAATTTACTGGCGAAGGCTATCCAAACAGCTGGACGTTAAAAGAAGTCGAGAAAGCACATATTAAACAAGTCGTTAACTTGCATGAAGGCAATAAGTCTGCTGCTGCTCGTGACTTGGGCGTAGCTCGCAAGACCTTAGAACGTAAGTACAAAGAATGGGATTCTGAGGGTGAGGAATATGCCGACTAACGGCCCACAGCACAAAGGATTGTCAAAATGGACGCACCGTTTTAAAACCATGGTGCGTTATCGCTTGTTATTCTTAACCTCTGCGCCGATTTTCCTCACGTTGTTAGCTCTGATCGGCATTACCATTTATTGGTCTATTCATTACACGTGGCAAAATGCGCTGCTTGATGTCTCGGAACGTCTTGGTGTTGCAAATAACAGCGTAACGTTGTTACAGCAAAAGCAAGCCAATTACGTGCGGGCGTTTGCCGATTCGTACGATTTCCGTATTCGCATTAATCAAGGAACGCCACAAGGTGACCTGCAAAAGTGGGTCACAGAGCAGAAGAAAAGATATGCTTTAGATTTTCTCTCTTTCCAACGCGTTAATTCCATGGAAAACAAATTCCGCTTTATGGATCTCACCAAGCGCGAATCGTTTTTTGATGTACTCAATAAAGAAGAACTCGAACGCCTCGATCCTGAACTCGCCAAACGAGCAGAAGTGCCTATTCTTGCTGATGGTGACAGGGAGGTGCGTGGGTTAGTCAGTCGGACCGTGATTCCGGTATACAGCCAAGCGAACGATTTGATCGGCTTTCTTGATGGTGGTTTGCTCCTTAACAACAGCACAGTGCTGGTGGATCAAATCCGCGATCTCATTTACTTAAGTGATAATGACTGCCTTCGCCCTGTGGGTACGTTGACGGTATTTCTCGATGATTTGCGTGTGAGCACCAACGTTCCTTTAGACAGCGATCATAGGCTAGGGCGCGCCATAGGCACTCGCGTGAGTGCAGAAGTGTATAACCAAGTACTTTCGAAGGGTGAACAGTGGGTTGATCGCGCTTATGTGTATGACGCTTGGTATATTACGGCGTATCAACCAATCAAAGACCAATACGACAATGTTATTGGTATGCTTTATACGGGTTACCTCATGTGGCCATTCGTTAAAGCCTACATGACGAACATTGCCGAAATCAGCTTGATTACGGTTATGTTATTGCTGGTTTCCGGCGTGATGGTATATCGCGGTTCTTATGATCTGTTTCGACCGATCGAACGCATTCATAAAGTGGTGAAGCAGGTCCAACAAGGTAAAGAAAAACGGATTGGCCCGTTAGGATTAGATGCCGATCATGAACTTGCGCAGTTAGCCAGACAGTTTGATGATATGTTAGACGCGCTAGAAGAGCGCAAAATTGAACTGAAAAACTCCGCAGCTCAACTTGAATGCAAAGTTCAAGAGCGTACGGCAAGCCTGAGAGAAAAAACCCAAGATCTTGAACTGCATATTCAATTGCTCAACCAAACCCGCGACAAACTCGTTGTTCATGAAAAACTGGCAGCATTGGGAGAACTCACCGCGGGGATTGCTCACGAAATTAATAACCCAACCGCCGTGATTCTTGGCAACGTAGAATTGATCCATTTTGAATTGGGTGACGATGCAAGTCGAGTACAAGAGGAGATTGATGCGATTCACGCGCAAATTGATCGTATCCGCAATATCACACGCAGTTTATTGCAATACAGTCGCCAAGGCGGTGTTCAAGATGAAATCACTTGGCAACATGTCAATCCTATCATTGATGAAAGCATCACCTTGGTTAAAACTGGCACCAAGAAACGCGACGTTGAGTTTGTGACTGACCTACAAGCGCATACGTCCGTTGAGATAAACCGTCACCACTTGCTACAAATCTTAGTTAATTTGCAAATGAACGCCATTCACGCAATGAGCGGTAAAGGAACATTAACAGTAGTCAGTGAAGACTGGATTGAAGAGGGCGAAGTGAAAGGAGCCGCGATTCATGTTATCGATGAGGGCTGCGGTATTAAACCAGAAAACTTGGGTCGAATCTTCTCGCCATTTTACACAACGAAACGAGAAGGCACAGGGTTAGGGCTATCGGTCTCCCAAAGTATTCTCAGCCAAACGGGTGGTGAGTTAAAAGCAGAGTCTGAATGGGGAAAAGGCAGTAAATTCAGTATTTATTTACCTAAAAAAGCCGAACTGATCCTAGAGGTGACGAACATCGCTTAGTCACTTTTTTGAAGTATTAATGGAAAAAGAGCCACTGACAATAGTGGCTCTTTTTTGTATTTAATGACGCATTTATGTTTACGCTTTTGCTTCTTAGAAACCTTACAATGATTTCACTTGGAGTGAATTAATAAAAACAACACTTGCAGTATGTAGCATGAACAAGTACCGTTGCCCGGTTTTTCTAAATACACCCCAATTGCTAAGGTAAAGGTTTTGATCTCCACAGCGAATATTACTCAACAATTCGGCGCTAAGCCGCTATTCGAAAACATTTCAGTTAAGTTCGGCGAAGGCAATCGCTACGGCTTAATTGGAGCTAACGGTTGTGGTAAATCAACCTTTATGAAGATCCTCAGCGGCGAGCTTGAGCAAACCAGCGGTAACGTAAGCTACGATCCAAACGAGCGCGTTGCAAAACTGAACCAGGACCAGTTCGCTTACGAAGAATTTACGGTAATCGATACCGTCATCATGGGTCATAAAGAGCTATGGGAAGTGAAGAAAGAGCGTGACCGCATTTACTCACTTGCTGAAATGAGCGAAGAAGACGGCATGAAAGTGGCTGACTTAGAAGTTCAGTTTGCTGAAATGGACGGCTACATGGCAGAAGCCAAAGCGGGTGAGCTTCTTCTTGCTGTAGGTATTCCAATGGAACAACACTTCGGTCTAATGAGTGAAGTTGCACCGGGTTGGAAACTTCGTGTGCTTCTAGCTCAGGTTCTATTCGCAGACCCAGATGTGATGCTTCTTGACGAACCAACCAACAACTTGGATATGGACACTATCCGTTGGTTGGAAGACACGCTAAACGCACGTAACTGCACAATGATCATCATCTCGCACGACCGTCACTTCCTAAACTCAGTATGTACGCACATGGCTGATTTGGATTACGGTGAGCTACGTGTTTACCCAGGTAACTACGATGAGTACATGACGGCGGCTTCTCAAGCTCGCGAACGTCTACTAAACGACAACGCGAAGAAGAAAGCACAAATCGCTGAGCTACAAACGTTCGTTGCTCGTTTCTCTGCAAACGCATCGAAAGCAAAACAAGCGACATCTCGTGCTAAGCAAATCGACAAGATCAAACTGGATGAAGTTAAAGCGTCTAGCCGTCAAAACCCATTCATTCGTTTCGAACAGTCGAAAGAGCTGTTCCGTAACGCTCTGATTGTTGAAAACCTAAGCCAAGGATTCGAAGAGGACTTGTTCTCAGACTTCAATGCAATTTTTGAAGTGGGTGAGCGCGTTGCGATCATCGGTGAGAACGGTGTGGGTAAAACAACACTTCTAAACACGCTTGCTGGTGTGCTTGAACCGCGTGCGGGTGAGTACAAATGGTCTGAAAATGCAAACATCGGTTACTACGCGCAAGACCACGCGCATGACTTTGCAGAAGACATGAACCTAACGGATTGGATGGGTCAATGGCGTCAAGAAGGTGATGACGAGCAAGTCGTTCGTGGTTTCCTTGGTCGTATGCTGTTTGGTCAAGATGACATTAAGAAGTCAGTAAAAGTACTGTCTGGTGGTGAGCAAGGTCGTATGCT
Source organism: Vibrio sp. YT-16 (assembly GCF_033337405.1). Taxonomy (NCBI): domain Bacteria; kingdom Pseudomonadati; phylum Pseudomonadota; class Gammaproteobacteria; order Vibrionales; family Vibrionaceae; genus Vibrio; species Vibrio sp. YT-16. Next base: position 123,622 of record NZ_JAWOQQ010000009.1, read on the forward strand.
GCTTGGTAAGCTAATGATGCACAAGCCAAACATGCTGCTAATGGACGAACCAACCAACCACATGGACATGGAATCGATCGAATCTTTGAACACGGCGCTTGAGCAATACAAAGGCACGTTGTTCTTCGTCTCTCACGACCGTGTATTCGTAGACTCACTAGCAACGCGTATTATCGAAATCCGCGATGGTAAAATCACAGACTTTAAAGGCACTTACTCTGAGTTCCTAAAATCTCGTGGTGTTGACGCGTAATTACTCGCAAAGCGTTTAAAAAGCAAAAGCCTCGCTATTTAGCGAGGCTTTTTTGATATTTGGCCTTAATCCTTAAACTGACCTGTTATATACGCATAGAGCCCGACTACGCCAAAGGTAATAATCATAGAAAGCATGATACCGCTGGGCGTAAGCAGAAAATTCCACAATTGGTCATTATTCATAGTCCACATCCTCTGTGAATCCGCATTATTGGTTTTAGTTTACACTGAAAAGGTGTTATTGGTTGCCTTTTACATCAAATTCAACCTTGTCGGCTCCTGTAAACACTTGGAAGCGCAAACCTTTCGCACGCGCAATGGTTGTAATACCAAATTGCTTCGCTAGATCTAACCCCATTTGAGTAACGCCAGAGCGAGAAAGCAGAACAGGAATGCCCATTTGAGCCACTTTAATCACCATCTCTGATGTAAGGCGACCTGTTGTGTAGAAAATTTTATCTTCACCTGTTTCTTCTTTGAGCCACATCTCACCTGCAAGTGTATCCACTGCGTTGTGACGGCCGACATCTTCCACAAATGATAACACCTCATTACCTTTGCAAACCGCACAGCCGTGTACTGCGCCCGCTTTTTTGTAGGTGTCGTTGTAATGGGTTAACGCTTCCAGCGCAGAATAAATTTCTGACTGCTTAAGAGGAACTTGAGGCACTTGATAATTTTCAAGCTGCTTCATCACGTTGCCATACATAGTGCCTTGGCCACAACCTGAGGTGACGGTTTTCTTTTTCAGGGCGCCTTCTAAGTGCTCAGTGTTTTCTTTAGTAATCACCGCTGCGGAATGCGTTTCCCAGTCAATAATAACGGATTCAATCGCGGCTGGATCGGACAGGAAGCTTTGGTTTTTTAAATAACCCAGTACTAGTGCTTCTGGACGCGAACCCAGCGTCATGAGCGTGACCACTTCTTTCCAGTTCAGCATGACCGTAAGAGGACGCTCGCAAGCGATTTGCTTTGTCAGTTTTTCGCCGTACTCGTCGTACACATCGACTTCAATGGTTTGCAGGGGATTTTCACTGGTTTTAATAATGTTTGGTTTCAGCACAGTCGTGTCCTAGTGATTAAGAGCGTTAGGTTGCTACGCATTTTAGCTCTTTAAGTGGCTAGCAAATCTCATTCCAAAATAGCGGTTCCCACAGAAATTGCGAGGTTTTATGTCAACAATGCATTAAAACTGCGAGTTCGCAGTAATGACACATCAATACATTTGAGTTTCGTCTAGTTTGGTACTTATAGCCTGAGGGAGTATATAGACTAAGTTATATCAGCTTGGCGCGTTTATTGCTTCGAAGACAATAAAAATGGTCGAAAACGGGGGCAAAATGTCCTGTGTGTTTTCAGACCAAAAATAGAAAGACTGGGTGAGTTATGTCGGATAAGAAAGATTTCGAAAAAAATTACGAAAAGACTGAGGATACATGGCCAATCGGCGTAGAGCTTGTTGAGCATGAGATCAGTACAGGGATTTGGGTGACAACCCAATGGCAGTTGACAGGATTTGCGCTGAATCCGACGGAAGAGACTCCAGATGTTTGTCTGTTGCAATTACATAAAGACGAGCGTACAGACTACCGTTTTAACTTAAGCTCTCAGCAACCTAAACTCTTTTTAGTGATGGATAACGTCGAGTCTGGTGAAAAACCAGCGATACAGCTACTGACGGCCTCACAATCTGTTGCGGCGCAATATATGGATGGTGATAACCTTGTACTATCTAACGATATGCCGTTAGCCGTTCAGGCTTGGATGGAAGCCTTTATTGGTCGTCACGGTGAGTTGTTAGAAGTAAGACGCAAGAAACGCAAAGGAGCAGGCAGAGCAAATGGCAACTAGTTTTTTAAGCCGTTGGTCGAAACGTAAACTAGAAGAATCTTCCCAACATGCTGAAGAGATCACGCCGATAGCAGAGACGGAACAATCCGAAGATAGTGTCACAGCGCTTTCAAACGCTGACGAAAGCTTAGATACTTTGAACGTCAATGAGGATAGTCAGGCTCCAGACATTACCGCGAGTGTAGAGACTGAAAAAACCGAAGAAATGTCTGTGGCGCAACTGCTGGTTTCTGAAGCTTCAGAAAGCGTTAAGAAAGCTGCGCTGCGCAAAATGTTCTTGTCCGAAGAATTTAACGTGCGTGACGGCCTAGACGATTACGATGATGATTACAGTAACTTAAAGTCACTTTCTCAAGACGTCGCTGAGACGCTGCGTGATTGGGTTAAAGATAAAGTGGAAGACGAACCAGACGCTGAAACTGCGCAAGGGTCTGAGCTTAACGCTAACGATATCGCATCTGAGGTAGTTGAAGACGCAGAGTCAAACACCGACAAAAGTGGCCAAATTACTCAAGATGAAAATAAACTGTATATAAATACAGTATCTGGCGAAAGTGATACTTTTGCTGAAGAATCACAGCCTAACGAGGTGAGACAAAATATACCACATAAATAATAGGTACATTTTGACTAAACACTCAATGAGCCGGCTGAGACAAAATGTCTCAACCGGTTTTTTTATCCCTACTATTTGTCAGTAAAATTGATAACCTATTGATTTTAAGTTGATATTTTATTGGCATGACACTTGCTATTTGTTGCTCAATACCAATCTGGTTGAAGTTAGTACGGACGCACTGCGTAGTATTCATCGCCTATAGATGGCGGAATAAGAATTCTCATTGATAAGTTAATCAGCAGAATCTCCGGCGCTAACTACACTAAGAGATGGAAAAGACTATCCATGTTCATAAATGGAATTGAGCAATGCTGAAACAATTATTAGAACAAGCAACTTCCAATAACGGTAAAGCGAGGCTGTACGCTTTCGAAAATACCGTAGAGTTGACCAATCTTATTCCACCAACCGTAAGCTATGAAAGCGGCGGTAATACTTTGATTGTGGGCCCAACAGCAATCATCGAAAGTGCGGCAGCGCAATTGTCGCAAATGAACAGCCTAACGCTGCTTTCTACCGATGGCGAAAAGGGCACAAATCCCGAGCTTTATTACGCCAATTCGGTTCAGGTTTCAGGGTTCTTAGGTACGTTTGAAGTTCTGATTGAAAATCATGGTTTGACCAACAACCTTGCCAAGGTCGCGACCAATAGCGATTGTTTCGATATCGTACTCGATCTTTGCCTTAACAGCTGCATGTCGGAAGAAGTCCCAGTACCGGGCTACTACCCAGTAGGTCGTGGCTATCCGAAACTGGCTGAAGCGTTGGAAGAGATTCCAACCTTAATGGGGACGTTCGATAAACCGAAATTCTTCCGTTTAGATACCGATTTATGTGCACACAGCTCTCGTGGCGTAAAAGGTTGCGAACGGTGTGTGGATGCTTGTCCGGCAGGGGCACTATCGAGTGAAGGCAGCGACAGAACGGGCCATCGCATCGAGATCAACCCATACCTATGTCAAGGCGTGGGTACTTGTGCTACAGCGTGTCCGACAGAAGCGATTCATTACGCACTGCCAAACCCTGAAGATACGCAAAAGTTTATTGAACGTACGCTCGCCAACTATGAGCAAGCGGGTGGTTTAGATCCTATCGTATTGATTTGTAGTTCTCGCCACGAGAGCTACAACGTGATGGCACTAAAAGCACTGCCAGATAATGTGATTCCAATTGTGGTGGAAGAACTGCCTTCGGTTGGTATTGATACTTGGTTCGCCGCGCTTGTGAATGGTGCTACTCAGGTGCTGTTTGCGGCTTCACGTTTTATGCCTCAAACCATTATTCGTGTGCTTAATAGCGAAGTAGGTATTGCTCAAGAGCTGCTCGGTCAGCTTGGTATCGCCAAAGAAACCATCGACATTCTGTATCTAGAGTCACTACGTGAAGGTGCTCCGACACTTTGTACTGAGTCTTTTGATTTGGCATTAGGTGATTTGCAAGGTAACAAACGTCAGCGTCTATTTACGGCGTTGGATGCGTTGTCCGCATCACGTATTCCAGTTGAGAACATTGTTGAACTTCCAGCGAACGCACCTTACGGCACAGTCTCTTGTGAAAGTAAAGGTTGTACGTTGTGTATGAGCTGTGTGGCGGTGTGTCCAACACGTGCATTGCATACGGACGGTCGATCTCCGTCACTTAAATTCGTCGAGCAAGACTGCATTCAATGTGGGCTGTGCGAGAAAGCGTGTCCAGAGAAAGTGCTGACGCTTACTCCTCGTATGAACTGGGTGAAAGAAGAACGCCAGAAAGCGGTTGTGATTCATGAAGAAAAGGCAGCCGAGTGCATTCGTTGTCACAAGCCTTTTGCTCCGCAATCGATGATCGACATGCTACAAAACAAGTTACGCGGTCACTCTCATTTCTCTGATGAAGCGGCGATCAATCGTATCGCGATGTGTGAAGACTGCCGTGTGATCGACATGTTTGAGTCGATGGCAGAAGACCCAATGAAACAACTGAAATACTAGGAGCTCGCAGTGGACACACAACAAGAACAAACACTGAGAACAGACATTTATCTCGTACTATCTGCACTTTTTCGTAGTGCGCCTAGTGATGAAATGCTGGCGTTCCTGAAGTCGCTAGAAATTGAACCGTCTGAGAGCGCGATGCAAAAAGCTTGGCTCGCACTGCAACAAGCCGCGAACGAAGCGCAGCGAGAAGCGTTAGAAGAAGAATATCAAGATCTGTTTATTGGCATTGGACGTGGTGAAGTTGTGCCATTCGGATCTTGGCATCGCACTGGCTCGATGATGGAAAAACCGTTAGCGGAAATTCGTCGCGATTTGGATCTTTTAGGCATCGAACGAGAAGAGAACGTGAAAGAGCCTGAAGACCATATTTCTGCACTGTGCGAAGTGATGGCAATGCTGACAGGTGAAGAGGAAGAACTTCAACAAGCGGTGTTTAACAAACACATCGCCCCTTGGTTCCAATCTTTTACGCGCCAACTAGAGAGCGCAGAAAGCGTGAATTTCTACAAGCCAGCTGCACAGCTTTGCGATGCGTTTTTAACGTTAGAGCAAGTGCGCTTTAGCGTGAACACCAAAAGCAGTAAGAACAAATTAAAAATTGATGTGAAAAACGTCACTGATTACGAGTAATCGAGCAGTACTTGGTCATATCGATAGAGAGGCATGAGTCTCCAAAGATCTACCGTAAGGTAAGGAAGCAATGATGAAAGATAATAAAGAAATAAACACAAGCCGTAGGGATCTCCTAAAAGGCTTCACAACCGCTGCCGTTGCCGGTGCTGTTGTTGCGGGAACCACGAAAGTGGCCGTTGCTTCAGAAACGGTTGAGCCTTCTGAAAACGACGTGAAGAAGAAAGGGTATCGTGAAACTCAACACATTCGCGATTACTACGACACACTTTAGGAGATAACGGATGAAACTTGTCAAACGCTCCGACAGTGTGAGCAAAGAAACGAACCAGCTTGGCGTATCTCGTCGTGCATTCATGAAAAACACTTCGCTTGCCGCTGGTGGCGCAGTGGTTGGTGCTAGTCTATTCGCACCGGGAATGATGAAAAAAGCGCAAGCAAAATCAGTCGATCCAGAAGCGAAAACAGAAGTAAAACGTACTATCTGTTCTCACTGTTCAGTGGGTTGTGGTATTTACGCAGAAGTTCAAAATGGTGTTTGGACGGGGCAAGAGCCTGCATTCGACCACCCATTTAACGCCGGTGGTCACTGTGCAAAAGGCGCAGCATTGCGTGAACATGGTCACGGTGAGCGCCGTCTTAAATACCCAATGAAGCTTGAAAACGGTAAGTGGAAAAAGCTTTCTTGGGATCAAGCGATCGAAGAAATCGGTAACAAGGTGATGGACATCCGCAAAGAGTCTGGCCCTGATTCGGTTTACTTCTTGGGAAGCGCAAAGCACAGCAACGAACAAGCGTACTTGTTCCGCAAAATGGCATCACTTTGGGGCACTAACAACGTTGACCACCAAGCGCGTATTTGTCACTCAACAACCGTGGCGGGTGTAGCGAACACTTGGGGTTACGGTGCGATGACCAACTCTTTCAATGACATGCACAACTGTAAGTCGATGCTGTTCATTGGTTCAAACCCAGCTGAAGCACACCCAGTAGCGATGCAGCACATTCTGATCGCGAAAGAGAAGAACAACTGTAAGATCGTCGTAGCGGATCCTCGTCGTACGCGTACGGCAGCAAAATCGGATCACTATGTCTCACTTCGTCCTGGTTCTGACGTAGCATTCATTTGGGGTGTGTTGTGGCACATCTTCGAAAACCAATGGGAAGATAAAGAATTCATCCGTCAACGTGTATTCGGTATGGATGAAATCCGTGCTGAAGTAGCGAAGTGGACGCCAGCAGAAGTTGAGCGTGTAACAGGCGTAAGCGAAGAAGACGTTTACCAAACAGCAAAACTGCTTTCTGAAAATCGCCCAGGCTGTATTGTTTGGTGTATGGGTGGTACTCAGCATACTACTGGTAACAACAACACACGTGCTTACTGTGTGCTTGAGCTAGCGCTTGGTAACATTGGTAAATCAGGCGGCGGCGCAAACATCTTCCGTGGTCACGATAACGTACAAGGCGCGACCGACCTAGGCGTACTTTCTGACACGCTACCGGGTTACTACGGCCTTTCTGAAGGTGCTTGGCGTCACTGGTCAAAAGTGTGGGAAATCGATTACGAATGGATTAAAGGTCGTTTCGATGACAACGCTTACGGTGGTCAAAAACCAATGAATAGTGCAGGTATTCCTGTATCTCGTTGGGTGGATGGCGTACTGGAAAACAAAGACAACATTCGTCAACGCGAAAACATCCGTGCAATGTTCTACTGGGGTCATGCAGTGAACTCTCAAACACGTGGTGTTGAGATGAAAAAAGCGATGCAGAAGTTGGACATGATGGTGATTGTGGACCCATACCCAACTGTTGCTGCGGTAATGAACGACCGTACCGACGGCGTTTACTTGCTTCCTGCAACAACGCAGTTTGAAACATACGGCAGTGTTACCGCTTCTAACCGCTCTCTACAATGGCGTGATCAGGTGATTGAACCTTTGTTCGAATCAAAACCAGACCATGAAATCATGTACCTGCTTTCGAAGAAACTGGGCTATTCCGATCTTCTGTTCAAAAACATCCGTGTTGAAAACAACCAGCCGGTGATTGAAGACCTAACGCGTGAATTCAACAAAGGCATGTGGACGATTGGTTACACAGGCCAAAGCCCAGAGCGTTTGAAAGCGCACCAACAAAACTGGCATACGTTCCACAAAACCACATTAGAAGCGGAAGGTGGCCCTGTCAACGGTGAAACCTACGGTCTACCTTGGCCATGTTGGGGTACACCGGAAATGAAACACCCAGGCACACACATTCTGTACGATACGTCTAAGACGGTTGCAGAAGGTGGCGGTAACTTCCGTACGCGCTTTGGTGTGGAATTCGAAGGCAAGAGCCTTCTTGCAGAAGACAGTTATTCGAAAGGCTGTGAAATCAAAGACGGTTACCCAGAGTTCACTGACAAGTTGTTGAAACAACTTGGTTGGTGGGACGACCTAACTGCTGAAGAGAAAGTGGCAGCAGAGGGTAAAAACTGGAAGACTGACCTTTCTGGCGGTATTCAGCGTGTCGCGATCAAGCACGGTTGTATCCCATTTGGTAACGCGAAAGCGCGTGCGATTGTTTGGACGTTCCCAGACCGCGTACCACTGCATCGTGAACCACTGTACACACCACGTCGTGACCTTGTAACGGATTACCCAACTTGGGATGACAAAGATGCAATCTTCCGTGTTCCTACGTTGTATAAATCAATTCAAGAGCAAGACAAATCGGGCGAGTACCCAATCGTTCTGACTTCTGGCCGTCTGGTCGAATACGAAGGTGGTGGTGAAGAGACGCGTTCAAACCCTTGGCTTGCCGAGCTTCAACAAGAAATGTTTGTTGAAGTAAACCCGAAAGACGCGAACGATCTTGGCTTTAGAGATGGTGATGATGTTTGGGTTGAAGGTGCAGAGAAGGGACGAATCAAGGTGAAAGCGATGGTTACACGTCGTGTGAAACCTGGCTTGGCGTTCATTCCATTCCACTTTGGCGGTAAGTTCGAAGGTGAAGACCTACGTCCTAAATACCCAGAAGGTACACAGCCTTACGTTGTTGGCGAATCGGCTAACACGGCAACCACTTACGGTTACGACCCGGTTACCTTGATGCAGGAAACCAAAGTAACCCTATGTAACATTCGTAAAGCGTAAGGAGTCAGACAATGGCACGAATGAAATTTCTATGTGACACCAAACGCTGTATCGAGTGTAACGGCTGTGTTACTGCATGTAAGAACGAAAACGACGATGCGCTTGAATGGGGCATTCAACGTCGCCGCGTGGTAACACTAAACGACGGTGAAGCTGGTGAAAACTCTATCTCTGTTGCTTGTATGCACTGTACCGATGCGCCTTGTATGGCAGTTTGTCCAGCTGATTGTTTCGAGCATACCGAAGACGGCATCGTTCTTCACAATAAAGATCTGTGTATCGGTTGTGGTTACTGTTTGTTTGCTTGTCCGTTTGGCGCACCTCAGTTCCCTAAACAAGAAGCGTTTGGCGAACGTGGCAAAATGGATAAATGTACTTTCTGTGCAGGCGGCCCAGAAACAGAGCCTGGCTCTGAGGAAGAGCGCCAAAAATACGGTGCGAACCGTATCGCAGAAGGCAAGTTACCGATGTGTGCATCGCTTTGTTCAACCAAAGCGCTGCTTGCGGGTGACGCAGAGAAAGTCTCTGACATTTTCCGTCAACGTGTGGTAGAACGCGGCGCGAAAAACGCAGGTTGGACAGACGGAAACGATCTTTCTTACGATGCGACGAAAAGCTAAGTAAGGAGAGGCACATGTTAAACACGCTTAAACGTGCATCTCTAGCAATGCTGTCAATGATGACGGCATTGCTGCTGACTTTTGCAATGCCTGCTTCAGCAGAGGAACAATCTTCTAAAGTTATTCAACAGGAGATCACGCAACTCGCCGGGGCAGACTATTGGCGCGAAGTCAGAGAGGGGCAAGAAGGCTACACCACGTCTCAATCGCCAGAACATGGCGTATTGATCAGTAAACCCGGTGAGACTTGGTACATTCTAAAAGAGAAATGGATGTCTCCTGCTGGTGCTGTCGCGATTTTCGGCAGTATAGCGATGGTTATCATGGCTTACGTATTTGTTGGCCCTTTGATGCTTAGCAAGCCGCGTACTGGTAAAAAGATGAAGCGTTGGTCTCGTTTAGACCGCGCGCTTCACTGGAGTATGGCGTTTACATTCTTAACGTTGGCATTCAGTGGTCTGATGCTGGTTTACGGTAAGCACTTCTTAAAACCGTACGTTCCTACTGAGTTCTGGGGCTTTATCGTCATGTTGGCGAAGCAGTACCACAATTACATGGGACCATTGTTCTTCATTTTACTGATGCTCGTGCTCTTTAAATGGTGGCGCAAGTCGATTCCAAACATGATAGATGTTCGTTGGTTTATGAAAATGGGCGGCATGGTTGGTAAACACAAAGGCACACATCCGTCAGCTGGTTTCTCAAACGGTGGTGAGAAGGCAATCTATTGGTTGTTAATCTTCTTTGGTGCTATCGCGGCAGTGAGTGGCTTAGTTCTGGACTTTCCTATCTTTGGCCAAACTCGCCGTGACATGGAGCTTTCTAACTTAGTTCATGCGATTTCGGCGCTGATTCTAATCTGTGGCTTTATCTTCCACATCTATATTGGTCTATTCGGTATGGAAGGTGCGCTAGAAGGCATGGTGACAGGTGAAGTTGATGAAACATGGGCGAAAGAGCATCACGATCTTTGGTATGAAGAAGTGAAATCCAAAGAAGCAATGGGCGAAACAGATACGGCACAAACGGAAGTAAAAGGAGCGAAAGCGAATGAACAAACCTCATAACGGGATTTGGGTTGCGTACATCCTGAGCTGTCTGACCCCGTTTACGTTTCTGATCTCAGGCGTTATCGCAATTATCTATGCGGGTTACCGATTAGATAAGGGAGAAGACAGCGACGTAGTGATTTCTCATTACTACGGTTTAATTCGCACCTTCTTTCTCTACCTGACGTTTTTTGTTGTGTTGATCGTCACCGTCGCGACTTCTAACGGTGTACTCGTTGGCGTGAGTGATTATTGGTTGCATAGTACTTTGCTTGAAACCATCGCTTACTTTATTCCTTGGGTAGGGATGGTGTTTGCTGCATTAGCCATCTTGGTGTGGTTTATGCGAATGTTTCAAGGGATGCAGCAACTGCTCAATAACCAACCACACAGACCATCGACAGGTCCAAACCTTTAATCAGTATTCTTTAAGCAAAACCGCCGTAATAGGCGGTTTTTTTGTTGCTGTTTTGTCTCAAATATGAAGCGTTGCGTCGCAGTGGTGATACTTGATGCAACTTATTGAGTGAATTTACGTAACTGGGCAGAAAATCATAGTTAAGTAAGAAACATGTAAAAAAATCGCGTCACGATGAGACATTAGTCTCACTCACGCTATTGTTCATTTACTCAGGATTCATCGTCCCGTTAAAGTACGCTGCGCTCAGAAATTCAAAGAGTTGCATACGTGAAAATTGCCATCAATACATTCAGTCTACGCATACAGAGGAATCTCTATCGGAGGATGTTTGATTAAGGCATCTTGCTCTCACAAATAAAAAGAGCGAAACGAGCATTAAATGATGCGGCAAGGTAAGAAAAGGACAAACACGTTACGGCTATGATCCCTCAATTCGTCATTCCTATCACGAATCGCTTTGGCGAAAGTTATCACTTCTCTGGTCAGTTACTTACTAGCGGCGAACCTAAAACATTCGTGACCAAACAAGAGGCAATAGAGTTTCTTGAGAGCTTTGGTGAGCTTGACCTTCGCTCTGTCGAGGACTTGTTCTATACGATTGGTCAATTCAAGCCAAACATACCTGACGGTGAGCTTACTTCCCAACACTATAATTCAACGTTTGCCAATGCTTTGGTGAACGGTGACTTGCGTGTCGCTCGAATTGTACCTACCGGCGAAAACTACGCACTCTCGTCAGCGGTTACGCCTCCACCGACTCAAAATACCGTCAATGCAAAACCATCGAAGGGAAAGGGGAAGTCGAATAAAAAGAGTGGCAGAAGTGCCGCATCCGCCAAGCCTCAGCAACAAAGCAGCGAAAAACATGAGAAAGCCGGTGATCCTGTTTCACTTGTGACGGGTGAAGAAATTCTCGAACTCTATGATATCGAGCTACAACAAGGTACTACTTGGCAGCGTACTTACCGCTCTTCGCAGTCGGATGTAAATCATGGAATGGGCTTTGGTTGGCGACATGCATTTCAGTTTGAATTACGCGAAAAGACGAACGAGAAAGACAATGTTATCGCTTGGGAGTTTGTTGACGATAAGGCCGATATCACAGAATTTGAGCCAGTAGATATTGGAGCAACAAGTTACCAGATATACGCTGGTGCGAGCTGTTACTTCCTAAATTCAGCAACTCGGATCGTGACGCTCGCTAATGGGCATCAATATCGATTTGAACAGAAAGATGATCGTTGGCTTGTTAAACAAGTCAGAAATGGCACGTTTTCAACGTTTCAACTGCAGTATTCTCGAAACCATCGATTGATCGAGATCGCATATAACAAGCGTTCGGTTCTTGAATGTCAATATGATAAGCAAGGACGCCTTGTAGAACTGCTTAATGCAAAGTCCCAAAAAGTTCTGACAACTTATACCTATGATGAGCACGATGATTTGGTCAGTGCAACTAATCATTTGGGCTTAAAGGAACAATATCAATATAGCGGTCATTTAATTGTTAAGCGTATACGACCAACTGGCTTTACTCATTATTTTGCATGGGATGGCGAAGGTGCAAAAGCGAAATGCATCAGAAACGTTGGGGACGCAGGAATTTATGACTATCGCTTCCATTATCAAGGAAATCACTCTTCTTATTCTGACTCGTTAGATCATCAATGGTCTTTCTTGCATGACGAGCAGGGTAACTTACTCGAGAAAATAAGCCCCACAGGTAAAACTTGGCGATGGCAATATGATGAACTAGGACGAAAAGCACAAGCTATATATCCTGATCAGTCAACGGTCAATTATCAATATAATCAGCATGGTCAATTAGTTTCTAAGTTTCATTCCTCTGGAAAAGAAATTCAATATGGTTATGACGGCTTAGGTAAGTTAGTTAAAACGGTTTCACCTGACGGGGATATCGAGAAGGCTTACTACAATAGCCTCGGTCAAAGAGTTTGGGATACCGATCAGTTTGGCTGTGTCACGGAATATGATTACGATAAACACGGTCAAGTCGTCAAAAAAGAGTCTGAAGATGGTAAGAAAAGTCAGTGGTGGTGGGATGAACAACAAAGACTTATCGCGAATGAAATAGACGGTACATTACTTCGTTACAGCTACAACGAAGAAGATCTAGTGAATGGCGTCGCTTATCCCGATGGGTGTATTGCTCAACTCGCTTATGATCAATTTGGCAGGCGTACATCAGTTCGTTATTTTAACGACGAAGACAAAGTCGGTTATAGCGAAGAATATTCTTACGATGAGCACAGCCGTGTTGCTCAGATTCGAACGCCGGCAGGCATTACCTCTTATCAGTGGGGAGCACTCGCGCAACAAGAAGCAGTCATCTTTCCCGATGGCAGCCATATTTCTTACGAATACGATCAACAACGTAACCTGACTAAATTAGTTCGGAGTGACGGCTTAGAGTTCGAATTCCTGTATGACGATGAAGGCCACCTGTCAGGAACTGTCGGGTTTGATAATCTACAAAGCCAATTTGATTATGATCATATGGGGCGGATCCATCGTAAGCAAGTCGCCGATAGGACGGTGCTGTATCGCTATGACGCTGCGGGTTATCTCAAGCACGTCAAAGCAGGAAATGGTAGCAGTATTGTAGAGAACCACTTCAATTATACGCTTGGTGGGCGACTTACTTTCGCATCCAATCGCCATCACACATTGCAATACCAATACTCTTCATTCGGGCATTTAACAAAGCGCATTCAAGGCCAGTTTGAGATAGCGCAGGAGTTTAACAGAGTTGGCCAACGCGTATCTCAGGTACTGCCAGATAACACGGAGCTGAACTTCTCTTATGATCGATATGGGCGTTTTTCAGCGATTCGATTTGGAAACCTAGATTTACCTCAAATCAAATTTCATTACGATGAAATGGGACGAGTTTCCCAAATTGAAACGGCACATTTTAATGAGCACATCATTTATGATGGTGTTGGTCGTTTGGTTGAACAGCATTGGCCAGATAGAGAGAAAAAGTACGTTTACAACGCACAAAACCGTATTTCATCAATCATTGATAATACGGCAGGAGCAACGCACTATCAGTACGATACCTTAGGGCAACTTAAACGAGTCAATGCTTCCGGAGATGTGACTAAATTTGAATACGATAGTTTTGGCAATCCTACTTTGCCAACTTCAGAGGTATTCGCTGATCGTATTGAAGTACACGATGATGTACGGTTCAAATATGACGCGCAAGGAAACCAGACAAAACGTGAGGGGCAAGGACACGTTCAGACTCGCGTATTTGATGCGTTAAATCAGCTCATTGAAGTTCACACCGACGATGGTATCAGTCAATATGAATATGATGCATTAGGGCGCAGAACGAAAAAAATTACACAAAAAGGCGTTAAGGAGTTCCTGTGGGAAGGTGAACGTTTAATTGGTGAACGCTCTTCAGGTGCTTTCCGTTGGTACCTATATCAACCCGAAACTTACACGCCAGTGGCACTGCTAGAAAATGACGTTATTTATTGGTACCAGTGCGATCAAGTTGGTAAACCAGAGCGACTAATCGATTGCGAAGGGAATGTTGTATGGAGTGCCAGCTACGATGCTAACGGCTTTGCTCATGTACATATTGAAAATGTAGCAAATCCACTGCGTTTTCAAGGACAGTACTTCGATCAAGAAACCAACTTACATTACAACCTCGCTCGGTATTACGATCCTAAGCTAGGACGCTTTATCCAACAAGATCCGATATCTATTGCTGGTGGTATTAATCATTACCAATATGCAGTCAACCCAATTCAATGGATTGACCCAACAGGTTTCCTATGTGAAGAAGGGCTAAAACGCTTGGGTCAAATGTTGGCAGAGTATCAGGCGCAAAGCGATGTCCCCCAAGAGGTTTGCGATCAGATTTTAGAAGCAGCAAAAGAGTCATCCGTCGGAGAAGATGGCGTTCGCTCGCAAGTCAAAATCCGAAAACCCAAAGGTAAAAATCATATTCGATATGAATACGATTTAGACCATATTGATTGCGAGAAAAATGAAATTACTTTTTATCGTCATATTAACTATTCAGATGGTAGTAAACGAAAAATTCAATATACTGTTGGAATTGAAGGTTTTGTCGATATATATGACTTCGTTAATGTTCAAAAATGTGAAGCTCAAGTATATAATACTAAAACGAGCAAAACTGTTGGTGGACGTAAGATTATAAATTCTGAGTTTGCTGGAAAAACGGTGACGACTAAGGGGGGGGATGTTAGATTTGACTCTGACGGGTTCCCAGATTTTACACCTTACTCGAAGAAAACAGTGCGTGTTATAGGACTAACGGGAGATATGGCAAATGATGTGCCTTTGGCTATGGCGAGAGCTAAAATAACTAAATACGACAAATCAAAGTATGTTTGGCATCATCATCAAGATGGTAAAACTATGATGCTTATACCTAAAAGTGTGCATTCAGTTAGAAATGGTGGTGTAGCTCATACAGGTGGTAGAGCTGTGATACAGCATAATCTTCTAAATCCTAACAACAAGTTAAATTACTTGTCTCCAGAAGAGCTCGTATGAGGAGTTGATATATGATTAGCCTTTCAGATATTGAAAATTTAATTCAACACATATGGGAGGAACCTATTTTTTCTGATGTTACCTCAAAAAAGATGGTGGTCTCACTTTACGGTACGTTAAGTAAAAAAATACCAGATAAGTTTATTATCATTGAAGAGGTATTCCCGAAAGATGAATTAGAAGATATTTGGAGTAACTATGAGAAGTATTTGGAAGAATACCTAATATTCCCTTTTTTGGGGACGTTAGGAGAAGCGGTTATTTGTATAGGTTATGGTAATGATAACAAAGGTAAAATATTTTATTTTGACTTTGATTTTGGTGCTTGTGAATTAGACGGTGATAACCTAGAAGCTTTTCTGGAAAAGCTGATAGAATCTTAACTTTGACAAAACAGGGAAGATCTCTCGATAAACTCCTTTAGTTAGCAATTCCGTATATAAGCCACCTCTCATGGGGTGGCTTTTACGTTTATCGTATAAAGTTTGCTGTTTGTTGAGCCATATAGTGCGCATTATGTTGGTGCACCAAAACCACATTGGTGCATTTATTAGCGTGTTAAGCACCATTTCAAGAACGCCAAATTTTATTAAAGTTAATATAAAACAAAAGATTAAAAAGTAAATGTTAGAAATATAAATTATGGAATGAGAATTGCTCTGTTAGACGCTCTATAAATTAAGTTCACCAAATTGGTGATGAACCTAACTTTGATGCACAGGATAAGTGCGCTACAGATCAACGGAGACAATCATAATGAGTGTAACTGCCAATCAGGTACACGGCGCTGTACAAACTCTCACGCAAAGTTCCGACACACTTTTCTTACTACTTGGCGCAATCATGGTTTTTTTGATGCATGCTGGTTTCGCTTTCCTTGAAGTAGGAACCGTGCGCCAAAAGAACCAAGTTAATGCTTTAGTTAAGATATTGGCCGATTTCGGTATTTCCGCCATTGCGTATTTTTTCATTGGATACTGGGTCGCATATGGCGGCACCTTCTTTGCTGATGCAGAGACGTTATCTCAAGGCAATGGTTACGAGTTGGTGAAGTTCTTTTTCTTGCTGACCTTCGCTGCAGCGATTCCTGCTATTGTTTCTGGTGGTATCGCAGAGCGAGCTCGTTTTTATCCGATTCTAATCGCAACATTTTTCACTGTCGGCATCGTATACCCGTTATTTGAGGGAATGATCTGGAACGGAAACTTTGGTGTTCAAGCTTGGTTTGAAAATACCTTTGGTTATGGCTTCCACGATTTTGCAGGTTCAGTTGTTGTACATGGTGTTGGCGGCTGGATAGCGTTGGTTGCCGTTGTGTTTTTGGGCATGAGAAAAGGCAGAGTTCGAGCAGGAAAGCATACCAACTTTGCACCTTCGAATATTCCGTTTTTGGCTTTGGGAGCTTGGATCTTATGTGTGGGGTGGTTTGGCTTCAACGTCATGTCAGCTCAAACCGTGTCAGGCATAAGTGGCTTGGTGGCTATGAACTCATTGATGGCAATGGTCGGGGGCATTGTCGCGTCACTGTTGGCTGGTAAGAATGACCCTGGCTTTATTCATAACGGCCCACTAGCTGGCTTGGTTGCTGTATGTGCGGGCTCAGACTTAATGCATCCTATCGGTGCTTTAGTGACAGGTGCGATTGCTTGCGTGCTATTTGTTTATCTTTTTACCCACCTACAAAACAAAACCAAGATTGATGATGTGCTAGGTGTCTGGCCTTTACACGGTGTATGTGGCGCTTGGGGTGGTATTGCCGCTGGGATTTTTGGTCAAAGCGCATTGGGTGGGCTAGGTGGCGTGAGCATTATCGTTCAGCTTCTAGGAACGCTTTTGGGCCTTTCCATCGCAGTGCTTGGGGCGCTTGCAGTCTACGGCGCGATTAATACCAGTATGGGACTAAGGCTTTCAGAAGAAGACGAATTCAATGGCGCTGACCTAGCCATTCATAAAATATCTTCGACCAACGAGGATTGAGGCCAATATGGGAGCGGCATAAAGCCGCTCTTTTAGCAATTGTCTTTCTTGGCTTGGCCCGGAGGACAGAAATTACCATTACCTCGATGGTCATCATCATTGGTGCTGACTCTTACCTTTACATCATCGACTTCGCCTTCAACATTGGTAAGTTGACAGCCTGCCAAAGTCAGAAGCAATGTAAACGTTAGAGATACTTGTCTCATTGCTGTTCCTCTTAAATTGTAATTCTAATAGTGACCATTACGACTATGGTCTAATCCATATTACTACTGTTGCTATTCTTTCAGTGTTAAGCTAATGAAAAAACAGCAAGGATGAGTTATGAATTTCCCTTATAGAAATATTGTAGTACTTACTGGTGCAGGTATCTCGGCCGAATCTGGTATTCAAACATTTCGTGCGCAAGATGGCCTATGGGAGAATCACCGTATCGAAGATGTAGCAACGCCTGAAGGGTTTGCTCGCGATCCGGACCTTGTTCAAGACTTTTACAACCAACGCCGCAAGAAACTTCAAGATAATGCGATAAAGCCTAATGCAGCGCATGAAGCATTAGGTCGGCTAGAGGCTGAGTTAGAAGGTAAAGTGACGGTCATCACTCAAAATATAGACAACCTTCACGAAAGAGGTGGCAGTCAGAATGTGATTCACATGCATGGTGAGTTGCTCAAGGCGCGCTGTAGTGAATCTAACCAAGTAGTAGAGCACAATGAGGACATTAAGACAGGCGAACTTTGTCACTGTTGTCAGATCCCTTCACAAATGCGACCACATATTGTTTGGTTTGGTGAAATGCCACTGCGAATGGGTGATATCTACGCGTCATTAGAAGAAGCAGATTTGTTTATTTCTATTGGGACTTCTGGCGTTGTGTATCCCGCAGCAGGTTTTGTTCATGATGCAAAAATGCACGGCGCACATACCATTGAAATTAACCTAGAACCTAGTGCGGTAGAAAGTGAATTTGAGGAAAAACGCTACGGAAAAGCAAGCGTTGAGGTTCCAAAATTAGTTGACGAGATACTGGCTCTAGAAGGAAAAGAAAGAGCGTAATAACTTCAACAGGAAGAGTTTTTGTCTTGTCATTAAGAACAAAAAAGCGGCTCATGAGCCGCTTTTTCATATCTTTAAAACTAACGAATTAGTTGTTCACTTTTAGCTTTTGGAAGTACTCATCGTACATTACGCTCGCTTCGCCAACTTCATCTTGCCAAGTACCGCTGTCCATCACTTCTTGTGGTGGGAAGATGCTTGGATCATTAGCAAATTCTTTCGGTAGCAGATCGTGTGCCGTTTTAACTGGCGTAGGATAACCAATCTCTAGTGCAATCTTAGCTGCGTTCTCAGGACGTAGTAGGAAATCGATCATCTTATGAGCTGCGTCAACGTTCTTCGCACCAGCTGGAATTGCTAGGCTGTCCATCCAGAAGATAGTGCCTTTTTCTGGCCAGATGATGTCGATGTTCGCACCTTCTTGACGAGCCATGTATGCAGAACCGTTCCAAAGCATGCCTAGTGAAACTTCACCCGCAAGGTAAGGGTTTGCAGGAAAATCTGAGTTAAATACTAATACGTTTGGCATTAGCTTTTTCAGTTCTTCGTAAGCGGCTTTGATTTCTTCTGGGTTAGTCGTGTTTGGTGAGTAACCAAGCTTAGTCAATGCAATGTGGAATACTTCGCGAGAATCATCCATCAGCATTAGTTGACCTTCCCACTTGCTATCCCAGAAATCATCCCATTTAGAAACCGATGACTTGTCTAGCATGTCAGCATTGATACCAATACCGGTCGCACCCCAAATGTATGGGATAGAGTAGTTGTTGTTCGGATCGAACGGTTTGTTTAGGAAGTTAGTATCAAGATCGGCAAAATGAGATAATTTCTCTTTGTCGATCTGTTGTAGCATGCCTTCTTTACGCATTTTAGAGACGAAATAGGTAGACGGTACTACCAAGTCGTAACCAGAACCTTGAGTTTTTAGTTTTGCATACATACTCTCGTTAGATTCGTATGTAGAGTAAATAACTTTGATTCCAGTTTCTTTTGTAAAGTCTTCAAGAACTTCGTTTGGAATGTATTCCGACCAGTTGTAGAAATACAGTTCTTGATCAGCAGCCATTGCAGGGGTAGCGATGAGCGTCGCTGCACATAGAGCGCTTGCGTAGAATTTACTTTTCATTTGTTTTCCGTTTTGTTTCGCGATTGGACAAGTCAATACTAGTTGGAGTTATCAATTTGAGCCAAATCGCAGTAAGCACAAATATGTTCATTTAGCTTGAATATCGTTGTCTCCTTGTTATGAGACGATAAATCTATGATACCAAGACAAATAAACCTAGCAACGCGCGATTATATCAGCCTAAGACAAAAATAGGCAGCGTATTGCTGCCTATTTTCCTATGGTTGATGACTTGTTACACAAGCTAGATTATTGTCCCGCTTTCAGCTTGAGGAAATAATCTTCGTACTTAACGGTTAGATCACCAACCGCATCTTGCCATTCAACGCGGTCAAGGTCTTCTTGAGAAGGGAACAGTGGGGCAACGTCTTTAAACTTAGCATTCGATTCTTCCACCGCCGTTAGGTAGCCAGTATCACGAGAGATTTGCTCTGCGATTTCTGGGCGCAGTAGGAAGTCAATCATCTTGTGAGCGGCTTCTACGTTCTTCGCACCGGAAGAGATAGCGAAGTTATCAACCCAGCCGATACCGCCTTCTTTAGGAAAAACGAGTTTAAGGTTCAGGCCTTCACTTTGTGCCGCTGCGGCGCTACCGTTCCAAAGCATACCAACGCCCACTTCACCAGACATGTAAGGTGCGCCAGGGTTGTCAGAGTTGAAAACTAAAACGTTAGGCATCAACTTTTGTAGCTCAGCGTACGCTTCATCGATTTGCTTAGGGTCTTTTGAGTTACCTGAGTAGCCAAGTTTACGCAGAGCGATATGGAACACTTCACGAGTGTCGTCCATCAACATTACTTGACCTTCAAGCTCAGGCTTCCATAGGTCAGCCCAGCTTTGGAAGTCGTTTGGATCGTACATATCTGCGTTAACCGCTAGGCCTGTAATCGCAACAACGTGTGGGATAGAGTAGTCGTTACTTGGATCGTAAGGCTTGTCTAGGTAGTTTTTATCTAGGTTGCCGAAGTTTTTCAGCTTAGTCTTATCGATCTTTTGTAGCATGCCTTCGTCACGCATCTTCGCCACGAAGTACGTTGAAGGTACTACTAGGTCATAACCTTGGTTATGGGTTTTTAGCTTTGCATACAAAGTTTCGTTCGACTCGTAAGTCGAGTAGATCACTTTGATGCCAGTTTCTTTAGTAAATTGCTCTAGGATATTACTGTTGATGTAAGGACCCCAGTTCATAAATACTAGTTCTTTATCATCCGCTGTCGCTGTACCAGAGAACAGAGAAAGCGCACATGCACTACCAGCTAATAGAGTAGCCCATTTTTTCATTGACGTTAGCTCCAAACCAAACGTTGTCCAATTTTGGACGATAGATAGAAAAACAGAATGGCATGTAACCATTCTGTTTCGTGATGTTAACAGGTGCGGATTCTACTTCACTTTTTCTCTTGCTAGCAACTGAGAAATTACTACCAAGACCAAAGAAACAATCAACATCACCGTTGCTAGGGCGTTCACTTCCGGTGAAATGCCCACCTTAACCATGGAGTAAATCTTCAATGGTAAGATTTCGTATGTTGGACCCGTTACAAACGAGCTGATGATCACATCGTCCAAAGACAGGGTAAAGCTCAGTAGCCAACCTGCAGCAACCGCTGGTTTAGCAAGAGGAAGGATGATCTGTTTCAAGATTACCCATTCGCTTGCACCAAGGTCTTTTGCAGCTTCCAACATTTTCACATCAAAGCCATTTAAGCGGCTGTACACTGTTACCACAACGAATGGTAGACAGAAGGTGATGTGAGCAATCAATAGAGTAAAGAAGCCAAGCTGCGCGCCTAATACTAGGAACAGAGCAAGCAATGAAATCGCCATAACAATATCTGGAGACATCATCACGACAAACAGCATGCCGTTTACCGCACCTTTACCTTTGAACGAGTAACGGAATAGGGCAACGGCCGTTAAGCTACCAATGATGGTTGCTGCTGTCGCTGAGAATACCGCTACGTTCAATGAATGCCATGCAGCTTGCATTAGGCTGTCGTTATTTACTAAGGTTTCGTACCATTTCGTGGTGAAACCACCCCATTTCATACCAAATTTGTTGGCATTAAATGAGTTAACAATTAAGACGATGATTGGCAGATACAAAAATGCATACACCAGCGCCATAAAGCTAAATCTAACTGTGCGTCCCATTAGTCTAGCTCCACTTTCTTATTCAATAGTTTGCCTGCTCTGTAGTAAGCGTAAAGCATCACAGCCATTGCGAAGGTGAGGGCGATACTGGTCGCAGCACCAAATGGCCAGTCACGAGCGTTCAATACTTGGCTCTTAATAACGTTACCAATCAGTAGGTTCTTCGCACCACCAAGAAGGTCAGAGATGTAGAACATACCTAGTGCTGGTAGCAGAACCAACAAACAACCACCGATAATGCCAGGCATTGTAAGAGGTAGAATCACTTTCGTAATGGTTTGGAACTTGTTCGCACCAAGATCTTTCGCCGCCTCGATATAAGTGTTGTCCAACTTCTCGATTGCCGAGTAAAGCGGCAGAATCATAAATGGAAGCAGGATGTACACAAGACCAATCATTACTGCTGTTTCGGTGTACATAATACGTAATGGCTTATCGATGATTTCCATCGCCATTAATGATTTGTTCAAAATACCTTGTGTACCCAGAACAATCTTCAGGCCGTAAGTACGGATAAGAGAGTTTGTCCAAAAAGGTACGATAACTAAGAACAACATGAATGGGCGCCATTTCTCTGGCATTTTCGCTATGATGTAAGCAAATGGGTAACCAATTACTAAACACAACAACGTCGCCACAATCGCCATGTAGAACGAGTGCATCAGCACTTTCGCATACAAGGGGTCGAGTAGACGTAAGTAGTTGTCGAAAGTAAATGTCATTTCGATTAAGTTTGCTTCATCACGCGTTAAGAAACTCGTACCGATAATCATCACATTTGGTACCAACACGAAAAGTGTTAACCAACCGACGATTAAGGTAATGATCGCGTTTTGAAGATTAATCTTCTTGCTTATCATTGAGGACTACCTCCCAACTCTCAACCCAAGTGATAGCGACTTTCTGGCCAAGTGAGTGGTCCACATCAGGATCATCTTCGTTAAAGAATTCGCTAACCATTACACGCATGCCTGAATCCAATTGGATAACGGAATCAAGCGTCATACCTTTATAGGTACGCTCTGTTACGTGACCTACGATGCCTTTTTCTTCAGACTCTTTGATCTCTTCGATACGTAAGTCTTCTGGGCGAAGTAGTACTTGCAGTTTTTCACCTGCTTGCGCTTCCTGATCGTAGTAAACAACAGACTCGACACCTTCGATTTCTGCACGGATACGTTTCTCGTCGATACGCTCTAGCATGGTTGCGTTGAATACGTTGATCTCACCGATAAAGCGAGCAACAAATAGGTTCTTCGGCTCTTCGTAAATCTCACGTGGAGAACCATCCTGCTCGATAACACCGTCGCGCATAACAATAATGCGGTCAGACATCGATAGGGCCTCTTCCTGATCGTGCGTAACGAAGATAAAGGTAATACCAAGTTGACGCTGAAGCTGTTTAAGCTCGATTTGCATTTGCTTACGCAGTTTGTAATCAAGTGCAGATAGAGATTCATCTAGCAGCAGTACTTTTGGTTTGTTAACAACCGCACGCGCAATGGCGATACGTTGTTGCTGACCGCCAGAAAGCTGATGAGGCTTACGCTGAGCCATTTTTTCTAGGCGCACCATGCGTAGCGCTTCCATTACTCGTGGTTCAATGTCCGCAGTAGGCGTTTTCTGCATACGAAGACCAAAAGCGACATTCTCATATACGGTCATGTGTGGAAACAATGCGTAACTTTGAAATACCGTGTTGACGTGCCTTTGCTCTGCAGGAACCTGTGTTACATCCTGGTCATCCAAAATAATTTGACCGTTATCTGCCGTTTCAAAACCTGCAATCATGCGTAAAACTGTTGTCTTACCACAACCAGAAGGCCCGAGAATCGTCAGAAATTCACCATGATTAACATCCAGATTTAAATTACCGATGATTTCCTTACCATCGAAACTTTTACTAATACCAGATAAACGAATAACTGGCTTTCCTGCTTGCGGTTTTGCGTTCAACGTCTGTATTTCCCCCACGTTCAAGCCGGGATTATCCCAGCTGATGTGACACTAACCATTCACTTTTGAGGCGCGCATCATAATCACCAAAAGTGTGAAATTAAAGCATTTTCTTATCTTGAAACAGAAATAATTTTGCAGGAAAAAGCCATCATTCCTTACCATACTGTTTTTATGAGATTAATTGGCATCTAGACACAGTTTGATAGCACTAAACTTTGTTCAACAATTGTTTCAATTTCATGACCTTGAAAGTGGCCAATTATCAACCATACAGTTGAGATTGCAAGGATTGTAGGTGAGTTGTGATGTTAGATGTGGAAAGATTTCTTTATAATGACGATTACATTAATTGACTGGAATTCCAGTCAAAATTTTACAAGTTAGTCTTGGATAAACTATGAACGACGATTTTGAGAAAGATTTCAATCTTGGGGGGAGTGTAGAGCGAGCTTTGTCTGGCAACTACGAGCTTAAAGCTGGCGCGGTTTTTAACGAAGCTTGGCGAGCAACCATCCAGCACTTTTTATCATTTTCTCCTGCCATTATTGTATTGCTTTTTGTCCAGTTAGGTATTTTCTATATTGCATTGAAACTGCAGTTGGGCGATTTGACCGTTATTCTTGATGCGTTTGAGAACCCAGAGTCGTTCACAAACGATATTGTGTCTTCTATTTATGTCGCGAATTTCAGTTATGAGGTGATTAGCGCACCAATTTATGCGGGGATCAGCTTGATGGCTATGAGTCATGTCGCTGGCTTAAAGACTAAGTTGCGCCATGTTGGAAAGGGGTTGCAGTTCACCATTCCTGTTATTCTAGCAACGCTCATGAGCTTAATGCTACAAGGTGTGGTTGGTATGATTTTTCCTTTACTGTCGCTGTATCTTTCCTTGGCATTTAGTCACTCTATTTTGTTGATTTGTGAGAAAAGGGTGCCACCAATGCAAGCGTTGCTGTTATCACTTCGCGCAATCAACAAGAAGATTTTTGTGGTCGCGGGGCTTTACTTAGGCGTGATGTTAATGTTTATTATTGCAGCAATGTTCTACGGTATTGGCTTGATTTTTGTGCTGCCATTCTTCTTCCATTTGAAAGGCATACTCTACCGCGAAATGTTTGGAATTAAGCTTAAGATCGTTACAACACAGAAAAACGATAATGATCACGATGGTAACTCACAGGTGTTTGATGCCTAATTCTTTGAAATCAATAAGTTTACGAGTGGCGGCAACCTGTATAGCCGCCACTTTTATTTCTATAGGCCCATATTTACACTACGAGAAACAGTTTAAATATGTGGAAAATCCTGACGTACTCTCTGGCAAGATTAAGCATGTCGATTTATCACACTTGCCATACATCGGTGATATCCCAGACTTCAATTCAATAAAAGATACGAAAGAGAAAAAAGCTGCTTTTTTTGATTTTTTAAGGCCTAAAATTGCTCTTGAGAATCAACGAATTCGTCATGAGCGGGCCTTTCTTACCTCTTTAAAGGTGGGACAAGTGACGCAAGAACAACAAGAGTATGCTCAGCGGTTATCATCTCTGTATTCGTTGCCCTTGAGTAACGATAAGATTGATCAAACGTGGCTAGATGAGATGCTTGTGCGAGTGAACGTCTTACCTGAAGCCTTGGTTCTAACTCAAGCGGCAAATGAATCTGCGTGGGGCACTTCTCGTTTTGCTACTCAAGCAAACAACTTGTTCGGCCAATGGTGTTATAAAAAGGGCTGTGGAATTGTTCCAGCGCAACGTGGCGCTAACAAAGTTCATGAAGTTGAAAAATTCGATTCTGTACAACAGTCTGTTCATGGCTACTTTATGAACGTTAATCGAAACCCAGCGTATGCAGACCTGCGTGAAATCAGAACATCTCTGGCTGAAAAGAACAAGGGCTTGTTAACGGTCGCAACCGCGTCAGAGTTAACGCATGGGTTGCTAGCCTATTCTGAACGTGGCATCGCCTATGTACACGATCTTCGCGCTATGATTCGTCATAACAACGCCTACTGGACGCAATAAAATAACGGATAAAATGAAAAAGTTAAGCCTAAGTCTGTTGGGAAGTGCGGCGCTAATTCTTGCATCGCCGATAACCCAAGCTCAAGAGTACATGTTCACGTACTCAAAGTTATATACTCAACTAAAAAACAACAATAAAGAAGGGCATGACGATGTGAAAGTTGGTGTCTTTTTTGTGGACGCAAAAACTAAACAAATTTGTATGATAGAAAAAGCTTGGATGGAAAAAGAAGAGCACTATGAAGAGTTTGTTATCCCTGCTTCACAAGAGTTGCCTTTACCTGTTGATAAAAACTTAAAGTCAGCGAATCCGTTGGTTTTTGTCGATACCCCAAAAGATACACGTTGCGATTACTCACTTGTCGTGATGACCAAAGAACCATTACAGGGTAACGTTTCTTACGACCAACTTAAGCCTCTTCTACCTCAAATGCAGACGATGCTGGAAGATTTAGGCGGTATGTTTGCGGGTTGGTTTACACCGGAGGTTCAAGGTGTGACGATGGAGTTTGCAAATCAACTGAATGATAAAGTGATTTTCTCAAACGGAACCGAAAAGCCAATTGTCAATGGCAAGATACAAGTCGCACTAAGTGAAATAGGGCAAGGTGGCACAATGACACTACCAGAACCGACGATGCGAGTGTTACCTTATCTACCTAACGCAAAGAAATGAACACTGAACGTTTAGAAAGGGCTGCAATCGCAGCTCTTTTTTCATTTGTGACCGTAACTAAAGTATCTTTCACACTCTTTTCTTAAAGACTCAATAAGACAAGCATTTAATCCTGTGTAAAAAGCTCGTATAATCCACGCCCCAAAGAAACCCATGTTAGGAAGTCCTAGTCGATTTATCGGCGATGTGAGAGCCCGCAATGAACCAAATAGATACAAGAAAAGAAACCCTAGAATTCAACAAGCTTCAGAAACGCCTGAGAAGACATGTTGGAAATGCCATTACTGATTACAACATGATCGAAGAAGGCGATGTTGTGATGGCATGTATTAGCGGTGGTAAAGATTCATTCGCGATGCTTGATATCCTGTTGAATCTTCAAAAAGCTGCGCCAATCAAATTTGAAGTGGTTGCAGTAAACCTAGACCAAAAACAACCGGGCTTCCCTGAGCACATTCTGCCAGAGTATTTCGAAACACTGAATATCCCTTACTATATTGTCGATAAGGACACGTATTCCGTCGTAAAAGAGAAGGTACCAGAAGGCAAAACCACTTGTGGTCTTTGTTCACGCCTGCGACGTGGTACGCTGTATTCATTTGCAGAGAAGATTGGTGCAACTAAGCTTGCGCTAGGTCATCACATGGATGACATCGTCGAAACAATGTTCTTGAACATGTTCCACGGCTCTCGCCTTAAAGCGATGCCACCAAAGCTACGCTCTGATGATGGTCGTAACGTGGTCATTCGTCCATTGACTTACTGTCGTGAAAAAGATTTGATCAAATACGCTGAGCACAAGGATTTCCCAATAATTCCGTGTAACCTTTGTGGCTCTCAAGAGAACCTTCAGCGTCAATCTATAAAAGCAATGTTGATTGAATGGGATAAGAAGACGCCAGGGCGTGTGGAAGCAATTTTTAAATCAATTCAAAACGTAAGCCCAAGCCAACTAGCAGACCGCGAATTGTTCGACTTTGTTAACTTACCGCTAGATCGTGAAGGTAACCGCGAAGAGTATGAATTTAATGAGGCTGTCGTTTCTTCGACGAATATTGATGAATCGATGTTCATCGATGTTACGAACATCTAACTCGTAAAAAAGGAGGTCAATTAGACCTCCTTTTTTGTACCCAACGCTTTAACTGTTCCCAAACAAAAATCCCCCTGTATTCGGGGGATTTATTAGCGCTTATTTGAAAGCGCTCAATACATAGCAATACTAAAGAGAGATTAGGTTGCTGTATTTGGGTCGAGAGGGCTAATGTAGCCTTTTGGTTTTAGAGCCAACACGTCGCAATTTATTTTATCAATTACGTGCTCCGCTGTATTACCAATAAAGACAGCAGAAAGCCCTGTTCGCCCTGTGGTACCTAAAATAACCATTGCTGCGTTCAAGCGCTCTGCAGCTGCCGGAATGACATCTTCAGGTAAACCTTGCTCAACTATCGTTTGTTCTTCATCAAGACCATGTTTTTGGCGTAGTGCTTTCATAGCCGTTAAATGATGACCTCGCACTGCATCGGTATAAGTCGTTGGGTCAAATTCAGGAAGTTCAATCGTAATGTTCGCCGGTGTAACGGGGTAGGCGTTAACAAGATATGGCTTGGCCTCAAGCCGAGTGGTGATTTCTTTTAATCGCTCGACCATCGTATCGTTGAGATCAATATGAGTCGGGTTTTCTGAGCCCACATGTACTGAGGCAAGGATACTTGCTTGTTCCGGCCAAGCAGCATTCTTAATAAGAAGCACTGGAATAGGGCATTTTCGCAACAAGTGCCAATCTGTCGGTGTGAAAATGACAGACTCTAAAACATCATGCTTACGTGTGCCTTTGATGACTAGGTCATGATTGCCTGCATAGACTTCAGCAATAATCGCCTCATAAGGGCGGTTGTGCCAGACAACACAAACATCAAAGTCGAAGCCATCGTTTAGGTATGGTTGAGCAATTTTACGCATCCACTGCTCACGCTGATGAATGACACCTCGACGCATAGCATCTCTTTCATCCACTGATAGCATTGACGTCATGTCATACGAGAAATCATAAATGGATAAAAAGAAAGTGATTCGGCTTCTAGATACACTTTTCTGAGCTAATTGAACAGCTCTTGCAAGTGCGGGCTGCTCATCATTATTGATGTCAGCTACAACAAGGATCTTACTGTATATACTCATAACTAAGCCCACTTCTATTGCAAAACCAGATACTGAATGTAAATTAAATCAGTATTTTGGAGTACTCACCGTACATTTTTACTGTAGCTTAGTTTGGAGAACTTTTTGAGGACTTTCGAAAGGAATTTATGAGAAATATGATGTAGCTCATTTTCGAGCTACATCAATAATTAGGGTGTATTATTCTTTAGTTACACCAGCAAGTTCCATCAATGCATCGTGGTCTAAGATAGTGATATATTTACCTTTTACGCTTAGGATCTCAGATTTCTGGAAACGACCTAACAAACGACTGATCGTTTCGACTGTAAGACCAAGGTAGTTGCCAATATCACCACGAGTCATAGTTAAACGAAACTCTCTAGGGCTGAAGCCACGCTGAGAAAAACGCGTTGATAGGTTGTAAAGGAAAGCAGCTAGTCGCTCTTCTGCGTTCTTTTTAGAAAGAAGCAAAATCATTTCCTGATCACCTTTAATTTCGTTACTCATCAAACGCATGATTTGCTGGCGAAGCTTAGGCATTTTACCCGATAGATCGTCTAAAATTTCGTATGGGATTTCACATACCATCGACGTTTCGAGTGCTTGAGCAAAGCTAGGGTGGGAGTCACCAGTGATAGCATCGAAACCGACTAAGTCTCCAGCTAAGTGAAACGCTGTGATTTGCTCATCACCTTGCTCTGTGATCGTATAGCTCTTGATGGTACCAGAGCGGATAGCGTATAGCGATTTTAGCTCATCACCGGCCTTAAAAAGCTCTTGTCCTTTTTGAATAGGCTTCTTACGTTCGATGATTTGGTCAAGCTGATCAAGTTCTGCCTCATTTAGAGTGAACGGGATACACAGTTGACTAATGCTACAATCTTGGCAATGAATGGCGCAACCGCCTGATTGGATACGCTTTGTTGCAGGTTTTTCAGAAATCATAACAACCTTTCACTATTTGATATACATCAATATTTTAGCATCGCTTAATCCTAAAGGGTAGCAAAAATGTCACCTCAATAGAGTTTAACGTTATATGAAACCGAGTAACGCTAAGGCTCCTACAGCGGTATACGTACCATAGCCAATAAGGATTAATGCTGAAATATTTCTAAATATTAATGATTTTTGTAATTTCTGAAAATGATTGGCACCGTATCCAATAATAAGCATTGCAGGTAGCGTTCCGAGCCCAAACGCAAGCATAATTAGGCCGCCGTTCATCGCACTACCAGAAACCGCCGACCAAGTAAGCGCTGAATAAACTAAGCCACATGGTAACCAACCCCAAATAAAGCCAAATGGCAACGCGTGAAGAGGATGCTTTAGTGGCAACAGATTCTTCCCTGCCGGCGAGATAAAGCGCCAGATATACTGCCCTAGCTTTTCTATTAAAAGTAAGCCTTGCCACCATTTAGCAATATACAGCGCGACCAGGATCATGAATAACGCAGCAATCAGCCTTAACCAAGCAAGAGAGTGCGTTAACCCACTAAGCTCAGATAAACCTGATATAGCACCACCCACTAATGCACCTATTAAGGTATAACTGATCAATCGTCCGAGGTTGTAGAAGAGGGGGATAAGAGGGGTAGTTTTATTTTTAGCAGAAGAGCCCATGGTAAGTAGAGACGCGATACCACCACACATACCCATACAATGACCGGCTCCTACTAAGCCGATCATCAACGCACCGATAAAATCAGGAGTCATAAAGGTCGCTACTTTTTATCACTATTAGATTGGTCTTCTTCGTCGAGAAGAATGTTGTGCCCTTGCCGTTCAAGATCTTCAAACTGATCGCTTCTTACCGCCCAAAGAAAAACGGCGACAGCAACACAAACGAGAACGATAGCGATGGGAATCAATATATAAAGACTTTCCATGTTTGCTTTCTCTACTTATTTCTCTTTGAGCAGGCGCAAAGAGTTAGATACAACGATAATTGAGCTTGCAGACATGCCAACTACTGCAATGTAGGGAGCCACTAAACCTGCGACCGCCAAAGGCAAAATTAACAGGTTGTAACCCAAAGACCAAGCCAAGTTTTCTCGAATAATCTTTCTTGTACGCAGTGCAAGCAAACGTGCTTCTAGTAGCTTTTCGAGATTATCCCCAAGTAACGTCATATCTGCAGAAGCTTTAGCGACATCTGTACCACCGCCCATTGCGACAGAAAGGTGAGCTCCGGCGAGAGTCGGCGCGTCATTGATTCCATCACCAACCATCATAGTGATACTGTTTTCGTCCAAGCTCTTAAGGTATGCAAGCTTATCTTCTGGCTTTGCTGACGCGACGATGTGATCGATACCAATTTCATTCGCCACTGGTTGGGCGTTTGAGAGAGAATCACCAGTTAGCAGGGTTGTCTTAATTCCAGCGTCAGCAAAACGTTGAATAAAGGCTTTGCTTTCTTTTCGGATAGGGTCGCGGTAGTAAAAGCTAGCGACATGCTTGCCATCAACCGACAGATAGACCGCCTGGCTTTCACCACTTTCTTTGCCTTGAACAAAAGCAGCACTACCTATCTTAACGATTTTGCCATTCCACATACCCTCAATCCCTGAACCAATCACGTTTTGCACGTCAGACACGATAAAGTCATCATTGGTGTAAGTTGCAAAAGAACGAGCGATAGGGTGGTTTGCATGAGCCTCTAAAGCTGCAGCTAGTGATAGACAATCTTTCTGTGGGAGATCACTAAGTATCTTTGTTTCACAGATCTCAATATCACCTTTCGTTAGAGTGCCTGTTTTATCTACAACTAAGTGGTTGATCTTACATAGTGTCTCAAACACATGGCCTTTACGAAGTAAAATGCCAAAATTACCCATTCTAGAGGTAGCACAAGTGAGTGCGGTCGGTGTGGCCAGAGATAGCGCACATGGACACGTAGCGACTAGCACAGACAGCATGATCCAAAACGCATCATCTGGTTTTGTTTGATGCCAGTAAAACCAAGTACCAGCAGAGATAATAAGAATCACACCAACAAAGTAACGGGCGACAATGTCTGCAATTTCCGCAATTTTAGGTTTGGAGTGTTGAGCTTCATCTTGTAAACGCACGATGTTAGAAATCATTGAATCGGCCTTTGAGCTTACTACCTCAAGTTCAAATGATTCGTCTCCGTTTAGCGTTCCCGCATAAACAATATCGCCTTCTCGTTTCACAACATGCACTGACTCACCCGTTAGCATGGATTCATCAATATGAATACGGCCTGAAATAACTTTACCGTCAGCGGGGATATGTTCACCAGGTAGAACGCGAATACGAACGCCAACTTTTAGCGTCTTCACGGGTATCTGATCACCGTCCAGCGTTGTAGCAATTGCCGGAATCAACTTAAGAAGGTTACCACTCGCTGCAGCAGCTTTGCGACGAGCGCGCATCTCTAAGAATCGACCTACTAACAAAAAGAAGGTAAACATCGAGATAGATTCAAAGAAGACTTCGCCTTGTTCAGTTACTGTTGCAACTAAACTTGCAACATAGGCAAAGATCAACGCAATAGAAACCGGGACATCCATACCAAGGGTTCGGCCTTTGATACTGCGCCATGCGTTTAAGTAAAATGGAAGAGCGGAATAAAGCAAAACAGGAGTAGCAAAAATCAAACTTACCCAACGAAAGTAACTTTTAAACTCTGGCTCTAAATCACCAAAGACTTCGAGATACAGTGCAACGGCGAGCATCATGACCTGCATGGTTGCTAAACCTGCAATACCT
Source organism: Vibrio sp. YT-16 (assembly GCF_033337405.1). Taxonomy (NCBI): domain Bacteria; kingdom Pseudomonadati; phylum Pseudomonadota; class Gammaproteobacteria; order Vibrionales; family Vibrionaceae; genus Vibrio; species Vibrio sp. YT-16. The sequence goes on from NZ_JAWOQQ010000009.1 coordinate 155,619, forward strand.
AGCCGATATAGATATTGCTTCATCATTCGATGGTAAGAGGCTTCTTGCTTATCTGCTTCAAAAGGTGCAGCTTTGTAACCAAGTTTATGAATAACGGAAAGGAGCTCGCTTAACCGTACCTGAGTTTTATCCCAGGCTAGTAACGCTCGATTGGTGGTTGTATTAACACGGATAGATACCAACCCGGCCGTATTAGAAACTTGCTTTTCGATTAACCACGCACAAGCGGCACATGAAACGCCTTCCAAAGAAAGGGTTACTTCAGAAACATTTTCGCGATTTCGTACGAATTCAGATTGTACATCCGCATTGTCATAATGAATTAAAGCTTGGAGTTGCTCTGGTACTAGATCTGCCTTTTCTGCAGGCGCAGTGCGGTATTGGTAATATGATACAAGACCACTATCGACAATAGTCTGCGCCACAGTTTCGCAGCCCGGACAACACATGTCGCGAATTTCACCCAATATTTCTACTTTGAAATCCGTGTTGGCTGGTACATCTTCACCGCAGTGATAACAGGATTTACACATATGCTTACTTCATTAACGGTGTTGAAGAGGCAGGAAACTCAACTTTACCTTGGATCATCCATTGCTTGTCGTGTGGTTGTAGTTCAACAAACCATGGTCCTTGAATAGATTCCTCAGCTTTTAGTCGGTAATTACCAGATGCATCCGCTGTTACAAGCTTTGTGAAGTCACGATCAGGAAGAGTACGATGAGTGAAAGTGGCCGTTAGAGCAGGGTAATGAGGTAGCTTCCCTTTAGCGAAAACAATCACAACATTGTTATTTTCAGAGGAAATCTCAGCGTTAAGACCTAGGTCACGAGCGACATTCATTTTACTAATGTCGATATTAATGCCTTTGCCTTTTTTATAGTAATCCTCGGCGACTAATGAAACAGAGTTGTTCGAGAAAACGACCACAGTAATCACAGTCCAAACTACGACAGTAAGAGGAAGGATGATTAGGAACCACGGCCAAAATTGTTTATACCAAGGCTTTACCATAAAAAAGTTCTCAACAGCTAAATGAAAAAATGTAAGGCGTTAAATTTAAAGGAAAGACAGCCCCTATGAAAGGGGCTGTTATTGCTATGTTACGTAATATCTCAGTTACTTACTCTCTGAGTTACTTAAACTCCAGACATATGAGGCAACGAGCTGAACTTTATCTTCACCCAAAATGTCTTTCCACGCAGGCATTACGCCTGAGCGTCCGTTCATTACGGTTTCTGTTACAGCTGCACGAGAGTCACCAAATAACCAGTCTTGGTCTGTAAGGTCAGGCGCACCGACTGCAGGGTTACCCTTACCATCGGTACCATGACAAGCTGCACACACTACGAAGCGTGCTTTACCTGCCGCGGCTTCACGAGCATTTACTTTACGACCAGATAAACTAAGTGTGTAACTTACAACTTCTTGAACACCTTGCTCACCAAGGGCATCTTTCCATGCTGGCATTTGACCAATACGGCCGTGCATGATGGTTGTAACGATCGCTGCTGGCTCGCCACCATATAGCCATGCATCATCAGTCAGGTTAGGGAAGCCTTTCTGACCACGTGCATCAGAGCCATGGCATTGAGAACAGTTTTGCAAAAACAAACGCTGACCAACTTTTAATGCTTCAGGATCTTGCGCAATTTCAGGAATTGGGCGTAGACCACTGTCATTGTGCGCAAGTTTACGGAATGCTTCGCCGAAGTAAGCGTCGGCATCATCCAGTTCTTTTGCATATTGGTTTAGTTGCTTGTTCTCTTGTGCTGCAGCGATGGCTTCTTTTGACTCTTCTAGTGAGCGAACGGTTTGAGCCGAACTCTGCCAGTTTAAAAAGCCCTTGAAGCTACCTAGACCTGGGAATAGGGCAAGGTAAACTGCTGCGAACACAAATGTGCTTACAAACAGGTAAGTCCACCACTTTGGTAGAGGGTTGTTTAGCTCGCGAATACCATCGTACTCGTGGCCCATGTCTTCCCCTTCCTCGACGCCCATTTTATCTTTAGCGCACCAAGTCAGGAGAATCGCACAGCCTACTAGCGTACCGACAGTAATCACGATAATCCAGAGACTCCAGAATGTAGTCATTACTTCTTCACTCCTTGGTTATTAGGGGTCTTTTGTTCTTCGTCAGCAAACACCAAGTTGGCATCTTCTTCAAAGCGTGCTTTACGCTTTTTACTAAATGCCCACCATACGATGCCAATAAAACTAGCGAAGAGTACAACGGTATAAATACTATGAATTGTACCGAAATCCATATGATCCCCTTACTTCATTGCATGACCAAGAGACTGAAGGTAAGCGATGATTGCATCCATCTCTGTTTTACCTTCTACTTCTTTAGCCGAATTCGCGATCTCTTCATCAGTGTATGGAACGCCGAACTGATCACGAAATAGCTCAAGTTTCTTCTGAGTTAGCTTACCGTCTAAAACGTTTTCAGCTAGCCATGGGAAACCTGGCATGTTTGACTCGGGTACAAGCTCACGAGGATCTAACAGGTGAACACGGTGCCATTCGTCAGAATAACGACCACCAACACGAGCTAAATCCGGGCCTGTACGCTTAGAGCCCCAAAGGAATGGGTGTTCCCAAACACTCTCACCAGCAACAGAGTAGTGACCGTAGCGTTCAGTCTCTGAGCGGAAAGGACGAACCATCTGGCTGTGACAGACGTTACAACCTTCACGGATGTAGATATCACGGCCTTCCATCTCCAAAGGAGTGTAAGCGCGCAGATTTTCTACAGGTTCAGTCGTTTGCTTTTGGAAAATCAGAGGAGTGATCTCTACAAGAGCACCCCAACTGATAGCAAACACGATAAAAATAGCCAACAAACCGACATTACGTTCTAAGATTTCATGGCGATTATTAGAATTATTACTCATTCTTAAATCTCCTTATGCCGGATGTGGGATAGCTTTTAGGCTTTCTTTAGGTGCACTTACCGTTTTGTACGTGTTGTATGCCATTAGGAACATACCAGATAGGAAGATAAATCCGCCTAGGAAACGTACAAAGTAGAACGGATAAGACGCTTCTACAGATTCAACAAAACTGTAAGTTAGCGTACCGTCAGAGTTAACCGCGCGCCACATAAGACCTTGCATTACACCAGAGATCCACATCGCAACGATGTAAAGGACGGTACCGATTGTTGCTAGCCAGAAATGCACATTAACTAGACCAACAGAGTACATACGCTCTTGGCCAAATAGGCGAGGTACCAAGTGATATACAGAGCCGATAGAAACCATCGCAACCCAACCTAACGCACCAGAGTGAACGTGACCAATGGTCCAGTCTGTGTAGTGAGAAAGTGCGTTAACCGTCTTAATCGACATCATCGGGCCTTCAAAGGTAGACATACCGTAGAACGACAGTGAAACGATTAGGAAACGTAGGATAGGGTCATAACGAAGCTTATGCCATGCACCAGATAACGTCATAATACCGTTGATCATACCACCCCAAGAAGGAGCAAATAGAACCAGCGACATAACCATACCTAGAGACTGAGTCCAGTCTGGTAGCGCTGTATAATGAAGGTGGTGAGGGCCTGCCCAAATATATAGAGAAATAAGTGCCCAGAAGTGAACGATAGATAGACGGTAAGAATAAACAGGACGTTCAGCTTGTTTAGGAACGAAGTAGTACATCATACCTAGGAAACCAGCGGTCAGTAGGAAACCTACCGCATTGTGTCCATACCACCACTGAACCATCGCATCCACTGCGCCCGAGTAAATCGAGTAAGATTTACCAAGTGACACAGGAATAGCCATGCTGTTCACGATGTGAAGTACTGCTACTGTGATAATAAAGGCACCGAAGAACCAGTTTGCCACATAAATATGTGACGTGTTTCGCTTCACTAGTGTGCCGAAGAACACCACCGCATATGATACCCATACTAGCGCAATTGCGATATCAATAGGCCATTCTAGCTCAGCATACTCTTTACCCGATGTTAAACCGAGAGGCAAAGTAATGGCTGCTGCCAGGATGATTGCTTGCCAACCCCAAAAGGTGAAGGCAACGAGTGGGCCACCAAAAAGACGTGTTTGACATGTGCGCTGTACAACATAATAAGACGTTGCGAACAGAGCACTGGTACCAAACGCAAAAATTACCGCATTAGTATGCAGTGGACGTAAGCGACTGTACGTCAACCACGGCGTATCAAAGTTTAGCTGTGGCCAAACTAATTGAGCGGCAATCAAAACACCAACAGCCATACCAACTATGCCCCATAAAATGGTCACAAGGGTAAATTGGCGAACGACTGTATAGTTGTAGTTTTGTTCAAGCTGCTTTACTTGGCTCATTTGCATGCTTCCAATTTCTAATTAACTACACTTTTACTTCCAACACGACTTGCGTCGTAACACCACCCAAGTAAACTCTAGAATTCAAGTGTTATCATCACCTTATTTCCATTGCTGACTTTAATAAAAAGTGGCATTTTCAGCGTGACACTATACTTGAATTAACAATTCAATGACAGGGTAGTAACCTTACTGGACCTCTGGAAATCATTTTTTATTTAAAAAGTTTGAAGTTTGTAACAAGGATATTAGTAATTATGCCTGCACAAAAGTTAACAAAGGCGCGACTTGCACAAATCTTAATCATGCTCAGTGTTTTAATAGGCGCATTTTTCTGGCGTACCTTTACACACGAGAGTGTTAATAGCGTTGACTGTTCACAAAAAGAACGATGCGATGTAACAATTGAAGGAGAAATAATCACGATTAATCGTGACTCAATGGGAATTTCGCTCGAAACGATAGAAAGTAGCACTCTAAAAATTGATCTAAATCAATCTGGTAATTTTATCAATCTCAACGAGAAGCATAAGTCAGTAGAATGGGACATCATGCCTGAATCGAAAAAAATCACCTTTAAAAAAGGTGAAAACATTGTTGTAGTTCAATTATAAATACGATCTATCACGAGATAATCGTAACTTATTAATGAAATTAACACCTTCTTACCTAGAGAAAATTGGTTGGAATGGTATAACAGCAGAGTGATATCCAATTATAAAATCGTATGCATTGCCAATCAGTTTTTACTCATATTAAAGATGAAGACTCAGCGATAAAAACGCTCAGATCCGAATTGACACAACAGAACTTGTCTTACGTGATGTGTTACTACACGGAAGAATACAATTTCGAGTTGATTCGAGAAGCGTTTCTTGCGCATTTTCCTTGTGTGCCTTTTCATGGCGCCAGTTCATGTCAAGCCGTAATGACAGATCAGGGCTTTCATACAGGCCCAGTAATTGCGGCACTTGCTGTTTATGATACAGGCCCTCATGCTTATGGTACTGGTATTTCTAATCATAACTCAGGTGACAGTGTCACCAAGGCTTTGGATATGGCCCTTGAGAGCGCTAACCGTGTAGGAGAGGTACCAAACTTAATTCTACTTCATGCCACACCAGGGCAAGAGGAATCAATCATTGCGTCTATAGATGAAAGATTTGGAACTCTAATTCCAATTATTGGTGGTTCAGCCGCTGATAATAACATCGCTGGGAAATGGTCTGTGATAACCGCCCAAGGCTCTCAAACTTCAGGTTTAAGCTTAACTCTCTTTTACTCCTCTCAACCTGTTGATATCGCTTTTAGCGCTGGACATACACCAACTAATATCAAAGGTGTTGCAACCAAGACCAACGATAGATGCTTACTTGAAATTGATAACGAACCTGCGCTCAATGTTTATAGAAGGTTGACAAATCACCAGGATAACCAAGTAGGTAAAGATAATATGCTGTTTACAAATTCGAGCGCTTATCCATTAGGGCGGATCGCAGGTCATCTCTATGATCGCCCATATTACAAGTTATCCCATCCGATCCGTGAGACGCAAGATGGTGGAATCGAGTTGTTTACACGAATAGAAGAGGGTGACGAGCTCACATTAATGAAAGGAAGTCGTGAGCATCTCGTTGCGCGCGCTGCAAAAGTCGTCAATGCCGCTTTTAACCAAAAATTAGAAGAGTCTCGAAAAATTGGAGTGATAAATATCTTTTGCGCAGGTCCCATGTTGCACTTAATGCAAGACATGAATAGCGTTTGTGAACAAATTAACCAAGAACTAGAACATTTGCCTTTTATTTGCCCTTTTACTTTCGGCGAGCAAGGTAGATTTATTGGTGGTGAGAATGGACATGGAAACCTGATGATTTCATCGGCTATATTCCATAAACCTTATGAAAGATAAATACTTAGACATATATCAACAGGAAGCGCTTCAAGAAGCGTTAGTTGAGCTAAAGCAGGCTAGACAAAGAGAACGACTACTCGCCGATGAAAACAAGGCCATTCTTTCCGCGATATCTGCGATGAGTGAGGCAAAGAATCGGCATGAGATATTTACGGGATTAAACAATGTCCTCAAAAAGTACATCAACTTCGATGATTTTATTGTACTGACTCGTGATGGTGAACGATATCCCTTCAAGACATTGATATCAACTAATAGCGTATTTGATAATGTATCCTGGTTACACGGTAACACCTATCAAAGAGCTCTCAATGGTGAATGCATTCTACTGTTCGAGCCAGATAAACTCGCTGAGTTTGTTAACTTAAACAGCTTTATAAAAAGCCATGTAAACTCGGTCGTTTTAACTGGTATACGTTCAGAAGTAACGCAAACCGTAATCCTACTTATTGGAGCTCAGAAAGGGCACTTTAGCATAGAGAATAAGGAAACCTTGAGGCGGTTTCGTCCCTTAATTGAAAGGGCGGTCATTGATATCGAGACCAAAGAGAAGTTACAACGTATCGTTGAAGTAAGAACAACTCAGCTCGCTAAAGCAAGAGAAGAAGCAGAGCTTGCGAACCGGTCTAAGTCGGAGTTCTTAGCGATGATGAGTCATGAAATAAGAACCCCTTTAAATTCCGTTCTTGGAATGCTAGATATACTGAAGCAATCAACCTTGTCAGAAGAACAAATTGATGCTTTGAGCCAAATGGAGTGCTCTGCAGAGTTACTTCTCGCGATAATCAGTGACATTCTTGATCTCTCTAAAATCGAGTCAGGTCGCTTTCAGCTCAATGAACAATGGATTAATTTAAGAGACACTGTCACTTTTGTCATTTCTCAGCAAAAACAAATAGCTAAGAAGAAAAATCTCCAATTTAAACTCAACTGTACTGTCACTAATGACAAACAATTTTGGATTGACTCCACGCGGTTATCTCAAATCCTGTTTAATCTAATAGGGAATGCAATAAAGTTTACAGACGAAGGTGAAGTAAAAGTTTCTGTATCTGAGCAAGATGCTGAACTTGTGATCTCAATATCTGACACTGGAATTGGTATATCTAAAGCAAAGCAAGAGCACTTGTTTACGGCATTTCATCAAGGAGACCGTTCCATCACGAGACGCTTCGGTGGTACAGGACTGGGGCTCGCAATAACCAAGCATTTAGTTGAAATGATGCGTGGCAAGATTGCCGTTAAAAGTGATGAGCATGTTGGTTCAACCTTTACGATTTCGATTCCAGTTTTGACTCGTTGTAATCAAAATCGTCCAGTTAGAATCGAAACCAATCAACCGACAAAAGCAATGGAACTTCTCGTCGTAGAAGATACCGAATCGAATCAGTTCGTAATAAAGCTTATCTTAAATAAGCTTGGCCATAATGTTCATATCGCAAGCCATGGAGCAGAGGCATTAACATTTTTAGAAGAGAATGAGGATTTAATCGATTTGATTCTCATGGATGTCTCGATGCCGGTGATGGATGGAATTACTGCAACAAGGCTTATTCGAGATAAAGGCCTCAAGACTCCAATTATAGCGTTAACTGCACATGCGCTAGAAAGCGATAGAGATAAATGCCTGGATGCAGGGATGGACGGATTCATTTCCAAGCCAGTTAGAAGACAAGATATCTTTGAAGCTATACAGTCATTTCAATAAGTAAAAAGGCGTTAATATAGATCTTAACAATCGATAGATTATTAAGATCTATATTAAGTATTTTATGGTAAATAACGATTATGTTTAATGCTCACTGTAAGGCCCTTAAATTTAAAATCTGCAGGGGAATAGGAGCATACTCAGACAGCATTTAGCGTACGGCAATACACAATTTAACATAACACATATAATGCGTACTGAGAGGAGTGTAAACTCAAAGCAATAATGTCCGGTTTTAGCTACTTTAAAATGTCATCCTAAGATTAACAACATTGTTTGCTTTTGAGGCTTTAACCGAGGCTCCTGTGGACTTGCAATCGCTAGTTTGGTTTGTGGTTATGCTTACGAAGCAAATCAAATCTCTTATTGAAAATTGATGCGCGCTTAGTCCCCGACTTACTGGCGTGTCCTTCCGTAAGCACCTGAATCAATCTATGTATGGTGATGATGGCCAACTCACTGAATTTGCCATTCAATGGCATCACGATTACTAACTTAAGCGCTACCAAACAAAAAAGCCTTTCATACTCGCCTCGTACAACAGCAAAAATCAGCTAAACGCTCTAATCGCTCCGCAACGAAATCTGCCAAAAATCACGAGCTCAGTTGCGTTCTGAAACATTTATAAGCCTGTGGTTATATGGAGGCGAATGTACTTTTCGGGGTATTTGTAACGATAGCGTTTTCCTTTCTTCAAGTTGGACTTAACGTACCTACACACTTTTTGGTCACCACTGCTGGTTACTCTTTTTATTACTGCGTTTTTACTTTTGTGCTCCATTTCTATCATGACGTCACAATAACCTTGATAGCCATCAAACTTATTGTCTACTTTCTTTTGAAGCTTAGTCTTAATCTTTTTAGCCAACAGGTTCGTTTCTGAATCGTCAGCAAAAACTGAATTACTTGCAAAGATCAATACCATTAAAGTTACAACGTATCTCATCGTTTTGGTCCGTTTATGTTGTTGATTGTTCGATGATAAGTAATTTTTCTGTAGATACGAAAATGGGACGCCACATTGCGTCCCATTTAACATGATGAAGTAACTGATATGTAATTAAGCGCGCTTCTTGCCTTTGTTTGCTTTGAAGCCCTGGTGCGGAAAAACGTTACGAATCCTCTGTTGAACTTTTTTGGGAATGCCTTTGGAAAAGCTTAAGCGCATTCCTGTTCGTTGGCTATACACCTTCATTTCACCAGTAAACGGGTTATGCTCACTAATATCCTGTAAGTTGTGTTTGAAAGAAGGAGGTAGATGCCCTTTTACGTTACTAATATGGCCATTATCGAACTTTACTTTTAACACCGGCCTATCGACTGCGATCAACCAAAAGATCACGATGGCTGCAATTAAGATTACATATAACATTTGGCACTCCCTATCCTAGCTAGATAGCAATTTACTCAAATCCTCTTTAATTGAGGTAACTTTTTGACTCGCTTTTTCACTTCTCGACGCTTCGGAAAGCAAATATTCAATTGCGTCAGATAACGTACAACCAAGTTCATTCGCTCTACTAGAAAGCTTTTCCCAAACTCGGTAATCTAAATCAATGGATTTCTTCTTTGTATGGACTTGCTCTGCATTGAAGTGACGTTTCCGTTTCGCTCGGATAGCCTGCTTGAGTTTATTATCTAACTCTTCTGACATGTGGTTTTCTATCCAAGCTAAGACAAGTGTAGGCTCGTGTTCAAGGCGTTTTAGTTCTGCGACCGCTGCATCTGCTTCGCTTGTATCAATATGTCGGGTAATCGCTTCACCATCTTTCCATTTTTTGATGAGATACTTCCATTTCCACCCACATTCTAGATTCTCAAGCTGCTGATATTTCATTTGTTCCGACCCATAAACATAACCTAGTGACAGCGTAACCCAGATGGTTTACTTGGGCAAATAAAACTCTTAGAAGTATCGATGTTGATCACTCATTTGTCTAAGTATTGTTCATTGAGAGATGAATGCCGAGAGCAAACCAAATTGGTGCTAGGGTGTTATAGTCCGTTTCGTTATAATGTCGGCAAGATTGAATTACGATGAATTTTAATGAACCAACTTAATTGGCAAGACGTAACACCTTCACTTGAGCAGTACGAAGCACTTTTAAAGTCTGCACCTTCGTTACCAAAGAAGTCTTTTACTGATCTCCAACCGAGAATGTCGGCAACGATATCTCGTTTTTCAAAAATTTCCGGATTGACGCGAGTACTACTCATTAACTGCGTAGATAATTCTGTATATAGAGAGTTCATCAGTAAAGCTCTTCAGAGCCAGTCTAACGCTGCGATAGTTTTTTCGGAATCACTTGATGCCAAACGTTTATTTGACCGTTACAGTGTTGATGTAAGTGGTGATATTGCCTTCCAACCTGGTTTAATTTCACAGGCAGATAACGGTTACTTAATTGTACCGGCTAATCTAATTTTGGCTAACCCAGGGCTTTGGCCAAATATAAAGTCTGCAATTCAACAAAACCTTATCGAGCCACTGAACCTAAGCCCTACTCGTTTACCTACTTCAGTACCGCAAGCTAAAGCTTATGATGTAAAACTGATTGTAACAGGAGAAAGAAGTCAGTTAGCAGAGCTAGAATACATCGATGAAGACTTCTGTTCTGGCTTTGCCATGTATACGGAAGTTGAAGAAGATATTCATCTGTCAGAGCAGAATTTGACAGATTACTTTGGTTTAGTGAACTGGATATGTTCTCAATATCAGCTGCCTCACTTAACTGAATGTGGTTTTAGAAGATTGTTGCTAGCCGGTATGAGATTTACTGAAGATCAACATTATCTGCCTTTAGGAGTAATGTGGCACTCTCAACTTCTAACGCTTGCCAGCCAGTTCAGTGATGGTCACGCATTAGATTACAAGTCGTTAGATAAAGCGATTGACGACAAGTATTACCGAGAATCTTACCTTCCTCAGCGTGCCGTGTACGATATTTTAGATGGACAAGTCATCATTGAGACAACTGGGGAACAAGTTGGTCAAATCAATGGCCTAACCGTTATTGATATGGCTGGGCACCCTGTCAGCTATGGTGAGCCTGCACGAATATCTTGTGTAATTCATTTTGGTGATGGCGATGTTTCCGATGTTGAGCGCAAAGCTGAGCTTGGAGGCAATCTACATGCAAAAGGCATGATGATTATGCAAGCTTTCTTGAGCTCTGCTCTGAAACTGGATGAACCACTGCCTTACTCTGCCTCCATCGTATTTGAACAGTCTTATAGTGAAGTTGATGGTGACAGCGCATCTCTTGCAGAACTTTGTTGCTTGGTGAGTGCTTTATCTGAATCTCCAATTAATCAACAAGTTGCTGTTACAGGAGCTGTTGATCAGTTTGGTCGAGTGCAAGCCGTCGGTGGCTTGAACGAAAAAATTGAAGGCTTTTATCAGGTTTGTAAACATCAAGGTTTTACAGGAAATCAAGGTGTTGTGATGCCAAAATCAAACCTTAAACACCTTGCATTACATAAAGATGTAATAGAAAGCATTAAAAATGGTGAGTTCCATATTTGGTCCGTTTCTACCGTAGATGAAGCTATTCCGATTGTAATGAATAAACCTTTTAGAGGTGAAGACGATAGCATTATTGGCAAAATAGCGGAACGTATTGAAAACTTTGAAAGACATGAGCATCCAGAAGGAATTGTGCAGCGCATCAAAAACTGGTTTGTCTAGTACTGATCGGAGTTGTTTAGCGTACACGTGTTCACTAAGATGCAGCTATCAAAAATTGGAGTAATTGATAATGCAAAACAAACGTGATTCTTATAACCGTGACGATCTACTTGCTTCTAGCCAAGGCGAACTGTTTGGGCCTGGTTACCCTCAGCTTCCTGCGCCAAACATGCTAATGATGGATCGTGTTACTAAAATGTCTGAGACTGAAGGCGATTTTGGTAAAGGTTTGATCTTGGCGGAATTGGATATTACTCCAGATTTGTGGTTCTTTGACTGCCACTTCCCTGGCGACCCAGTAATGCCGGGTTGTCTTGGCCTTGATGCGATGTGGCAACTTGTTGGTTTCTTCCTTGGCTGGGTTGGTGGCAAAGGAAAAGGTCGTGCTCTGGGTGTTGGCGAAGTGAAGTTTACAGGTCAGATCCTGCCAACAGCGAAAAAAGTGACGTACGAAATCCACATGAAACGCGTTGTAAACCGTAAACTTGTGATGGGTTTGGCCGACGGTCGTGTATGTGTGGACGGCAAAGAAATCTACGTAGCAAAAGATTTGAAAGTTGGCTTGTTCCAAGACACTTCAAGCTTCTAATCACGATTTTAATCGATTTATTAAGGCTCCTATTTAGGAGCCTTTTTGTTGTCGAGTGTTAACCTACTTCCCTATGTCCCTATAATGTAGAAAAGGCTCCGTAGAGCCCTTTCGAATCCTTCTTTTTGTATGTGGAGAGTTTATTTGTAGAGACCAGATTGTCTTTCATCTCTGGCATCACGCCAACCACCTAACCAATACGACCGAGCATCAACTTGTTGATATGGGCAAGCCTCTTGAGACCTTCCATTCAACCCAGCTTTGTAGCCTTGAGATTGAGCTCGTTCTAGGCGATCACGCTTTTGTCTCTTCATAGTTAATTCCTCATACAGGTCCATTTACTAACGTACAGCTGTTATTGTGAAACTTTGATGGAGTTTTTATGACTCCACTTATAAGAATCGATCAAAGTAGGCAATTTCTCAAGGCATAAAAAAAGCAGAGACTCAAATGTGTGAGCATCTGCTTGATTTAAAAATTACTGACGATTTTTAACTATTTTCTACGGAACCCAAACAATCCAAGCATGGTCAAAGCTAACCAACCAAGGCCTGCACCTTGACGCTCTGTCGTCGTTGAGTCAATGCTTCGAGATACGATGTCGTCCTTAGTTGCGTCAGCAATAGGTACTAGTTTGACTGCTACAATTTGCTCTTCAGAGCTACATGTCGCATTGTTTGCTGTTGTGCTATAACCACCTGCACATTTCATAGCTGTACCAGAGATCACACCTGCATCATTGATATCAGTTGCGTCGATAATACGGAACTGATTGTTTTGTTCAGAGTAATCACCGCCATTAGTCAAACTGTCTAGGAACCAAGCTTTTCCATTAAACAATGTTGCAGCACGTTCACTAGTCTCGCCACCTAGGCTATATGGATAGATAAAACCGCGCTTACGACGTGGCTTGCCATCGTCTTCACGAGTCGTTTCTGCATCAAGTTGCCCGACGATTTCATTGTAAGAGTTGATACCGCCCATCTTACCGCCCGCACCGCTAAAGAAAATGCCAGTAGTTGGGTAAAAAGCGCTAATAGAATCCTTACGAACATCATCTACGATAAAGAGACGATTCGGAGCAGAGCCCGTTGGCATTAAGTATCCGCCCGAACGTTTTGCTTCACCAATAGCAACAAAATTAGAGTTAACGTCGGTTAATCGTGAGTTTGTATGAACCGTATCATCACCCTCGCGCTGTCTAGCTCCTACAACAACTTTGTTTTTCCAAGTTGCGTTTTCAACGCTACCTTCGGCTTCTAGAGTTCCGACAAAAACAGTCGCATTCAGGTAGTTATCATCACTGTAAGTGTTGTAACCTACGCCATAGACCGTAGTTCCATCAGTGACAAGGTCACGCATGCTCCCTTGAGCTAACCTTTCTCCATCTTTAGATGTGCCACTTGGCCAAGCCAATTCACTGACGGTTCCGCTTTGATCCCAAATCGCTGCTTTTGATGTGTGGTGAGATCCATTGGTATTGCTTGCTGTTCGAGAAACACTGCCAACAGTAAAATTGCCGTCTGTGCTCCAAGCATGGCTTTGCACAACACTTGCGTCACCATCGCCAGTAAGAATATTTGGCTCTACTGGTGCAACTACGGTATTTCGTGTTTCTAATGTAGAAGTATTTTCTGTGCTAACTTTACTCTGATTACCGACAGCTGCACCATCCTCGGTAAGCTGGTTGATAACATTGTTATATTCATTTTTATAAGCAGCAGAATCTTCTTCTATGAACGCTAACGCATTAGAAGTAAAGTCTTTACTACGTTCTTTATTCCACGGCGTCCAGTTTACTGAAGCCCATGAGTCACAGGTGGAATAGCGAAGCTGGTTGTAACAGTAACGCTCAAAGTCTTTGAGTTCTTGGATGTAATAAAAGCCAGCGTCTAATCCGAATGGGATTTCTTCACGATAGCTGTTCCCATCCACGGCTTGTGTCGCTGAAATCGGTGTAGTGCGAGTTTCCATTGCAAGTTTAAACTGCTCTGGCGTGCAGTTTGCTGCTGCATCAAAGCAGCCTAGAGCGAAAGGTGAACCTGTTGAAGGATCTGTACCTGCATTGCCCTGTTGAATTGCAACCCCGTAAGCCGTTTGGTAGTCACCGTTTGAACCATGATCCTGAGGTGAAACCTCAACAACTTGATACAATGCCGCCTGTGCGTTCATTGTGGTACCAACCATCATTGCAATGGCGGTCAATTTGAATTTATTACTACAATTCATTGAATTCTTAACTATCCTGTTGCATTGCTTCGAGTTCTTCCCATCTCTCGAATGCGATTTCCAACTCCTGCTCTAATGCAGCAAGCTGTTCCAATACCGGCTGAGTTTGCTCTACAGGTTTAGCAAAGAACTCTGGATCGTTCACTTGCTCCTGAAGGCTCTCGATATCCGACTCTAATTGTTCAAGTTTAGCTGGTAGAGCCTCTAATTCTCTTTGCAGCTTATACGATAACTTCTTCGAATTGTTCTTAGGTTGCGTAGTTTTGGGAGTTTCCTCAACCACTTTCTCTTTCTTTGTTGGTTTTTCAACCTGACTGCGCGAAGCAAGAACTTGGTCACGCTGCTGTTTAGCATCATGATAACCACCAACGAACTCTTCGATTATACCGTTACCCTCAAAAATCCAGCTGGTTGTTACTGTGTTGTCTACGAACTCACGGTCGTGACTCACTAACAATAATGTACCCTGATAATTGGCAAGCATTTCTTCTAAAAGTTCCAACGTTTCGATATCCAAATCGTTAGTTGGTTCATCAAGAATAAGTAAGTTGTTTGGTTTCAACAAGATACGGGCTAGCAATAATCGGTTTTTCTCACCACCAGAAAGTGCCTTAACCGGGGTTCTGGCGCGCTTAGGTGCAAATAAGAAGTCTTGAAGATAACTCAGCGCATGACGCTGACGTCCCCCAACCATTACTTCTTGTTTCCCATCCGCTAAGTTATCGATCACTGTCTTTTCTGGATCCAAAATCTCTCGGTACTGATCAAAGTACGCGACTTCTAATTTTGTTCCGCAGTGTAAACGACCAGACTGCGCTTCCAATTGCCCTAGTAGCAATTTAAGTACCGTACTCTTACCGCAGCCATTTGGTCCGATAAGTGCAATACGGTCACCACGCATGATGTTAAAGCTAAAGTCGTCGACAATTGTCTTGCCTTCGTAAGCAAAAGATACATTTTCTGCTTCAAATACAATCTTACCTGAACGAGAAGCATCATCGATGTTTAGGTTAACTTTACCTTGAACTTCACGACGGTCACGACGCTCTTCACGAAGTTTTTTAAGGGCTCGAACACGGCCTTCATTACGAGTACGACGTGCTTTAATGCCTTGACGAATCCACACTTCTTCCTGCGCTAGTTTCTTATCGAACTCAGCATTTTGCATTTCTTCGACGCGAAGCATTTCTTCTTTGTCATTCAAATACTGTTCGTAATTACCAGGGAAAGAAGCTAATTGACCGCGATCTAAGTCAACGATGCGTGTCGCCATCGACTTGATGAATGCACGGTCGTGAGAAATAAAGATGATCGAGCCTTTGAAGTCTTTTAAGAAGTTCTCTAACCATTCGATCGTTGTCACATCGAGATGGTTTGTTGGTTCATCAAGAAGCAATACATCAGGATCACAAACCAGCGCACGAGCTAAAGCAGCTTTACGTTGCCAGCCACCGGATAGATCGGTCAGTTTGGTTTCTGGGCTTAGTTTTAAAGCGCCAAGTACGTTCTTAACACGGTCATCAAAGCGCCAAGCGTTAGAATGATCAAGTTGCTCTTGAACTTTCGCCAAACGGTTAATGTTCTTCTCACTTGGGTCTTGAGCAACAAGATCGAGAAGATCGTGATAGATCTTCAATTGTTCGCCGATTTCAGCCAAACCGCCAGATACGTATTCGTAAACCGTACCCTCTTGATTGCGCGGTGGATCTTGTTCAAGCCGAGAAACTACTACGTCTTGAGTTATTTGAATCTTGCCATCATCCAACAAAATGTCGCCGGCAAGCACTTTCATTAACGTGGACTTACCTGCTCCGTTACGACCAACTAAACAAACGCGTTCGTTTTCTTGAAGAGCGAACTCCGCTTTGTCTAGCAATGGGTGGTCACCAAATGCAAGTTGTGCGTTATGAATGGTAAGTAATGCCATTATTATCCAACCAATGTGTGAGTTGTTCTAAGTCAAACGGCCAGTTCAACTCAGAATCTTGATATTTTAATACGGGTATTATGACGCCGTAACGAGAAAATAGTACATCATCGAACGCAATATCAATGATATCTGTTTGCTCGGCCAAACCGACTTGGTCTACTAGAGCAAATGCCATCTCACAAAGATGGCATCCCTCCGTGCTATACAATATCAGCACGTATTAATCCTTTTGTTTATACTACGCGTGCGTTACTAGCCAACAGTTATGAATCTGTTTATTACGCGAAAAATCTAATGGTAACGTTTGAGAAGAAATATTCTGAGCCTTCAAACCCAATTCAGCGAGTGATTCTTCATCCATCTTGAAGTGACGTTTGTTATTTGAAAATACGATTGTGCCTTCACTTCTCAGTAAACGTTTGAGGTTCTTCATTAGCTTAATGTGGTCACGTTGTACATCGAATGATGTTTCCATACGCTTAGAGTTAGAGAACGTAGGTGGGTCAATAAAGATCAAGTCGTACTCACCTTTTGCGTTTTCTAGCCATTGCAAACAGTCCGCTTGTTCATATTTATGTTGGCGCCCTACACAGCCATTAAGCTGCATATTGTCTTTCGCCCAGTTCAAGTAGGTGTTTGACATATCGACAGTTGTAGTGGAACGCGCACCACCAACTGCAGCGTGCACTGTTGCACTACCAGTGTAAGCAAACAAGTTAAGGAAATCTTTACCCTGTGCCATTTCGCCAAGACGACGACGAGTGATCTTATGATCCAAGAACAGGCCTGTGTCTAGGTAGTCATGAAGGTTCACGATCAGCTTCACACCGTACTCGTTTACTTCGAGCGTCTCTGATACCTGACCTAATTTTTGGTACTGGCTTCGACCTTTCTGCTTCTCACGAACTTTCAGTACAACTTTGTTCGCTTCAACACCGGTCACCTGAATCGTCGCACGGATAATGTCCGTTAGACGACGCTTGGCTTTTTCTTCAGGGATGTTCTTAGGTGCTGCGTACTCTTGAATCACAATTTGATCGCCGTACACGTCGATCGCTACGTTGTATTCTGGAAGGTCTGCATCGTAGATACGATAGCAGTCTAGTTTCTCTTTACGAGCCCACTTGCCAATCTTGCCAATGTTTTTCTTCAAACGGTTTGAGAAGTCTGGTGCGATTTGAACGTTAGTATCTGCACCTTTAACTTCATCAGCGCTGCGCTCGGCAATGCTGTAGTTCTTTTGGTGACACGGTAACGCACCGTTGTTCAATTTAAACTGTTTATCAGCGCGCATACGAAGGCAACTCAAGAGCTCGTCTGAGCTAGAGAAGATAGATGCTTTACATCCGCCAAACTCAGATTTTAGCTGTCCACCGAATGCGGTATAGAGCGCAATCAGCCCCGGCTCAGTTCCTAGACGCTCACCGTAAGGTGGGTTTGAAACGATAACACCGTGTTCAAATCCTGCGGGACGAGTAATAGTTGCAGCATCACCTTGCGCAAACTCAATCAACTCTTCAACACCTGCTCTGCGGGCGTTTTCTTGAGCGACTTTTAATACTTTGGGGTCGTTATCGAATCCAAAAAACTTAGCGTCAACTTTCTTGACACCCCGTCTAGCTTGAACATTAGCCTCTGATTTAATCTCAGCCCAGGTCTCCGGTTCAAAGTCTTCCAAAACTTCGAAGCCCCATTGTTTGCGCTTAACGCCAGGTGCCATGTTGGCTGCCATCATTGCCGCTTCAATAAGCAAAGTACCAGAACCACACATTGGATCGAGTAATGGTTGATGCCCATCCCAGCCACAACGCATGATAATCGCAGAAGCAAGCGTTTCACGTAATGGCGCACGACCCGATTCTGGTCGATAACCACGCTGATGAAGACCACTACCTACCATGTCTATCCCAAGCAACGCTTTATCTTTATGCAAACGAACGTGAATACGAATATCTGGGCGTTCTTTGCTGATATTAGGACGTGGCAAGCCTTTATTCTCAAAGCAATCTACGATGCCATCTTTGACCTTCATAGCTCCGTATTGGCTATTTCTAATCTCACGGTTTGTGCCGTTAAAGTCCACAACAAAGCGTTTAGAGCTATGAAATTGGTTAACCCAGTTAATAGTGGAAGTGGATAGATACAAGTCCATGTCGTTGTTACACGTGAACTCAGATAAAACACGTACAAATCGAGACGCTAAACGGCTCCACAAACAACAGCGATAAACCTGTTCGTTTGTCGCTTTAAATTTTACGCCTGCCTGTACTGGTTTCGCATTTTCAATGCCTAGTTTAGTCAGTTCTTCAACAAGCAAATTTTCCATGCCATTTGAAGTTACCGCGAGATATTGATTCATAGTGTTCTTTCGCTGATAAAAAATGGCTTCAATTATACCTGACTTTACGATCAATGCCTCGTTTTTAAAGGTATTTTCCCACCCGTTAGTTCAAATCATCACCACTCAAATGATCTAAAACTTTCAACATCTTTAGTTTGAATGTTTTTCATTCATGAACGTATTTTGTTTCCTTTAGAAGAAGTGAATACTTATTTACATGCATTTTGGTATATACCAGTCGTGATTGGTTGATGTAAATTACTTACAAATGCCCTTTATAGGGGAATAAATAGGGTTGTTTTAGGCGCTAGGTTGCCTAATTAAAGGAGTAATCAAATTGAAATAAGTAAAATAAAAGTGACCAGCTTCATGTTTGCATGCATAGAAAACAAACAGTTTCATGGTCTTTCGGATTGGAGTGTCAGAGGAAAGGACAAAAAAAATCGACCCAATAAGGTCGATTAAGGCAAACAAAGGAACGAAATAAAGAAAAATTAAACAGCTTTAACCCACCATTGCCATAGGGGTCATTGCAAAGAGGTGATTTGCACAAGCCATGCGATCATGCATTACTTTAATCGGCTGCCCAAATTGAAGCGCCTTATTGCCATCAAGAACAAAGGCTTCTTGGTTAACATAAGCACATAAGCTCGATGTTTCGCCTGGTTCTAGAACGATGAACATACCATCAGAATATTGATTTGTGAGAAAGACCATGTCCCCTTCTTGAGGTTCATAATCAGAGGACTGTGCATCGAAGAACCAGCTCTTAGGCTGTACAGGTTTATGAAAACGCTTTGCAGCAACACAATACAGTGTTAATTCAGCTTGGCGATATTCACTGATATCGAGACAGCGAATGCGCTCATTAAACGTTTGAAATGCGCTGGCGTCATCAACGGTAAATTCACTGTTTGAGAAGGCACAGTTAACCAACAATTTTCGGGATAGATTGGTTTGGAAAATCATTTCCTCCCCCAGATCCAGCATTAAGCAAGCTTTTTGCTCGTCAAAATACCAATTCCATTTGTCGCTGGGTTTAAGCATTATTCCGTTCTCTCTTGACTAGTTAAATCAGTGGTAAAGAGGTAAGACGCTTAATTACCTACTCGTGATTTTTAAATTCTACAAACGAACGGATAAAAAAAAAGAGGAAACAAAGTCCTCTTTTTTATGTAACAGGTACTGATTTTTCAGTAGTTTTTGATGTATATGTTAAAGATTCTTAACAATATCACGTACGAGACCTGGGCCGTGGTAAATAAAGCCAGTGTAGACTTGAACAAGCTTAGCGCCTGCCATGATCTTTTCTTTGGCTGCAACATAGGAATCTACACCACCAACACCGATAATTGGAAGTTTGTCTCCAAGCTCTTCATGAAGCTTACGTACGACCTCCGTAGAGCGTGATTGCACAGGGCGACCACTCAAGCCACCTGCCTCATTGGCGTGTTTCATCCCTTCTACGATCGTGCGATCCAAAGTTGTGTTAGTCGCGATCACACCATCTATATTGTTTTTCAATAAAGAATCGCAAATTTGGCAGATTTCATCGTCACTTAAATCTGGCGCAATCTTTAATGCTAACGGGACGTACTTGTTGTACTTCTCTGATAACTCCGCTTGTTTCGCCTTTAATTCGGAAAGCAGTTCATCAAGGGCTTCACCATATTGAAGTGAACGAAGGCCTGGAGTGTTTGGCGATGAGATGTTTACTGCAATATAGCCAGCATACTCATACACTTTTTCCATACAAATCAGGTAGTCCTCTGCCCCTTTCTCAATTGGCGTATCTTTATTTTTACCGATATTAATTCCGAGAACACAATTGAATTTTGCTCGTTTAACATTCTCGATCAAATTATCAACGCCTAGGTTATTAAAGCCCATGCGGTTGATGATCCCTTCTGCTTCCACTAAACGGAATAGGCGTGGTTTATCATTACCTGGTTGTGGTCGTGGCGTTACAGTGCCGACTTCGACAAAGCCAAAGCCCATGGCATCAAATGCTTCAATACATTCGCCGTTTTTATCTAAACCAGCCGCAAGACCAACAGGGTTACGGAATGTTAGACCCATACACTCAACTGGACGAGTTGGTAACTGTTGGCGGTAAAAGAGATCAAGTGGTGTGCCGTTAAAGCGTTGGAAGTTCTTGATTGCAAGATCATGTGCCTTCTCGGCATCGAGTTGGAAAAAGCCAGTTCTGGCTAGACGGTAAAGCATTGTGCCTCCGAAAGAAAAAAGCCCCGTATAAACGGGACAATATTATTTACCGTTTTTCATCGTAATTCAATGAAAATGAACGTAATAAGTAAAAACCTATATCTTTATAAGATTTTCAAATATAAAACAAACAATTACAATCAAGTTTCTGCGATAAAAATCGTAACTAACCGCTTAAAAGCAATCGATTTCACTCTGTTTTAATTTCAACTCAATGTGACAATGTAACTATTTTCGTTCCAAATGTGAATAATAGATAATAAAAAGCCCCGTTAAATAACGAGGCTTTTACTTATGACTTGATTATTCCACTACTCTTTCGATGAGCAGTTGAGGTTTAAAAGTACTAGCTCTCGAAGTGCTACAGAGAACTTAGCAAATTCGTGTACTGAGCCAACTTTGAACTCGTTTAAGATACTCTCCCAGCGGTGCAACGATTGCTCGTTAGTTTCAATCCAATCTTCTAACGCAGCCATCACGTCAAGCTCTTCGGTTGAGCAGCCACAAGTCAGTACCTGAGCGGTAAGTTGACGTTGTTGCCAGTCCAGATCTTCACGGAATGCCGCTCTTGCAAGTGCTTGCCAGTTGTTATCAACGGCTTGGCTATTAATTTGCTTCAAGAACCAATGCAACGATAAACGGTCACCCAAGTTAAAGTAGAGTTTCGATGCTTGCTCAACCGTTTTACCTGTTTCACTTGCTACTGATGAAATATCCAGTGCAGATTGTAAGCTTGATAAGCGGGCAACTTGGTGAGCGAGTTTCTCTTCAACCCCTTTCTCTATCCAACCTTGAGCCAACTCATTGTGTTCTTCAACTTCAGACTCAACTAACATAGTGTCTAGGGTTTCAGTGATAACATTGACATCTTGCTTGTAGATAGCAATCAACTCACCGACCGTGCATTTGCCGCTACGGTTACGAAGCAACCAGCGTGCAATTCGACGCAGTGCTCGGCGCACGTAAAACATAATTTCGTATTGAGCTTGCGCTGTCGCAACGTTATCAAGTTTGCGAGTTTGCTTGAGGATTTCTTCTAAATCAAAGATTTCTCTAGCCGCACTGTAAGCGTTGGCAATATCGACAACACTTGCACCAGTTTCTTCTTGCAAACGAGTAACGAAGTTACAGCCCATTTCATTAACCATCTGGTTAGCCAATGCTGTAGCGATAATTTCAGCTCGCAGTGGGTGATTAACCATTTGATCTTTATAGTTACGTCGTAACGCACTTGGGAAATATTCAACAAGTTGTTTTGCATGGAATTCATCATTTGCGATTTCATCCGTAACAAGTTGCTGTTTAAGTACCATTTTACCGTAGGCAACTAACACTGATAGCTCAGGGCGAGTCAGACCTAGTCCCTGTTTTTCACGCTCGATTAGCGTTTCATCATCAGGAATGTATTCGAGAGCACGGTCCAAGTACCCTGCTTTCTCCATAGTGTGGATGAATCGAATTTGCTCCTTAACAATGCCAACACCTTGCTGTTCAGTAACAGAGATCGACTCCGACTGACGGTAAGCATCATCCAAGACAATTTCACCCACTTCGTCTTCCATAGACTCTAGAATTTGGTTACGTTGCTTAACCGTAAGATCGCCATTTGAAACCAGTCCATTGAGGAAGATCTTGATGTTGACTTCATTATCCGAACAGTCAACGCCACCTACGTTATCAACGAAGTCCGTGTTCACTCGACCGCCAGTTAGTGCGTATTCGATACGACCAAGCTGAGTCATACCCAAGTTACCACCTTCGCCAACCACTTTGGCTCTTAAGTCACGGCCGTCAATGCGCAGCATGTCGTTAGCACGGTCACCAACATCTGTATGAGTTTCTGTCGATGATTTAACGTAAGTGCCGATACCACCGTTCCAAAGAAGATCGACTTTCATTTTCAAGATCATCTTTATCAGATCGTTAGGCGCTAAAGATGCTTTCTTCGTACCTAACATTTTCTGAATTTCTGGCGTCAACTGGATCGATTTTGATCGACGAGAGAAGATGCCACCACCTTGAGAGATCAAGTCTTTGTTGTAATCTTCCCAGCTTGATCTTGGCAAATTAAACAAGCGGTTACGCTCTTCCCAGCTGCTGGCTGAATCTGGATTTGGATCAATAAAGATGTGCATGTGGTTAAACGCAGCTTGCAATCGAATATGCTTCGATAACAGCATACCGTTACCGAACACGTCACCTGCCATATCACCTACACCGATTGCAGTAAAATCAGTGGTCTGACAGTTGATGCCCATTTCACGGAAGTGACGTTTAACAGATTCCCAACCACCTTTTGCGGTGATTCCCATTGCTTTGTGATCGTAACCGTTTGAACCACCTGAAGCGAATGCGTCACCTAGCCAGAAGTTGTATTCTGCAGAAACAGAGTTTGCCAAATCTGAGAAGGTTGCTGTGCCTTTATCGGCAGCCACTACTAGATATGGGTCATCTTCATCGTGACGAACAACGTTTTGTGGTGGTACCACCTCTCCTTCAATGATGTTATCTGACACATCAAGCAGTGCACGGATAAAGCGTTTGTAACAACGCTGACCTTCCGCAAAAATTTCATCACGACTGGTGAGAGATGGCTGGCGTTTACAAACGAAGCCGCCTTTTGCACCCACTGGTACAATTACAGTGTTCTTAACCTGTTGCGCTTTCACTAAGCCAAGAATCTCCGTACGGAAGTCTTCTTGACGATCTGACCAACGCAAACCACCACGAGCCACTTTTCCACCACGAAGGTGAACACCTTCAATATCTGGTGCGTAAACAAAGATCTCGAATGCAGGTACAGGCTGCGGAATCTCAGGAATATCGCTTGGCTTCATTTTCAAAGATAACCAAGGCTTAGGCTGCTTATTCTCGTCTACTTGGTAGTAGTTGGTACGAAGCGTCGCCATGATCATTTCGATATAACGACGAATAATACGATCATCATCCAAGCTCTCTACACGATCCAACTGCTCTGTTAGCTTTTTAATTAGATCGTTTTGGCCTTTGTCGCTGCCTTTGTGTTTCGGATCAAATCGCTTGGTGAACAGCTTGACTAGACCTGTCGCTAAGTCTGGGTAGTGGCTTAGCGTGTCTTCGATGTACTGCTGACTGAATGGGAAGCCGACTTGGCGCATGTATCGTGCGTAAGCGCGAAGAATGGAAATCTCACGGCCAGATAAAGACGCACCTAATAACAATCGGTTGAAACCATCACTTTCAAGATTACCCGCCCAAATGGCAGCAAATGCTTGTTGGAAACGATCACGAGCTTCACGAAGGTCAACGGTTTTCTCGCTCTTATGCAGCATAGAGAAGTCAAGGATCCAGAAGGTCTGACCGTTGTTTTTCTCGATCTCATATGGCGATTCGCCAATCACACGCAAACCAAGGTTTTCCAACATCGGCATTACGTCAGAAAGGTGAATTGGTTCATCGCGATGATATAACTTTAAGCGGACAGCTTTGGAATCTGCTCCCTCTTCTTGAGGTCGGTAGAACAACATACCAAGTTTATTATCATCACTTAACGCTTCTAAGCGCTCGATATCTGCAACCGCAGAACCTGGCATCATGTCCTCTTTGTATGAGCGAGGGAACGCACTCATATATTCTTTTGAAAGAGGAAGGCCTTTACTTTCACCAAAGTTAGCAATGATGGATTCTTTTAGTCTGTCATCCCAAGAGGTAGAAACTTCCATTAGATTTTGCTCGATCTTTTTCACGTCTACGTCAATGTTGTTATTGTCTACACGAACAATGTAATGTGTTCTCGCTAGTGGGCTTTCTGAGAAGTACGTTGTAAATTCAACCTCTTGCTCGCAACCAAAGTACTGCTTAAGAATGCGTTGAGTTTGACGACGCAATTCTGTGTTGTAACGATCTTTAGTGACATAAACCATGCAACTGAAGAAACGACCAAATGGGTCTTTACGAACAAACAAACGCAGCAAGTCACGATCTTGCATTTGTACAACACCCATTCCCACCTCAAGCAGCTCTTCTTCATTAGCTTGAAGCAACTCGTCGCGTGGGTAGTTTTCTAAGATATTGTGCAATGCTTTGTATGAGTATGATCCGTGGCGGTATCCACTTGCTTCAAGGATACGGTCAACTTTTTCACGGATCAGAGGAATACTTTGTACCGCTTGGTTGTAAACGGCGGAGGTATATAAACCAGTAAAGCGATGCTCACCTATTACTTTACCGTTTTCATCAAACTTTTTAATACCGATGTAATCAGTATAAGCCGGACGGTGGATACGAGATGCTTTGTTACCTTTGGTGATGATCAGAGCGTATGGTTTTTTCGCTTCTAATCGCGCTGAATCTGATAATTCAGAGAGCTTGACGCTACGCACGCGCTTGTCATCAGCAAACAGACCTAGTCCTTTTTCTTTAGCAGGAACAAGTTCGGTATCACCATTGACCTCTTTTAAGTCATAATCTTTATAACCCATAAAGGTAAAGTTATGATCTTCTAGCCAACGAAGAAATGCGATCGTTTCATCCATACGATCAGTTTGGATAGAAACACGATCTTTATTTTTCTCAAGTTCATCAGTAACAAACTTAAGCTTATCAACCATCTGCTTCCAGTCATCAACGACTAAGCGAGTATCAGATAGAATTCTTAACAGCTCTTCTTTAAGCGCTTGCATCTCGTCTTTACTAGTAAGGCGGTCTACCTCTATGTGGAAAAGTGATTGAAGAACACCACCCTCACCGTTTACGTCTGTAACTTGCCCTTTTTTATCACGCTGAATCTGTGTTGGGTTATTCAACATTAGGTGACAAACAAGATCCAAACGTGCTAAAGCCATTTTGACTGAGTCCACTAAGAATGGACTATCTGGAACAACAATTTCTACGATTGTGTGTGTGGATTGCCAGCCTTGACGACTTACGGTCGGGTTAAACACTCGAACCGAAATCTCTTCTGGTTTTTTTTCATTGATATGGTGCCAAAGGCTAACGACAGCACCATAAAGGTCGGATTCGTTTCGCTGAATTAGATCATCATCAGCAATGTTACTGAATAAGTGTTGAGCAAGTTTAGTTACAAGCGTTTGGTGAGAAAGCTCGAGTTTGTCTTGAATCAGTTGGTAAACCTTTTCAAGCAGAACCGGCACTACATTTTCACGCGCGGTCATATTCACACTCCACATTAGAATTGTTGTTTTGTAGGGGGACTTAGTAGCTAGGTTGTTACCTTAGAAACTAAGCATAGGTAATGCATGTGCCCATTGTAAAAGCATAATTACAAATGTTTAACAACTAATCGTAGTGGTAAGAGGTGAAATGTCCGATTCTGTGACTAAGATTCCTATTTAACTCTCTGCAAATACAATACATCACAGAGTTTCTAACTTAAGAAACTTATTATTTTGGTCAGTTGTTAGTCTAAACTGGCCTCTAACGCCCAATTGACTAAGAAATGGTCTAAATCTCGCGGCGGGTAACTGCAAACGCAAACCGTTGTGTGTGACAACTTGAACAACACTTGCCGCACCAGAATAATGAGATAAAAACGTTTGATATGAAATGTTGAGATTGAAGTAGTAATAGTTCATGAAGTGAAAACTAAGTGACATAAACAAATAAGGTGGTCTTAATGACCACCCTATTGTGTTGTTTACTATTCGTCTAGTGCTTTAGTCACTTTTTCGAATAGATCTTTAGCAAGATTATCCATTGCTTTGAGCTTTTCAAGTTCTGCACGAATCATTGCTTGGCGAGCTTCATCGTATTTACGGAACTTAAGCAAAGGATCAATCATTCGAGAAGCTACTTGTGGGTTCGAATCATTTAGTTGGCGAAGAATTTCACCGGCAAATTGGTAACCTACACCGGATTTATCATGGAAACGTACAGGGTTCGCACTTAAGAACGAGCCAATTAAGCTGCGCGTACGGTTCGGATTTTTCAAACTAAATGCTTCGTGGTTCATGGTTGCTTTTACTTTTTCAAGAGCATCCTCTGCAGGATTGCTACCTTGCAGTGCAAACCACTTATCCATAACCAAACCATCGTGCTTCCATTTATCGCTATAATCAGCCATAAGTGCTTCACGACACTCGAGCTGAGCGTTATTTGCGGCACTCATCGCAGCAATCGTATCTGTCATGTTATTTGCAGATGCGTACTGCGCGTTGACTAAATCATTACCTTTTTCCGTATATGCTAGGTACTGAAGGCAACGGTTACGTAAAGCACGCTTGCCAATAGCAGCATGGTCGATCGTATACTCTGTTTGCTTAAGCGTGTGATAAGTCGCACTTAGCTCATCTTCTAATTCCTTAGAAAGTGACACTGTAATGCTGTTTAGCACTTTGTCTACGGCATCGATATCAATTTGCTGGTACCAACCAGTAATCTCATTGATTGAAGGCATAGAGAAAACTTGAGCAATGAAAGCAGGCTCAAGCGTTTCATCCAACAGCACACCGCGGAAAGCATCTATCACACCTTCAGAAAGCGATACTTCTTGTCCCGCTTGAACGTTTTTCACATTCTGACGAATGTATTTAGCCAATAGCATTTGGCTAGCGTCCCATCGAGCAAAATCGTTCGTTGCGTGCTTCATCAAGAAGACTAACTCGTCATCGCTGTAATCGTATTCTAATTTGACTGGTGCCGAGAATTCACGCAACAAAGATGGCACTGGCTGTTCTTCGACATTTTCAAATACGAACGTTTGCTTATCTTGTTTAATATCCAGCACGTTATTAACTGATTCACCGTTAATCACCAGTGGGATAACTCGACCTTTCGAATCATACAACTCGATATCGAACGGAATATGCAGCGCTTGTTTTTCTGCTTGGTCTTGCGTCGGCTCCGTAAATTGCTCTACCGTTAGTGCGTAAGTTTTTGCATCAGCGTTGTATTCGCTATTTACGCGCAGCGTTGGTGTACCCGATTGGCTGTACCACAGACGGAACTGTTTTAAATCAACACCGGTGGCATCTTCCATTGCAGAAACAAAGTCTTCACACGTCGCGGCGGTACCATCGTGACGTTCAAAATAAAGTTTCATTCCTTTTTGGAAGCCCTCTTCGCCAAGGAGTGTATGGTACATACGAATAACTTCGCTGCCCTTTTCATACACCGTTAGCGTGTAGAAGTTATTCATCTCAATGACTTTGTCAGGACGAATCGGGTGAGACATTGGGCTTGCATCTTCCGCAAATTGAGGACCACGAATAATACGTACGTTATCAATACGGTTATCAGCACGAGAGCCTAAGTCAGAAGAGAATTCTTGGTCTCGGAATACGGTTAAGCCTTCTTTTAGACTTAGTTGGAACCAGTCACGACAAGTGACACGGTTGCCAGTCCAGTTGTGGAAGTACTCATGACCGATCACAGCTTCGATGCCTAAATAATCACGATCTGTCGCAGTTTGATCGTTCGCCAGCACATATTTTGAGTTAAAAATGTTCAAGCCTTTGTTTTCCATTGCACCCATGTTGAAGAAATCAACAGCAACGATCATGTAAATATCCAGATCGTATTCTAGGCCAAAGCGTTCCTCATCCCACTTCATCGAGTTGATCAGCGATGTCATCGCATGGCCTGCACGATCTAAGTTACCTTTATCAACAAAGATTTCTAAATCAACACTGCGACCTGACATCGTTGTATATTTGTCACGCAATACATCAAAGTCGCCTGCAACAAGGGCGAACAAGTAAGCTGGTTTTGGATGCGGATCCTGCCATTGAACCCAGTGACGACCGTTCTCTGCATCGCCTTCTGCAATTCGGTTACCATTGCTCAGCAAATATGGGTAAGCAGCTTTATCTGCGATCACTTTTGTTGTGTATTTTGCTAGAACATCCGGACGGTCTAGATAGTACGTGATACGGCGAAAGCCCTCAGCCTCACACTGAGTACAAAATGCACCGCCTGATTTGTACAAACCTTCGAGTGCTGTATTCGCTTCAGGATCAATTTTGGTGACGATTTCAAGTTCAAACTCGGATGGAAGATCGGTCAGTACCAGCGATGACTCCTTCACCTCGTGATGAGCCCAATCCTCACCATTTACTTTTACAGCGCGTAGCTCAAGCCCTTCGCCATCGAGTTCTAGCGTTGTTGTATCGCCTTTTTGAGCAACTTTTGATACCGCCGTAACGATTGTGTCATTGTCATATAGATCAAAAGTAAGATCGATATCAGTAATCGCATGAGATGGCTCTTTATAATCTTTACGATATTTGGCCTGGGGAGCTTGAGACATGAGCATAAATCCTTGTATGTCGAACAACAAAAATACCAGACTGCATGATCAAAAATGCAGTTCTGGTATCACTATATAAGCTATTTGTAGGGGTTGTGGTATCAGAATACAAGTCTTTCTATCAAAAAACGGAGCTTTTAGTGCTCTAGCTCCGTTTTTTGATTAACATTTAAACAACATTAATGACTTACCGTACGCACGCGTAATTTGGCGCATGTTAAAGGCATCATGGCGTAACTCTATTGAGTACGGCGTACATATCACCATTGGAATCTTCGATCGTTAGCTCATTCTTGTTGAGCTTATACGTGGTTCCATGCTCGCCATTTTCATACAACAGAACCAAAAACTCATCTTCTGTGTAAAACACACCTTGTTTGATGGACTCATCCCCTTCTTCGTTCGAAACCCTAAACATGAACACGAAATCAGGTTGAAGTATCAAATCCATCTGATTAATGTTGTTGGCCACAAGACCGTCGCCAGATACGTGAGAGCTAGACCAAATACCTGCAAGTGAATTGGATAATCCCTTAGTGAATGTTACACCATTAAGATCAAGCGTATTATGGTTGTTGCGATAGGCATAAATTTGAGGCTCGTCGGTGTTTAAACCAAGAACGATGGTGTCTTCATTTGCGTTATACAGCCCCTCCCAATGGTCAACGGAATAGTCTTTCTTTTGAATATCAATAGAAAAGCTGTAGTCAGAACCTAATGAGAGTTTGATCGCACGAAAGTTTTCAGCCGACTCTTCGGGGTTTGGGTTCATCAAATACCAGTCTCCGATGAGAAACGGCGTGTCAAAGTGACTTAATTCATCTTCTCTGGTGTTTTCTCCACCAAACACACTAAAGCAGCAAAAGCTAAGTAAAATAAAGAACCACTTCATATCGGCATCCTTATCGTTTTCTTTTAGCTTAGCCAGTAGTCCTCACTTTCGCGAAATTTTAGATGTAGATCACGTAAATTATTGGGGGAAAATAAGCGAATATCTTGCTCGATATCGAGATAGCGGAAGACAAAAAGGCATAAAAAAAGAGTGAATCTGAAAGACTCACACTTTTTATTCTAAATTGCCAGTTATTATGACTGATTTTCCTGCTTAAGTAGATCGACCATAATCGCGACAGACTCATCTAAATAAACATCAGGAGCCTCGTAGTCTTTTGGTATGTCATCCAATGTTTTGAATGCTTTTTTACCCAAAGCAACTTGACGTTCATTTATGCGTTGTAATCGAAGGGCTTCCGCTTTATCCGATTCAGCTTTACGAACTTTTTCGTTCAAAGACAAAGTATTATCGTCTTTTTCTTTACGATATTTCTCGATGTCTTCATTGATAAAGCGGAACTCCATCTCATCAGAAATACGCTTGTTATGAAGAGCAGTAAGTTTTTCAACTAAGGCGTCGTTACTTGGAAACGTTTGATATTGTGCTTTATCAATCTGATCCCAAGGTAAAGCATTGTCTTCAACACTTTCACCAGTTTCAGAAGCCTCAATTGGCGTTGGGTACGAAATATCTGGTGCAACACCACGATTTTGCGTACTTCCACCGTCAATACGATAAAATTTCTGAATCGTGTACTGAACATAACCTAGCTCTTTATCGAAAAGATCATAAATATGATTCAGTGAACGATGTTGCTGAACTGTACCTTTACCGAAAGAGTTTTCACCTAAGATGATTGCACGATTATAATCTTGCATTGCCGCTGCAAAAATTTCAGATGCTGAAGCACTGTAGCGGTTAATCAATACCGTCAATGGGCCATCATAACTCACTTTTCCATCGGTATCGGCATTCACTTTGATGCGGCCATAGCTGTCACGGACTTGAACTACAGGGCCTTCTTTAATGAATAAACCTGTCAATGCCGTTGCTTCTGTTAGCGCACCACCGCCATTGTTGCGTAGATCAACGATTACGCCGTCAACGTTTTTGGTTTTCAACTCAGCTAGTAATTTATCGGTGTCTTTCGATAAGCCGACGTAGAAACTTGGTACTTCTAAAATACCAATCTTCTTACCGTCTTTTTCGATGATTTCTGACTTAACCGCACGATCTTCTAAGCGAACTTTGTCACGAACAATTGTGACAATGTAACTCTTCGCATCGTTACCTTCTGGCAAGATCTGTAGATTAACCTTTGTGCCTTTAGGGCCTTTGATTAACTGAACAACATCATCCAGACGCCAACCGATCACGTCGACAATTTCTTCACCGTCTTGTCCAACACCAGTGATTCGGTCCCCTTCACCAAGTTGCTTACTCTTTGATGCCGGACCGCCAACAACAAGTGAACGAATTACTGTGTAATCGTCTGTCATTTGCAAAACAGCGCCGATGCCTTCTAGAGAAAGGTTCATTTCCGATTGGAATTGCTCGGCATTACGTGGAGAAAGGTAGCTTGTATGAGGGTCAACCTGTCGCGCGAAGGCATTCATATACAACTGAAATGCGTCTTCATTATTGGTCTGTGTGATGCGCTTCATCGCGTTGTTATAACGCTTCTCTAAAACTTCTTTAATCTCTGGCCACTCTTTGCCAGTCAGTTTCAGATTTAACGCGTCATATTTCACACGCTTGCGCCACAACTCGTTGAGCTCTGCTTCGTCTTTTGGCCATGCGGCCTCAGAGCGGTCTAACTCTATCTCGTCATCGGTATCAAACTTGATCTCTTCATCGAGTAGAGTTAACGCATAAGCAAAACGATCGAAACGCTTCTGCATTGAGAGGTTGTAAACATCAAAAGCAATTTGGTTGTTGCCCGATTTAAGCTGATCATCAAGCTCGACTGACCAATTTTTAAATGAATCGATGTCTGCTTGAGTGAAAATATTTCTATTGTAATCAAGCAACTCTACATAGCGTTCAAATATCGCTTTAGAGAAATCATCATTGAGGCTGAAGTGCTTATAATGAGAGCGGGTAAATCGCGAGGTGACTCGTTTGCTAGCTGTTTCATGCTGAACTTCAGGAGAAAGAACCGGCAGGTCATCTTTATGTAGTTTGGCTTCAAGAGCCTGAGCTGATGCTGCTAGCCATAAGCTAGCAGCAATCAGGGTCACTTTTGAACGGCAATTCATGCGTAGGAGTATCTCCTTTATGCGCGCAAGTGCTCCGCTTTCACAACCATTTGTAGGCCGTTAGCAAGTTGAACACGTACATCATCCTTATTGATTTCAACAATGGTCGCTGCCATGTTTCCTTTGCCCATGTTCACGTTAACTGCGTTACCTACTGTGATTTCATCAGCATTTAGAGCGCGCGTTTCTACAGGCTTAGTTGGTTTTTGTACTTTTGGTTTATTAGTACGACGAGGCTGTTGAGGCTTTTTAGCCGCAGGTTTCGCTTTCGCCTTACCCTCTTCACGAGCTTTTTGTGCTTGTTCTTTACGACGAGCCTGAACTTTCGCCTTGCTTTCTGCAAGTGTCGCTTTCGCGTGTTCAACGTGCTCTTCTTCTAGCTCACCACAAGGGTTGCCATCTAGGTCTACACGTACTGCACCTGGTTTTACACCGTGTAGGTAACGCCATGATGAAGTGTACTGTCTTAACGCTGCACGAAGCTGTGTTTTGCTTACTTTTTCGTCTTCATTTAGACGTTCCGCAAGATCTTGAAAAATACCAATTTTCAGAGGTTTTGCTTCACCTTCTAAAGTAAAGCACTTAGGGAAACATTCAGCAATATATGCAATAACTTCTTTGCTGTTTTTTAACTTTTCAGTCATGAGGGGTCCTGATTTGAGCGGATTTCCGCGAGCATTAAGAAAAAATATTCTCGTATTATAGTGACATGCCAAGGAAAAACCACACTCGAAGGCTAATTTATGCGTCGTTCGCGTGTGAATTAAGCAGCTTTTCTACTTCAACCATGAAATGAGTGAGACCTTCTTCGTCTGTTTCATTAAATCGGCCAATACTTGGACTATCAATATCAAGTACACCAACCACCTTTCCATTAATAGAAAATGGAATCACAATTTCTGAATTGCTCGCTGCATCGCACGCAATATGCCCCTCAAATTCGTGAACGTCGTATACTCTTTGTATAGTATTAGTTTGTGCAGCAGTACCGCAGACGCCTCGACCCATTGGGATACGAACACAAGCTGGTTTTCCTTGGAACGGACCAAGAACAAGCTCTTCACCTTTTGTTAGGTAAAAGCCTGCCCAGTTAAGATCGTCAAGTTCCATGAAAAGCAATGAGCTCAAGTTTGCTAGGTTCGCAATAAAGTCTGGTTCAGACTCAATTAGAGCAACAGCTTGTTTGGTTAGTCTTTGGTATTGTTCTAAGTTCATATTAACTTCCTACTTACTATAAAAGCTTCCATTCTCAATGTATGGCGCTAAAATGCAGCCCTACTTTATAATAGGACTTATTCTCAATTACAATGCTTCTGAAAAATGACACTATTAGCCGTTCTTGGTTGATAACACAAGTAAAAAAGCACAAGTCCAAGCTGATCATAGCGAACTTGATAGCGGTGCTTGCAACCTTGATTAGTGTTCCAATTCCCCTCCTCATGCCTTTGATGGTTGATGAGGTCTTATTGGACCAACCTGCAAAAGGCTTAGATGCCATGAATGCCATTCTCCCTGAAGCGTGGCACACTCCGACAGGCTATATTTTCTTTACCCTGTTCTTGGTTGTTCTTATGCGAGCTGCGAGCCAAGGATTAAATATCCTTCAAAGCCGACAATTTACGCTTGTTTCAAAAACCATCACGTTTGAGATGCGCAGTAAAATGATCGACAAACTCGGCCGTATCAGCATCCGACAATACGAGACCAAAGGTAGCGGAGGAATCAACGCACACCTTATCACTGACATTGAGACCATTGATAAATTTATTGGTTCTACGTTAGCAAAATTCGTTATCAGTTTTCTGACTGTTATTGGTACTGCTATCGTTCTACTTTGGCTCGATTGGCGACTTGGTCTGTTTATCCTGTTAGTTAACCCTATTGTCATTTACTTCTCACGTAAACTAGGCAGTATGGTTAAACATCTGAAACGGAAGGAAAATCATTCTTTTGAAATTTTCCAAAACCGTTTAGTTGAAACATTAGATGGAATCTACCAACTACGCGCGGCCAATAAAGAGCGAGAATTTCTCCAGCAACTCAAAGACAGTGCGAACCAAGTTCGCGTTGATGCAGACAAGTATGCTTGGCAATCTGAAGCGGCTGGTCGCGTTTCTTTCCTTCTCTTTTTGATCGGCTTTGAATTATTCAGAGCTGTCGCAATGTTAATGGTCATGTTCAGTGACCTTACTATTGGTCAAATATTTGCCGTTTTTGGTTACCTATGGTTCATGCTGTCTCCTGTTCAAGAGTTGCTTGGGATTCAGTTTTCTTGGTACAGCGCTAAAGCCGCATTAAAACGCATCAACGACTTATTAGAGTTAGAAGAAGAGCAGAGACCGGTTCCTAAGGTAAATCCTTTCAAAGAAGGTAGAGAAGTTGATGTTAAAGTAGAAAACATTAATTTCTCTTACAATAATGAAAACAAAGTCCTAGATAATCTTTCTTTACATATGCCGGCAGGAAAGAAAGTGGCGTTGGTTGGTGCAAGCGGCGGTGGTAAGTCGACCTTGATACAATTACTTATTGGGGTTTACCGTCAAAACTCCGGTAGCATTCGCTTTAATGATGAATTAACAGAAGATATTGGCTTTGAAGTAATTCGCGACAAAATTGCCGTGGTATTACAGCAACCTATACTATTTAACGACACCTTGAGGCATAATCTAACGCTTGGTGGTAATTTTGACGAAATGTCACTTTGGCGTGCGCTTGAAGTGGCTCAGCTGCATGATGTAATTTCTCAACTTAACCACGGCTTGGATACTCAAGTTGGTCGTAATGGCATTCGTTTGTCAGGAGGTCAACGACAACGGCTTGCCATTGCTAGAATGGTGCTGAGTAATCCTCAATTTGTTATTTTAGACGAAGCCACGTCTGCGCTAGATACCGCTACTGAAGCGGCTTTACACAAAGCACTGACCGAGTTCTTACGTGGTAGAACAACATTAATCGTTGCGCACCGACTATCCGCTGTTAAACAAGCCGATTTGATCTACGTGCTTGAAGATGGGAAAGTGACGCAAACAGGTACTCATGGTGAGTTAGTTGAGCAAGAAGGCTTATATCAAACCTTATATGGGGGCATACAGTCCCACGCTTAAATCGTTCAAGCTAGAGAGGTCGTTATGACCTCTCTGTCTAAGCACGCCATGCAACCCAATAACGTACGTCTGTGCCAAGGTTGTGAATTGCCTGTCGACATCGTCGACTTACCCCATGGCAAAAATGCACACTGCCCTCGTTGTGGTACACAATTATATCGCGGAGGTAGCCCTAGCCTCTCTGGTAATCTAGCCGTCGCGATAACCTGCATCCTACTATTTATTCCATCGCACTTTTTTAACTTTATTAGCATCCGACTCTTTGGTGTGATGATTCCGGCAACCCTACCTTCAGGGATGATCACATTGATGGAAGAAGGATTTGTTCTTCTTTCATTGCTCATTCTATTTTGTAGCTCTCTTGCGCCACTGACGGTTTGTGTTTCAGTGGTAACGGCGCATATTTCTTTACATCAACGATGGTTCCGTGGGCTTCGTATCTCACTGTGGCTAATTCAACATTTGAAGCATTGGGTTATGTTAGATGTGTTCTTAGTTAGCATCGCCATTTCCTGTTTTAAACTCCAAGATTATTCCGACATTTTCGTCGGTCCAGGGTTAATTGGTCTGGTTCTTTTGCAGATATTTACCGTTTTGTTAGTTTCAAGAATCAGCGTGCGTCGTTATTGGGAAGCTTGGAAACCAGAAAGTTTATATGCTTTTGAGCATAAAGATGTGCATTGCCATGAATGCCACTTGTCCCAACCTGAAGGTGACCATTGCCAGCGTTGTCATCACGAGTTATATCATCGCAAGCCAAACTCCATTCAGAAAACATGGGCTTACCTCATCGCAGCAACGGTCGCCATCTTCCCTGCTAACCTGATCCCTATTTCCATCTTGCTTACCAATGGTAAGCGTTTGGAGGACACTATTTTTTCAGGCGTGGCTGGTTTGGTAAAAAGCGGCATGTATGGAATCGCTGCGATCATTTTTGTTGCCAGTATCGTTGTCCCGGTGATTAAAATACTTGGGCTCGCCTACATCATGCTTTGCATCCAATTCAAACGTTCGGTGTTTAAGAGACAACGAATGATGGTTTACTTTGTTGTTAAATGGATCGGTAAATGGTCTGTGATGGATTTGTTTGTTATTTCTATCATGATGACGTTAGTCGATCGTGGTCAGATACTGGATTTCACACCAGGATATGGCGCGGTAGCATTTGGTGTTGTCGTTGTATTGACCATGCTTGCAGCAGAAAGTATTGATCCAAGGCTAATCTGGGACCAAACAAGCCCAAAACAATCAGAAAAAGAGTCAATGAATGAGTGATCAGAACAGTTCTCAAACGTCATACGTACCAGATGTAAAGCGGAGTAAAGGCATATCTCCTCTTTGGCTGTTGCCAATTTTGACCATGGTCTTAGCTGGCTGGCTTGTTGTGAAGTCGATACACGATGCAGGACAACGAGTGCAAATCTATTTTTCTGATGCCGCTGGTCTTGTCGCCGGCCGAACCACTATCCGTTACCAAGGATTAGAAGTCGGCATGGTAAGAGACATTAACCTCACCGAAGATCTCGGCAGTATTTATGTCGATGCTGATATCTATCCTGAAGCTGCAAAGTTACTGAACGATAAAACACGCTTTTGGTTAGTAAAACCAACAGCTAGCCTAACGGGAGTTTCCGGACTGGATGCGCTCGTCTCAGGTAACTACATCTCGATTCAACCCGGAGATGGTCAAGAGTTTGAGACAACATTCCATGCGTTAGACTCTGCCCCAACAGATTTACGCGTTTCTCAAGGTTTGAATATTAAGCTCAAAAGCCGTGATTTAGGTGGTGTATCGGTTGGCTCTCAAATTGTTTATAAGAAAATCCCAATCGGTGAAGTGTACAGTTACCAGCTAGATGAAGATGCAAAATCTATCACTATTCAAGCCAACATTCAGGATCAATACCGACATATCATTAACAACCGCAGTCGATTCTGGAACGTCAGTGGAATTGGTGCCAGCATCGGTTTTGAAGGTGTCGATGTAAGACTAGAAAGCATGAGTGCCTTACTAGGTGGCGCCATCGCCGTCGACTCTCCGGATGATGGTGAGCCTGTAGAAGAGAACACCGAGTTCCGTTTGTATAAAGATTTGAAAACTGCTGGTCGAGGCATCGCGGTTAAAATCGTCCTACCTGATGACAGCAAGATCAGCGGAGAAGGCGCTCCAATTATGTATCGCGGAATCGAAATTGGCCAAGTTACGGACTTGAGCCTTTCCGAAGGCCGAGAAGTGATATTGGCGTCAGCGGCAATTCAACCCGCTTTTAGTGACATGCTGACGACAGGTACTCGATTTGTCTTAGAAGAAGCAAAAGTGTCCCTCTCTGGTGTAGAAAACATTGCTAATTTAGTGCGAGGGAACTTCTTAACGATCGTGCCGGGCGCGGGTGAACGCTCTCGCCGCTTTACTGCCATTCGTAAAAACGTGTTTAACCAACAGCAAGAAAAGTCC
Organism: Vibrio sp. YT-16; assembly: GCF_033337405.1. NCBI lineage: Bacteria > Pseudomonadati > Pseudomonadota > Gammaproteobacteria > Vibrionales > Vibrionaceae > Vibrio > Vibrio sp. YT-16. Next base: position 193,476 of record NZ_JAWOQQ010000009.1, read on the forward strand.
ATCGCGATTCGGTTGGTGTCCGACAATTCGTTTGGCCTAGATAGCGGTGCCAATGTACTTTATAAAGGCATCGTTGTTGGTTCAATCATCAAAGTGGGCCTAGTTAAGGAAGATAAAAAATCACAACACGAAGTATTTATGGATGTATTGATTGACCATGAATACAAACATCTGATCAAATCAAACAATCGTTTTTATGTAACCGGCAGTGCATCAGCAGAGTTAACTGAATCCGGGCTCAGCGTTACCGTTCCTCCAGCAAAGCAGTTGTTAACCGGGTCAATTAGTTTTGTGAGCGAAGGCAAGCAGGATATTCAAAAAGAGTATCAACTGTTCCAAAATGAATCATTGGCTGAATTGGCGCAGTACAATCAAAGTGGCTCTAGGGCTCTAACACTATTTGCTTCTGAATTGCCGCCGATTTCCAAAGGCAGCCCTCTACTCTATCGTAATCTTCCAGTTGGTAACGTCTCCGATTTCCAGCTAGTTGATGGCGGAGTACTAATTAAGGCTACTATCGAAAACCGCTTCGCTTATCTTGTAACGCCACAAACCGTTTTTTGGAATCGTTCAGGGATTGAGATAGATGCATCATTAGCCGGAGTCAGTGTGAAAGCGCACCCTTTAAAATCGTTAATCGAAGGTGGCATCGCTTTTGACTCCGTACCAGGCGTTGAAAACAAAATCGGAGAAAACTGGAAGCTGTATTCTGATCAAAAAACCGCTCGCAAGTTTGGGCGCGTCATTGCTTTAGAAACCGACGGTTCGCAAGAGATTGCTAAAGGAATGCCGATTGAATATCAAGGTGTTAAAGTTGGTGAAATCACTCTGGTTGTACCGAATTTTCGTCGTAACATGGTTGAAGTCACTGCAAGGATCCTACCTGAATACGTAGAAAACATTGCAGTTGAAGGCTCACATTTTTGGCTAACTGAACCAGAAATTGGTTTAGGTGGCGTTAAAAACCTCGGGGCGTTGGTTTCGAAATCCATCAGTGTTGAGCCAGGTAAAGGTAAAGCTAAATTTGATTTTCAATTAGAAAATAGTTCAGAACGCGTGCATGGAATCATGTTTACGTTACAAAGTGAACAGAGAGGCTCAGTACAAGTCGGTACCCCTATTCTTTACCGCCAGATGGAAGTTGGCCAAGTGACCGACGTAAGCCTAGGAGAATTTGCTGATCGCATCCTCACGACTATCAAAATACAGCCTGAATATGCTTACCTCGTTCGTCAAAACAGTGTGTTCTGGAATGTTTCAGGAGTAGATGTTTCCATCGGGCTTACCGGCGCTAACATCAAAGCGGGAACCTTTGATAGTTTAGTTCGCGGAGGAATTGCGTTTTCAACGCCAGAGCAATCGACTATTCCACCAGCGGCAAAGAGTGGGCAATCTTTCTTTTTGTATCCACAAGCTGAAGAAGGTTGGACTCAATGGCGTACAGCAATTCCGAAGCCGTAGAATAAAGCTCAATTCACGTAAAATTGAAGTTTGATCACTTTAAAAGAGCAGCAATCGCTGCTCTTTTTTATCGCTCGGCCCTTGTCACTATTCGTTTCTGCTTCGCTTTCGTATATTATTTGCCACAAATTCTGCAAACGAGATCCCACATTGCATCCTAATGTTTACATCCCAGACGCGTTTCTGGAAAAAATCCAAACTATCCTTCCTGCTCACCTCAACATGGAAGACTTTATCGCGTCGTGCCAAAAGCCACTGCGCAAAAGTATTCGAGTTAATACGTTGAAGATCAGTGTTGAAGCGTTTCTAGAACGAGCAGAAGCAAAAGGCTGGAAGCTTTCTCCTGTGCCTTGGTGTGACACGGGGTTTTGGATTGAAGCGGATGAGTCAGTTGTACCATTAGGCAACACAGCAGAACACATGTCTGGCTTATTCTACATTCAAGAAGCCAGTTCGATGATGCCGGTATCTGCTCTGTTTATGAATGATGAATCTTACGATGCCGTGTTAGATACCGCAGCCGCTCCAGGCTCAAAAACCACTCAAATTGCAGCTTTAATGAACAACGAAGGTGTACTTGTGGCCAATGAATACGCCGCAAGTCGTGTAAAAGTACTGCACGCTAATGTGGAACGTTGTGGGGTACGTAACGCCGCACTAAGTAACTTCGATGGACGCGTTTTTGGCGGTTGGCTACCAGAACAATTTGATGCGGTTTTGCTCGACGCGCCTTGCTCTGGAGAAGGCACCGTTCGCAAAGACGAAGATGCGATGAAAAACTGGACGCAAGCTTCCGTACTCGACATCGCTGACACACAGAAAGATCTTATTGAAAGCGCCTTCCATGCATTAAAGCCCGGTGGTGTGATGGTTTACTCAACATGTACGCTCAGTACAGAAGAAAACCAACAAGTTTGTCAACACTTGAAAGAAACCTTTGGGGATGCTGTAGAGTTTGAAAGCCTTGAGAACTTGTTTGAAAACGCAGAGGCAGCTCTAACTGAAGAAGGCTTTTTGCATATTTTCCCACAGGTCTACGACTGTGAAGGGTTCTTTGTTGCAAGAATTCGCAAACTGGCTGCTGTTGAGGCGCCAGAAGTCAAAAAGCGCATGGGGAAATTCCCCTTTGCTAAAACTTCAAAAAAAGAATCGACAGAAATTGCTCAACAACTCCAAAGCGCGTTAGGTATTAAACTTCCAAATGACAGTTCTGTATGGCTTCGCGATAAAGATGTCTGGTTATTCCCTAATGCTTTAGAAGCGATGATCGGCGAATTACGCTTCTCCCGTATGGGTATAAAGATCGCGGAAGCCCATAAAAATGGCTACCGTTGGCAACACCAAGTCGCGACTGCCCTGGCGACAGGTTCTGAAAGCAACGCCATTGAACTCAGTATTGAAGAAGCGCGCGAATGGTACATGGGGCGTGATGTTCGCCCACAAACCATTCCTGAGGGAATGAAAACAGGTAAAGGCGAAGTGCTTGTCACCTATCAAGGCGCAGTTATTGGCCTTGGCAAGTGGGTAAGCAACCGAATAAAGAATGGTCTCCCTCGCGAATTAGTACGAGATAAGAACTTATTTTAAAAGACGTAACGAACCATAAATAAATGAAAAGCCATCGTATTTGCGATGGCTTTTTAATTCGTAAGTATGAAAGCAAGTGGGCTCGCTAGCGATCCGGACACGCTGTACTAAACTAGTTGTATCAAAGTAATGCTTTGATGTGGCATTTCTCTCTATGTTCACCAACAAAATTATTGTTGGACAAGTTTAGCGCAGGCTCTGCGGAGCCGTTTCCCCTAGGCCCAAAAAAAGGAAAAGTTTGGGCCGTTTTTTTGGCTGTAGTTCCACTATACGTGAGTTTGGACTACGCTAGACGAATACCGTCTTTCTCAATGACAATTTTACCCTGCTTGTATAAGCCACCGATGGTCTTTTTATAAGTCCCTTTACTTGTGCGGAAAGCATCAAAAATCGCTTCAGGAGAAGACTTGTCATTCAAAGGCAAAAATCCGCCTTTCTTCTCTAGCAAGTCAAGGATCTTACTAGAAAGATCGTCCATTTTCGCCACACCGACTTTTTGTAGAGCAAGGTCGATTTTGCCATCTTCACGAATGTGCTTAATAAAGCCTTTCAGCTTTTTACCGATGTAAAGCTTACCAAAAACATCCGATGGGAAAATCATGCCCCAATGCTTACCATTAACGATAGCTTTATAACCAAGTTGACTACGCTCTGCGATGATCAAATCAACTTGCTCGTTAACTTCATAATTCGCTGGAGTTTTATCTAACCATTTATTGAACTTAGTCGTACCAACAATGCGACCTGACGCTTTGTCGGTATAAACATACACTAAAATGGTTTGTCCGGCAGAGAAGCGAGTGCGTTGCTCACTAAAAGGAATCAGTAAGTCCTTTTCTTTGATGCCCCAATTTACAAAAGCACCTGTCGCATTCACACCCTCAATCTTCATTAAACCCCATTCACCCACTTGGGCAATTGGTCTTTCAATGGTCGCAGCAAGTTGGCTTTCTGAATCGAAGTACAGAAATACGTCTACATGCTCACCAATTTCAGTACCCTCTGGTACATACTTACTAGGTAGTAGAACAGAACCGTAATCATCGCCATCCAGAAATACGCCAAAATCAGCCTTTTTAATGACTTCTAAGCTGTTAATTTGACCAATTTTAATCATTGATTTTGTCTCTTTTTAAATTTACGTGGAATTATACCTAAACTAACAAGAAAATCAGAGAGAAAAGCATAGTGCTCTGTTATGCTGTTGTCGTTCAGCTATATGCCCCAGTCACTCTTTTAGCACTCTTATACTTACCTGCTCAACGGAACGCATAAGTTAAGAATGCTTTAGCAAAGTCAGGAGCTTTCTTTGGTCACCGTCGATAAACAAGACTCAATAACATTAAAAATCAGTCATGCACTCGCAAAGAGCAAAAGTGTCGACCTAGATATTTACTTTTTTATACCTGGTGAGCTTGGTTTAAACGCCGATATCATCAGTGAATCCGAATTTTATTACACCTCAATCACACAGCAACGATCTTATTACAGTACTGAAATCCTTCTTCCGCTAGTACACAGTCGACTTGCCAAACGTGGACGCCTGTCGAATCAGCAATACCGAGTAAGTTTGAGTTTGTTCGCTTACCAATACGTTATCGCGCTAGACAAAGCGGTAGCAAGTTTAAACAAGCATGAGAACAACTCCGTAACGGAAGATGAAGTGGACGAAGTTATCGAGCTCACGCTTGAGATCTTAAAGCGCTTGCGGCGTTCTATTCCTTATGAAGAGAACTTAAAACGCTACTACGTTAACATCGATAACTATCTGTCTTGGTATACCGAGCAAAAGTTCCTGTCACTGGTGGCTCATCTCCCACGTGAAGGCGACTATGGCACGATCAAGAAGCGCCTGATCACGCTATGTGAGAAAGAACAAGCCCATCGTAAACTCAACAAATACAACTCATCAAGAGTCGTTGAAGACGTTACTCGCCTATCTAACAAAATGCGCTTGCTAAGGCGATTGATTGAACACCCTATCGTGCTTCGTGAAGAAACCATATCGATGGGTAACAACATTAAGCGCGCTATCAAAGGTATTGCAACCGGTTTGGTGATGGTTGTCGTGACCTCGACCGTGATTCTCGCTCGCGATTATCTGGGGGAAATTTCTGCCTCATTCATTATCGCGATGTCTTTTATTTACGCTTTACGAGAAATCTTTAAAGATGATTTACGCGATGCCATGTGGCGATGGATCCGTAAAGGCAAGCCAAAATGGCGTAAGAAGTATGTTGATCCAACGACGAAAAAAGTGGTTGGCAAAAAATTGGAGTGGCTCGATTATCGCACCTTAAGTAGCTTGCCGGATAAGATTCAAAGAATACGGAAAAAGCGCGTCGTGCAACGTGAAGAGCAGATTCTTCATTATCACGAGAAAACCGAAATGGCGACCTCTCTTTTCTTGAGTGGTTACGAACAAACGAGAGAAACATTGAACATCAGTTTGCGCCCTATCATCCGCTTGATGGATAAAAGCTCAAACCGAGTTTACCGTTTAAATGAAGGTCAAGTAACCAAAGAGTCAGTAGAGAAACGTCATTTGCTCAATGTGATTGTCAAAGAGGACAACCACACCGATGAGCCTGTTTATTACCGCTGGAAAGTGGTCTTAAATCGCTCCAAAATCGTCTCTATCGAGAAGATTGAACTCAATTAAGCCACCACCTTTAAACAAACGAGCCACAAACCACTAGGCAGCCTCTTTTCTTTGTTTGGCTGCTTTTTTTATCGAAAGAGTAAGCGAGAATTCAGCCATTGGCTCGTCACCATGTAAGTTAGGACACAGCGCGACAATTTTTACGTCACGATTTACTCGTTCACCCGTTGCCAAGGTGTGCTCGAGCATCTCATCAATGACATGACCATCGTTACAAACAAAGTGCACATCGGCTTCCGGGCGCTTTAAAAACTCGGCTTTCACACCTTTAAATGCCAGCGAGATCGCTTCTCCCTTTTCTTGCGCTTTACTCATAGCAAGAAAACCACCAGCAACATCAGCGCCAACGGCTAAAGCACCGAAATACATGCTATTCAGGTGGTTCTTCGTCCTTCTGCGCAATGGGATACGAACCTCAACATGCTTGCTATCTATCGCAATGATTTTAGGGTGGCAAAGCCAAATCAGCGGCACTTTTGAAAAGCCAAACAGATTTAGATACAAATTCGCACGACGTAGAGCTGATAACATTTTGGTCTCCTTACCAATCTAGTCAGACCAGTTAATCAACGAAAGAAATAGATGTCAAAGAAATGTTAACAAAAGCTCGATCTCACGAGTTATTTAACCCTCAGGAAGTGACAGCGTCACCCGTGAGGTATGAAGTTTATCGCAGTTACTTAGATTACCTTACAGCGAGATAGATAAAATGGTTATAAATTCAAATGTATATATATTGATTTAATGATCAAGTTTTGTCATTTATACATAAGTCATTTAAATGAATACCTACACCTTTGTATACAATTCGGTATTTCCTGGCGAAGATTCCCGTGAAACGGTTTATTCCTGCCTGTAATTCCGTTATCTTTACCCCTTCGCAATAGAGAATAAAGCTATAACATGCCTATAAAAACAGATGAATTGAGAACCCAACCTTTGGGTCCAATGCCTACCCCAGCAGAGCTAGGTAGTGTACATCCTATTACGGATGACGTTGCAGACCGTATCGCTCAATCTCGTCGTCAGATTGAAAACATTTTATCGGGTGAAGACGATCGCCTTCTTGCGATTGTAGGTCCGTGTTCTGTTCACGACACTGAAGCTGCCATTGATTACGCCACTCGCCTGAGTGAAATCCAAGACAAGTACAAAGACGAACTGTTTATCGTGATGCGTACTTACTTTGAAAAGCCTCGTACAGTAGTTGGTTGGAAAGGTTTGATTACGGACCCTAACCTAGATGGTTCTTACGCACTTGAAGCTGGTCTTCATAAAGCTCGTAAACTACTACTGGATATCAACAAGCTTGGTCTTGCGACTGCTACTGAGTTTCTTGATATGATCACTGGCCAATACATCGCGGATTTGATCACTTGGGGCGCGATTGGTGCTCGCACAACGGAATCACAAATTCACCGTGAAATGGCGTCGGCACTATCTTGCCCAGTTGGTTTCAAAAATGGCACAAATGGCAACGTAAAAATTGCAATTGATGCAATTCGCGCATCGAAAGCATCGCATTACTTCTACTCGCCAGATAAGAACGGTCGAATGACGGTTTACCGCACAAGTGGCAACCCTTACGGTCATATTATTCTGCGCGGTGGAGAAAAAGGCCCTAACTTTGATGAAGCATCAGTCAAACAAGCATGTGATGCTTTAGCTGAGTTTGGATTGCCACAACGTTTGGTTGTGGATTTCAGCCATGCAAACTGTCAGAAGCAACACAGAAAACAAATCGACGTAGCTCAAGACATTTGTAACCAAATTAAGTCAGGCAGCACTCGTATTGCGGGTATCATGGCAGAAAGCTTTATTCTTGAAGGCAATCAGCCAATGACTGACATCAATAACCTAACGTATGGTCAGTCTATTACAGATCCATGCCTAGGTTGGGAAGACACTGCTACAATGCTAGATATGCTGGCAAGCGCTGTTAAGTCCCGAAAGTCCCTATAACAAAATAATCAAGGAATCTTCATGCCATCGTTTGATATTGTTTCTGAAATCGATACGGTTGAACTACGTAACGCCGTTGATAATGCTAACCGTGAATTGTCTACTCGTTTCGATTTCCGCAACGTAAATGCGAGCTTTGAGCTAGTAGAAGAAAACGTAAAAATGTCTGCGGAAGGTGACTTCCAACTTAAGCAAATGCGCGACATTTTACGCGGCCACTTAGCGAAGCGTAACATTGACGCGAACGCAATGGATGCACAAGACCCAGACGTTACTGGTAAAAACTGGCACCAAACTCTGCTTTTCCGCCAAGGTATTGATACTCCAACGGCGAAAAAAGTAGTGAAACTTATCAAAGACGCAAAGTTAAAAGTACAAGCTTCTATTCAAGGCGACAAAGTACGTGTTACCGGTAAGAAACGCGACGACCTGCAAGCGACAATGGCAGCGATTCGTGAAGCAGAGATGGGTATCCCATTCCAGTTTAACAACTTCCGTGATTAATCAATCTGAGAAGTAAATAAAAACGCCAGCGCATAATCCGCTGGCGTTTTTTATTGGCTTTAGTGTAACGAACTACGTATCCACTTTAGCATTTGGCATTGCTAGATAACTAAGTCCTGTCCTTGCAGCAATACGAATTCGCTCGTTCCTTGTGGTATGAACACGCAAATTCGAAGCTTTTCAGCTTTAGCCTTGGCCAGCATATCCGAAAGCTCAGCAGCGCTCGAGAAAGCTTCTCTTTCTGCATCTCTTCGTATTAGTTCTAACACATTCGCTTCACATCGAGTTGAGTACAGAGCCAGCTCCGCTTGTTGCATATAGCGTACGGCTTTTATTGGCAACATCTCAACATCTTTCCCAACATGAACCCAAGTACAACTTCCCTTTTCATCTAAAGGTGTTGCCATGGTCGCTTGGTAAATTGCTTCTAACTCACGATTATCTCGCGCGTTTTCCACCTCGGGGTTCGAGAAGAATTGCTCCCAAAACTTGCGGCGTAAATCGACACTAGGCAGCGCCTCTTTAATTGAGTTTCGCTTTGAGTTAGCAAAGTCCGCCATCAACCCCATGTTTTGTGGCAGTATCGATTCAAGTTTTTCACGGATGTTTCGAATTAAAACTGGCGAAGCTCCACCACTAGAGATTGCGATTTGGATGCGGCCACGATTAATCATAGACGGCGTGATGAAATCACAATAAGGCTTATCATCCACAACGTTAACCAAGATGCCTAGCTCTTTGGCATCTTTGTACACTTGGTGATTTAGCTCAGGATTGTCTGTCGTCGCCCACACTTGAACAAAGTTTTTAGTGACAATGTCACTCGAATAGAAACGTTGTACCCAGCGCAGTTGATGCTCAGAAGCAAGCTTAGACAGAAAATCAACCAACGTCGGAGAAACGATAGTCACATCCGCCCCAGCCTTTAGCAACGCTTCCACCTTTCGGCTTGCCACCTCACCGCCACCCACGACGAGAACGGGTTTATTAATTAAATCTAAGAACAGAGGAAAATATCGCATTTCAATCCATGATTACTCTAATTAGCTGTTGTAGACCATGCTACCAAAAATGGGGCAAGCTCATCACCCTGTTTCGGTATCACAAATAATTTTTGTTTGAATTTTTACTGAACTTCACCTTGCTCAGCTAATGACAGTTTTAATAACAACTTTTTATTCTTTTGTATTGTTCACTCTTCTATTGATTGTTCTGATGCACCAAATTGTCCATGAATTGCACTATTTACAAACAATTAACATTTCGTCATTCTAAATCTCAAGGCACTTTGTAAGTTCTCTCAAAACTTCATTTAAATTATATATTTGAGAATTAACAGATCCTTTCCTACGCTTATAACTGGTTGATCTATCGAATGCCGTTTCTTCGAAAATCAATCACGTAGGACGATAACTCTAACGAATTGGACACGTTATTTCAGGTCACTCCTGATTAAACATGGATCATACAGGAAGGATACAAATGGCAAATAAACTCACAGTTCTTGCTTCCGTCGTAGCGGCTTCTACTGCGATGATGGCAACATCAGCTCAAGCAGCAGACACTACTCTGGACAAAGTCACAAAACAAGGCTTTCTTACTTGTGGCGTAAGTACCGGTCTACCTGGTTTCTCTAACCCTAACTCAAAAGGCGAATGGGAAGGTATCGACGTAGAATATTGCCAAGCACTGGCTGCAGCCGTTCTTGGGGATAAAACGAAAGTTAAATATGTACCCCTAACCGCAAAAGAACGTTTCACTGCGCTTCAATCTGGTGAGATTGATGTGCTTTCCCGTAACACGACCTGGACTCTCCACCGTGACACTGCACTGGGCCTAAACTTCGTAGGTGTGAACTACTACGACGGTCAAGGCTTTATGGTGAAGAAGGAACTTGGTATATCAAGTGCTAAAGAGCTTGATGGTGCGTCGGTATGTGTTCAATCAGGTACAACAACCGAGCTAAACCTTGCAGATTATTTCCGCAACCAAGGCATGGCGTACAAACCAGTGGTATTCGACACAGCGGCGCAAACTTCGAAAGGTTTTGATGCGGGACGCTGTGACGTACTAACAACTGACCAATCTGGCCTTTATGCACTACGTTTGAATTTGAAAGATCCGTCCTCTGCGGCCGTTCTTCCAGAAATCATCTCTAAAGAGCCACTAGGTCCAGTCGTTCGTCAAGGCGATGATCAATGGTTTAACATCGCTAAGTGGACATTGTCTGCGATGATTAACGCTGAAGAATACGGTATTAGTTCGAAGAATGCGGATGAAATGCTGAAGTCAACAGATCCAAACATCAAACGTATCCTTGGTGTTGATGGCCCTAAAGGCAAAGGGTTGGGTATCCGCGACGATTGGGGCTACCAGGTTATCAAACAAGTTGGTAACTATGGTGAAAGCTTCGAACGTACAGTCGGTACTGGTTCGCCGTTAGAAATCTCTCGTGGCGTTAATGCGCTATGGAATGCAGGCGGCTTTATGTACGCGCCACCAATCCGATAGAAAGAGTTAATCAGGGCGGTTCATGCCGCCCTTTTTCTTGATTATATCTCACTGTATGAGTAAGGATCGCTCATTGGATGGCGAAAAGCGCTCGCTTGGTGGAACGGCTTTAAAGGTTCGTACGTCACCAGACATGGAGCGTTATTCTTTAGCCAGCAAGGACGAAACTTCTTTATACAGGCCGATATCTATAACTAAGGTTTGAGGTTATCGCTGTATGAAACCGACACAAGATGCATCGCCAAGTACGATGTCCAAACCAAGCGGAAGCAAGAGCCTGATTTATAATCCTGCCTTTCGTTCTGCTATTTTCCAGATCATTGCCATTGCTGCACTGGTATTTTTCTTTTACACGATTGTAAACAACGCTCTCAATAACTTAGATGCTCGTGGTATTGCAACGGGCTTCGGTTTTCTGAATCAAGAAGCCGGGTTTGGTATTGGGTTAACACTAATTGAATACGATGAAACGTACTCTTACGGTAGAACATTTATCATCGGCCTTCTTAATACGGCGTTAGTCTCCGTATTAGGTATTATTCTGGCTACTGTGATTGGCTTTACCATGGGGGTTGCCCGCCTTTCTTCTAACTGGTTAGTTAGTCGTTTAGCGGCAGTTTATATCGAAACTTTCCGAAATATCCCCCTTCTTCTGCAAATATTCTTCTGGTATTTCGCTGTTCTTCAAGCATTACCCTCACCACGCCAAAGCTTAAGTCTTGGTGAAGCTATTTTCCTGAACGTTCGTGGCTTATATTTCCCTGCACCGACTATGGAACCCGGCAGTAGCTACGTTATTGCCGCGTTAATCTTCGGGGTAATCGCAAGCTTATTAATTAATGTATGGGCGAATAATAAGCAACGTCTCACTGGGCAACAAACCCCAATGGGAAGAATAGTTTTGGGTTTAGTTGTTGGCCTTCCATTGGTTGTGTACTTCCTTGCTGGTATGCCAATTTCACTGAATTATCCTGAACTAAAAGGGTTTAACTTCCGAGGTGGTATTAGCATTATTCCTGAATTGGCTGCGCTACTTTTGGCATTGAGTGTTTATACAGCTTCTTTCATTGCTGAGATTGTTCGCTCTGGTATTAATGCGGTTAGTCATGGTCAAACCGAAGCAGCGATGTCGCTAGGCTTACCACGCTCGAAAACTTTAAAGCTTGTTGTCATTCCTCAAGCGTTACGAATTATTATTCCACCTTTAACCAGTCAATATCTCAACCTCACCAAAAACTCATCGTTAGCGATGGCGATTGGTTACCCAGATCTTGTCTCTGTGTTTGCTGGTACTACCCTGAACCAAACGGGACAAGCGATTGAGATCATTGCGATGACGATGGGCGTGTACTTGACATTAAGTCTGATTACGTCTGCATTAATGAACTTGTATAACCGTAAAGTCGCGCTGGTGGAGAGATAATATGAGTACTCATCAATTTCAACCGGATCTCCCACCACCCGCCAATACTGTAGGCTTCGTTGGTTGGATGCGGAAAAATCTATTTAATGGCCCTATCAATTCCATTGTTACTGTCATTCTTGCGTATATTGTCGTAACTGCAATATGGTATATCGTGGATTGGGCGTTTATTAACGCAGACTGGATTGGCTCAACGCGTGACGACTGTAGCCGAGATGGTGCTTGCTGGGTATTTATCAGCGTGCGCTGGGAGCAGTTCATGTATGGTTTTTATCCAGAGTCCGAACTATGGCGCCCTCGCCTTTTCTATATCACATTAGCCATATTTACCGTTTTACTCGCGTATGAGAAGACACCGAAACGGATGTGGATTTGGCTTTTCTTCGTAAACATCTATCCATTCATCATCGCTGGGCTGTTATACGGGGGTGTCTTTGGACTAGAAGTGGTCGATACACACAAATGGGGTGGATTACTCGTTACGCTCATTATTGCGTTAGTTGGTATCGTAGTTTCACTGCCAATTGGTGTGGTGCTTGCGCTTGGTAGACGTTCAGAGATGCCGATCATTCGCAGCATTTGTACCGTCTACATTGAAGTTTGGCGTGGCGTTCCGCTTATTACGGTTTTGTTCATGGCTTCGGTTATGCTTCCATTGTTTATGTCTGAAGGTTCAGAGACAGATAAACTGATTCGCGCCCTTATCGGTGTGGTTATGTTTGCCTCCGCTTACATGGCAGAAGTGGTACGCGGTGGTCTACAAGCCATTCCGAAAGGTCAATATGAAGCCGCTGATGCGCTTGGGTTAAGTTACTGGAAAAAGACTGGGCTTATTATCTTGCCACAGGCGCTAAAGATTACTATTCCTTCTATCGTGAACACCTTTATCGGTTTGTTTAAAGACACCAGTTTAGTACTCATCATTGGCATGTTTGACGTACTCGGTATAGGACAAGCAGCAAATACCGACCCTGAATGGTTAGGTTTTGCTACTGAAAGTTATGTATTTGTCGCGTTAGTGTTTTGGGTATTTTGTTTTGGCATGTCACGCTATTCGATATGGCTTGAAAACAAACTTCATACCGGTCACAAACGATAACTCATCAAGATCAAGGACGTATTATGACGCAACAACAAGATTACATGATCCAATTGAAGGACATGAATAAATGGTATGGTGAGTTTCACGTACTAAAAAATATTAACCTCGACGTTAAGCGCGGCGAGAAAATCGTTATCTGTGGCCCATCTGGGTCGGGAAAATCAACGATGATTCGCTGTATTAACCGCCTTGAAGAACACCAAGCAGGCAGCATTTACGTCTCTGGTACGGAATTAACTGAAGACTTAAAGAACATTGAAGCAGTACGCCGAGAAGTGGGCATGTGCTTTCAACACTTTAATCTCTTCCCTCATTTAACCGTACTGGAAAACTGTACGCTCGCGCCTATCTGGGTGAAGAAGATGCCAAAAGATGAGGCAGAAGCAGTTGCGATGAAATATCTGGAACGTGTAAAAATTCCAGACCAAGCGGAGAAGTATCCCGGTCAGCTGTCTGGTGGCCAGCAACAACGTGTGGCGATTGCTCGCTCTTTGTGTATGAACCCTAAAGTCATGCTTTTTGATGAGCCAACATCTGCACTCGACCCGGAAATGGTTCGCGAAGTACTGGATGTAATGGTCGAACTCGCCGAGGAAGGCATGACTATGCTATGTGTGACACATGAAATGGGCTTTGCTAAAGAAGTTGCCGATCGCGTGATATTCATGGACGCAGGAGAGATCATCGAAGAAAACAACCCGGTCGACTTCTTTGAGAATCCTCAATCGGATAGGACCCAAAACTTCCTAGCGCAAATCTTACACCACTAAGATTTAGCCGAATCGACATAAAAAAGCACTGGTTTCTATGAAGCCAGTGCTTTTTGTTACTAAATTCAAAAATCTGTGTAAGAATCAACATAGCTATGCTAGGCAGTAATATTGTGTTACAAGTTGCCAAATACATAACATCTTATTTCTATTATTATTTTATCTAAGTTACGTATGGTTAGGGCTTGATTTTTTGAACTTTCAATCCCATAAATGTACTTAAAAGAAAGTCTCTTATCGAGGAAGATTATGAACAGTCCAATGTTTACCCGCACTTCAACTCAAGAAAGTGCTCTACAAACGAACAAAGTATTGCGTAATACTTACGCTCTACTTTCAATGACACTTTTATGGTCGGCAGTCGTTGCTGGCGTTGCAATGGCATTTAACCTTCCACATCCAGGTATCATCCTAATGCTGGTTGGTTTCTACGGCCTATTATTCTTAACAGAGAAAAACCGTAACAACAGTCTTGGCCTTGTGTTTACGTTCCTATTTACTGGCTTCTTAGGTTACACCGTTGGCCCTATTCTAAACATGTACATAGGTGCAGGCATGGGCGATATCGTATTAACCGCACTCGGTGGTACGGCACTATCTTTCATGGCAGCATCGGCATACGCACTAACAACGAAACGTGACCTATCGATGATGGGTGGCTTAATGCTATCACTATTTGTTGTGCTGGTTGTGGGCATGATTGCAAGCTTCTTTATTCAATCAACCCTCTTACACTTGGCGTTGAGCAGCTTGTTTATCATTTTCTCTACTATGGCGATCCTGATGACAACACAAAGCATTATTCGTGGCGGTGAAACAAACTACATCTCTGCGACAGTAACTTTGTATGTATCAATCTACAACATCTTCATCAGCCTACTAAGCATTCTAGGTATTATGAACGACGATTAATCGTTTCTCGTTAAGTAGAATAAAAAAGCCCGAAGGTAATTCCTTCGGGCTTTTTCTTTGTGTGCAATTCAGTGTATTACGCCTGCTCTACTGACAACTCGATAACTTCGTCAGCTTCTGGATTTTCTCTAAAGCGTCTCACTTTGATCGTTTCCTCTCCTAACATGATTTGCTTGGCGATTCGGTGCATACCGTCAAAAACACGATAGTCACTGGTTAAGATTACCGGATACGACAAATCAGCATTGTTGATTCGTCGGCAATGTTTTGCAATTTCACGGCAGGTTGGCTGTGGCCCTTCATGACTAAACCAAGTCACTTCATTTGGGCCTTTTATATCATCAATCGCAATTTCTTCTACAGGTAAGGATTCTGCAAGTTGCCAAATTCGCTCGATGGACCAAGTGGATTTTACATTGTCATTAATCTCAATGTAACGTTGTTTCGACATGACTAACTCCTTGTCATCATTGTTGTTTCTAACCTGAATACAGGCTTTTCATCAATCAAAGAGAATATCGGTCTATGAAAACAAACACAACGTTGTCAGCTATTCATTCACCCATAAAATCCCATAATCAGACAAGTAGCCAAGAAAAAACCAAAACAAAAATGAATAAGCCTGGATATCCATGCAATTTCGTTGGTACTCACACCGTAAAATTTCTAACAAACTGAATAGTTTCTTATTTATTTGAATAAAAGAGCATTTATATCAAAGTGCCTAGCTCAGTCAAAAACACTCACCATTTTGTACGCTTTTGCTTCGCTCGATACGACTTCGAGATTCTTTTGTTGAGAACATTCTCGGCTGTCGCTAATCTATAAACATCCATGTTTACTTAACGGATAAAACGTTATGTTCGTTTACAACGGCAAAGAAATTGAAACGGATGCTCAAGGCTACTTATTGGATCATACTCAATGGGAAGAAGGTATGATTGAGCTTTTAGCAAAAGAAGAAGACATCGAGCTTACGGATGCTCATTTGGAAGTTGTGCATTTTGTGCGAGACTTTTATGAAGAGTTTAATACCTCCCCTGCAGTGCGTATGCTTGTGAAAGCGATGGAAAAAGCGCACGGCCCAGAAAAAGGTAACAGTAAGTATCTATTCAAGCTGTTTAAAAAGGGGCCAGCCAAACAAGCAACCAAATTAGCCGGCCTACCAAAGCCAGCTAAATGCTTGTAGATTCATAAAATTTTAAAACCGCGTAACGGCTTATACGACGCAGGTTCCTGCATCACATGCTCTACTGTTGCCGTTCGCGGTCCTTCTTGTAACCATTCCGAAAACGCAACTATTTGCGCGTCTGTTCCACACGCCATCACTTCAACATCGCCATTGTTTAGGTTCTTCGCATAACCTGTTAACCCTAGCTTCAATCCTTGATGGGAAGTATGGTAACGAAAGCCGACGCCTTGAACGTGACCTTTTACTATAAATCTCTCACACTTTACGTTCATCTTTGTACCGCTTCTTTTTACTGAGTGATATATTCTTTTCGTCTATTCACCCCACTAAGGATAGTGGGTTTTTGCACGGTTATTATAATTATGAAAGAAATTCCATTCCGCTGGATTGATAAGTATCTCATTCACTTAAAGATTCAAGAAAAGTTCTATTTGCTCTTCGTTCTCCCTCTTCTTGCTTTAGTCATTCTCACTCTCGTCCTTAATAGCGCGGCTAATACACTGATCTCAAGTATGTACCAAGAAGAGCTCATGCTTATGAAAGGTCTGATAGAGGCAGGCAACCTTTCTCAATCTCAAGTAGCAAGCCTCATCGCTGGTTCAGAAACCGTTTCTATTGGCTCTGGTTCGCAATCCGTGTCTGTTTTAAATGGTACGTACAGTTTGGTTGCGAACCATGAACTTTCTTTATGGGCTGCCCTATCAACGACTCAAGTAAGCATTATCTGTGTGAGCTTGTTTATTCTCGCTCTTGGCGTTTACTACATCATGACGTTTATTGGCGGCGCGATGTTCACGATGAACAAAGCATTAAACACTCTTGCGGGTGGCGACTTAACTGCGAGAATGAACTTCTTCCCTGTTCGCGACGAGTTTAGTGAAATTGCTATTACGATAGACAAAGTTGCAGAACGAGAGCAACAAATGGTGCTGTCGATTCAAGAGTCTGTGGCGTTAATGCAACAAATTAGCTCAGACCTGAATCAATCGATTCATCACAGTTCAGATATTTCAGCGACTCAGCAGGAACACCTCAACTCTCTTGCGAGTGCAACTGAACAGATGGCATCAACGATTCGAGAAGTCGCGACACTAGCTCACGATTCAAGCACGCAAACCGATGATGCGCGAAACGTGGCTCAGTCTGGACAAGTGAAAGTTGAGAATACGCTTCACTCGATTTCGAACCTTTCTAATGAGATTCAATCTGCGTCTCAAGCCGTTGCCGAGTTAGATGCCAATGCAGCACAAATTGATGAAGTCGTGACAACCATCAATGGGATCTCCGAGCAAACCAACCTACTTGCTCTGAACGCGGCTATTGAAGCTGCACGTGCTGGAGAACAAGGTCGTGGATTTGCGGTCGTTGCGGATGAGGTTCGCGCTCTTGCGGGACGCACTCAGCAAGCGACAGTTGAAATCCAAACGATGATTGAATCATTACAGCGTAACAGCCAGTCGCTTACTAAGCTGATGGAAGTGACAGTTAATAATGCAAATGAGGGACAAAACCTCATGACGGAAGTGAATCACGAAATCGGCTCTTTGGCAGATAAAAATCAAACTATCTCCGACAGTAGCATTCAAATTGCAACAGCAGCTGAAGAGCAAGGTGTAGTCGCGGACAATATCGCCTCAAGCGTTGAAGAGATTCGAGTTCAAGCAGATAACGTGTGCAATATGATAAGCACGACTTCACAAAACGTTGATCAACTGCGTAAGCAAAGCGACACCATGGAAACACTACTTACTGGACTTAAAGCATAGCAACGGAATCTGTTACAGCAAATTCAAATAAAAGGGTCACTTTAGTGACCTTTTTTGTATTTAAAAGTCACTACAATGTACTGGATTGCCGAGGGATATTGCTTTTACCATTCACATCCCGGACAATACGCCCCTTTCAAAATTCAACAAGAGCTAATGAAATGACAGCTGCTATCTATTTGGTTAAAGGTCGTGAGAAATCGGTCAAGCGCAAGCACCCTTGGATCTTCTCTCGAGGCATCAACAAAGTTGAGGGCGAACCTGCTCTTGGCGAAACGGTTGATGTATTCACTCACGACGGTAAATGGCTAGCTAAGGCGGCATATTCGCCAGCTTCACAAATTCGTGCTCGTATTTGGAGTTTTGATAAAGAAGAAATCGACACCGCGTTTTTCGTTAAACGACTTAAAGACGCACAACTTCTTCGTGAAGACATTATCGAACGTGATGGCCTTACGGGTTATCGCCTTATCGCAGCAGAGTCTGACGGCTTACCAGGCGTTACGATCGACCGTTACCAAAATTTCTTTGTGTGCCAACTTCTCAGTGCTGGCGCAGAACACAATAAGCAGGCTATTGTTGACGCTCTGGTTGAGTGCTTCCCTGATTGTAATGTGTACGAGCGCTCTGACGTGGCCGTTCGTAAAAAAGAAGGTTTAAAAGAGATCACGGGCGTCTTGCACGGCGAAGAGCCACCTAAATCGGTCGTCATCGAAGAAAATGGCGTAAAGATTAGTGTAGATATCGTTGGCGGACACAAAACAGGTTTCTACCTAGATCAACGTGATAGTCGCCAGCAAGCGATGAAATATATGAAAGGCAAAGAAGTTCTTAACTGCTTCTCTTACACTGGTGGCTTCGGACTTTACGCTCTAAAAGGTGATGCAAAGCGTGTGATTAACGCTGACGTGTCACAACCTGCTTTAGATACCGCAAAATTCAACGCAGAACTAAACGAGTTTGATATTTCGAAGAAGCGTGCCGTCTTCCTAAATGCAGACGTGTTTAAGCTGCTTCGTGAGTATCGTGATCAAGGAACTCAGTTCGATGTTGTGATCATGGACCCACCGAAGTTCGCAGAGAGCAAAGCACAACTAAACGGCGCATGTCGTGGTTACAAAGACATCAACATGCTAGCAATGCAAATTCTAAAACCGGGCGGCACGCTACTGACCTACTCGTGCTCTGGCTTGATGGATCAAGTTCTGTTCCAGAAAATCATCGCTGATGCAGCCGTAGACGCTAACCGCCAAGTAAAGTTTGTGGAGCGTTTTGAGCAAGCCGCTGACCACCCAACCGATACAGCATATCCAGAAGGCTTCTACTTAAAAGGTTTTGCATGTAAAGTGCTTTAGGCTACGAATAAGTAAGACAAAGCAGAAGAAAAGGGCCTACTGGCCCTTTTTCATTATGGCTCTAAGTTAACCTTAGTTAGTGCGGATAACACATCTCTCTCAAAGTCCGCATTTCCCACGATTAAATCACTAAACTCTGTCGCCCCGTTTTCTATTACGATAGTTTGAATTGAGTTTCCATCGTTATGGGTTATTTCTAGAGATAAGTCATCGCCATCAATGTTCAAGTCAATACTATTAAGAAGTTCTTCTATCGTATTGTGCCCTGCATCTTCAACTACTTCACTCAGATCTAAGGTGTCCAAATCTCTCTCAAAACCTCTAATTAGATCTGTTCCTGTATCCAAGGAGTCGTTGACCCATTTAAAGACATCTGCCTCGTTATCATTACCGATCAAGATGTCATGACTTACATCTACTTCAGCTTCAATAATATTTGCAGAGCCATTACTTGAAGCATTTACTCCTCCGTTTTCATCAATAATGAATTGCAGGGTATTCTCACTTTGATCGCCATCGTTATCCGTCAATACATAATCGAAGTCTAACGTTTCAACTGTATCACCCACCGCACCATAAAATGCATACGCACCATCGTTTAGGTCGATTTCCAGAGTATGTTTGCTGTCGATATAGATAGTAAGCTGCATCGTTGTGTCGTCAAATGCATGCGAAATACCATCGTTATTGTCAGTTACTATTAGGTCTGAACCATCAAACGAATAAGTGACACCGTCATGTTCTATTTCGCTAATATAACCACCATCTGCACCAATACCTGTATCTGGAGAAGTGGTATACATCAAGTTCCCCCCAACAGGTTGAATCACTGACTGCAACATAACCGGAGGTAATTGAGTTACGTCAGGAACCACAACACCATCAAGGTCTTGATTCAAAAAGCCATCATATGCTACGCGATCTAATTGCTCCGGCATAAGATTAACGCCCATACCATACGCTAGGGCTGTTATCTGATTATCAGGATCGGTTAGGTGATCAATCCAACTCTGCTCGCGAGCGTCGTTTATAAATGATGACGCAGGGTTTGGCTGACCATCTGACAAGAAGTAACTAACATTCGACGCACTGGTTAACTTACCTACATCATCCCATGACTGTTTTGCTTCATTTAGCGCGTTGTTATAGTTAGTCGCGCCACCCGCAGTTAGCGTCTCAATATACGCTTTGGCATCCTCGACCGTCAGCCACGTCGCAGCACCTATAGCGTAAGTGGATGCTGTACTGCTATAAGTAATAATTTGAACTCGCGTTTGACCGATAGACTCATATTGATTCAATAACTGAGTTGCCGAATCTTTCATTATCTGCAAGCGATTATCCGTTCGCATAGAACCCGAGACATCCATTATGAGCTGAACGTTGGCACTTTCTTTAGTTTCTGCAACTACATCGTGAATAATAGATGCAGAATCTGGTGAGTCATCTTCCACAATAACGTTGACCGTTGTGGAGTTAGTAAGACCACGAGCATTCGAGACAAGCACAGGCACCTCAATATTTAAGGTGTCTTCTCCAGATGGGTTGGAGTGATCAATCGGACCAAGAAGCTCCGTAGATACCACTCCAGTATCATTGACTGATATTTTGATAACCTCTTCACCGTTCGCTGAACCGATAAGCATTTGGTCGTTATTTGATAACGTCCACGTTACAGAGATACCGTTACTAGTAAGAGCTGTAGATGGTTCACTGAGCGTAACAGAATCAACGGTTTGACCCAGCGTCAATTGTTCTACATCAGTACTCGAGTCAGTTGTGTCATCAAAGCCGTTTAGAGCAGAGTCATCAGCAATGGCGTTGCTTAAGCCTTCCTCAGAAACGTTTAGAGTTACACCTTCTACGATTGGTGGGGCGTAAGGGTTGACAGAAAAGTACCCCGTTTTACTGTCACCATCATTATCAGTAATCGTGTAGTTAAAATCGATATCCCCATCGCCATAAGGTGAGGTCAAAGGCAAGTATTGGAAGAACTCCCACTTTCCAGTGCTAGGTGTAAGTTGAACTTCGAATGCAAGCTCTCCATCAGCCTCTGCAATCAGTCTATTAGAGTTTTGTGGATCGACGTATATCAACACGTCTTTACCATCTAGAGTCTCTAAACCAGCCTCACCTCCATTTAAGACTATAGAACCAGGGCCATCAGCTCCATATACAGCACCGAGGTTCCCATCCGCACTAGCAATTGGCACGCCAGAGTACGCACCTGTAAAGGTTATTGATTTAACGGTAAAGTCACTGTTGTCTTCAGTATCCGGGCCATTGCCATTACTGGTCGCCTCGAGGATGATTTTATCAAAGCCTCCCTGTTGAACATTGAAATTTGCCGCGTAATCACCACTGCTTGCGTCAGAGCTGAACGATTGCTGAGCAATTAATACACCATCTCTATAAAAAGATGCGATTCCTTTCTCAAGTTCACCACCAAACATTTTCTCAAATTCTATTTCTGCTCCGTAAGCAACTTTATTGCCTAAGTCTATGATTAACTGCTCTGATACACCCTCATTACCCGCGAATCGATAATCGACTTCGTTTTCTAATTGGAAGCCGTTGTTACCAGAACTTTTAACGCCAATCCCTTCTGATGATTGATTGATTTCAGCTGTTCCCAGCATCACAGATTCGTCAGACACAAAACCGTTTGCAGTCACAACAACATCCCCAAATGTTCGACTGGTTGCGTCTGCCTCACTTCCTGCAAAATCTATGCGCCCTGTCAGAACGTTAGGTGCACCAGTAAGCGACACATCGACGGGTTGAACAACCACAGGCACGTATGGGCAATCATCTTCAACGGCCACATTTAAGCTTTGAGATGTTGTTGTTTGTCCATCACTTACAGAAATCTGTAAATCAAAGTTGATGATGTCTTCCACATCATTAACAGGATGATCAAGTGGCTCAAACAGAGTAATAGTATAGCCCCAAGAGCCTTGACCTGAAGCTGAAGGCTCGCTCAGCACAACAGTAGCAACAACGCTCAGGTGAGCAGTTTTCGCAGTCAGCGTTTGAGTACTGTTGTCCCACGTCCACGATATAGGCTCCCCTCCTGATGTTAGGTTGTTAGGGCCTGCCAATACCACTGAAACATTCGCCGTGTCTGGATCGGCAACTGTGAATGTTCCTGAGAAACTTGCGGAGTTAGTGGTGTCTGAAGGTGATCCTGTATTATCAGGGATACCATTAGCTAAACCTTCTTCCGAAACAACTGCATTCACAACATTTGAAATAGAAGGAGGAGCATCATTATCAATAATCGTCGCCGTACCCGTATCACTGCCTTGTACTGCGGCAATGCCGGTTACTGTCACACTGAAATCTTCAGGGCCTTCATAAACGGCGTCATCAATGGAAGCAATGCGCACATCAAATTCGGTTTGCCCAGCTGGCACCGTTACCACGCCATCATTTGGTACTGCAACCCAACCGGAGCCTGTGTTGTATTCTAAGGTGCCTAAGTCTCCAACTTCGGTGTCACCTAAGTTCAGGCCTAGCTCGACTTGAACAGTGGACTCGGAGGCATTCGACAGCGTCACTTTGAAGTTCGCTGTCTCACCCTCATTGATGGTGCCAGCGTCTGAAATAGTCACGCTTGGACGGTCATCATCCGGATCAGGGCCCGGACCCGTGCCATCGTCCACTATCGTTGCCGTACCCGTATCACTGCCTTGTACTGCGCCAATGCCGGTTACTGTCACACTGAAATCTTCAGGGCCTTCATAAACGGCGTCATCAATGGAAGCAATGCGCACATCAAATTCGGTTTGCCCAGCTGGCACCGTTACCACGCCATCGTTTGGCACTGCAACCCAACCGGAGCCTGTGTTGTATTCTAAGGTGCCCAAATCTCCAACTTCGGTATCGCCAAGATTAAGACCCAGTTCCACCTGCGTTTCCGCTTCAGACGCGTTCGATAGCGTCACTTTGAAGTTCGCTGTGTCACCCTCATTAATGGTGCCAGCATCTGAAATTGTCACGCTTGGACGGTCATCATCCGGATCAGAGCCTGGACCCGTGCCGTCGTCCACTATCGTTGCCGTTCCCGTATCGCTGCCTTGCACTGCGCCAATGCCAGTCACCGTCACACTGAAATCTTCAGGGCCTTCGTACACCGCATCATCAATAGAAGCAATGCGCACATCAAACTCAGTTTGCCCCGCTGGCACCGTTACTACGCCATCGTTTGGCAATGCAACCCAACCGCTTCCCGTGTTGTATTCTAGGGTGCCCAAATCTCCAACTTCGGTATCGCCAAGATTAAGACCCAATTCCACTTGCGTTTCCGCTTCAGACGCGTTCGATAGCGTCACTTTGAAGTTCGCTGTGTCACCCTCATTAATGGTGCCAGCATCTGAAATTGTCACGCTTGGACGGTCATCATCCGGATCAGAGCCTGGACCCGTGCCGTCGTCCACTATCGTTGCCGTTCCCGTATCGCTGCCTTGCACTGCGCCAATGCCAGTCACCGTCACACTGAAATCTTCAGGGCCTTCGTACACCGCATCATCAATGGAAGCGATACGCACATCAAACTCAGTTTGCCCTGCTGGCACCGTTACTACCCCATCGTTTGGCACTGTCACCCAACCACTTCCCGTGTTGTATTCTAGGGTGCCTAAGTCACCGACTTCGGTATCGCCGAGATTAAGACCCAACTCTACTTGCGTTTCCGCTTCAGACGCGTTCG